>NZ_JBTLRH010000006.1:0-23108 GCF_054482655.1 Aliiroseovarius sp. CAU 1755 | reverse complement strand
GGGCGACAACCTGAAGTTCAACGTTGAACTGATCGCCCCGATCGCGATGGAAGAGAAGCTGCGCTTCGCCATCCGCGAAGGCGGCCGCACCGTTGGTTCGGGCGTTGTCTCGAAGATCATCGAGTAAGAACGCATAGCGTTCTGACAGTGACAGGCAATGTGGCGGTCACGCCAAATCTGCCGAGAGCCTGATCCACAGTGAAAGAAGAAAGGGCGTCCCGCGGGACGCCCTTTTTGCGATCAAGCAAGGCTGAGATAGCAATCAACGTTCAGGGCGCTTCATCAGATACCCTTTTCGCACGCCCGGATTAGCCTCTATTGCCTTGATCATCTTGCGAATGCGGTTGGGTTTGTTCCAGTCAGGAAGGCGTTTGTTCAACTGACGCAAAGCGGCTTTCACCTGTGCATCGTCAAAATCCTGAACGCGCCTTTTGGCAATGCTGGCCTTTGTGATCGGGTTTGTGTGCAAAAACACCACAGTGTCATTTGGGCAGTAGGCGACAGGTTTGAACCAGCGCTGCAGCCGTCGCATTTGTGCAGGGATCCACGGAAGTCGCCAGTGATAGAAATCCTGCTGAACCACAAGGGACTGACCGGCGATCAGGTGGGGAAAGAAAGTTTCCGCCATTCGGTCCATGACCACGTCTGATTTTGAGGCATCCATGACAAGGATCTCGATCGGTCCGCCCTTCCAGTCTTTCGTCTCAATCGCGCCGGGCCGATGGACGACGCGGTCTGCCCAAGGTGCCAGTAGCTGCTTGGACAGCGGAAGGATGTTTTCACCCTTGAACGGTTGAATGCCGTTTTGATACAGCACGCGCTCTTTCGTCGCCTCGTCCGAGCGGAAATGGTCATAGGCAAAAACGCGGGCCAGTTTTCCAGCGTCCTGTAGCCCCGCGGCAAGTCGCGCGGTCGAGCCGCCAACATAGCTTCCCAGTTCGACAACCTCGCCCACATCTTGTGACCAGTGTGCCGTCAGCCAGTAGTAGAGCTGCTGTTCTTCTGCGGCCAGCATCGTCGGCACATGCGCGACCTGTTCGGTGCGGTCTTGGGGAACGTCGCGCCACGGCGATTTTGCGAATACAGCTTCGATCTCACTCATGATGGGCAAGCTTAGCGTAGGTGTTTGCGAGGAAACAGGCACAGAATGAGCTGTGGCGCGCTTTCTTCACCGAAAGGCCTTGAAAACCCCTGCGCCTTGCCGTAATCCCAGCCTCGGTCCTAGGGGTATAGCTCAGTTGGTAGAGCGACGGTCTCCAAAACCGTAGGTCCCGGGTTCGAGCCCTGGTGCCCCTGCCATCACCTTCCGCTGCATTGATCATTATTGGACCGATCAGGTGCGATTGTCGCGGTCTGTGGTGCAACGAGGCTTGAAAACCCCGCGCGCATTGCGTAATTGACCGCCTGACTCATGAAAGGTTGAGAACCAAGATGACCAATCCGCTGCAATTCATCCAGCAGGTGCGTGCCGAAGTGTCGAAGGTGACATGGCCGACCCGCCGGGAAGTGTTCCTGACAACAGGTATGGTCTTCGTGCTGGCTGCGCTGACGGCTTTGTTTTTCTCACTGGTGGATCTGGGTATCCGCAGTGGCCTGGCCGCTGTGCTTGGCCTGTTTGGCTGAGTTTGTGCCTGACCCCTTGAAATGAGGTCGTTTCAGGGTTAGTTCGGGCGACACTTCGGGACGGGCGTGTGGCGATTCGAGTTACACGCCGCTTTTTTGTTCCCGAAAACGGAATTTGAACTGGCCCATTGGGCGCAAGAAGGCAGAGGCTGATATGGCGAAACGGTGGTATTCGGTGAGCGTGCTCTCGAACTTCGAAAAGAAGATCGCCGAGCAGATCAAGGCATCTGTTGTAGAGAAAAACCTTGAAGATGAGATCGACGAGGTTTTGGTTCCGACAGAAGAGGTGATCGAAGTTCGCCGCGGTAAGAAAGTCACCAGCGAACGCCGTTTCATGCCCGGCTATGTGTTGGTGCATATGGAAATGTCGGACGAAGGCTATCACCTGATCACCTCGATCAACCGCGTCACAGGCTTTTTGGGTCCGCAAGGTCGCCCGATGCCGATGCGTGATGCCGAAGTGAATGCGATCCTGAACCGTGTTGAAGAAGGCGTTGACGCGCCGCGCACGCTGATCCACTTCGAAATCGGTGAAAAGGTTGCCGTGACCGATGGCCCGTTCGAAGGCTTTGACGGCATGGTGGAAGAAGTAGATGACGACAACCAGCGCCTGAAGGTGACGGTGTCGATCTTTGGCCGGGCCACCCCGGTCGAACTGGAATACACGCAGGTCACCAAACAGGCCTGACGCGTAAGCCGCCCGATCGGGCGGGCGTGGGAGGGGCAGGGATCGCGATCCCCAACCCAGACCACGACAATGGAAGGCAAAGGGACGCGTCCCGGAGCTGTTGTTAAAGGAGAAGCCAAATGGCTAAAAAACTCGCTGGCACAATGAAGCTGCAGGTTCCTGCAGGTCAAGCCAACCCCAGCCCGCCCGTCGGCCCCGCATTGGGTCAACGCGGCATCAACATCATGGAATTCTGCAAGGCGTTCAACGCCAAGACGCAGGACATGGAGCCCGGTGCACCGTGCCCCACCGTGATCACCTATTATCAGGACAAGTCCTTCACCATGGATATCAAGACGCCGCCTGCGTCTTATTATCTGATCAAGGCTGCTGGTCTGAAATCGGGTGCCAACAAGCCCGGCCACGAAACCGTGGGAACCGTGACCGCAGCGCAGGTGAAAGAAATCGCCGAAGCGAAAATGAAAGATCTGAACGCGACTGATATCGAAGCTGCGATGTTGATCGTTCTGGGCTCTGCCCGGTCTATGGGCATTGAGGTGAAGTAAGATGGCTAAACTGGGTAAACGCACCACAGCCGCGCGCGAAGCATTCGCCGGCAAGGAAAATGTAAGCGTCGAAGAAGCTGTCGCGCTGGTCAAGAACAACGCCAAGGCCAAGTTCGACGAAACCATCGAAATCGCCATGAGCCTGGGTGTTGACACGCGTCACGCCGATCAGATGGTTCGCGGTGTTATCGGTCTGCCCAACGGCACCGGTAAAACCATGCGCGTCGCCGTGTTCGCACGCGGTCCGAAGGCTGAAGAAGCCGAGGCCGCTGGTGCAGACATCGTTGGCGCCGAGGATCTGATGGAAGCGGTCCAAGGTGGCAAGATCGATTTCGATCGCTGCATTGCCACTCCTGACATGATGCCGATCGTCGGTCGTCTGGGTAAAGTCCTTGGTCCCCGCAACCTGATGCCGAACCCGAAGGTTGGCACGGTGACGATGGACGTCAAGGAAGCTGTTGAAGCTGCAAAGGGCGGCGAAGTTCAGTTCAAAGCTGAAAAAGGTGGCGTGGTTCACGCTGGTCTGGGCAAGGCGTCGTTTGACGAAGCCAAGCTGGTCGAAAATGTGCGTGCCTTTATCGAGGCCGTTCAGAAGGCCAAGCCGACGGGCGCCAAAGGCACCTATATGAAGAAGATCGCGCTAAGCTCGACCATGGGTCCGGGCATCACGATCTCGGTCGACAACGCCACAGGCAACGCCTGATCTAAGGCTGACAAGACACACCAAAGGGCGCCCGATGTGGCGCCCTTTTCTTGTATCGATTTTCCCCTTTTGCGCTGGTGCCCTTTTCGTGCTAGCATTTCGGAGTTCCTAAGGGCGACGTGTTGAAGCGCGCGCCCGTTTAGGGGTTGGAAAACCTTTCCAAACATCCTACATACCCCTTGCAGCCCAGCGTGCGATTCGTCGTGCGCTGTTTTGCATTTCGTCCGAGACGGTGGGTGACGCTGGTGGGTCAAGCTGAAAAGCGACCGCGCGCAAGGGTCATAATTCCTGCCTGAGATGGGAAATGAACAAAAGAATTCTCGTGGCCGCTTGGCCTTGGGGCGATTTTGCGAAGGACCCGTATAACGGACCCGATTGCCGGGTTTTCTCTGAAAATCTGGTGAAATAAGAGCCGGAGGGTCTGACCCTCCATACTTGGAGTAAAACTGTGGATAGAGCCCAGAAAGAGAAAGTGGTCGAGGAACTCGGCCAGATCTTCGAAAGCTCTGGCGTTGTAGTGGTTGCCCACTACGCGGGTCTCACGGTTGCCGAGATGCAGGACCTGCGTTCGCAAATGCGCGAAGCTGGCGGGTCGGTGCGTGTTGCCAAGAACAAGCTCGCCAAAATCGCCTTGGAAGACAAGCCGGCCGCTTCGATCGCCGACCTTCTTTCAGGCATGACCGTTCTTGCCTATTCCGAAGATCCTGTGGCTGCGGCCAAGGTCATGGAAGGCTACGCCAAGACCAACGACAAGCTCGTTATTCTTGGTGGTGCCATGGGTGAAACGGCGCTGGATTCGGCCGGTGTCAAAGCTGTTGCCGCTATGCCGTCGCGTGACGAGCTTATTGCTTCGATCGTTGGCTGCATTGGCGCACCTGCTTCGAACATCGCTGGGGCCATTGGCGCGCCTGCTTCGAACATCGCATCCATCTTGTCCACAATCGAGGACAAGGCTGCTTAAGCAATCTGAGCCCCGTGTAGCGAAATATCGCCTCACGTTGGAACACATCTAATAACGGAAAGAAGTCAAATGGCTGATCTGAAAAAACTTGCAGAAGAGATCGTGGGTCTGACCCTTCTCGAAGCACAAGAACTGAAAACCATCCTCAAAGACGAGTATGGCATCGAGCCCGCAGCTGGCGGCGCAGTGATGATGGCAGGCCCCGCTGGCGACGCTGGCGCAGCTGCTGAAGAAAAAACCGAGTTCGACGTCGTTCTGAAGAACGCCGGCGCCTCGAAAATCAACGTGATCAAAGAAGTTCGCGGCATCACCGGTCTTGGCCTGAAAGAAGCCAAGGAGCTGGTCGAAGCTGGCGGCAAGATCAAAGAAGGCGTGGACAAAGCCGAAGCAGAAGACGTCAAAGGCAAGCTGGAAGCAGCTGGCGCCGAAGTCGAGCTGGCCTAAGCCCTGCGCTTTTGGGTCGTGTTAGGCCCACAAGATATGGCTGGGTCCGGAGAAATCCGGGTCCAGCCGAACCTGTCTTGGAGAGGGCCTGCGATGCGACGCGGACGTTTTCCTGGGAAAGGTTCACTGGATCGGGAGGAAACCCTTGGGCGGGTTTCCGGGAATTGGTCCGAACCCCCAATCTCGGACGAGGCGTCGCCGGTGACCCAACGGTTGGCGCATCAGTTGAGAAATGAAAGGTAATTACCTTATGGCGCAGTCCTATCTTGGCCAAAAACGTTTGCGCAAGTACTACGGTAAAATCCGTGAAGTGCTTGAGATGCCGAACCTGATTGAGGTTCAAAAAAGCTCGTATGATCTTTTCCTGAATTCCGGCGATCAGCCCCAGCCCATGGATGGCGAGGGCATCAATTCGGTGTTCCAATCGGTTTTCCCGATTAAGGATTTCAACGAAACCGCTATTCTTGAGTTCGTTAAATACGAGCTGGAGCAGCCGAAATTCGATGTCGAGGAATGCCAACAGCGCGACCTGACATATTCGGCGCCGCTGAAAGTGACGCTTCGCCTGATCGTGTTTGATATCGACGAGGATACAGGCGCGAAGTCGGTCAAGGACATCAAGGAACAAGACGTGTTCATGGGCGACATGCCTTTGATGACGCCGAACGGCACCTTCGTCGTGAACGGCACCGAGCGTGTGATCGTATCTCAGATGCACCGTTCGCCAGGCGTGTTCTTTGACCACGACAAGGGCAAGACGCATTCGTCGGGCAAGCTTCTGTTTGCGTGCCGGATCATTCCCTATCGCGGCTCGTGGCTGGATTTCGAATTTGACGCCAAGGACATCGTCTTTGCGCGCATCGACCGTCGCCGCAAGCTGCCTGTGACCACCCTGCTTTATGCGCTGGGTCTGGATCAGGAAGCGATCTGTGACGCGTATTATGACACTGTTCCGTTCAAACTGAAGAAGAACAAGGGTTGGGTTACCAAGTTCTTCCCCGAACGCGTAGCAGGCACCCGTCCGACGCAAGATCTGGTGAATGCCAAAACCGGCGAAGTCATCGCTGAAGCCGGCAAGAAAATCACGCCGCGCGCCGTCAAGAAGCTGATGGAGGACGGCAAGGACATCAATCTTCTTGTGCCGTTCGACGCGATCGTTGGTCGCTATGTCGCGAAAGACATCATCAATGAAGAAACTGGCGCGATCTATGTCGAAGCTGGTGACGAACTGACGTTAGAGCACGACAAAGATGGCGAGCTGATCGGCGGGTCGTTGAAAGAACTGATGGATGCGGGCGTGACCGACATTCCGGTTCTGGACATCGACAACGTCAATGTCGGTCCCTACATCCGCAACACGATGGCGGCAGACAAGAACCTTGGCCGGGATACCGCGCTGATGGATATCTATCGCGTCATGCGTCCGGGTGAACCGCCCACCGTCGAAGCCGCATCCGCGCTGTTCGACACGCTGTTCTTTGACAGCGAACGCTACGACCTGTCGGCTGTTGGGCGCGTGAAAATGAACATGCGTCTGGATCTGGACGCCGAGGACACACAGCGCACCCTGCGCCGCGAAGACATCGTCGCCTGCATCAAGGCGCTGGTCGAACTGCGCGACGGCAAGGGCGACATCGACGATATCGACCACTTGGGCAACCGTCGTGTGCGCTCGGTCGGTGAGTTGATGGAGAACCAGTATCGCGTTGGCCTGCTGCGTATGGAACGTGCGATCAAGGAACGTATGTCGTCGGTCGAGATCGACACCGTCATGCCGCAAGACCTGATCAACGCGAAACCAGCTGCGGCTGCGGTTCGTGAATTCTTCGGCTCTTCGCAGCTGTCGCAGTTCATGGACCAAACCAACCCGCTGTCGGAAGTCACCCACAAACGCCGCCTGTCGGCGCTTGGGCCGGGTGGTCTGACCCGTGAACGTGCCGGTTTCGAAGTGCGCGACGTGCACCCGACCCACTATGGTCGGATGTGCCCGATTGAAACGCCGGAAGGGCCGAACATTGGTCTGATCAACTCGCTGGCCACGTTTGCCCGCGTGAACAAATACGGCTTCATCGAAACGCCTTATCGGAAGGTTGTGAACGGCAAGGTCACCGACGAGGTGAATTACCTGTCCGCCACTGAAGAAATGCGCCACACCGTGGCTCAGGCCAACGCGCATCTGGACGAAGACGGCCGGTTTGAAAACGATCTGGTGAACACCCGTCAGTCGGGCGAATACACCATGGCGCAGCGCGAAAGCGTTGACCTGATCGACGTGTCGCCCAAGCAGCTGGTATCGGTTGCGGCGTCGCTTATTCCGTTCCTGGAAAACGACGACGCCAACCGCGCCCTGATGGGGTCGAACATGCAACGTCAGGCCGTTCCGCTTCTGCGGGCCGAGGCACCGTATGTCGGCACCGGTATCGAAGGCAAGGTTGCAATCGACTCAGGTGCTGCCATTCAGGCCAAGCGCGGCGGTGTCATCGACCAGGTTGACGCAACGCGTATCGTTGTGCGCGCCACCGAAGACCTTGGTCTGGGTGACGCGGGCGTCGATATCTATCGTCTGCGCAAGTTCCAGCGGTCGAACCAGAACACCTGCATCAACCAGCGTCCGCTGGTGAAGGTGGGTCAGCAGGTTTCGAAAGACGAAGTCATTGCCGATGGTCCGTCCACGGATATGGGTGAACTGGCTCTGGGTAAAAACGTGGTCGTCGCGTTTATGCCTTGGAATGGCTACAACTACGAAGACTCGATCCTGATCTCGGAACGTATCGCGCGTGACGACGTGTTTACCTCGGTCCATATCGAGGAATTCGAAGTCGCTGCACGTGACACGAAACTTGGGCCGGAAGAGATCACTCGCGACATTCCGAACGTCGGTGAAGAAGCGCTGCGCAACCTCGACGAGGCTGGCATCGTTTACATCGGTGCGGATGTTGAGCCGGGCGATATTCTGGTCGGTAAGATCACACCCAAAGGCGAAAGCCCGATGACGCCGGAAGAAAAACTTCTGCGCGCCATCTTCGGTGAAAAAGCATCGGACGTTCGCGACACCTCGTTGCGTGTGAAGCCGGGCGATTTCGGCACGGTTGTCGAAGTGCGCGTCTTTAACCGCCATGGCGTCGAAAAAGACGAACGTGCCTTGCAGATCGAGCGGGAAGAGGTCGAAAGCCTTGCCCGTGACCGTGATGACGAGCTGCACATTCTGGAGCGTAACATCTATGCGCGCCTGCGCAGCATGATCGAAGGCAAGGTTGCCGTGAAGGGGCCGAAAGGCGTCAAATCGGGATCGAAAATCACCGACGAGCTTCTGGAAAGCCTGAGCCGCGGCCAGTGGTGGCAGCTTGCGCTGGAAGACGAGGATGATGCCAAGATCGTCGAGGCCCTGAATGACCAGTTCGAAGCGCAGAAACGTGCTTTGGATGCGCGTTTTGAAGACAAGGTCGAAAAAGTCCGTCGTGGTGATGATCTGCCGCCGGGTGTGATGAAGATGGTCAAAGTCTTCGTTGCCGTGAAGCGCAAGCTTCAGCCGGGCGACAAGATGGCCGGTCGTCACGGGAACAAAGGTGTTATTTCCAAGGTTGTGCCGATGGAAGACATGCCGTTCCTTGCTGATGGGACGCCCGTCGACTTCTGTCTGAACCCGCTGGGTGTGCCGTCGCGTATGAACGTCGGTCAGATCCTTGAAACCCATATGGGTTGGGCCGCGCGCGGTCTGGGTCTGAACATCGACGAAGCCTTGGGTGAATACCGTCGCTCCGGCGATCTGACCCCGGTTCGCGAAGCCATGCGCATCGCCTATGGCGACGATGTCTACGAAGAAGGCATTGCTGGCATGGACGAAGACACGCTGGTCGATGCCGCAGGCAATGTGACCCGTGGTGTGCCGATTGCAACGCCCGTCTTTGACGGCGCGAAAGAGGCTGACGTGAACGATGCGCTGACGCGTGCCGGGTTCGACACCTCGGGCCAATCGGTTCTGTTTGACGGTCGCACCGGCGAACAGTTCTCGCGCGAAGTGACGGTGGGCGTGAAATACCTGCTGAAACTGCACCACCTTGTGGACGACAAAATCCACGCGCGGTCTACTGGTCCGTACTCGCTTGTCACACAGCAGCCGCTGGGTGGTAAGGCGCAGTTCGGTGGCCAGCGCTTCGGTGAGATGGAGGTCTGGGCCCTTGAAGCGTATGGCGCTGCCTACACGCTGCAAGAAATGCTCACGGTCAAATCGGATGACGTTGCCGGACGGACGAAAGTCTACGAAAGCATCGTCAAAGGCGAGGACAACTTTGAAGCCGGCGTGCCGGAAAGCTTCAACGTGCTTGTCAAAGAAGTCCGCGGCCTCGGCCTTAACATGGAACTCCTGGATGCAGAGGGCGAGGAGTAAGGCGCTTTGCCTTACCCCTTCCCTCCCTCCCTTAATGTAAGGAACGCAAAATGAACCAGGAACTGACAACAAACCCGTTCAACCCGCTGGCGGCCCCCAAGACCTTTGACGAAATCAAAGTGTCGCTGGCCAGCCCGGAACGGATTCTTTCGTGGTCGTATGGCGAGATCAAGAAGCCCGAGACCATCAACTACCGGACGTTCAAACCCGAACGCGACGGTCTGTTCTGTGCCCGTATCTTTGGCCCGGTCAAAGACTACGAATGCCTGTGCGGTAAATATAAGCGCATGAAGTATCGCGGCGTTGTCTGCGAGAAATGTGGTGTGGAAGTTACCCTGCAGAAAGTGCGCCGCGAGCGTATGGGCCATATTGAGCTGGCAGCCCCTGTCGCTCACATCTGGTTCCTGAAGTCGCTGCCGTCGCGCATCGGCCTGATGCTGGACATGACTCTGCGCGATCTGGAACGCATCCTGTATTTCGAGAACTACGTGGTGATCGAACCCGGCCTGACGGACCTCACCTACGGTCAGTTGATGACCGAAGAAGAGTTCATGGACGCGCAAGACACCTATGGCATGGACGCCTTCACCGCCAATATCGGCGCTGAAGCGATCCGCGAAATGCTGTCTGCGATTGATCTTGAGGCGGAAGCCGAACAGCTGCGCGCCGATCTGGCCGAAGCGACGGGCGAGTTGAAGCCCAAGAAGATCATCAAGCGCCTAAAGATCGTTGAATCGTTCATTGAATCGGGCAACCGCCCGGAATGGATGATCATGACTGTGATCCCGGTGATCCCGCCCGAGCTGCGCCCGCTGGTGCCGCTGGATGGTGGTCGTTTCGCGACCTCGGACCTGAACGATCTGTATCGCCGCGTGATCAACCGGAACAACCGTCTGAAGCGTCTGATCGAACTGCGCGCACCTGACATCATCGTCCGCAACGAAAAGCGGATGTTGCAGGAATCGGTTGACGCGCTGTTTGACAACGGCCGTCGTGGCCGCGTGATCACGGGTGCCAACAAGCGTCCGCTGAAGTCGCTCAGCGACATGCTGAAAGGTAAGCAAGGTCGCTTCCGTCAGAACCTTTTGGGCAAACGCGTCGACTTCTCGGGTCGTTCGGTCATCGTGACCGGGCCTGAGTTGAAGCTGCACCAATGTGGTCTGCCCAAGAAGATGGCGCTGGAGCTGTTCAAGCCGTTCATCTATTCGCGCCTTGAAGCCAAAGGCCTGTCTTCCACCGTAAAGCAAGCCAAGAAGCTGGTCGAAAAAGAACGTCCCGAAGTTTGGGATATTCTGGACGAGGTTATCCGCGAACACCCCGTTATGCTGAACCGTGCGCCCACGTTGCACCGTCTTGGCATTCAGGCGTTCGAACCGGTTCTGATCGAAGGTAAAGCCATCCAGCTTCACCCGCTGGTGTGTTCTGCGTTCAACGCGGACTTCGACGGCGACCAGATGGCCGTTCACGTGCCGCTGTCGCTGGAAGCTCAGCTGGAAGCGCGCGTGTTGATGATGTCGACGAACAACGTTCTGTCGCCCGCCAACGGCGCGCCGATCATCGTGCCGTCGCAGGATATGATCCTTGGCCTTTACTACATCACGATGGAGCGTGAAGGCATGAAGGGTGAGGGCATGATCTTCTCCGACGTGGACGAAGTTCAGCACGCTTTGGACGCTGGTGAAGTTCACCTGCACGCCAAGGTTCAGGCCCGCATGAAGCAGATCGACGAGGAAGGCAACGAAGTGACGGTTCGCTTCGAAACCACGCCGGGTCGTATCCGTCTTGGCGCGCTTCTGCCGCTGAACGCGAAGGCTCCGTTCGAACTGGTGAACCGCCTTCTGCGGAAGAAGGAAGTTCAGCAGGTCATCGACACTGTCTATCGTTATTGCGGTCAGAAAGAGTCGGTTATTTTCTGTGACCAGATCATGTCGATGGGCTTCAAAGAAGCGTTCAAGGCTGGCATCTCGTTCGGCAAGGACGACATGGTCATTCCGGACAGCAAATGGCCGATCGTGGATGAAACCCGCGATCAGGTGAAAGGGTTCGAACAGCAGTATATGGACGGCCTGATCACACTGGGCGAGAAGTATAACAAGGTGGTCGATGCCTGGTCGAAATGTAACGACAAGGTCACCGATGCCATGATGGATGCCATTTCGTCCGCCAAGCTGGACGAGCACGGCGCCGAAGCGGAACCGAACTCGGTCTACATGATGGCGCACTCCGGCGCGCGTGGTTCTGTCACCCAGATGAAACAGCTGGGCGGCATGCGCGGCCTGATGGCCAAACCTTCGGGCGAGATTATCGAAACGCCGATCATCTCGAACTTTAAAGAAGGTCTGACCGTGCTTGAGTACTTCAACTCGACCCACGGTGCCCGTAAGGGTCTGTCGGATACGGCTTTGAAAACCGCGAACTCGGGTTATCTGACCCGTCGTCTGGTTGACGTTGCGCAAGACTGCATCGTCCGCATGGTCGATTGCGGCACCGAGAAATCGATCACTGCCGAAGCGGCTGTGAACGACGGTGAAGTCGTCGCGACCTTGGGCGAACGCCTTTTGGGTCGTGTCGTCGCCGAGGATGTTCTGGTTCCGGGAACGGACGAAATCATCGTTGCCAAGAACGAACTGATCGACGAACGCAAAGCCGATGAGATCGAGGCCTCGGGCGTGGCGACTGTGCGCATGCGCAGCCCGCTGACCTGTGAAGCCGAAGAAGGCGTTTGCGCCAATTGCTACGGTCGTGACCTTGCGCGCGGTACGCGTGTGAACACGGGCGAAGCGGTCGGTATCATCGCGGCGCAGTCGATCGGTGAACCCGGCACACAGCTGACGATGCGGACGTTCCACATCGGCGGTGTTGCGCAAGGTGGTCAGCAATCGTTCCAGGAAGCCAACCAAGACGGCAAGATCGAATATCGGAACGCCAGTATTCTGGAAGACCGAGACGGCGATATTGTGGTCATGGGTCGTAACATGGTTCTTGCAATCATGGACGAAAACGGTGCCGAACGCGCGGCCTTCAAGCTCAGCTATGGTTCGAAGCTGCACGTCAAAGACGGCGCTTCAGTCGGGCGTGGCGACAAGCTGTTCGAATGGGATCCCTACACACTGCCAATGATCGCCGAGAAGGACGGAACTGTGAAGTTCGTCGACCTGATCAGCGGTATCTCGGTGCGGGACGAAACCGACGATGCGACCGGCATGACACAGAAGATCGTGTCTGACTGGCGCTCGGCCCCCAAAGGCAACGAGTTGAAGCCCGAGGTGATCTTGGTGGGTGAAGATGGCGAACCGGTCCGCAACGATGCGGGCAACCCGGTGACCTATACTTTGTCCGTCGATGCGATCCTGTCGATCGAAGACGGCTCGAAGGTGAAAGCTGGTGACGTTGTCGCGCGTATCCCGCGTGAAGGCGCCAAGACCAAGGACATCACCGGTGGTCTGCCGCGTGTGGCCGAATTGTTCGAAGCACGTCGTCCGAAAGATCACGCAATCATCGCGGAAATTGATGGTTACGTGCGCTTTGGCCGCGACTACAAGAACAAGCGTCGCATCTCGATCGAGCCGGCTGATGAAAGCATGGAGCCCGTCGAATACATGGTGCCCAAGGGCAAGCACATTCCGGTTGCGGAAGGTGACTTCATCCAGAAGGGCGAATACCTCATGGACGGCAACCCCGCGCCGCATGACATCCTGTCTATCATGGGTGTCGAAGCGCTGGCTGACTACATGATCGACGAAGTTCAGGACGTTTATCGCCTGCAGGGTGTTAAGATCAACGACAAGCACATCGAGGTGATCGTTCGCCAGATGCTGCAGAAGTGGGAGATCTTGGACTCGGGCGAAACCACGCTTCTGAAAGGCGAGCATGTGGACAAGGCCGAGTTTGACGCAGCCAACGAAAAGGCAGCGGCCGAAGGTCGCCGTCTGGCATCGGGCGAGCCGATCCTGCTGGGGATCACCAAGGCGAGCTTGCAGACACGTTCGTTCATCTCGGCGGCGTCGTTCCAGGAAACCACCCGCGTTCTGACCGAGGCATCTGTCCAAGGTAAGCGCGACAAGCTGGTTGGCCTCAAGGAAAACGTCATCGTGGGTCGCCTGATCCCAGCCGGGACCGGTGGGGCCACGCAGCGTGTGCGTCAGGTAGCACAAGCACGCGACGTTAAAGTGATCGAGGAAGCGCGCGCCAAAGCAGAAGCTGCCGCCGCGCTGGCCGCGCCCGCTGATGACGTGTTCGCGGACGCCCCCGAAGACGATCTTGGCTTGGTCGAAACCCCCGAAGCTGGCGGGTCCGAACAGCCCTGATCGGCACCAAATCGAACTTGGAAAGCCCCACCCATGCGGTGGGGCTTTTCGTTTCAGGGCCTCAGGGTTTCGCAGTGGACGGGGCAGGGGCGATGATTTAACACACCAAGGGGCGAGATCTGTTGTCGGCTTTCGTCTGCAACAAGGTGCGGCGAAGGGTCTGCTTCATGGCTATTCAGGTTTCGGTCATCACGCCGGCCTACAATACGGTGGACTATCTGGAGCAGACGATCGCTTCGGTGGCAGCGCAGGTCGGCGTTTCGTTCGAACATATCATCATCGACGATTGCAGCACGGATGCGACGGCACAGATGATCCATGATGCGGCCGAACAGCACGACCACATCCGTGCGATTTTCCAAGACGAAAACCAAGGCCAGGCGCGTGCGCGCAACCGCGGTCTGGATGAGGCTCAGGGCGAATTTGTTGCCTTTCTGGACAGCGATGACCTGTTGAATGGCACCGATGCGCTGGGGCGCTGGTATCGTGCGGCGAAGGACGGCGATGCTGATCTGGCCGGTGGCCACTATCGCATCTTTCTCGACGGCAAGCCGGACGTGCCTGCCGCACACCCGGTCGTTGACGCACCGGTTCATGGGCAAACCATCGCAACACTTCCGGGGCTGGTGAATTATACCTCGTGTTGGCAATTTCTGGCGCGGCGGGCGTTTCTGGACGATCATGGCATTCGGTTCTCGAAACGCTTGCGTCAGCGTGAAGATCGCCCCTTCTTTACGCAGGCCCTTTCTGCGGCCAGTCGTGTCACCTGTGTGCCGGACGAGCTTGTGCAATACCGGGTGCGCGAAGGCTCGACAATGCGCAGCGTGGATACAGCGCAGATGTCTTTGTTTGCCATCCATTTGCAGATCGTGAACGATGCGATGCGTGGCCTAATGGCGCGCGGGGATGCGCAAGACTATCTTGCCGCCAACCAGCTTTACTATCTGCAAAACATCGACCGGTATTGGGGCAAGCTGTTCGCTGACCCCTCGGTTCGGGCAGACTCGGCTTTTGCAGCATTCATTGCAGCATGTGGCTGCTTTGATTGGGACGAGCGGGCGACGACGACCGAGCAGGTATTGTTTAAGCCGCGTGATGCGCGGCTGCACTCGGGCTATTATGACGCGCTTCGGCTGGTGTTGCTGGCGCAGATGCCAGATGCGTTGGTCGACCTCGTGCAGACCCGCAACCTGTCGCTGCCACACAGGCAAGCGCTGTATGAGTGGTTGGCACATGGTGTGTCTTCATCCGCCACGACCGCCGCGCGGAAGACGCAGCTTGATAGGTTTTTGCGTCGCACGCCTTTGCCAGCTGTGACCAAAGCCGAGGCCAATGGGCTTGCCCCCGTATCGGACATGCCGAAGGTCTTTCTGCATTGCGGTCAGACCAAGACCGGGTCTTCTGCGTTGCAAAAGTTTTTCGAACTCAACCGTTTCGCGCTGCTCAGGGACCACGACGTCTATTATCCCTATGCCGGATTGGAAATGGGGTCCGGCCCGCGCGCGCACCGCACATCTGGGCATGCCGGCCTGATTGGCGGCCTTCTGAACGGAAGTCGCGCGGGGTTGGATCAGCTTCGCCTAGAAGTGGCCTCACTCACCACCCCGCCGCAGGCCGTATTTCTAAGCGTTGAGAATATCCTTTCCACCCGATTTTGGGGCGATGGGGATGCGGCTGCGAAGCTGGCCAAAGCGCTCGCGGGTCTGGATGTGACCCTGGTGTGCTACATGCGCCGTCAGGATGAATGGCTTGAAAGTATGTATGTTGAAAGCATCACAAGCCCCGGCATGCGTGAAACAGCCAGCGTTGAGGCCTTTGTCGAAGAGCAGATGGGTCAAGGGCTTTTGTCCTATGATCACGTTGCCGCCACGCTGCGCGAGGCGTTCCCAAATGCCCCGATCACGTTTCGATCCTATGAGCTGTCCAAGGCGAAGGCCGGGGGGACAGTACGGGATTTCCTTGAGGTTATCGGCCTGTCGGGCTGCGATCCTGACGCGTATGAAAAGCCATCCCGCAAGGCGCGTAACCGGTCAACGTCAAAGCTGGCCGCGCTGTTGATCCGCAAGGCCAACGCCGTGCCGTTGCCACGGGCGAAGGTCTTGCAGATCAACGCGTCCATCGTCGAGATGACGCCTGATGATCTGAACGAAGGCAAGGCAGTCGGCTTTCTGGACCACCAACAGCGGGCAACGATCATGGCGCGCCTGAAACAGTCTAACGAAGCGTTCTATGGGGCTTATTTGCCTGAAGCCATCCATGTTTCGATGGCGCCTGCACGGAATGTTTCATCGCTGGAAGATGACACTGCCTTGACAGGTGACGCGCTGGCCCGACTGCAGGCGTTGCTTGCGGACCCAGTCTATTCGCCCGCCGCGACCACGGCTGCACCGGAGGGAAAAAAGCTGTCACTCCTGACGCCTGAGCTTTGGTCACTGGTGGGCTTTGCCTTGCACCCTCGTAGGCTTTGTGGGGTGCTGCGCCGACCTATGCTCCGGCAACAGTTGAAAGAAGCTGTCGTGATTGCTCGTTCGGGGCTGTTCGATGTTGGCTATTATGAAAAAGCTCACCCCGACGCGGTGGGCTTTCCGGGTGGGGCGGTCTTGCACTACGTGACGCGTGGGGTTGCAAACGGTTACGATCCAGCGCCCGGTTTCTCGACCAGCAGCTACAGGCTTGAGAACGCAGATGTTGCAAGTGCCGGCGTGAACCCGTTCTATCATTTCATCCGCTGGGGACAGATCGAAGGACGCCCGGCCGGTGTCGATGAAGAAGTTTTGGAACAGCAAACCGAACTGGGATCGTCATGACAGTATCCGCACCGTCAGGCACGAATTCTGCGCCGCCCGCGCTTAGCGTGCTGATACGGGCGCACGATCCGGACAGGATCGACGAGCTTGCGCGCGCTTTCCAATCCGTATGGACGCAATCCACGACTGACGCGATCGAGGTGCTTTTGTGCACCGATGGCAAATGGCCGGAATTGACTGAAGTGGCGTTACTTGCGCGCGCGGGTGTTGACAACATGGCGCCCAATGGGCCCCGTCTGCTGAGGCATCTTGCGACCGAGTTTGACGGGGACAGCCGCGTTCACCTGTTGAAGCTTGGTGTCGAAGCCGCGCATGGTGATTTTGTCGGCGTTCTGGATTTCGATGATGTTTGGCACAAGAATGCCGCCACCCGATTGGTGGCACGTGCGCGCGAAACCGGGGCGAGTGTCACCTTTGGGGCGGCTGACCTTGCGCTTTTCAACGCCGGTGAGGATACACCGTTTCGCACTCTGCCTTATGGCAGTTTTCCGTTTCAGCTGACGGATCTCCTGCGCCACAATGTGGCCCCGTTCAATTCTTTCATCACGCAGCGTGCGGTGTTGGTGCGCCACATCCCAAGCTTGCCTGAGTTGGTGTTGTTCGAAGATTACTATCTGCTTCTATCTGCCCTGTCCGAAGGCGCAGCCGCTTGGTTGGACGACCCTTCGCCGGTGTGTGAATACCGGGTGGATGTGTCGCGGCAAGCCACGAAATATAACGATGCGATAGCGGCCTCCTGGATGCAGATCGAGGCGCTGAAGGCGCGGCTGTCCTTCTCGGTGCCGGGGCGGGATCTTCTGCGCGATCACGCGACAGACACCCGGCGGGCAGCAGATCTTGCGCTGTTGGCAGCGGTGCCCAAAGGGCGTGACGGTGCAATGCAGGGTGTGATTGAACAAACCATCGCGTTGGGAAACGGGGTTCTGTGCATCGGCTGGTGCGCTGACCTGAAGGGACAAAGTGCAGACGTTCCGGCGATCTTTCTGGAAGATGCAACAGGCGAAATAATCTTCGCCCCGGCGCGCTGGGAACGGCGCGATGTCAATTCGGCGCTGCAGATCGACAGCGGGCGAGCGGGCTTTGCCGTCGTCATGCAATCGGCACCTGTCGCGGCATGGGCCGTAGTTGGGCGCCGCAAATACCAGCTTGATAATGTCGCGCAGTCCGAAGCACAGGCCAGTTTGCTGACCAAATTGCAGCGCCGCCTTTGGAGGTTGCGCAACGGGGCAAAAGGGTCCGCATCGTGATGCTTTCGGACAACACCAAGGGTGCGGCTTTGATGTCCGGGTCGCTGGCGGGTTACACGCTGAACGATGCGTGCATGAAAGCACTGTCGGGAAGTATGCCGTTGTCTCAGGCGGTCTTTTTGCGCGGGGTCGTGACCTGTGTTTTACTTTTCGGATTGGGGCTTGCGCTCAGGTCGTTGAAATTCGATCTGGGTCGCCGGGAATGGACGCTGATCCTGCTGCGATCCTTCGCTGAGGTTGGGGCGACCTACTGCTTCCTGTCCGCCCTTTTCCACATGCCGATCGCCAATGTAACGGCTGTGCTGCAAGTGCTACCACTGACCGTGGCGCTGGCGGCTTGGCTGTTCTTGTCAGAATCTCTGGGGTGGCGACGACTGGTTGCCATTCTTATCGGGCTGGGCGGCGTTATGCTGATTGTGCAGCCCGGCGGGGACGGGTTCAACGGGTGGTCTATCTATGCCTTGATCGCGGTTGCCTTCATCACCTTTCGCGACATCATCGTGCGCAAGATGTCTTTTACCACTCCATCGATGACAGTGGCCTTAGCCGCTGCCGTGGTGATCACCATTGCCTTCGGCCTAACCTCAATCACCGTTGACTGGGCCCCGGTCGATGCAAAAGGCGCAGGGCTTCTAACGCTGGCGGCTATCTTTATCTTCATCGGCTATCTGTTTGCCGTCATGGTCATGCGGGTCGGCAATATCGGTTTTGTCGCGCCTTTTCGGTATACCGGACTGATCTGGGCCCTGATCTTGGGGCTGGTCTTCTTTGGGGAATGGCCGGATGGGCTGACGCTGATTGGTGCTGGGGTCGTGGTTGCGATGGGGATGTTTACTCTGTTTCGGGAACGCCGGATTGCGCGACGGGCGCGGGCTTGACGGATACGTCTTTCCCGTGCCGAGGCAGTGCGTTCGCGATCTCCATATGCTGCCGAAGACGCGGGTCCTTTGATGGATCGTCACCCCGTTTGTCGCACATGGCAGCAACAAAATCGGCGCAACACAGGTGGTGCAACCGTAACACGCCAGGGATCGCAACCAGCGCGTCATAGGCCGCATCGAAGGCTTGACGATACTTCAGTGCAGAAAGGTTTTCGCGCCCCTTGCGATCAAAGCGCGTGAAGAAATCGTCGGTATAGCGTTGCTTGAGTTCTGCGGCGCAAGGCGTTCCCTTCTTGAACGCGAATTGTTCGCGTGTTTGCAGAATGTAGTGGTTCAGATGGGCCTCCTTGTGCGTGATCAGCGCATTGTCGGTTCCGTTCAGAGCGTTCTGCGTCGGGTGAAACGCCTCGAACCAGCGTTCGTTCGACAGAACCCACCGATTGGTGCCGGTGTCCCATGCGCCTTCTCCGCGCCAGAACTTTGGGGCGTGGGGGCGCCAGCGACCAAAATCGAGCGGTTTGTAAACGAAGCTTTTGAAGCAGTTGTTCTGGGGTATCTTTTCCCATGCCGACCGCAGAAAGCGACGGTGGACGAAATCGTCGCGCCAGTCTTCTTCTTCGGCGTTGCCGTAGATTAGCCAATGGATGGCCATGCCGCGGAAACGACGGTCTGCCCCATCCAGCAACGCTTTAACGGTTCCGTCGCCCTTGTGGATGACCAAAAACTCGTCGGTGTCGCAGGTGAACATCCAGTCGCAGGTCTTAACCAAGGGGTGGCTACGCGCCGCCCGATAGGCAGACATCTGCGACGGTTGGTCTTTGTCTGGCGTGTGGCGTTTGGCTGAAATCACCCCTGCCTTTTCCAGCAGGCGCAGCAGTTGCGGGGAATGATCTGTGCAGTCATTGTGCATGATCAGTATGTTTTCAAAGCCCAACATGCGATACCACGCGACCCATTCAAGGATGAACGGGCCTTCGTTTCGCATGGCGCCAAGTAGCAATGTGCCTTTCATCTGCGTCCTCTGGTTTCTGAGAGAGGTCAGCGCGCAGCCTATTTCGTAAGCCTGCCCGCTGCAATCACCGGGCCGGGCTGTTGACAGCCTGCGCGACTCCGCCTATACGCGCGTTCATCCAGCTGGGGGTGACCTCGGCTCACCAGAATTGAGGGATCAAGTTCAGGGCAACTTTTAAGCGCTGATCCTCTGTGAACCAACCGCGTCGTTTGCCTCGGAATGGAAACGATCGCGGGTTTTCGCTTTGCAGACGTGCGAAGCGGGGAAATGCAAACCGCACGGGGACACTCGTGCAAACACATGTGTTGAGAAACGGGAAAAGAGCCCTATGCCAACGATCCAACAGCTGATCCGCAAACCGCGCCAGCCTAAAGTAAAACGCTCCAAGTCGATGCACCTGGAGTCCTGCCCGCAAAAACGTGGCGTTTGCACGCGCGTTTATACAACCACACCGAAGAAGCCGAACTCGGCCATGCGTAAGGTCGCCAAGGTGCGCCTGACCAATGGTTTTGAGGTCATCAGCTATATCGGCGGCGAAAGCCACAACCTTCAGGAGCACTCGGTGGTTCTGATCCGTGGCGGTCGTGTAAAAGACCTTCCGGGTGTGCGTTACCACATCCTTCGCGGTGTTCTGGATACTCAGGGCGTCAAAGACCGTAAGCAACGCCGTTCGAAATACGGCGCCAAGCGTCCGAAGTAAGGAGATCTCGGAATGTCTCGTCGTCACGCTGCTGAAAAGCGCGAAATCCTGCCCGACGCCAAATTTGGCGATCGTGTGCTGAGCAAGTTCATGAACAACCTGATGATCGACGGTAAGAAGTCGGTCGCAGAAACAATCGTCTATAACGCGCTGGATCGCGTTGAAGACAAAATCAAGCGTGCGCCTGTGGAAGTGTTCCACGAAGCGCTGGACAACATCAAACCGTCGGTCGAAGTTCGTTCGCGTCGGGTTGGTGGTGCCACGTATCAGGTGCCCGTCGAAGTGCGCCCCGAGCGCCGCGAAGCTTTGGCGATCCGCTGGCTGATCAAGGCCGCCCGCTCGCGCAACGAGAACACGATGGAAGAACGTCTTGCCGGCGAGCTTCTGGATGCTGTGAACTCACGCGGCACGGCCGTGAAGAAACGCGAAGACACCCACAAGATGGCCGACGCCAACAAAGCGTTCAGCCACTACCGCTGGTAACGCCAAGGAAGGAAGAAAACCATGGCACGCGACTATCCCCTCGATCGCTATCGCAACTTTGGCATTATGGCGCACATCGATGCAGGCAAAACCACCTGTTCGGAACGCATCCTGTTTTACACCGGCAAATCCCACAACATTGGCGAGGTGCACGATGGTGCGGCCACCATGGACTGGATGGAGCAGGAACAGGAACGCGGCATCACGATCACATCGGCTGCGACCACCACGTTCTGGGAACGCACCGAAGACGGCGTGACGCCCGATTCCGAAAAGCACCGCCTGAACATCATCGACACCCCCGGCCACGTTGACTTCACCATTGAAGTTGAACGTTCGCTGGCCGTGCTTGATGGCGCTGTTTGTGTTCTGGATGCCAACGCTGGCGTTGAACCTCAAACCGAAACCGTGTGGCGTCAGGCTGACCGCTACAAAGTTCCGCGTATGGTGTTCGTCAACAAGATGGACAAGATCGGCGCAGACTTCTTCAACTGTGTTCGCATGATCGAAGACCGCACCGGTGCGCGTGCTGTTCCCGTCGGTATTCCGATCGGCGCAGAAAACGAGCTGGAAGGCTTGGTCGATCTGGTCAACATGGAAGAATGGCTGTGGCAGGGTGAAGACCTTGGCGCATCGTGGATCAAAGCACCGATCCGCGACAGCTTGAAAGACATGGCCGACGAATGGCGTGCCAAGATGATCGAAGCTGCCGTCGAAATGGACGACGACGCGATGGAAAACTACCTCATGGACGGCGCTGAGCCGGACGTGAAAACCCTGCGCGCTTTGCTGCGTAAGGGCTGCCTGTCGCTGTCCTTCGTGCCGGTTCTGGGTGGTTCCGCGTTCAAAAACAAAGGTGTTCAACCGCTGCTGAACGCCGTGATCGACTATTTGCCCAGCCCGCTGGACGTTGTCGACTACATGGGCTTCAAACCCGGTGACGAAACTGAAACCCGTAACATCCCGCGTCGTGCGGATGATGATATGGCGTTCTCGGGTCTGGCGTTCAAAATCATGAACGACCCATTCGTTGGCACACTGACCTTTACCCGCATCTATTCGGGTGTCCTGAACAAGGGCGATACGCTCTTGAACTCGACCAAAGGCAAGAAAGAGCGCGTTGGCCGGATGATGATGATGCACTCGAACGACCGTGAAGAGATCACGGAAGCGTTCGCGGGCGACATCATCGCGCTGGCAGGTCTGAAAGACACCACCACAGGTGACACGCTGTGCGCCGTCAACGACCCGGTGGTTCTGGAAACCATGACCTTCCCGGATCCGGTGATCGAAATCGCGGTCGAGCCGAAAACCAAGGCTGACCAAGAGAAAATGTCGCAAGGTCTGGCCCGCTTGGCCGCTGAAGACCCGTCCTTCCGTGTGGAAACTGACATCGAAAGCGGTCAGACCATCATGAAGGGCATGGGCGAACTTCACCTGGATATTCTGGTGGACCGTCTGAAGCGCGAGTTTAAAGTGGAAGCCAACATCGGTGCCCCGCAGGTTGCGTATCGCGAGACGATTTCGAAAGAGGTCGAGCACACCTACACCCACAAGAAACAGTCGGGTGGTTCGGGTCAGTATGCCGAGGTGAAGATGATCATCTCGCCGACCGAAGCTGGTGAAGGCTATTCGTTCGAAAGCCGCATCGTTGGTGGTGCTGTTCCGAAGGAATACATCCCCGGTGTTGAAAAAGGCATCAACTCGGTTATGGACAGCGGCCCGTTGGCTGGCTTTCCCGTGATCGACTTCAAGGTTGCCCTGATCGACGGTAAATTCCACGATGTTGACTCGTCGGTTCTAGCCTTTGAAATCGCAGGTCGTATGTGCATGCGTGAAGGCATGCGTTTGGCTGGCGCCAAGCTGCTTGAGCCGATCATGAAAGTGGAAGTGATCACGCCCGAGGAATACACCGGTGGCATCATCGGTGATCTGACCTCGCGTCGTGGTCAAGTTTCGGGTCAAGAGCCGCGCGGCAACGCGATTGCAATTGACGCGAACGTGCCGCTGGCGAACATGTTTGGCTACATCAACACCCTGCGCTCCATGTCTTCGGGCCGCGCGCAGTTCACGATGCAGTTCTCGCATTACGATCCGGTTCCGCAGAACCTTTCGGAAGAAATTCAGGCAAAATTTGCCTAATCGAACAAGCCGGGCAGGGTGTCCTTGCCCGGCGCTCAGATTAATAGGAGGCCATCATGGCTAAGGAAAAGTTTGAACGCTCCAAACCGCACGTCAACATTGGCACGATTGGCCACGTTGACCACGGCAAAACGACGCTGACCGCTGCGATCACCAAGTATTTCGGTGACTTCCAGGC
>NZ_JBTLRH010000005.1:0-77687 GCF_054482655.1 Aliiroseovarius sp. CAU 1755 | reverse complement strand
AACGGAAAAATCCGCGACGCCAATACCTACGGGAAAGACCCGTACCCACCTGAAGGCTAAGAAAGGAACTTTGGATGCCTAAAGATCATCAGGAAAAACAGCTTGTGAGCGTCATCGTGAACGGTCGCGAGAAGACTGTTGAAAAGGGTGAGTTGACGATGGATGAAATCGTCCAGCTCGCATTCGAAAACCCGCCCACCGGCGAGTTTGTGTGCTTCACCATCACTTTTCGACGCGGCCAAGGTAACAAGCCTGAGGGCACGCTTGAAGAGGATGGTTCGGTCAAAGTGAAGAAGGGAATGATCTTCAATGTCACGGCGACTGATAAATCTTAATAGCGACCTGAAGGCGTTGGAGAAAGACGGCTACGAGGTGGCGATCAAGGGCGATCACCTCGTGGTCTCGAATGTGCCTTACGTAAGCGCATCTGGCGAAGTGAAGCGGGGGGCGCTTGTATCGATTTT
Organism: Aliiroseovarius sp. CAU 1755; assembly: GCF_054482655.1. Taxonomy (NCBI): domain Bacteria; kingdom Pseudomonadati; phylum Pseudomonadota; class Alphaproteobacteria; order Rhodobacterales; family Paracoccaceae; genus Aliiroseovarius; species Aliiroseovarius sp. CAU 1755. Next base: position 77,223 of record NZ_JBTLRH010000005.1, on the reverse strand, counting down.
GGAGCTTCGTGGCGACAAGACGGTTTCGCCGCCCCGACAGCACATAGCCATGTTTGCCGGAGAGCACCCCTGTGATCAGCGAGGCACAAAGCTCCGGCACATTGAGCATAGCAGTTCCAGACAAAACTTGGGAAATGGCCTCGTCGTTGACCATTCCTTTTCGGCGAAGCCCAAGGAAGGATATCGTGACTATCATCACAAGATGACGACCTATGCCGAGATGATCTCATCCCCTGCGCGCGAAATCGAGTCTGGGGTGACGGCGCAGACGTATGTGGTCACAGAATCAGATGAAGCAGACCAGATCTTTCGCTATATGGATACGGCGTCATCGCGAGCTGGGATTGGCGCAATTACCGACAAGCTCCGCCTCGGCAAGGTGGCTATCGTCGGGCTTGGCGGTACGGGCTCTTATGTTCTCGACCTGATGGCAAAAACCCCCGTCGAGGAAATTCACCTTTTTGATGGAGACGACTTTTTCCAGCATAATGCATTCAGAGGGCCGGGAGCTGCCAGCTTTGCTGAGATCAGTGTGCCCAGGAAGAAAGTCGAATTCTGGGCTGAGCGCTACGATCCGATGCGTCGAGGTATTGTACCACACGCATTGTTTATCGATGCCGAAAACGCAAATCTGCTGGACGACATGGACTTTGTGTTTTTGTGTGTCGATTCCGGTGCCAGCAAGAAACCAGTGGTTGAGCGACTAGAAGAAGTAGGCATGTCGTTCATCGACGTGGGTATGGGTGTTCAAGCTGCCAATGACCAGCTTCTCGGTATCGTTCGCGTGACAACCAGCACACCCGATAGGCGAGATCATTTCAGAAAACATGTCGGGCTTGGTGAAGCTGAAGTCGACCATGCCTACTCGCAGAATATCCAGATCGCCGATCTGAATGCCCTGAACGCGACCTTGGCGGTGATACGGTGGAAAAAACTGTGCGGTTTTTACTTCGACCCCGAAGGCGAAACGACGAGCAACTATACCATCGACGGCAACGTGATCGATAACCTTGGAGGGGCACAGTGAAGGCAAGAACAGTCGAGTACAGATTTGTCGATTCGATCCCTTCTCGGGTAGACGAAAGCGTGGTTTACGTTTCCATTGAGTTTGCGACCGCAGTTCACAAGTGTTTGTGTGGTTGCGGGCAGGAGGTGGTGACACCGCTCAGCCCCACGGACTGGAAACTCACCTATGACGGGGCGTCAATCTCGCTCGAACCATCTGTTGGGAATTGGAGTTTTGATTGTCAGTCTCACTATTGGATTAGACGAAATCATGTAAAGTGGGCTGGACAGATGTCCGAGGAACAGATTGCGGCAGTTCGGGCTAAAGACGTTCGCTCTAAAGGTTCGTACTTCAGCAGCCAAGCTGAAAACCAATCTCAATCTGACCAGGTGGACCGCCCAAGTCTGTTCGCCCGGTTCGCCAAGTGGATTGGTTTTTGACGCTTAACAGGCAACACAGTCTGGTAGTGTGAAACCGTCAGGACACCGAACACTGTCAGCGCTGCTGGAAAATTGCCTCTAGCTGACCTTTGTAGTCCTGAGACTGTTCGTTGGCCTCCTGCTTCATCGCTTGGAGCGCTTCTAAGAGCTGGTCGTTGGGCTCGTACCGCTTTTCCTGCGTCTGAAGTTGCTCAGAGTTAGCTTGTTGCGTCGCCTGCATGTCAATCTCCCTGCTCTGGTCATCATGAAACAAAGGGTGAATCGTGGCAAGCGAAATGTATCAAGCGCATCTAGACGTCAACATCGTTTTCTCCAAACGCTCGGAATACTCGCGCTGTTCAGGGTCATCCACCAAATGCTAGAATTTCATTTGAATTGACCTCCTAGCGGTTGATTGTGCAAATATGGCAATAGTTTACTGCCTGGCCACACAACGGGATGAAGGGGCGCTTTCCTTGTCTGACGACACATCACTCCAAGACATTCACTTCCCCGAACTTGTCTTCGGGTTAGTCGGTCCAATTGGCGTCAATATGGACGACGTGCAAAGTTGCCTTGCCGAAGCTCTTAGCCAAGTTGGCTACAAAGCTGAAGTAGTCCATCTCACTCAGCTTCTTAAGAAGTATGAAAAAGACCTCCACGGCCCCAAACAAACAACGATCTATGCCGATAAAATCGCTACAGCGAACGCATTCTGTTCAACAGCAAAAAACGGTGCGGCAATGGCGGCATTGGCGATTTCCGAGATAAGGAACATTCGCGGAGCTCAACAACCTCTCCAAGGAGAAGATGCGACAAGTCGTTCCAGGCGACCCATACCTAAAACTGCCTATATAGTGCGCCAATTAAAACGTGAAGAAGAAGTAGAACTCCTCAGAAGTGTCTATGGCGCAAAATTCTTGCAAGTATCTGTTTCGCTCGACAAAGATGCACGTATCGAAAACCTAAAAAATCGGCTTTCAAAAGAACACCCAGGTTTGACAGCCGATGATTGCGAAAGATCTGCGCGTGAGTTGGTCTCAACTGATGAACACCAGTTAGATGAAGACGGCTCTCAGACAAGCTTTGGCCAGCAAGTCGGTGACATATTTCATCTCGGTGACTTCTTTGTGGACGGCAGCGATGCAGGCAAAATCGCGATCGCGACACAGAACTTTGTTCGAGCCTTTTTTGGGAACAATGGCATCAGCCCGACCAAGGATGAGTTCGGTGCCTATTTGGCTGCTGCAGCAGCGCTGAGATCCGTGGATTTATCGCGACAAGTCGGAGCAGCCATTCTGAACAAGCAAGGCGACATTATTTCGATGGGCTGCAATGAAGTTCCTAAAGCTGGCGGAGGCAACTACTGGCAAGATGACGAACCCAAGTATCGCGATATAGAACGTGGTTCAGAGCAAAACAGCGTTGAGCGTCAGAGGATCATTGTCGATTTCTTCCAAAAGCTACAAAGCTCCGGATTGGTGGAATCTCAAGTATCCCTCGATTCGCCAGAAATGAAAGGTAAGCTGGAAAGCGCGATTGAGGACGCTTTGATCTCGGATATCACTGAATATGGTCGCATGACCCATGCCGAGATGAGCGCTATTTGTGACGCGGCGCGGCTAGGTCGAGCATTAAGCGGTTCAACACTGTTTGTGACCACATTTCCATGTCACAACTGCGCAAAGCACATCGTGGCTTCGGGCATTGATCGGGTTGTTTTTGTAGAGCCGTATCCGAAAAGTAGAGCTCCGAGCTCACATACAGATTCTATTTCAGTGGGAAACCCAACGGACCAAAAAGTCTCTTTCGAGCACTTCCAAGGTATATCGCCGAAGAGGTACAGGGATATCTTTCAAAAAGGAAAGAGACGAAAAGGCAGCTCTATTTTGAAGTGGTACGAGGGAGATCCGCGCCCGCGAATTCATCAGAGAGACAACCTGCATGTCCAAAAGGAACCATTTGCGGTCAGCTCAACGTTGGCGGAGTTAGAAAGATCTCAAGACGGTTGATTCTGACAAATTCTTTTGCGCAGTTCGACGTCGCTAAACTCAAGACCATTTTTAACATAATAAACCTTATTGGACTCATTGTTGTAGCCGGGTGGATTCACAAATGAAGTGCAACTTTTGTATTAAAACAGTACGTTACATGGAGTTGTCTGATGGGCCGTATTTACCCTCACCTGAACCTAGAAGAACGCAAGATACTGGCGAAATCGCTGGAAGCCAAGATTCCGGTGCGAGAGATCGCGGAATGTCTGGGGCGTGATCGTTCCACGCTCTATCGAGAGATCCGGCGCAATGCGCATCGTGATACTGAACTTCCTGAGCTGAATGGTTATCATGCTATTGCGGCCCAAAGCTCTTATGAACGCCGTCGCGCTGTTCACAGAAAGCTAGTCAGGTCGCCTCAACTGAAGGCCGCAGTTGAAGATCGACTTAAAGCAGGATGGTCGCCGGAACAGATCGCGGGCCGCGTGAAGTTTGAACATCACCCAACCCGAGTAAGTCACGAGACGATCTATCGGTATGCCTATTCAAAGAAAGGTCGCGCTGAACAATTCTTCAAACACCTTCCTGAACAACGTCGCTTCAGGCGACGACGCGGAATGCGTCGCCATCATGGGGTTCGGTTCCCTTCTCATCTGTCGATCGCAGCACGGCCGGACATCATATCTAACCGCAAGCAATTTGGTCACTGGGAATGTGATCTGGTCCAGTTCCGCAAGGAATTTGGCAAGGCCAACATCACGTCACTGGTCGAACGTGTCAGCCGCTACACCGTCATTCTCAAGAACCAGGATCGACAATCAAAGCCTGTGATGGAAGGCCTGATCGGAAGTCTGGCTCCCCTGCCCGCTGAGGCTCGAAGATCAATCACCTTTGATCGAGGCACAGAGTTCACAGCATGGGCGCATCTGAAGGCCGGGCTTGGTACTGATCCGTGGTTCTGCGACCCGCAAGCGCCATGGCAGAAAGGCACAGTTGAGAATACGAACAGCCGGCTGCGGCGCTATCTTCCGCGTAAGAAAGACCCAACTTTTCTTTCAAACCAAGAACTACTAGCTATCAGCGACCATCTCAATACGACACCGCGCAAATGTCTCGGATGGCGGACACCGGCGGAGGTATTTCGGAAATACCTTAGAGAGACAATAACAGGGTGAGCCGTAGCGAATTACTCACGCCGACGCCATAATTCTGCCAAGTAAAGCAGGCTATTAAAGGTCCATGAACCCACTGCGCAGACTTTCACTATATTTGTGGCTATTACTCAGGCACTTACCACCAGTTTCGCCGGGGCGATTGCTGATGCCCGGTGTTTTTATAGGAAGTTGGACAACCTTTAGAATGTCAGGTGTGTCCGAACCCGTTGCCTTTGTTTGGGCTGGTGTACTGGCCCAAGCAACCCATCTATGGGCTGTTCTGCCAGTAGCTGTGTGGCGCCAACGCCAAGCATTCGGTAGCGCAAAGTCTTCCGTCAGATGGGCGGTGGCATTCTATCTCGGAACAATGGCATTTCAGATTTGGTGGTGCGAACCATGGATGAGCCAGCGGTTGGTCAGCATCTATTGTGCCGGTTATGCAGCGATGATGGCGCTAGGTGTTTGGGGAGACAGCGACGTTCTAGATCGTACAGTGCCTGTTTCAAAAAATACTGACATGCCACTCGTGTTCCGCTGCCACCTTTTGATGCTCTACGCCTTTGTCGCCATTCTGGTGCTAGCGACCAACGAAACCCTATTGGTAATCGACGCGACTTTGAGTTCCAGAGTGGTCACAATTTCACTGCTGCCAATAGCGTTGCATTACTTTTTTCATTTCGGTCTTTTACTGACCTATCCGCCGTTGGATAAGCACAATGACTGAACCCAACCACGCGGGTTGGCGAGGGAAAACCGACATTGCAAGGCGAACCCCATATTGAGAAACGTGGCTCTTCCGAGCCCACCGCCCAAATTCATAGACCACCACCACGCACAGCCGGTGAACGCTGCGATTTTTGATGTCTCCGCGCTCCCCGGCTGCGCTTATCAAACCTTAGTACTAAACTGTTGAACAAGATGGTATGATCCGATCAAAGTTGTTGCGCTTCGACGTGAGCCCACAGACGTATGGGGCAGCATTGATTGACGCGATTCTCGCGTTTCTTGAGATTTTGGCTACCGGAAGAGTCAAAGGATCGTACCTTTCTACATTAATTGTTGAACGTCACCCGAACCTGACCTAACCGTCTTAGTTGGACCAGAAGCATATCGCGCGGACGAATAATGTTTCGGCGCTTCGCCACTCTTCACGTAAAGCGCAACATTTAGTCAAAGCGCTCTATTCCCCTGGTAGAGAACGACGCTGAGCCCGAAATCACCCGGCCACTGCACCTCAACGCGGCGAGAAAGTGGACAGGAGGATGCCATTTCCTGAATGTTCACCAATCGTCCCGCCTTAACGAGATCCTACGTACGAAACTGCCGATCGGGTCATTCTGTCAATACAGTCTAAGAAGTCGCGTCGGGTCGTCGCCTCGGCGGTGTAGCACGCCCAAGGCCCAAGTCTGATCACCGCGCTTTGCTATGACCATAAAATTTGAGCCAGATCGCGGGGTGTTCCACGCCTCCGCGTCGGCCCCCAATATCTCAAGCACCAGATCAGGGGCATAATCCTTCGCCACCCCGCTGCGCCCGGAATAGACCGTCAGCGCCTCGCGCATCTCGGGGGTCACTTCCCCACCGACCCCACTCACCCGCTGGAAATCCTCGATCCGCTGCACTCGGTTCGGCGCGCGGCGCCAGTTGCGGAACTTGGTCAGCCCGGTCTCGTCGATCCCGAAATACTCTGCCGCGCGTTCCAAAAGCTCCGGCCGCGCCGTATTTAGGTCAATCTGCCCGCCCACATCCACGGCGGTGATGTGGGTTTCCTCTCCGTTCAAGTTGACCGTAAACCCCTGTGCAAAGTCGGGATCGGGCGTGCCCAGCCACTCCCCCGCCAACCGCAGCATATCCCCGGCCTGCCCCGGGCGCGTCAGCAAAATCCGGTCCGTCGCCATCTCGGAGCGCATCGCCACCACACGCGCCGACGTCACCGCATAAAGCGTTGTGATCGTGGCCAGCCCCAGCAGCACGGCAATCAATGCAAACCCCTTGCGGCCATGGTGTTTGCCAGCCAAACGCGGCATAGTGCGGGTATGAGTTTCTTGCTGCATCAGGCCAAAACGCCTTTTCCTATCATCGGGCTTCATCTGACAGTCTATGGGGTGTTTTGGGCGCTGTTAACCCCGGTTTCCACCGGCTGGCCCGCACCCGTCTTCGCTGCATTGTTGATCTGGATCTCGGTCTCAGACTTCGAGACGTTCGAGATCCCCGACACGGCGTCCTTCCTATTGTTGGCATCGGGCCTGTTGGTTGCATTTCAGTCCGGCGAGCTTTGGACAGCCACACTCGCCGCCGTGCTTTGGTCTGGCGCTTTCCTTGCTGTAGCACTTGGATTTACCGCCCTGCGCGGGATCGAGGGGCTAGGCTTGGGAGATGTGAAACTGATGGCTGGGATTGGCGCGTGGCTTGGCCTTCTCGCGCCGATCTACCTCGTTTTGGCCGCCGCAGTATCCGCGATTGTGGTATTGTTGACCGTCAGCGCGATCAGCGGCAATAAATCTGCCAATACAACCAAAACGGGGATTGCCTTCGGCCCATTCCTTTGTCTTTCTGCATGGGCAATTTGGTTGTCAGGAGGGGTCGCATGATCTCGCGTCGTTCGAAGAAGATGTCGAAGAAGAGTGGGATGACCATTCTCGAAGTTCTGGTTGTCCTGACGGTCATCGCCCTGATTGCAGCGGTCGCTGGACCACGGCTGGTTGGATATCTGGGACGTGCGAAATCAGAAACTGCATCCCTTCAGATCAAACAAATCTCGAACGCGCTTCAGCTTTTCTATATCGACATGGGGCGTTATCCATCCGATGCAGAGGGGCTGGCCGTATTGGTGAAACGTCCCGCCGGAGAATCCGCTTGGATGGGACCCTATCTTGAAAACTCCGAGGCGCTTAGCGACCCATGGCGGCGTGACTATATCTATGCCGAGCCCGCATCAGGCGACCAGTTTGGCATTCAGTCGCTCGGCCGTGATGGCTCCCCGGGCGGCACGGGGGAAGACGCCGACATCAAGCTGTAATCAAGGTTTCGGCAGAACGGCTTGCTGAAGTCGAACCGTCATCTCGGGCCACTCGGGATTGCTGCCCTGATCCGCCGTGATCCGTATCAAAGCCGGCAAGCGTGCCACATCACTCCAGCTGTCCCGCCAAAGCGGAGGATCGGCTGTGGCATCAAAATACGAAAGGCGCGCGTTCTCAATGTCCCGCGCCAAAACGCCGTCGAACACTTCGATGACATGCCCCACGTCGTCCAATGCTTCTGCTAACATGGTTATTTCGCCCCCAAGCGTGACCGTCACACGTAACGCAGCGGCGTCAGGCGCAAATGGTGTCGAGGCAAAGGTCACGAAACGAAGCGATGAAGGTGAGGCTTCGAACTCTAAGGAGATGTTAGATAGCCGGTCTGGGGAAATGGTCGTAGAGATCCAACGACGAAGCTGCGCGCGCCTTGCAAGCTCGGGCTGAAGCTTTGCTGCCTCGCCTATTCGGTCATAGGAACGCACGCCGAGAAGCAGGCTTGCGGAAAGACCGGCGGCAATTACTGCCATCAGCGCGAGGGAGACCAGCATTTCCAATAAGCTCAGACCTGCTCTTCCTCGCCTCATTGCCCTGAAACCTTCACCGTTTCATGTGTGGCAAGCAGGCGTCCCGCCCTATCCATGATCTGAATTTCCACTTGGTAGTATTCGGGACTGCCGCTTTGCCCCTGCACGGCTGATACGTTGACCTCAATTTCCCAGTCTCGATAGGTCTCCCTTATGTGTCCGACCAGCAGTTCCTCAGTGACCCCAAGCTGATCAAGCCGTGACTGCGCATAGCTTGTCGCCAGAAACCTATCTTGCGCCTTCCCCGCCAGCCTTAGCTGCGTCGACTGTCCTGGCAACACCACGGCAAGAACAACAGCCATTACGGCGAACGCAATGAGCACTTCAAGAAGCGAGTATCCGGCACGGGCATTCATGGTGCGGCCGTCACCAATCGGCCGGTCAATGATTCCAGTACAAGACGCGTCACCTGATCCTCGTTGATCACGCAAATCTGACCGCCACTGGCCGTACCATCGGCAAAGAAGCTAAGAGTGACCGATCCGCCAGATGCATCACAATTCGCGTCGGATATGACCAAGCTCGTGCTCTCTCCTTTGGTAACTGCTCTGTGTCGGAACTCCGCCGCCTCTGATCGCAGCTCGGAAACCTGCCTTTGCAATTCAAGGCCGGGTTGCCCCCCTACACGACCAGACACCGCGACCGCCGCTACAATTCCCATGATCGAGAGTGCGATAAGAACTTCTAACAGGTTCATTCTTTGCCCCCACTAGAACGCAATATCGTTAAGATCCAGAATGGCCGAGATTGTGGACATAATCACAGCTCCAACCCCAAGGCCGATTAAAAGCGTAAGCAAAGGTGTGACCAGCTTCACCGCCTGAGACAGTGATTGCTTCGTCTGATCTCGTAGTGTGCCGACCGCTGTCTGCAATGTCGTCACCAGTTGGTCGCCTTCTTCACCCGCTTCGATCATGGCCAGTGCCAAAGGGTCCAGCAATTCTGTCCCGTTCAAGGCTTGCGCCAGGGTCTGTCCATCAACCACTTGGTCATGCGTCTGCTCCAGCAACGAAACCCATGCAGGATCATGAAATGCAGATCGGGCTTGGCCGATAGCCGTCTGCACCCGGTCCCCTGCAGACAGGTACTGCAGAAGTGTTTGGCAAAACGTCAGCGAGTGTTTCCGTTTAGCGAAGTCTCGCAACCCGGGAATGTGCCGCAACAATTGCGCCGCATAGGCTGCCAGCCGTTTGCGAAGCAGGAAGAGCACGGCCACCAGAGCACCTGTGCCAATCAACACAACGGGCCAGTTTTCAAGGACAGTCAGACGAATGGCGTCCATAACTGACAAAACAACAGGAGGAGACGCTTGCGACGAAAGGAAAACCGGCACAAGTGTTGGCGTCAGATAGAAAACCAGCAGTGCTATCACCAATATCGACATCACGATCAGGATAACCGGATAGACAAGCGCCTGTCTGACCTCGCGTCGAATGGCCAGTTCTTCACCAAGGCCTTCCGCGATTTGTCGCACGACCGTTGCCAGCTGGTTCGAGCTTTCACCCGCTTGAATGGCGCCGAGAAAACGCTTTGGAAGCGTCCCGGACTTGTCATCCAGCGCCACCGCAAGCGTATCGCCATCGGCAACTTGCCGTTGCGCATGCGCGAGAAGTTTTTTCAGTTTAGGGTCACGTATCTGCCCGGCGCAAAACGCCAGCGACTGAGGCAGCGGGAAGTTCGCGTTCAACATGATGGAAAGCAGTTGAAAAAAGCGCGTTAGAACCTGTGGGCGCGCAGGGCCATCACCACGAAGTGATACGTCGCGCTGCCACCATTTCAGACCCCCACCACCATCGTTCAACTGAATTGGGATCAGATTTTCGCGCGCAATCTGATCCAACGCGGCAAGCTCGTTCAGGGCTGATACTTCGCCCTTCACGGTCTTTCCGTTTGCATCAAAAGCTGAATAGGAAAACTGCGGCATATGCCAATTGACTCCCAACCACGTACAAAAGGTTCACCGAAGCAGAACGCTAGTCGATGATCCGATGCCCTCCGTCCTCCACAACAATACCATTCTGAATCAATCCGTTTGCACCAGCAATGCGCGCGCGGATTTCTTCAGTAATCTGGCGACTGCTGTTTCCGTCTCGGATAATCTTAGGCGTAATTAGAACCAAAAGCTCTGTTTTTCGCGACTGATCGCGTCGGCTGCGGAACAAAGCGCCAAGGCCCGGGACATCACCCGCAATCGGAACTTTTGAGTTCGTCCGGTTGCGGTTCTCCTCGATCAAACCGCCCAAAGCAATCGTTTGTCCATTTGTTACAACGACGCTGGTTTCAATCCGCCTTTGAGAAATCGTCGGGCTATCAATCCCGGAACTGGTGGTGTTCGAAACCGAGCTAACCTCTTGTTCGATATCGAGCGTCACCTGACCGCTGTTTGACACCCGCGGCCGCACCGAAAGCAGAATACCAGTATCTCGGAACGAAATTGTGTTCACCACCGGTGCGTTCGGATCGGATGTGTCGCGTACTTGTTGAGTGGCAATGGGGACTTCATCACCGATCTGAAGCTTGGCTTCCTGATTGTCCAAAACCAGCAAACTGGGTGACGAAACAACTTCTACATCTGTTACGGAATTCAATGCGTTCAACGCGACCGAAGCCGATGCACCTTGGAACAAGACCGACAATCCCGGGAAATTCGACCCAACCGAACCGGACTGAGAATCCGAGAACGTCGCGCTTGCGGTCCGGTTTTCAAAAAACCACCGTAGACCGAAATCCAGCTCGTCATTCAAACGCACCTCAGCAATCGTTGCCTCAAGAAGGACTTGCACAGGCGTCGTATCAAGCGATTGGATCAGGCGCGAGAAGTTGTTCTGCTCTTTATCGTTCCCCCAAACGATAAGCGCGTTCTTTGCATTGTCTGCGACAATCTTCGGGGTGCCGGTGACTTGCCCTCCGTCTTCCTGCGCCACCTCTTGCAGCATTTCATTCAGGATCGGCGCAAGCTCTTCAGCGCTCCGGTTTTGCAACGAATACACAACGGGCCGACGGCGCACACCGCGGGCAGTTCGGTCAAGGTCTCGTATCCAGCGCTCGGCCTCGGCAAGGTACTTTTGACGAGACGTGATCACGATAACGGCCCCAAGCCGCTTGGATGGCACGAAGGTAACCACGTTCTGCAAGCTGCCACCTTCTTGGTTCTCAAATACCATCGAGAGTTCTTCAACGATTGCCTCTGGCTCGGCGGCATTCAGTTTAAACAAGCCAACTGATTTGCCCTTCAACACATCCACGTCGAAAAGATTGACGGCTTCAATCGTCGCATTGATCTCGTCTCGGTTGCCAGCAATCAACAGGATGTTACGCTTGGGGATGGGTTGAAGCCGGACGTTTTGACCAATGATCGGTTCCAGCAACCGCATCATCTCGGCAGTGCCGATATACTCCAGCGGAACCGCCACAATGCGTGCGCCGACCCCGACAGCGTCTTCAACGCGCGACACCCTTCGCGCACCCTGCCCCTGCGACACAATTTTTATTAGATCACCGGTTGTTTCGAGCGATGCGCCATTAAGTTCAAGAACAGTCTGGAACGTGTCCAGCAATGCCCGTTCCGTCAAAGGTCGCGTGGTTTGAAGGGTGACCGTTCCCGTCACACCCGGCTGGATCGCATAGTTCTTTTTAAGCGCGTCAGCCAGAACCGCCTTTGCTGCGGTCTCGATCGGCACATCGACCAAGTTCAGGGTGAAGGCACCGCTATCGCTGACCGACACCAGATCTTTGCCCCGTGGCGTCGCTGCAAGAAATTCGTCCGTCCCCAAAGCGCGTCGTGTCACGGCAGGCTTTGTAAGCGAGTCCCGAAACCTCTGAAACGCCGATCCAGTTTTGGGCGCTCCGGCCGTCCCGTTCTGATTGGCCAGCAACCGAGACCCACCTTGGCCCGACCCGTTCGTATTCTCACAAGCGCTCAGAGCGATCATCATCAGTATGACATACCCCACGGCGGTAAATGACTTTATAAATAGTTTCATTGGTAAAGCTCCACGCGTTGAGAATTCTCGCCGTTGTTCATAATGATCCAATCGGACCCAATTTCTGATACCTTCCAGCCGCCAATAGACGCACCGGGGTCCAACCATTCCGGCGTCTGGCCTCCGCTTGAAAGCAAGGCCGAATAGGCGTCACCTTGACCGCGTATGCCGTGCACTTGCACCGCAAGCGGCACTTCATCTTGTTCGAGCAGAGGCGCAGTAACTTCAACTGTCTGGGCCGGCTTTTCATCCCTGGCGGCTTGGACAGGGCGCCGTGTGGGCGCGAAGATCGGCCGTTCGGTGATCGCGGCGAAGTAAACCTCGGGGCGCGTCGGAAGTCTGGCAGTGTCGCTGGACGCAGAAGCGACCAAGGCAGTACCGCTTTCCGGCTCAGCCAAGCCGTCCCGTCCGCTGTCTTCCTGCGCGATCTGGCCCATCAGACCGAAGCCCAACAGCACCACGATGCCCACGAGCACACCAGAGCCAAGTACAGGTGCGAGTACCGTCCTCATTGCGACACCTCACTGACAATGTCGATAGGTGCCGACAGGTTCAATTGGATGAACACAATCGGCTGCTGCCCCTCAACTCCGGGTCTGTTCAATCTGCGAAGGTTCGAACCCTGCACCAGCACGACAGGCTGGCCATACTCAAGCGTGCGCAAGAACGAGACCAACCGATCTAGCGTCGCCTCGGCCTCTAATCGGAATGTGACCGTCGGGGCGCCCGACAGCTTCGCCTCACCGGTCGGAGACATCGACCGCAGCGCCATTCCGTTTTCAGATGCAATCTCGCTTACCCGCGCCTGTATTCGCGCCGTCGCCACCCCAAGCCCATCAGCTTGCCACTTCAGGTCATCGGTTTGGCTTTCCTTTACAAGCGCCTGCTCTGTGGCTAGCCGCTCGGACCTTGCGTCCAGAAGCGCCAATTCGCTTTCAAGCGCATCGACATTGGCAATCTTCGCGGACCGCCAGTCAGCCAGCATCGGCAAAACCAGCAGCGCGCCCGCTGCACACAAAACAATCGCAAGCAACGTCGAAGCAGGAAACCCGAACACACTCTGTTTCATTTGACCGCTCCAACACGAAGGGCAATCTGAAATCGTTCGCTTCCAGCGGCAGTACGGGACACAGGGCCCGACAGTTTAGGGTCATTTAGCTCGCGACTTTTGGCAAGAGCCAGAACCAGGTCCGCCGCCGATCCTGACGTTTCTCCTGACACGACAAGCTGCCCGTTTCGCAATACGACATCCGACAACCAAACGTCATCGGGAAGCGCGACTGTCAGATTTCTTAGGATCTCGACCAAGCGTGGGTGCCGGATGGCAGCCTGAAGAAACTGCTCTGTACTAGTTGCCGTTTCGCTTTTCTGATCAAGCTTCTGCCTCGTTTCAACGACCTCTGCGCGCTTCTCAGCCAACTTCGGCTCCAACGCCTTTGCGGCAGACTGAGCACGCCACCCGGGATAGAGCCACAAAGCAATGGCCAGAAGCCCCGCCAGCGACACCAAGCCCAAATTCATCCGCCGCCAAATCGCCGAATAGGGTGCAATCACATCCGACCGGTCGGTCAAGACAACTAGGTTGCCCCCAGCGTCTGCCAGCACTTTCCTGACCCTAACGCTTGCATTGCCAAGGCGGCGAATAATCGCGTCAACCTCGGTGCGCTTGATCACCCATTGGGTGGCGTGAAGGTCGTCTGCCACGACATCTTTCAAAGACACAGCAGCATAAACATCAGACGCCTTGAAAGGTGTTCTTCGTGCAAGGTCGAGCGTCGAGATCTCTTCCAGCTTCGAGCGCGCTGTTTTGGGAATGGCCAAAGCGCGCACTAGAAGAATCTCAGACGGCAACACAATGTCGGCGATAAATTGGTCGCCGGAACTTGTGTTGGCAGCGGCTGATGCACTCAGTAACGAGGTCGGTGCACGCAGCTCGTTCTTTCGCTCCGAGATCTCGTTGGTATTTGGGACAAAGCGCAGCAGCTTCGCACTTGGACGACCCAGAAATAGCGCAGCAAACACGTCCAACACCTCGTTGTACCATGCCTGCTTGCCGCCCAAGCTGTGGGACGTTGTACTGCCTTGCCTCATGCCTACTCCGCGTTGATTTGCGGTTTTGTATTTTTCCAAAAACTATAGTGTAGCGATCAAAGCATGGCTACAATTATTCGTTGAACCAGTTCGAGGTGTGTTGCTGCAATGGGACAGATATTCAAAGACATCGATCCACGGGACTTTCTGAACCAACTGCAATCCCAAGGCACCCTGGATCAATCGGCAGCCAATCGCGCCTTGGAAGCCTGTGAAGAAACCGGTACGACGATTGAGCGTACGTTACTGGAAATCGGCCTTGTCCGAGAAGATGAGGTTTATAAGTCACTTGCGGAATACTTGGAACTTCCCTTCATTGACGCCCCGACTTTCGACACATCCGTGGTGGATGCCTTCAGCCTCGCCCACGACTTCCTGGAACGCGTCGGTATTTTTCCTATCAAACACGAGGATGACATCGTTTACGTGGCTACCGATGATCCACGTGCCGACGATGTTTTGCACAGCGTTTCCTACCATCTGAAGGCGAAGATACGTCCGGTCATCGCAACGCCCAGCACGATCAAATCTCTGGTTACACAGCTTTCGACAGATGAAACGTCAGATATCGGCGCATCAAGCAGTGACATTGATCGACTGCGCGCACTGGCGAATGAAGGGCCCGTTATCAAACTGGTCAATGACATCATCGCAGGAGCGGTCGCCGCCAATGCCTCCGATGTTCATATCGAAGCGCAGGAGAACGGCGCGCGCATCCGATACAGGGTGGATGGCGTACTGCTCACTCAAAACACCCTGCGCGATGACATACGCGCTGCTGTCGTGAGCCGGTTGAAGGTTATGGCCAACCTGAACATCTCGGAAAGGCGCCGCCCCCAAGATGGGCGCGCTGATCTGTCGGTCCGGGGCCGGATGATTGATATCCGGATGTCCACCCTGCCCACCATGTATGGGGAAAGCATCGTGCTGCGCCTCTTGGATCGCTCACATGTTGCCTTGGACTGGGGCGCATTGGGGTATTCGGACGAGCGCGCGAAGGACATCACTGATCTGATCAACGAACCCAATGGAATCTTCCTCGTTGCGGGCCCAACCGGCTCGGGCAAAACAACCACGCTCTACACCGCGCTGGAAGAGATCAACAAAAGCGACCGTAAAATCGTGACGGTCGAAGACCCGGTTGAGTATGCGTTGAAGGGTATCAACCAAGTTCAAGTCGCGCCAGAGATCGACATGACCTTCGCCTCCGCTTTGCGCGCCATCTTACGACAGGATCCAAACGTCGTGATGGTCGGCGAAATCCGCGATGAAGAAACGGCCGAGATCGCAGTGCGCGCAGCGCTCGTCGGGCGACTGGTTCTGTCCACGGTCCACACCAACTCCAGCATCTCCGCCATCGACCGCCTTCGAGATCTTGGCGTGCCCTCTTATCTGATCGCAGCAACCCTGCGCGGCGTACTGTCTCAACGCTTGGTGCGACGTACGTGCCCCAACTGTAAGGGAGCTGGCTGCGACGACTGTTCCTCAAGCGGGATGAAGGGGAGGACGGTGATTTCGGAGTTGCTTACTGTGACACCACCGCTCGCTCAGGCCATTTCTGAAGAAAAGACAGGGGTGGAGCTTGCGGGTGTTGCAGAAAATTCCGGATTTGTGGACATGCGGCGGGATGCTGAAAGAGGCTTAGAGAACGGGCGTTATCCGGAAAGTGAAGTTTTGCGGGCACTTGGCGGTAGTGGCATATCCACTTTCACAGAATGAATTTTCAAGAAGAACTCCACACGCTGAAATCGTCCAGTAGCTACAAACACATCGCTATGCACTCAGCTGCCTCAGCGCTGACAAAGTCGAATGTGCCCGGTTAAGATTCAACTCGCCCAATGCCGGTCCGCACCTGTTCAAACACATCTCAATCAAGTCGTATTGTTCACTCGTCATGTCGGCCCATTTTGCAATGAACTTTTCGTCCCAAAACTCAACATTTGGATAATCAATCAGATTTTTGAAAACAGCGTAGACAACCGGATTGTCCTGTTCTTCAAGAAAATGGGTAA
Organism: Aliiroseovarius sp. CAU 1755; assembly: GCF_054482655.1. NCBI lineage: Bacteria > Pseudomonadati > Pseudomonadota > Alphaproteobacteria > Rhodobacterales > Paracoccaceae > Aliiroseovarius > Aliiroseovarius sp. CAU 1755. Next base: position 60,960 of record NZ_JBTLRH010000005.1, on the reverse strand, counting down.
GGCCGTAAAGGAGACTCGGCAGCATATTCCTAAACACCTGTGGATGGACAGAAGAAAGCAAATCGAAGTCCAGATGGTTGATTAGAAAACCAGTCCCGATTGAAAGCGCCTCGGGCAACTCAGGGCAGGTCGCCAACAAAGCAAACTCGATTTGCTTGCGTGACACATCAGCTTCAGGAAAAGCTCTTCGTAGCTCTGTTAAATGATTTCCTTTGGTCATGACAGTGTCACAACTAGTTTCCTACGTTCCAGCAAAGGTCCATTTGCTATTACGCAGTAGTTTGTGCCAGAGCGGCAAAGAATTCCGTTCTTTGCATCTTCTCTGGATCATGAAATGAAATATCCGCGTAGAGCTGGATAGCGTTTTTGACAGAGAGCAACTGATCTATCGTTGCAAGCTCTAAGAAGTCCTTGAGGCGCTCTGTCATGCAGCCACTGCAAAAAGAAAGCACCCAAATGTTTCCTGCCCGTCCATCTCCATCAATAGCCGTATCCAACATGATCCTAAGCCAGTGTGGAACCATTTTGAAGAACAGCTCTTGATCAAGATAGGATGTAACATCCGAAGTGAGCAGGTACTCTTCAATACCAGCAACAGTCCAGTTCACATGATTGAACAACGATACCTCCTGCGGATCCACCATTCCTAGTTGGCTTGGCAGCCTAGGAGTTTCATTGACCACCTTAAAGGCGACATTCAACTCTGATAGAACTTGTTCGTAGCGTTCCAATTGAACTCTAGAAATCAAGGCATGCCTCCCTTGCTTTGGAAAGATTCTCAATTCTTTCCCGGTGTCCACGATCTCCACCCCTAAAGCAAACGGCAGCGTGCAGTTCGCGTAGGTAGATAGCGCGGCCTAGCTCGGTGGCTCTTAATTGTCGCGAAACAATATCGCTTGCGCTTGTGCCCAGTTGGTCGCAAGAGAGCTTTTGACTCTCAATACGCCTATATTCTTTCTTCATTTGGGTACTGTATCTTTTCATGTCTCCCTTGTTGCAATCGCCGTGAGGGCCTTCGGGAAACTTCACCAAGGATACAGATCTTTCCAGAGCTAGCAGGCCACTAGCTGTTCGAAGCATCGCCATAATTGATTGGAACGGCCCTTGGGCAATACCAATTCCAACGGTTGTTACGGCTGCTCCACCTGAACTTCCAGCAGCGGCAGTCGTCAAAGTTGCATCCGCAGTGGTGTTCCCGCTTGGATCATTAAATCTAAACGGATTGTTAAGGACATATTGGTGAAGGTTAAGTGACCTCGCTCCAAATCCAATCGGATCCGCCTGCGTAAACACCCCTGCCTCCGGATCATACGCCCGTGCACGGTAGTGGTAGAGTCTGCTTTCCGCATCATACTCGCGACCTGTGTACCCGTAGGGCTGAGAAAGCGTGCCTTGCGTCTGGGTGATCTGGCCATAGCCATCATACTCATACGCCGCCAGCGCCGTGCCCGTCGCAGGCTCCGTCACCCAGATCACCGACCCCTGACGATCCGCAAACATGCTGCGCTCCTGCCCGGACCCGACACCAGAGGTGTTTACGTATTCCTCGAACCCAACTGGTTCATCCACCGCATTGGAGTGAAGCCAACGACGGGTCAGGATATCGTCTGAATACTCCAGAACGATATCGTCATGCGCGAGTGGGTCTTCGGCGGATATGTCATACACATACGCCGTCACCTCAGCATTCGGTCCGGGAGCGGCTGGCGCTGCCGGGAGCGACGCTACAGGAGCAGTTGAGGGTACGATGGTGACACCGGCTCCCAAAGCCGAAGGGGCAGATGTACCAGTCGCGTCCACGACCTCGGTCAGGCTTTCGTCGAAGCGATAGAGGCGTTCCAGACCGCGGGTCGCCGGATCCATATAAGCCCCGCGAGCCGCCGCGATCTGGCTTTCGTTCCGCGCGACGGACCAGATGCGGATATCGTCAAACTGACCAATTGTCCGGTTGGTCGGTCGTCCAATCGTTCCGATTTTGAGCGGATATGTATAAGGCGCTGTGCCAGCCACATCCAACACACCATCAATGTAGATCCTCAGGATGCCGGACGTATCCCGTGTGATCGCGTAATGCGTCCAGACATCATGTGAAGAGGCCGTGGATGCGACAAGCCTGTCGGCCCGCTCGGAATAGAACCGGAACCTGTTTTGATAGAAATTGAGTGTCTGCTCCACTGTGCCATCTGACACAAGTGAATCGTCATAGTGGATTGAACTTCCAGACGGGAACCTCACCCAAGCTTCGACCGTGAAGGGCCCCGTGATCTCAAGGTCCGGGATGTCAACGTCATCTTGTGCCGTGAGGTTCAAGGCATATGGCTCGGCCTGACCCGGAGGGGTGATATCCTCGCCCGGTCCGTCGATAATCTTGGCGATCCGACGGTCCAGTGCGTCATAGGCGTAGCGCGCGCTCAGCGTCGCATTTGCGTAGCCTACCAAACGGTTTTGGCTGTCATAAGCATAGGTCTCGACATCCCCGTTGGCTTTGGAGGTCTTTGAGACCCGGTTGCCGCGCTGATCATAGGCGTAGGAATAGTCCTCATCTTCCTCGAGCTGGTTATGAGCGTTCGAGGAATAGAGCGCAGACAGGTGCGACGCCGTTCGGTTGCCTTCTTCATCATAGGCGTAGTCTTCGACCGGCACCGGCACACCGCCATCAATCGGTGGCAGACCTTCATCCACCTGCACCAGACGGTTCAAGTCATCATAGGAAATGAACTTCGACTTCAGCGAGTTGATCTTGTCAAGAATTGCCGTGAGCTGGCCGTCCGGGCCGTATTGGTACTCCAAATCGGTCAAGGCCACCCCGGACTGCACATGGCTCAGAGCCGTCAGAAGTCCGTTGGTATTTCCGTACTGCGAAACACGTCCCGACGTTGAGGTCAGCGATGTGCGGCGCCCTTCTCCGTCGTAGTCGAAACTATAGACCGTACCCCACGGCGCCGTCAGATCAGTGAGACGGTCCTCGGGATCATAGGCGTAGGATGTGGTACCCCCCAGAGAATCCGCCATGGTCGTCCTGCGATCCAGCGCGTCATACGAGTAGCTCAATGTCACTTGCGGCTGCACGCCGACCGCACCATCCGTGGTCGTAGTCAGCAAACGGTTGCGCAGGTCATAGGTGAAGGCCACGCGACTGTCGGTATCCGCAGCCTTGATCAGATTGCCACGGGCATCGTAGCGATAGGACAAAACATTGTCGGGCGTTACAACGCTAGTACGACGGCTCAGACCATCATAGCTCGCGGTCTCAACCACCCCGTCCTCTCGTGTGAGCGTCAACAAATTCCCGCGCGCGTCATAACTGCGCGTCATGGTCTCGCCGATCGGATTTGTCCGAGTTGTCATGCGCTCAAGCGCGTCATAGCCAAAACTGGTTACCCCGTCGCGACCATCAGTGACTGTCGAGATGCTGTTTTGCAGGTTATAGGCGAAGTGCTTCTCGAAACCGCCTGGGTCAACTGTGTCGGTCAGGCGACCAACTTCGTCATAGGCATAGCTATGGGCCTCGCCATCTCCGTTAATATGGCTGACGATCTCACCTGCTGTATTGTATACGCGTTGGATCAATCCCTCAGCAGGATCATCGACTGCGACCAACCGCTCCATCTGGTCGTAGGTCATGGTTGTCACAAGACCTGTCTCGTCGACCACAGAGGCCAGATTACCTGCAGGCAAGTAGCTGTAGGTCGTTACACCATCTATCTGCGCACCGTCAGCACCAGTTACCTCAACGGTCAGCACACGATTCAACGCATCGTAGCTTCGCTGAACTTGACGCTCGATTGGTGTTCCTTGAGCCTCGGCAATGACAACCGTGTTACCCGCTGCGTCATATGTCAGCGCAGTAATGGATCCGTCGGCATAGGTTGTCGTCTCAAGATTACGTTGAGCGTCGTGCGTGAACGACGTCAGATTTCCGTTTTCATCGGTCCGAGATGCGAGTTTCCCATCGGCGTCGTAGTTGAAACTACGTGTCCCGCCTTCAGCATCCGTAATTTTCGTAGTAAGACCCGTGGCATCATATTCATAGAGTGTCTTTTGCCCGTCGGGATCAGTCATTTGCGTGACCTTGCTATGATCACGGTCATACGTGTAGCGCGTAGTCCGCTCTACAGGCGAGCCGAGGGCTTCCGTGAACGCCGCAACATTGTCGAGGAAATCGTACTCGATCTCGTCAACTCGCACCCCATCTGGCAATACATCGCTGGGGCGCTCCACTCGGGTGACTAGGTTTTCTTCATTTCGGTGAATGCGAGTCTCGCGACCAAGCGGATCAACCGTCCGGATTACAGACCCGAATTGGTTTACTTCGACTGTGGTAACCTGCCCTTTACGATCCGTAACCGTTGTGACTCTGTCCTCAGGTTTCACGTAGATGAACGGTTGCGCGGGGACATTCCCCAGCCCATCAATCAAACCAAGCGAGGACGCAATCTGAGTCGATATAGACGAGCTATCGGGCAATACCGCACCCGAGAGGTTGCCCACAGCATCATAGCTGTAGCTCGTGGTGTTACCGTTCTGATTGGTCGAACTGACCAAACGGCCATTCTCATCGTACGAGAACGAAACCTGTGTCCCCGTCGGTTCAGTGATTCCGCTCAGGTTTCCAATATCATCATGTTCGAACAATGTGGTCCGACCATCCGGATAGGTGACCGATGCCATGCGGCCATCTGCGGCATATGCAAAGGTTGTAACTCCACCGACCTGATCAGTGATTGTTACCAGCCGACTGTTGGCATCATATCCATATTCTTTGCGATTGCCCTGTGGATCAATCTCTGCAACTTGCAGCCCGTTCTGATCAAACAGGATTTTCGTGCCATCTTTGTATCGGCGTTCCCAAGTCCCGTCTGGAAGTTGTTCAAGTTGGGTAAAATCACCTAGGCCTGCAATATAGGTTCCGGATGCGCTGGGATCGGAGAAGTCGATATAGACAAAGAAACGCGTGGTCGAGATCAGATCTGGGCTGCGATCGCCGTTCATATCAGCGATGCGCACCGATCCAAGTCCGTGCCCAAGGTCCACTTCGCTGATCGGCTGGAAAGTTCCGTCACCATTGCTGTGGTAGACATAGATCTTGCCGCCCACAGAAATGACTACATCATCAAACCCATCACCATTAGCATCGACGACATTTGTTGCCGCCTTCTCAACGTCTGGAACGGCGGGGCGCGGCAGATAGACAGTGCCACCAAACAGAATCTCCCCATCTACGCCATCTGTTTGGTTGAAATGGACAGCCAGATTGGCAGGGGTGTTATTTACAAAGTCATCGAGGCCGTCGTCGTTGAGGTCGCCAACCGCCATATTTTGACCAAGAGCATAGTGACCTCCTCCGCCACCCCATTTCTGCTTGCGCGGAGATTTCATTGTAAACACATGCCAGCCTCGCGGCATGCGGAAGAAAATGTCCGGCAACCCATCGCCATTGATGTCACCTTGCGACGCCTGCTGAGGTGCTGCCAAAGTCAGATAGGTGTCTCTCAACAGTACTTCATTGGCATCTAGGCCGTTGGCGCTCCCACGCCAAAGATCAGCATATGCTTGCCAGAAGTAACCAATGAATACCGTGGAAATCTCCGCCGTAACGAGATCGTCATAGCCATCTCCATCAAAATCAGCTGCCTCGAGCGATGTCACCAGTTGGCGTGATGGATCATGAACAGAGATTGTATCCGGATTTGCTGCTGTGAAGTCTGACAGATACCGAACGGCCTTGCCCGAATAGAGCGCATAGGCCAAGTCTTGATCTCCGTCACCATTGAAGTCACCAAGCGCGAGATCCGAAAGATTGGGCACAAATGGGCCAGTCTCCGGAACACTTGCTGGGTCTGCAACGGCGACACGGCGGGAGATACCAAAACTCCCATCAATAGCGCGCTCGGCAAAGACAATGTCACCTGTTCCAGTGTCGGCCCACGCAATTTCAGGGCGACCATTCTGATTGTAGTCATAGACTTCAATTCCTGCTGGTCCAATTGCAGGCAACACGACACCTTCATCAAGGAATTTCGTCAGCGTTGGGCCGGGTTCGAATGTCGAAACACCGTCATCATCGAAAATCGAAACCGTGCCATCCGGGCCTTCAACCAGCTTCTGGAGGCCATCAACGGACCAACCATTTCCGTATGGACTAGCTGCTTCGTTCTGCACGTGGAGGGTTGCTGAATGCGATGACGCAACCGTAGAGCATGCATAGTTCGCTTTGGCGACAAAATCATAGTTGTACCGCCCACTATCCAGACCAGATCCATCAACCGGCATCGATTGGCGAAGCGACACGGTTTCACCAAGAAGCGCAGGAATGTGTCCGTCAGCTCCAAGACGCGGTGTCCAAGCATTGGTGTCGTCGACAGAGAGGCCACCGACCGAAATTCGAGTCGATAGCGTTTCAGGCAGGGACGCGTTTTCAGAAACCGTTACATCACCCGACACAACAATGGTCGGGTTCGCGGATTGACTGTGATAGCTAAAACCGACTGTCTGTGCCTGGCCAAAGGCCGTGTATCCAGGCAGCGTGTAGACTTGGTTCATGTCACCCGTAAGCGCTGATAGCGTGCTGTTCCCTGTCGGCTGGTCAGCTGACGCTGTCGTCGAAGGCTGGAGCGGAAGTAAACTGAACAGCGTGCCCTCTGAAAACCCTTGTGCGGACGCGCTTACGGTCATACCGCCTGCGTCAACATGCGCACCGCTTGAGCGAGCGTATTGGCCGGTGGTCATGGATTTGCGCCACAAATCCAAAGTAGCACCTTCCGGCAGCAAGTCATTGTTCGGGGCGCTTACCGTAATGCCTTGGGTAAACACTGCTCCTGGAGCATTAAGCGCATAGATATTGCACGCTCGCGTATCCTGGGGAAGGCCGGTATCTGCGAAAAGCTGAGGCAACGACCCAAGGCAAACCTCACCTGTAAAGGTTCCGCCCGCCATGTCTTCGATACTGTCGGCGGGAATAGTTACGGACACGCCGCTCGCGGCCCCTTCCAACACTGTCACAACACCCGCAACAACGGGGGCGCAACCATCGTTCAAAGGTGCAAGCAAGAAGTCAGGATCCAGATCCCGGATCTGATTTTCAGTCACTTGGACAGCTCTAACTGCCCCCTGATAACCTCCGGGTCCACCGTCGGCGAAAGGATCAATGACAATCTGATCTGAACCGCCAGCAAGGCTGCCAAAGCTAAATTCGCCTGACACATCGGTCACAGTCATAAGAGCTGCGTCACGCAGGCGTACCTGCATTCCGGACAGCGGCACTTCCACGCCTTGTGCGAATTGCTCGGCATCAAGGACACGACCATGAATTGCTGTGTCACCTGCTGTGGCATCAACAACGTCAATCGTCAGCACGGCCTCATCAACCAAGACACCGTCAGAAACACCGACAGTGAAACTGTAGCTCCCAAGCTGCCCAGCCTCTGGTCTGAACCTGATTGTTCCGTCCGCCGCATTGACCCAGATACCTTCGGCAAGAGGCAGAGGAGTGGCGTAAAATGAAATCGCGTCGCCGTCAGGGTCGCTCCCTTGAAGATCGAGTGCAAACTCAAGCCCAAGTTCGACCGTGTAAACGTCATTGATACTTCCAAGGACAGGTGCCTGGTTTCTTGAACGGACCTCAAACTCAATGACAGCCACATCGCTCAGAAGCCCATCAGAAACCGTGACTTCCAGTGTGTAGGGCCCAGATACTGCAGCCGAGAACGTCGCGTCTCCGTCGCCGGTTTGTGCTAGAAGCGGACTTGATCCTGCTGGTTGAGACGTGAGCTCGAACGCATAAGTCAATGGATCGCTGTCAGGATCAGTTGAACCCATCGCGCTGAATATTACTTCTTCAGCAGCGTCTATTTCCGACGGGCCGCTCAGCCCTGCGGCCGGCGCCCGGTTCGGTGCGGTGACAGTTACGGTCACTGGGTCCGAGCTGAACTCGTAGTCCGACACGACAAGCTCAAACACGTAATCTCCGCGGCGGTCGGGTGAAAAGGTCACGGTAGGCGCGAACCGGTCGGCAATCTCAAATGTCGACGCGTCGGGACGATCGGTCAGCGTCCACAGGTAGGTCAGCGCATCGCCGTCAATATCGCTGGATGCAGTGCCATCAAAAATACCGGTCTCACCAACGAACACGTTTGCTGGACCTGTTGCGACTGCCACAGGAGGGGAGTTCAGGACTTCGATGCGCACAACTGCGGGCACCGCGTTCAGCTGACCATCACTTGCCTCAACTTGAACCAGGTAGACACCCACGCGATCCGGCGCAAAAGTAAGATCGCTTCCAGCAAACTTCTTGGTCGCCGGATCAGCCGTAATCGTTGCTGAGGAGCCATCAGGACGAGAGATAAGGGACCAGCTGTAGCTTAAGGCATCACCATTTGGATCTGACCCATAGGCTGCACCGGAAAGTTCCACCGTCTGCCCCGAAATCAGGTCGAGTTTGGGGCCTGACAGCAAAACAGGGCGAAGATTTGTGTTGCCAACAAACGCGGTATCCGGAAGAGAGAGGCCCGCGCTGTCTTTTACAATCAGCTGGACGACTCCTGCACCCGGCCCCGTACATACCGGGTTGTTGCGATTGAATGGGTTTGTTTTTGGGCGATCGTCAGCATATGCCGCACTGCCAACAAAGGCATACATCTGGTTGTTTTTGCCAATATCAGCTGTCGTCACATGAACCGAAACGCGACCAGGAACGACAAACGAGCCGTGATCGTTCCCATCCTGATCCTCGAGCCTGACCTCGCGTGTATATTGATTCTTGTTCTCAATCTCCCAGACCAAGAGCTTCGACCCGGAAGCGGTCGTCTGTCCTCTGGAATGCAATGTTATCGAAATCTGCTCCGACGACGATGATTCAACCACGTCCGCTGGCGTTCGCGTATCAAACTGACACAGACCACCCGCATCACTGCGTTTGAAATGATACACAGATGCCAGCTTAATCACATCGCGGAAACGACCCTCACGCACGGCAAGGCTAAGCTGCGGCATGGCGAGGCTTGCATCGCTGATCCCCGATGCCGACCCATCTCCGGTCAGCCCGAGCGAAGCCCAGCCATAGGTCAGATCCGCACCCGATGACAAAGTACCATCAAGGGTGATATGGCCAACATCTCCCGCTAGACGATCCGGTCCCGCTTCAGCAATAGGGAGAGCGGGGGCAACTCGAACAAGCTGCGTAGTGGGTGCGCCGGGAGCAGTCGCGTCATGGACTTCCAACTGCACGACATAGTCGCCTTCGACATCAGGCGTAAAGCTTGCAGTCGCAGAGCTTCCTTCAGCAACCGTGGCGGCGCTTCCAGCTGGGACGTAGAGCAAAGACCATCCATGCCGGATCAGGTCGCCATCGAGATCGTAGCTCTGGGTCCCGTCAAGTTCCAACGGTGTGCCAACTTGGGCAGTTGTTACAGGTTGAATCCGCGCAACCGGACGTACATTCGCCCCCTGCCCTACAACAACAAGGACCTGATCGAACGAATTGCGCAGACCGTCGCTGACTCGATAGGACACCAGATACTCGCCAGCGACATCGAAATTCAGCTCAGACATGCCATCAATGTCGGTCGATATGCTGGGCGACGCCCCCGATGGGGCTGCCAAGACGGCAATCTCCGACACAAGGACCGAGCCATCAATGTCAGTCGATGCATAGGGTTCGAGCCTGATGATCTCTCCGACCTCGGCGCTGAGTTGGTCAAACCGAGCCGACGCTTCTGGTCCAACTTGGCGCCCTCCAACCCCTTCATAGACGTCGGCGCCGCGCGCATCCAATTCAGTACGCAGCAATTCGGCACCAATAATGTCAGTGATCGTCACGGCACCCGCAGTACCTCCGAAAATGAAGGTAACCTCATCGACGTCAACATTTGGCGACATCCGCACGTTCGTTGCGTCGTCACTGTCCAGTTCAAGAATATCCACAAGTGCGTAGAGTTCTGCAGTTGTGCTGGCAGTTACGGGCATGCCGGCCAATGTTAGACTTAGAACGTCAGACCCAAGCTCAAACCCAGTAATCTGCGAATTGCCAAAGTTACCAGCCGAACGGTCGCCAAGATCGAAACTGTCGACAACGTTGTCGACGCCAGAATGAGTCTCATCGTAGGACAGGCGATAGCTATCTACTGACCCAGAGTTCGGAAGAAAATCAACTTCGAACTTCGCCAGTTCCGAGGCTTGGCCTACTTCATCGGTCACTGTCAGTCCCGCAACATAGGTTCCTTCAAGATCCATACGAAGCTTTGCCATGGGGAGGTCGGCAGAGGTGATACGCGCGTCGCTACCTGTTGGCGCCGAAATTACCGACCAAGAATAGTTCAGAGGCCCGCCATCTAAATCAATGCTGCGTGATCCATCCAAAACAAGAGGGGAGCTGCCTTCAGGTAGCCCGCGCGCAATGATAGCAGCGACCGGTGCAGTGTCTCCTGTGTTGATTTCGAGTGACCCGGTCGCGACTTCTATCGTTGGATCACTTGCGTTGCGTACAATCACCTGCGCAACATAACGGCCAGCAACATCAATTGTTACCTCGGGACGAAGCGCTATAGGGTCGCTGAAGTTTACGACCGATGTCGCTGGACGCTCCAACCAGCTCCACTCAAAGTGGACAGAGTCTGCAAGTGGGATCCGCAAACCATCTGTGGGATCAAGCCGGATTGCCTCTCCGACATCGGCAGTCCTAGGTTGAAGGGGAGTTTGGGCGAAAACTGTGCCAACTAATGAAATAAAAACAATAAAAGCGGCAGATAGAATTGAGCGGGCCAAACACACTCTCCCCAAATACTAGTAAATTACGTTCTAGGGTAGAGTGGTAACAAGATGTCAATAGTTGGATCAACTGTTTTTTGTATTCTTTGCCTCATTCATTGCAAATGACCGTTTTCCGATTTGGATCAGAAGTGCTTGACGTTTAGGTCAGCACTGAATGATGTGCTCTCCATTTCTTGATATTTTGGCTTTCGAAAGAACCACAAGTTTGTGGCATTCTACAAGAGTATTATGGTTACGTCTTGCCCGACGCAGTGGTGAGAGTGACCTGCCCCCCGAGGCTCCCTCATTCATAACGAGAGTCTGCGGGTCTGGTTTTCATAGTCTTCGTCGTTGGTTTGGGCAAGCGCGCCGGGCGCGGAGCCCTCTAATTGCTCAAGCGTCCGGCGCGCTTCTGCGGGTGTTTGGTTTCCGAGCGATGAGTGTGGCCTGACGTTGTTGTAGTCGTATCGCCAGAGCGCCAGCTTGCGCCGGGCATCGTCCAGACTTTCGAACATCTCTTCATTCAGCAGTTCGTCGCGCAGGCTGCCATTGAACGACTCGATGAAGGCATTCTGCTGGGGCTTGCCAGGATCGATGTAGTGCCAGTCCACGCCGTTTTCGTTCGCCCATTTCAGGATCGCCCGGCTGGTGAACTCCGTTCCGTAACACCTTCGGAATGACGTTGATTTAGAGGCTATGATTGCCTGCGCAGCCCCCAATTAGCGCAGCAGATGATCATAGCCGGGTCTCAGGTCCCTACAGTGGTTTTGCAACAAACCACACCGCAAGGGAGACCGACTATGAACGATGCCAGTATTGCACAGGCCGAGCCTGTTTTGGTGGCGATTGATATCGCAAAGGCGCGCCATGAAGTTTTGATCTCAGTTCCGGGCAGAAAGCGAAGGCGCCGGCTGACTGTTCTGAACCAGCTCGACGACTTCAACCGGTTGATCGCCACACTCTCGGATTATGACCGTCCTGTCCGCGCGGCCTTTGAGGCAACGGGCAATTACCATCGCGCCCTGGCTTACCGGCTTGGGAATGCCGGTTTCGAAGTAAAGTTGGTGTCGTCAGTCGCCTTGGCACGTACCCGGGAGGCTTTGAACAATAGTTGGGACAAGAATGATCCCAAGGATGCGCAAGTCATCTTGCACATGATGCAGATCGGGAACGAGCAGTTCTACCACGACCCAATGCTGTGCGGCACGAATGATCTTCAGGAGCTGTCAAAGACGCACGACATCGTCTCTCGTTGCAAGACCGAGTTATGGCACCGGGTGCTGACCCATTATCTACCGCTGTATTTTCCCGAGGCAGAACGCTTCCATCGTAGCTCCCGCAGCGACTGGTTCTTTGCTTTCCTGGAACGCTATCCATCGCCGCATTTTATCTCAGCCATGGGCCAAGAGGCATTCATTGCCGACGCCTGGGAGGTTGTCGGCCGCAAAGTCTCAAAAGAACGTTTGCTTGCAGATATTTATCAGACAGCCAAGTCATCTGTGGGCCTGCCAATTGCACCGGATTCCGACGCGGCCAGAATGTTTCGCCTGGTCTTGGGCGAAGGGCGCAGCCTGATTGCCCAGCGTAATGAGATTGAGGATCGCGCCGTTGAACTGCTCAAGACCAACGACGACTATCAGCTGCTGATATCCATCCCGGGGATCGGGCCGATCAACGCTCTGACCATCCTGGCCGAAGCTGGTGATCTTCGCCGCTTTCAGCATCACCGCCAGTTTTTGAAGTTCTGCGGTATGGACCTCGCAACCATCCAGTCCGGCACGTTCCGTGGACAAACCAAACTGTCCAAATACGGCAATGCCAGATTGCACCGCACGCTCTGGATGGCAGGTCAGGTCGCCATCATGCAGCGCACCAACAGCTTCCGAGACAAGTTCGAGCGCTACATCGCCAAGGATCGGCACAACACCCATTTGCGCCGCAAGGCGTATACCGCAATCGCCGCAAAGATGGCCCGAACCGTGCACGGGATCATCAAACGTGGCGAACCTTATCGTCCCTTCTTTGAGGGATGATCAACGGCAGAAGGACCTTTCTCTGTAAGGGCCGTAGAGGCGAGCATTCGACCTCGTAGATAATGTTCAGGCCTTCTGCTCAACGACCCGAAGATCTCGTCTTAAGGACGGTGAGAGCCGCAAAAGCGTACTCTGTGTTTGTTATGGGAGAGACATGTTGTTGACCAAAATGCCGAACTGACACACATTCAAACATGCTGGAACACTTCAGCATGACAATGACCTGATGCCAAATCAGCCAATCATTCCGCGCATAGGACGTTATCACTGACAATGCTGGTTGGCTTGCCACAGAGACGCACAAGCGCGTCCAACTCCCGCGCGACACGAGCACCCGAGATGCTGGTATCGGCCATCAGACACAGGTTCTCGCGGCAGCAATCGTCGTTCACCGCCAGGATGCGGAACCGGCGCGAGGCTCCGAACGTATCGGACAGAAAGTCAAGCGACCAGCGTTCACCTGGCCTCAGCGCCACCGGCATCGGTGTTCGAGACCCACGCGCCCGTTTGCGGCCCCGTCGTCGCCTGACGCCCAGTTTCTCCTCAGTGTAAAGCCGATACAGCTTCTTGTGGTTCATGATCATTCCCTTGCGCTCCAGCATCACACCGATCCGCCGGTAGCCAAACCGGCGGCGCTTGGCAGCGACGGCCTTCATCTCTGCCCTGATCTCAGGGTTATCCGGCGGGCGTTCGCGCCGGACGGTCTTTGGATCGACACCGGCAAGTCGGCAGGCCCGGCGCTGCGAGATATCGTGATCCCGCATCGCCCTCAGCGCTGCCTCTCGCCGCTCAACCGGCGTCGTCAGCTCTTTCCCAGCAGATCCTTCAGAACAGCATTGTCCAGCATCGTATCGGCCAGCAAGCGCTTGAGCCTGGCATTCTCGTCTTCCATCGACCTCAACTTCGCGACGTCAGACACTTCCATGCCGCCATACTTCGATTTGTATTTGTAGAAAGTGCCCTGGCTTAGACCGTGCTTGCGGCACACCTCCGCCGTCGGCATCCCGGCTTCCCGTTCCTTGATCATCCCGATGATCTGCGCCTCGGTGAAACGGCTCTTTCGCATCTGTTTGCTCCTTCAAAAGGTTGAGCAAACTCTACATCAGAACGAGGGAAGTTTCGGGGGGCAGGTCAGTGATCCGCAAGCTCCTTGGCAAAAAGGATCGGTCGAGAATCTGAACAAGCGGGCACGTCGTTTCCTGCCACGTGACACCCAGCTCGCGGCGCTCTCAAATCGCAATATGAAGGCGATTTGCGACCGCCTTAATGGAACACCCAGGAAGTGCCTTGGATGGCGCACACCGACCGAGGCATTCAGAGAAGAGATTACGAAACTAAGACAGCGGCAAACGTCGCAACGACCCTTGAGCCATCACCGCAAATCGATAATGTCACCCCTGAGCAAAGCAGGAATGTCACTTTCCCCCCAAAAAGACTTGGGTCGCGCCACGATGTAGAAGCACTCGCAATCTTGCGACGGTCATCTGATCAGATTTTTCCGCATTGCCGTTGCCACCAGCTGATAATTTGTCTTACACCCCACTTTACGTCGCGCCGAGGCGAGCCTTTCCTTGGCCGCAGACTCTGAAATCCCCAGATGCTCCGATGCTTCTTTGACATTCTTATCCTCAGACAGGCATTGCAACACGGCGATCTCGCCTTGCGACAACCCACGTTCGTCTTCAAGGGATTCAAAGAACTCGGTCGCCAACCCGGAAAGAAACAGGATCTCTTGCGACAGCAACTCGCGGTCATGTCTCGACACGCTCAACAGAGACCTGTTGGTTCCAGTTTTCCGGCTGAACGCCGCGCCATAGACCAATCCATGTTTTTTCGCGGAGTTCATGAACCGGCGCAGGTCAGGTATAGGAACCTCAGACCAACGTTTGTCACCTGTGGCGAACAGTGACCATACCAGAACGGGGTCGAATGCGTAGTAACGCCGCTTCTCGTACTCTTCCTTCCATTTAGGCGGGTAGGTGCTTTCAAAATACTCGTATCCGCGCACATTTACATTCACCAGAAGACTGTACCCGGAGACTGCGATCTCTTCGATTTCGGCTCGAAATGGCGCAAATGCTTTTGAGACAGCATTCGTTGACTCGATGGCATCAGGGTTCTGCTGAATTCCTTTTTCATAAATCTCCAAAGCTGATTCCCTCCACTCACTACGAACCTGACTTGACCTGACCCTAGGTCAGAATTGCCCCGACTAGAGGTCGGGGAGAACCTGAGGTTTCTGGCCTCAGGTCAGTTTCTATCAATAATTGTACGTTTTCGCTAGACCTTAGCACCCCGTCGATGACTGATTGGCGTGTTAAATAGGCCATTCCACGAGCAAACCATGACCCACATACAAACTGATTTACTGGAAACCCGATCAAAAGATGGAGTCTCCTGTGTTACCGCTCAAATGCCGCAAGAACTGTTTTCGCCGCGCGCGGCCTTTTCTTCGGAAATGCGTCTGATCAGCCAGTTTCTAGATCTTAGAAAACGCGTGTTTGCTTTGAACAAGGGCTGGAAAGTCTGGATCTCGGGGCAAACCGATCTCGATCAATATGATCGACCCGATACCGTCTATATCATCGCCGTTGCGAAAGGGACAAACGTGGTTGTGGGTGGTGCGCGGCTGGTCTGCACGAACAGCGAGGCAGGAGCTGCAGATCATGGATTGTTCTCCTACATGATCCGTGATGCGTGTCGCGGTCTTCTCGATGGGTTGCCCATTGATCTCTGCACCGAGATCCCACCGGTCGATCGTGGCACCTGGGAGCTTACGCGCCTTGTCACGGACGGTACGGCGGGCGCCGGGGCTGCTGTCCTACGTGCAGCGAATGCTTATCTCGCAAAGCAAGAGGCTGAACGCTGCTTGTTTCTCGGCCCAGTCGGATTTCAAAAAATGGCTCGCTCGATGGGATATGCGCCCACCAAAATTGGTCCGATCTGTGGCAACAGGGATGGGCGCTTCCAGGCCTTCGCCTGCCCCGTACTTTATGATGAGGCGCGCGAGAACACCGGATGATCATGCGCAAGGAAAATCTGCGGTCGGAACGGCAAGCGCAAAGTTTGAGCCATTCCCAGAACTCAGATGACACCGTTTTATGTTGCTTGCGAGCAGACTGCTTTCGAGGCCATGCAAAAATGCCCAACGAAGCTAGCTACGGGAATGCAAGCAATGGGTAAAAAACTGCTCTTCGCCAAACCAATCTCTGAAGCAGTAATGCGGGAACAATCTAAAGAACAGCTTGTCTGGCGGGATTACCTTTGGAACTCTGGACAGGTGATACGCCTATGGTTCGTTGACCCAACAGTGATTGATGACACCAAGATCAGTGTGGAATTGCTTCAGGACAAAGAAACATCATCAGGTCAATAAGAAAACCACGCCGAGTGCCCCATCTCGCCGTCGTAGTCACCAAATTCAACCATCACTGCACGACGATAGGGGAAAGTGAGCCCGCCTGTCTCAGGATATGGGATTGTCTGCCCATTATCGCTGACAAAGCTGTTGGGCCAGGATGTTCTTGACCCAAAAACCCGGATAAGGGAGCGACAATTGTCGTTCTCAAAGTCACATGACTGTATAGCCCAATCCCATTTCTGGGGCCCGGTGTCGTCTTTGTAGGACGCGCCACGGAACCACAGAACGCGCGTCCGCCGCAACCAAGCATAATCTGGCGCCGAAACATCGACCTGCCCATCCTGACCGGTCCCTCCCAACTCGACAGGGACCGCAGCGTAGGTGCATATCCCGAAGGGCGGGCGCACCGGCCAAGGTGTGATGCGTCGAACCATTTCGGCATAGGCTGCTGAACAGACCGCACTGGATGGAAACCCCCCCGCCATACAAAGCATGATCGCACAGTCTACGTCGTAAGCCCGACTTGGTTTGCCCGAGATAGGTAGAATCATCGCCGAGATGATCAAACTGAGAATAATTGAGCGCATCTACTCTTTCCCTTCGCGGTTCAATTCAAGCTTAGTTTAAGCGCGAATCTCTGCTAAATCCACGTTTTTATATTTCCTACGTTTTATATATATTGACTCTATCTGTGCTTTTCGTGTTGTTTGCATCATGTATGAAGGTCTCTCAAAGGGAGAGACCATGCCGATAGCAAGACACCTGAGCCTGATCACACTGGATGGTGTGAAAGACCTCATTCAGAGGAAGGTGGAGTTCACCTGTCGGTACGAGCTCGTAGGAGGCACAGGTGACGGCAAGCCGCTTTACCAGTGCATTTACTCGGTCGGGGATGAAGAACTCATCCTGGTCGCTGCCAAGGTCCAGAAACATGGACCAAAGGTGCGCCATTTCGCGGTCTGGCCGGGGCTTGTCAATCACCACACCAATTATGGCGATGGCCGCCCTGTCTCTATCGATCTCGATATCCGCAACGCCCCGGAAGGCGATAGCGGACCTGATGGTGATCGGGGCTGACGGAAGCGTCAGAACGTCTGGCTGGACTTATCACAAAGCTAACATCGCCGAGCCCGCCACCACACACGTAACACCGCTTACGCCTGAGAGCAGACGCAGGATCCTCGCAGACACCCGCGCAACATCGGAACGGCACGCCGCAAACCGCTCGCTTGATTCCATGGGTTTATCACCCAGCGACTGGCATATCCTTTTCCGAGCATTGATCGAAGCTGAGAGCGGTTATAACCCGACGGCTGTCAGCCCGATGGGTGCTTATGGGCTTGGTCAGTTGATGCCTCCCACAGCCCGAACTCTGGGCGTCGATCGAACCGATCCTCGTCAGAATCTTGAAGGTGCTGCCCGTTATCTGCTCGCCCAACTAAGTGCGTTTCGGGACATCGACTTGGCGCTGGCAGCCTACAATGCTGGGCCGCACCGTGTACGGAAGTACGGCGGCGTGCCCCCCTTCGCAGAGACGCGCGACTATATCGCCCGTATTCACCGCATCCGAAATCGCCTTTCTGCGCAACAAACAAGCCCGCCCAGCAACCAGGTTTCCGCACCGGGCAGGACGCGTGCGCCTGTTGTGATCGCGTTGCAATGATCCATCGCAAAGGACCGAACATGAGACTTTCAAACCTCCGACCTTTATTACCCGCTGCTTCAGTGCTGGCGCTATTCTCGGCCCCTACCTTCGCACAGGACCTCTCGCCAATCCAAACCATGCTCGAAACAGTCGAGGCAGCGCTCACGGGGCCGATCGGCATAGCCGTGGCCACGCTTGCCGTCATTGGAACAGGCTTTATGTGCATGATGGGGCGCTTGAACTGGGGATGGTTCGCATCTGTCATTATTGGGATCGTGTTGATCTTTTCGGCAGGCACTATCGTCGACGGGTTCACCTGATGTTTGTCTCACCCTTCTGGCTCCAATCGGTGAGGTAAGCTGATGGCAGAACGATCCCCATTGTTCTTGGGTCTTGCGAGACCGCCCAAGTATCTCGGTCTCCCTGTTGGCTATCTTGTCGTATTGGCCATGGGGGTCGTTCTGCCGTTCATCTGGACCAAGACGCTGATCTTCTTCTTGATTGGGATCATCGCCTACCCGGTGCTCTGGTTCGTGGCCGACAAGGAACCTCATTTCTTCGAAGTGCTGCGCGTCTCATGCGGCTCGGTCCGCGCCACGAAGAACCGATCCCTGCACGGAGGCGACAGCTTTGGCGCTTGAAGGGACTATATCCGTCTCCACTGCCCTCTTGGCTGCGGATGGGAATGCCTTTGCACGCGAGAGCTTTTTAGCCGAGCACCTGCCGTATTTCTCTCGGGTGGCAGATGATGTGCTGATCCTGCGCGAGGGCGACCTGATGGCGACCCTGCGCCTGGATGGTCTCAACCCGATGACCACACCGGATGCGGAGCTTGATGCCCTACGCCGTGCTGTGGCTGCCATCGTCGCCCAAACTGGTGATCTCTTCGGGTTTTACATTCATCGGATTTCAGTGCCGCAGTATCTGTCATTGCAGCCCATCGAGGGAGACGGTTTTGCCGCTGAGATCGATCGGCGATGGCAGCACCATGTCGCAGGGTTCCAGCCAAAGAAGAAACAGCTCTATCTCACCATCCTCCGTCGTCCGGACCTGACCTCCCGCCTGCCACTTCTACGGGGTCTCGCCCGTAAGGGCTGGGTCAAAGATCGCGCAGCACGGATGCAGGAGTTGAATGAAGTTGTCGGCTTCTTCGAAGTGGCGCTGGCCAACGCTGGGCCTAAACGATTGACGGTAGCAGATGGTGAATGGCTGGGGTTTTTGAACACGCTGAACTCAGGCTCTTTTGCGCCCGTCGCCTTCGGTCAGAGCGCCCTGCCCTTGTCGCATCAACTGGGCGATGTCCGCGCCACCTTCGAGGGCGATACCGCTCGGATCGACTGTGCCACAACCGGTGTCACCCGCTTCGGCGCGCTCTTCAGCATCAAATCTTACCCGGCGCTGACAGATGTCACCCTGCTCGACGGGCTCGATCTGCCGCTCGACATCGTGCTCACCAACTCCTTTACCCCGATCCCGACCAATATCATGGCCGAGCGCATCCAGCGGATCATTCGCCAGATGCACGCCTCTGATGACGCCGCCGTGTCGCTGCGCGACCAACTGGCGATTGCCGCTGATGATCAGGAGGCTGGGCGGATTGCTTTCGGCAATCATCACCTCTCGATTGCGGTCTATGCCGAAAGCCGCGACATGCTGGAACGCGCGGCGGCTCAGATCAAACGCGCGGGCCAGGAGATAATGGCCGTGATCGTGCGCGAGAACATGGCGCTGAAAGCCACCTATTTTGCCCAACATCCCGGAAATTTCGGCTACCGGGCGCGGCGCACACCGATTTCCTCGATCAACTTCGCCGACTTTGCGGCCCTGCATGGCTCGGTCGAAGGCCGAAGTGGCAAGGACAGCCCCTGGGATGAGCCAATCACCGTACTGCCTTCCGTCGGCACCTCTGGCTATAGGTTCAATTTCCACGAGACAGGCGATGCAGGCAAAGAACCGACCGTCGGCCATACCCTCGTGTTGGGCCGAACCGGGACCGGCAAGACGCTGACCACGGCCTTTCTGGCCGCACAGTCGCAACGCGTCGGCACACGCCTCTTCTTTTTCGACAAGGACCGCGGACTTGAGATGGCCGTGCGCGCCCTGGGCGGCAAATACCACGAGGTGCGCGCTGGCGTACCAACCGGCCTGAACCCCCTCTCTACCGAGACTGACGAACGTGGCAGCGCCTGGCTCTCAGACTGGCTCGGGACGCTGCTCTCCACGCATGGTACCCTGTCCGGCGAACAATCCCGCCATATCCAAAGCGCCGTGCGCCAGAATGCGGAGGCCGGGGCGTCGCTGCAATCATTCGAAAGCTTCGAGACGTTGTTCCGCTCGCTTGATGATGGTGGTGAGTTGCAATCGCGCGTCGGCGAATGGGTGCCGGGCGGCCGCTATGGCTGGGTTTTCGCCGCCAATCCATCGGGTCCCACCCTGGCGCTCGACAGTGACATCGTTGGCTTCGACATGACCGAGATTCTCGACATGTCGACCGAACGTATGGCGGTGCTGTCCTACATCTTCCGTCAGATCGAGCGGGTGGTCGAGGATCGCCGCCCCACCATAATCGTGCTGGATGAGGCCTGGAAGCTGCTCGATGATCCTTATTTCGGGGCACGACTTGAGAACTGGCTGGTCACGCTGAGGAAGATGAACTGCGTCGTGGTGATGATGACGCAATACCCGAGCCAGCTGCGTGATGCGCGGGTCGGCAAGACCATCGTTGAAACCGTCCCGACCCAGATCCTCTTCCCCAACGACCGTGCAACCCCCGCCGATTACGACTTCCTGCGTGTTTCGGAAAAAGAAGCCACCCTGCTCACCCAGCCCACGGCTGGCCAGAGGATCGCGCTGGTCTGCTCCGCCGGCGACAGCCTGTTTGTAGATGCCGATTTGTCCGCCCTTGGGGATTTACTCCCAATTCTCGGGGGTGGGCGGACTGGCGAGGCACAGGTCGGCCCCGATTGGCGCACCAACCCCGAATTCTGGAGAAAACCATGCGAGTGACTGTTTTGTTGATTACCCTTCTCGGCGTTGCCGCCTGCGAGCGTTACACCGAGAAAACCTCCCCCTGCTTTGGCAGGAACGGCGAGCCGGTGGTGTCGCGCAATGTGACCACGCCGCTCAGCTTTTCCACCAAGTCACCGAATATCGACACTGATTGCACTTTCGTGCCGGTGAACGGCGGCTGATGCGTGCCGCAATGATCATATCTGCGGCTCTTGGCTGCCTGCCTTTCACTGCGCTCGCGCAAGGAGTGCCCGTCCAGGACAATTCCGGGCTTGGGCAGCTGATCGCGATGCTTGGTCAACAAGGCCAGGACATGACGGCTCAGCGCGAAGTGCTTTCCACCGAGGCGCAGCTGGCCGAGATACAAGCCGAACAGCTACGTGTTCTGGAAGACATCACTGAGGCAATCAGCGGGCAGGGTTTCAACATCCAGGCACTTGAGGGCAACGCCAGTTTCCCAGCCTCGACAATTTACCCACCCGCCTCAAACCATCCGATGGATAGCCGTCTCTTTGGCGAAGGCCGCGAGACCATCGAGATGATGATCGTGCAGGTCGCCGGCGAATTTGCCGGATCGCCCGGCGTGGCTCGGGCTGGTCTCTCGCCAACACAATGGCGCTGCCTGTTCCAGGCTCTGATCAAGCAGGAAAGCCGGTTCAGCATCACTGCGCAAAGCCCGGTTGGCGCATACGGGCTCACCCAACTGATGCCCGGCACCGCTGCTGATATGGGCGTCGATCGTTATGATGTCATGGACAACCTACGCGGCGGGGCGCGCTACATCACGACGCAACTTAATCGCTTCGGAACCATTCCGAACGCCTTGGCCGCCTACAATGCCGGGCCCGGTCGCGTCATTGAATATGGTGGTGTTCCCCCTTTCCCGGAAACCCAAGGCTACGTGCGCAATATCTCGCGTTTCTACAACGAATATCTGGCCGTGGTCGGCGGGGCCGATGCGCTTGGCACGCTGACACCGGCTGACATGGCGCTGGCGGAGTATTCCAACATCTCGGATGCGAGCCTTTACTACGCCGCCGATGCCCATGCCACGACCGAACAGGTGGTCAATCGCCTTGCCGCGATCATCCGCCAAATCGACGGCCAGCCGAACGTAAAGGCCGCAATCGAGCTCAACACCTACGCACGGGCCGAGATCGCCCGCATTCTCTCCCTCCGCGTCCGGCTGATGGCTGCGAACCAGATGCGAGAGGCGGCCCATGCCCAGCAACTGGTCGTGGATCGTCTGGAAGAAAGGGAATTCATGGCCATGGAGGTATCCGAATGAAACGCATTCTTCTTAGCGCAGTTGCCGCAATTGCCCTTTGCACATCCCCTGCCCTCGTCCCCCCTGCGATGGCCCAAGGCGTGCCAACATTCGACGGGCAGGCGCTCCGACAACTTCTTCTTCAGCTCGAACATATGGCCGAAGATCTCGGCATCCAGCACGAACAGCTGACCACGCTGCGCCGCGAGTTGGAAACCCAGCTTGCACAGCTCGAAAACCTCGAGGCACAGCTGCGTTCCCTGATCAACGGCAACGGGCTCGGTGATCTCTTCGCCAGTATCGAAGAATTCGAGGAACTGCGCGGCGCTCTGGTAGGGCCGTTGGAGACTTTACAGGCACTGGCAAACGGAGACTTCGCTTCCGGGTTTGTCTCCGGATCGAACCTGCCCGGCCAGGTTGAGACCGCACTCACCGGGACCGGGCTGACATCAAGTCATCTGTCCGCCCTGTCATCCTCCACGGAGCCCGCCGACAACCGTCTCGCCACCTCGGCTGGCGCCAGCGCCATGCTGTCTGTTGCGGCCCAGGAGTCAAATGAGGAAGCCGGGGCCAGCCTCGAGAGGCTCGAAACCATGGTCGGGCTCATCGACGACCAGGACGGGTTGAAAGCCGCCGTCGATCTTAACACCCGCGTGACGGCCGAACTTGGGATCATCATGACCCAGATCTGGCGGCTTGAAGCCGCGCAGGGTGTGAGCGCAGGTCAGCTTGGCGTCGTCGATACAGCGACACTTGCTGCGGAACGGCGCTTTCGTTCCATGGAGGTGCCAGAGTGATCCGACGCATCGATATTGCCCTTGGGCTTTTGTTGACCTTTGCCGGACCAAGCTTCGCCCAAACCTCGGGTGGCTTTGAAACCATGGCGCAACCTGGGGAACTTGCCGAGGCCTGTGTCGCGCCGCGTCCGCCGCGCGAATTGCATTCCTTCGCCCTTGTCCGCAATGGCTATCGCGAAGTCCTCCGTATCATTGCGGCGGAACAGGCCATCGAGACGCGCAATTGCGATTGCCAATTCGATGCGGTGTCATGGGATGACGCGGTTGTCGCGCATGACCGGTTCCAGACTTCCGACAATCTGAGACTGCCCTTCGACGTCATTGCTCTGCGTGGGCAGGCCGACGCTCTGGAAGCCGAGCTCGAAGAGGTCTGCACAGAGTAATGGGAATAATTCGCGACATACTCAGCGAGGTGGATGACGCCATCGATTCCGTCGCGCAAGCCGGGTTCGTCCAGGCCGCAGGTCAGATCGGTGACGTGATCTCCATCGGCTCAGGCGTCTTGCTAATATTGCTTGGCGTCAATGCTGTGATGCAATTGCACCCGATGAGTTACGGCAGCGGGTTTGCCTTCGGGATCAAGGTGGCTCTGGTAGGACTATTTGCGCAGAGTTGGGACAACTTCTCAGTCATCTACGCGATTGCCACAGATGTGCCGGATGCTATAGGCGCCCGCATCCTGTCACTCACCGCATCCGGTGATGAGGCTGGCGTTTACGAGAGCCTCGATTCCATGGTGAACCGCATTACCGCCTATGGCGACGCGATCGGGGATAATGCGGGCTGGGTTTTCGGTGCTGTCCTGGGCGCGATCTTCTTCGTGCTCTCAGCCATCTTCGCCGCCGTCACTGCCGGGATCATCGCCTTCGCCAAGATCGTCTTTACGCTGATGATCGTCATCGCGCCGTTTATGATCCTGGCCTCGCTCTTCAAACCGACCCAGTCGCTCTTCGAGGCTTGGTCCCGCGCCACAATCGGCTATGCTCTCATGCCCGTGGCCGCGGCGGGTGCGGCCGGGATCATCGTCGCCATTGCCGAAAGCATCGGTGCCTCTTCAGCCGATCCCGACAACGTGGCCACTGTCAGCCTGATCCTGCCTTTCCTCGTCATCCTGATCCTGAGCGCCGGCATCATGGCCTCGGTGCCCTACATCGCCTCGAACCTTACGGGCGTCGTTGGCATCGCCTCGAACGCCATCGGTCTCACCGGTCTGGCGCGGCAGGGCGTCATCAATGCTGGAGGATACGGCACCGGTGGCGGGATCCGCATAGCCACAGGCAAAACGCCCCATGAGCTGCACCGTGCCACCAGCGACGGCCTCGTCAAAACCGGCCAGGTCATCCGGCAAACACCCGGTGCGATGCTGGCGCGTGCCAAGTCATTCCGCAACTCGAGCGAGGCCACCTGATCCATGAGCAAAGCACGCGACGCCTTCGAGGCGGATTTCATCTATGGGCCACGACGACGAGAACGGGTTGCGTATTTTATCGCAGCGGCTGGCGTTATCATCGGGTTGGCCGGGTTTCTCGGTGCTGTTTCGCTCTTCCCACTCAAATCCGTCGAGACCTTCGTCGTGGTCGTCGACAAAGAAACCGGTGAGATGGATCGCGTCTCGCAAGTCGCCGCTCTCACCCTCGATGAAAGCGATGCCATCATCCAAGCCAATCTCGTGGCCTATGTCGATGATCGTGAAACCTATGATCTCACTGATGGCGAACAACGCATCAACTCGGTGCTTGACCGTTCCGAAGGCGATGCTGCTCGCACGCTACGGGATCTCTGGTCTTCCACCAATGAGGACTACCCGATCACCGTCTATGGTCGCGAAGCCAAGATCGACGTGATCATCCGCTCGGTGAACCAGATTGAGGCGGGTGTTGCCCAGGTGCGTTTCACCCGCACGCTTCGACGTGAACGTGACACTCGCACAGTCACCCGGCCTTACGTCGCCACCCTCGCCTATGAATTCCGCCCCGAAACCCGCCAGCGCCTGCAGGACGTCTGGGCTAACCCGCTTGGCTTTGTCGTCACCTCCTACCGTGTCGATGCCGAAACCCTTGAGAACTGACCATGAATTTTTTGCGCCCTCTTCTTCTGGCACTTGCCCTGCCAACCGCCGCCCTCGCCGAGGCCACGCCTCAAGGCGGTCCGCTCGATGTCCGCATTCGCTATGCCGTTTATAACGAGAACCAGGTCTTCCGGATTGAAACCGATCTGCGCCATTCGACCACAATCCATTTCGGGCGAGGTGAGCGCTTCGAGGCCGTGATTGTCGGCGACACCGAGAGCTTCCAGGTCGATCCGATCCCTGAGCTTGGCAATGTACTGACCATCAAGCCCCACGTTGAGGGTGCCTCCACCAATATGACCGTGATCACCAATCGTCGAAGCTATTCCTTTCATTTGCGCGAAGGATCAATCCCGAACCGGTCGGGCATGTTCTTCGAAGTGCGGTTCCGCTATCCGGAGGACGAACGCCGGACCACAACACCCAAAGGGTTTGAGGCTCTGCGCAACTACGCCTATCTTGTCTCCGGCGAAAGTGATTTCCGCCCCGCATCAGTCTATGACGACGGGCGCTACACCTACTTCACATTCCCTGAGAACGGTCGCCAGCCCGCAGTTTTCAAAGCTGATGACCAGGGCCGCGAGCGTACCGTCAACTGGACGCAAGATGGCCACACCGTCCGGGTGCTCGGTGTGAATGACTACTGGACGCTGCGCATTGATGACGAGGCGCTCTGCATCGCGCGGGATCGATCCGCCATTTACGTGAGCAACTGACCATGGCCGAAGATCCCAATCTGCAAGAGCGCCTCGATACGTTCAAAGACGGCAAGACCAAACCACGGTCCGGTGGCATCGGCGTAGGAGCCTTGGCCATAGCTCTGGGACTGAGCGGTGCCGGCGTTGCCTATTGGCTCGCAACCACCGCCCAGGACGATCCGGCATCACTTGAGACATCCGAGGTCACGCCATTCCAGGATGGACGACCCGGTGGTGGGCGGTTGGAGTTTCCGCCTGATGAGACCGATCGGCGGGTCGATGATGCGCTCATCGCGGTCGAGGAGGCTCTCGACGTTCCGGCCACCCCAAACCCGGAACCGAGCCGCGAAGTGCTCGACGAACTGGCCCGTCTGCGCGAGGCCCTCGCCGCCAGCCAATCCGAGCGAAATGCAGAGATTCAGGCTGCTGTCGGGGATCTGCGCGAGGCTTTCGATGCTCAGACCAAGGCACTTGAGGAACAGATCGCGGAGCGTGAACGTGATCTGGCCGCCCTTGAACGGGAAAACACCGCCCGTCTCGGCAGCCTGCAAAGCCTGCTCGATGCAGAACGCGCCCAGCGGGAAGCGCTCGAGGTCGAGCTGCACCAGGGTGCCCTCATTGCCGACCAACGTCTTCTCGAAGAACGCCGCCGTCAGGAGGAAGAGCAGCGCCAACGCGAAGCGGAACGGGCGGCGGCGGAACTCCTCACCGCGCAAATCCGCTCGCCCGCCATCGTTTATTCTGATGGGCAAGGCACTGCAGTTGCCTCACCAGGTACACCGGGTGCAACGCCAGCCGGGCAAAGCACACCCCTTAGCGAAAACGAGGCCTATCTCCAAACTGCCGCTCGTCCACTTGAGATTGAGGAAGCCACCCGCATGGAGTTCCCGGACCGCACCCTCGCGCAAGGCTCCGTGATCCAGGCCTCGCTACAAACCGCAATCAACAGTGACCTGCCGGGCAATGTTGTTGCGGTTGTTTCTGAACCCGTGCCGGCGTTTTCCGGTGATCGGATCCTGATCCCGCGTGGGTCACGCCTTTTTGGCCAATATCGATCCGGCATCGAGGTGAACCAGAAGCGGATACTGATCCTTTGGAATCGCATTCTCACACCCGATGGTACCTCGATTGATATCTCCGCGGTCGGGGGGGATCAGCTTGGTCGGTCTGGTCTAACCGGCTTGGTGGACACGAAGTTCCTGGAACGCTTTGGCGGGACTGCACTGATTTCGATCATTGGGGCGGCACCATCCGTGGCCGCTGAGCGGGTTCAGGATGAAACCGCCGCCGATGTTCTCGCCAACATCGGCTCGGACCTCTCTGATGCAACGGGTTCCGTCATCGCCGATCAGGTGTCGATGTCACCGACGATCTATGTCGACCAAGGCGCCAGCGTGACCGTGTTGGTCGACAGGGACGTGGTAATCTATTGAATGAGACTTCCCTGCCAGCCTCTTATCTCGAACGCTACCTCGCGCCGTTCGAGCGCTGGCTCTCCGATGACGATGTGATTGAACTGGCTATCAACCCTGATGGCCGGCTGTGGATCGAACGGCGTGGGTCCGTTGCCATGGAATGCAGCGACCAGACTGTTGATCCATCAGATGCAATCAATCTTGGCACAACCATCGTCGGCGATGCGAAGGCCAAAGTGTCAGAGAAACATCCCTTGGTGTCGGGGAAGGTGGAGTTCAGGGGGCGACCTTTGCGCGTGCAAGTCGTGGTTTCGCCAGCCGTCGAGAAAGGCGCCGCGATCACGATCCGGCTCTTCGGGAAGGCGGACATCCGAACCTACAATCCGGCGTATCTCCAAGGAAAGGCGGTGTCTTTAACCGACATCCGCGCGGAGAAACTGGCAGCAATCTCGGAGCAAGCCAAAGCCGATCTGCCAGGCGCGCTACAGGAACTCGTTGAGAACCGCCTCAATATCCTGGTAAGCGGTGGTACCTCGACGGGCAAAACGACATTTGCGCGACACCTGCTGACCCATGTTCCAGACGCCGAACGGCTCATCACCATCGAAGATGCGTTCGAGTTGTTCCCGCATCAGCTAAACTCGGTGTGCCTGCTCGCAGATCGGGTCAAGGAAAGCCCTCGTTCGGCTGGCGCGTTATTGCAGGCCTCTTTAAGAATGCGGCCCGATCGGATCGTTGTTGGTGAGCTACGAGGTCCTGAGGCGCTCACATATTTAGAAGCGATCAATACAGGCCATGGTGGGTCGGTTTCCACGATCCATGCGGAAACCGCCGAGTTGGCCATTGATCGCCTGGCGATCATGGTCCTGCAAGCGGGAACGCCGCTGACTTTTGCCGAGGTGCAGACCTATATCAGGAAATCGATTGATGTGATCGTGCAGTTGGGCAGGACCGAAGGGCGGCGCGGCATCGCTGAGATATTAGTATTGCAATGAATGACGTTTCCAGCATCAAGTCGTAGAGCTGCTATTCAACGTACCAAGAACCAAGGTTCGTATGGGTCGCACGAGTTAGCGAGATTTGCTCGGCGTCCCAATCCAAGCAAGCCTGTCGCCTTCATCCCCACGGTAGCTCTTCGACAAATTTTCGTTCTGCTCTGAGATTCTTAGGTTCCTCCAGTCGCTTGCTCCATTCATCAACGCCGATCAGATCAAACGAAAAATGTGGGTTCTTACCGTGAACCCGTTCGGTGTGGCCTTGGCCCATATCTGCGCCCTTAGGCGCGACCGCAGCTTCAAGAAAAGTCGGGGTAGTCAGCGCTGCGATGAGGTATTCCGACCAATCGCCTTTTTCGACATGGATGGCTCTTTGATCTTCGAGCAAATCAATTGCGCGTAACGCGAGTTGCTTTGCGCGTTTGCGCTCATTTGCGAGTGCTCTTGTTTGAAGCCTCAGGATTACAGGATGTAGATAGGCGGCATATGCGCGAGCCGAGTTTTCGCGCCCGAGCAAAACTTCACCTGCTTCGACGAGGAAATTGAGGTATGTTCGCTCTGAACAACCGTGGTAGAGAATGTCGAGATAAACTTGGTCGAGACAGGATTCCGCCGGCTCTAGAAATCCTTGCCGTCGAAACAGTTCTGCCATTGAGATTTCGAACCCCAAGACTTCGTGGAAATTTGAGGCAGTCGTCGAACGGATCATGTTTGATATACAGACAGCAATTGCTTTGGAGAGATCGCTTTGGCCTGTCACTTCATCCACTTGCGAGCGCTCAGCGAGGCTACGAATATACGGAAGGGCGCGATCTCTGCGAATTGTTGGGCGTAGGTCTTGGCGCTCTAGCCCGCGGTAGAGATGTATCGCCTTGTCATGATCCCCAGATAAGTGGGCGATGTGGGCGCGTCTGGAATGAAGGCGTTCCATAAGTTTCTCGACAGACTCAGCGCCAATCTTAGCATTCGTTATGAGCTTCTCGGCTTCATCCCACATTCGAAGAGCACGATCGAAATCTCCCATTACCCCTGCGACCATGGCCTCATTTAGAAGCGACTTGCAGTGTGTCGTGTGATCTTCGCTCTCGGAAGCAAGTCCGGAAAGCCGCGTAAAGACCTCCGCAGCTTCTTCCGCGCGGCCAACATCCAATAGAGCGCAGGCTAGATCGTTCAAGAAAAACGGCGCGTCGCAGGCAGGCATGCCCAGGTGGCCCACCTCGTAACCATCATCGCCGCAGAGCAGTTGCAGAACTTCGAGCTTAAGTTGGTAGGCGCCAAACCGTCGCGTCAATTGCCGACCCTTGCCGTTGAGCATCCTACGGAAGACAACCCAATAGCAGAAACGCCAAGCCTCTTGCGGGTTACAACCCAAGACCTTTCCCCTGATTGGGTCGGGGACGCTGAAGGTGATTAGATCATGATCGTCGTAGTCTGATGGTGAGAGAGTAGGTTTCTTGCCTGGACGTTTAACTACATTTCCGCAGGCGCGCATCAAGTGACGGATGACTTCTGGCAGAAAGAAGATGTCGTCATCCGCACGACCCTTCACGTAAGGCAATTCCTGACTTAGCGGGAGGTCGCCACGCTGCTCAAACATGCGTTTAGCGGTGTAGAAATGAACTACTGAACGCGTGTACTTCGCGTTTGCGCCAGACTGCATCCAGTTGTCTTGAATGACAGCTTTCACGCCGAGGGTCATCGCATAGTTGAAGCTTCCCGGGACATCCGAGGGACTCAAGCGTACTAGACTGTCGTATAGCTTATCACCTGCAAAAGCGCGGCACTGATCTGGTTTGAGGGGTTGAATTCTGTTTTGGCCCTTGGAGGAGATGTATCGGACGGCGTCGTCGGTTAGCCAATAGAGCGTAGTTGCACACCAATTCAGAAACCGCGGCCCTGGTTTGTCATCATCTCCGGCCTCAGTGCGCAGAATTCGAAAGTACGTTTCTGCCTCGCGAACAAGAGATTTGATGTCCGGGCATTTTTCCAGATCAATCGACCCAGCAAGTTTTGCGAAACCCTGGGTTGGATCAAAGTATGACTCGTTTTCCATGTTAGAGGCGAAGAAAGCGCGCAGTCGGATGGACGCTGGCCAGATCTCAATATCCTCAACTTGGTCGTAGTGCCAACGTGCCTGCTTCAACCTTGCGTCGGCGTCGTGTAGCCGGCCTACACTCCCTCTAAGGGAAAGGAAGCGGTTCATTTCATATCTGAAAAACGCAAACCGGTGACCGGTCGCGACCCGAAGGCTGCTGCTAGCTGTGTTGTTTTGTTCATCTGAGTTTGTGCTCGCAACTTGGCTTGCGGAAATCAACAGAAGCATCGCGTGGTCGGAAAAGTCCTTTTTCTGCCGTACTGCTATGATGAACTGTAGGATCGGGGATCGGCTTCTTACAAGTTTTGTTGTCGTGTAAGAAGCCCCATGCAAAACGACGAGACATCGTTTTTCGACCATTGCCGAAATGCGCGTTGCATCTGCATTGGCGTCATCCGGATCGAGGCCCAGATGGCGACTGAGTTCACGCAACTCACTTCTCCCGTCCGTGGCACAGGGGTCAAAGTACAGGTGGAAAACAGAGGCGTAGGCTTGCGCAATGGCGTTGGCGTAACAGAGTTGGTCAGCGACGAAACTTGCTCCACTTTGAAACGGCGCCACCCATTCAACGATTGCGCTGTTAGTTTGTACGAGTTGTTGGGCGATGCTATCCAAGGCATCCTGCTCTTCTGCACAAAGCGTCAGATCATCGGGTGTGTCGCCTCTGGTATCTGAAAACGCGACCACCGGTGGCGGCAGGTAGTCGTTGTCAGGAAGCACACCGGCATTTCTCAGCGCCTCAACAAACTCTTCCTTCGTCGCTGCATCGAATATGCTTGAAGGGAATCCACATGCTTTAGCCAGTTCTGTTCTAAATTTTTGCCGGGCAAAGGCATCTTTAATCTTGCTACTTACATGAGGGGGTCTGGGACCTACTGTTAACCATCTCGTTAAGTAGGTCGAAAAGGTTCGTCGGTTCTTCTGGTCGTCTGGGTTGATACCGAACAAGGGCAGCAGATCGCGTTGCTTGGCGATGCCGCATGTGTCAGTCGTTGTTCGATAGTGACTATAGTTGTGCCAGAAATAGGCAAAGAGTTCAAAAGCTTCCAAAACTGGCCTCACGCAAGATCACGCCACTTTGCAATATTTTTCAATTTTGGCAAGGCCAAAAGCAAGAACCGATTTTGTTGCAACTGCAGTTGCGAGGCGATTGCAAGACTGCATTCTGCAACCGGTCACGACGAACAAAATTGAATAGCTTTTGATGTTCTGCTTAACCGATCATGCCGCATCGGGATTCCTGCGCGAGGCTGGTTCGGCATTTCGGCTTGGGGGTGGTTCCAAATTAGGACCTGGTGCCCACCCCCGAGCCACCAATTAAGGTTTGGCTGTTCTGATGACCTCGGAACGAAGAGTCAAGCCTCCAAATGTGAAAAGCAAAAGATGGTGTGGGAGGCACAACATGACCAGAAACCCCTTAAGCAGCGCCGGTGAGCATTCACCGCAGCATTGCGCATCCTGCGGCTGTCCGCTGGTTTTGACGCGCGGTGACATGGCAAACCTGATGCGAGTGATCGCGAAACCCGGCAACCTTGAGCGCCTGAAGCGGCTGCTGGATGCGGACGGCCAGTGGGACGCCATTTGCCCTGATCAACCAGGGGGGCCGAATAATGTCTAACTTCCTGATCAATGCCACCCAGGCAAATACGCCCACTTGCACACTTTGCAAGCTTGGCTCGTGCAACCAGAACGGCGACGTGATTTACGCGGACAACAATGCAACTGGGCGTCGTATATTGAACTATGTCCCCGAATTGGCGCTGCTCGAAGTAGTCCAGCAGGGGGATATGGCTGAATACGTCAATCCGAACGCTGACCGTGGGCCCGTCGGGCGCGAACTCAAACGGGCTCTTGCAACGCTTGAAGGCATAAATGACGATCAGATCGTTATTGACGGCTCCGGGCTGAATCGCCTCAAGTTGCTGCCCAATCTCTATGGCGCAAAATCTGTGGTCACCATTGCGAACGATTTTCCCGGCTACAAGGCTGCGGCGACGTCCTGCAATTTGCCTCACCACGAAATCCCTTGCGGCATCTGGGAACCTCGGCTGAGAGAGGACGAAGCAGTCAAGGTGGTTGCGGCGTTGGACAGGCCGATTGTGTTTTTGTCTATGCCTGTCACGAACCCTGGGCAAACGGTAGTCGGATTGGACGTGGCACATGCGATCCTTCAGGCAAACCCAAGGGCCTTTGTAATCATCGACTCGGCCTATCGGCGCGACAACGTGCTGAGCGAGGACTACGTGCGGTTCGCGCTGCAGCATGAACGGGTTCTCTATATGAACGTCGCCGCAAAGGACCTTGGCTCTTGTGGCGCGCGCGCGTCGTGGATGATCGGAACGAAAGAGATGCTTGACCCCATTCGCCAGGATGTTTGCCCATATCCGGTCTCGATGCATGCGGCCCGTTTCTTGGCCAAGTTGGCTGCGAAATCGCATTTGGTCGACAAGATTCACGCCGTTCAGCGCGCCGCAGTGGATGTCTATCGGGATTGGCTGCCCAGTACTGGGCTGAAGTACAAGACAGGGGCTGGGCCTTGGGTGCTGGTTCACATCGGACCCGATGTTTCCAGTGTCGTGAAAGACCTCGAAGAATCGCAGGGGATCCTGGTGCAAGACCAAGCTGGAAAGGCAACAGACTTGACCGGCTGGATCCGTATCTCGGCGAATGTTCCGTGCGATGCGGTCAAAGTTGCGGCAGCGTTGTCGGAACGCATGTTGGCCATGAAAGTAGCCTAAAGTCACTCAGTAAACTGAGGCGGAGCGGGTCTCTGACCCGCTCTTTCTTTTTGCGCACAATACCTGTTTTGCTTTCCCAACTGTGAGCCGTTATCCCCCCAACAGGTCCTCAATGAAACTCTCTTGCCGGTCCAGCACTTGCTCCCACTCCGGCGGCACCCCATCGTCACGGTCCATCTCCTCCGGCCGCAAGTCATCAGCATCGGGTCTTGCCGCCACCGCCCGCATCGCCCTAGCCTGACGCCGCCGGGACCGCGATGTGCTGACGGTCTCCGGTTCCTCAGCATCTTCACCGTCACCGCCACCATCGACCCAAGGCCCTACCCCTTCCACGCTCGGAGGATAGGGAAAGTCCCTGCCCTCCTGCTGCTCGGCCATCCCTTTGAACAGTGGATCGTCGTAATACTTGATGCGCTGCACCTTGATCGGATGTTGCGGCGAGGCAAGGATGATCACCTCGTCAGGATTCAGCAGTCGAGCCTCGGTTTCCGAGAGCAGCGGCCTTTCTTCCAAGCGCGCGCTGGTCGATGTCGCCCCGAGAATTCCCTTGTTACGCCCATACATGCGTGTGACGGCCTCTCGCGTCGTGCTACCCACGGCGGCGGAAACCTCCCGCACCGTGCGTTGGTCTCGCGGCGTGATGTAGAGCTTGAGCCCTGCCCCGTTTTCCAGGCTCTCACGGCCCTCGGAGCCGTAAATTCGGTCCAGCGCCGCCAATGACTGGGCGATCATCGCCACGCGCCCGCCATAGCTCGCCAGCGAATGGATCGCGCGTTCGAGATAAGGCATGGCTCCCATCTGCTGGAATTCATCGATCATCATCATGACGGGCCAGGGCTCGTCGGGGCCCGGTTCGTTCAGGCGCAGGCTGGCGATGAGATCAGCGAACATCAACCGCAGGAGTGGTGCCAGCGTGGCGATGTGATCCTCGGAAACGACGATGTAGAGCGAATGCGGTTTGCGCCGGAACTGGCTGAAGTCAAAGTCACTGGCCTCGGTCGCGGACCGCACCGCCGGGTTGTCCCATTGCTTGAGGCCTGCCGTCATCAGGGCCTGGATGTTAGACGTCAGAAGCCGCGAAGAGGCGCTTGCCGCATTGGTCCAAAGCTCGCGCACCACCTCTTCCTTCGCCTCCTCGGCATAGGCGCCGTACTGGGCGTTCTTGTAGTCGCCCGCTGAGACAATCTTGTTGACCTCACCCAGGGTCGGTGTCCCGCGTTGGATTGCCAGAAGACAGGCGGCCACGAAGATCGATTTGCCCGCCTCGGAGAAGGTGTCGAGGGTTTTGTTGTCCTTGTCGAGGAAGAGGTCGGCAAGGATCGAGACCTCGGTGAACTGCTGGGCGAAACTGGGGTGCCTGGCGATGCGGGCAAGGGGGTTATAGCGGTGCGTGCTGTTCGCCCAGTCGAACGGGCTGAACCGGAAAACCTCGTCGCCATTCATTGCCCTCAACCTCGAGGTCTTGTCGAAATTCTCGCCCTTGACGTCGAGCACCACGACGGATCCTGCGAAGGACAAAAGGTTCGGGATCACAAAGCCAACGCCCTTACCGGCCCGGGTCGGGGCCACCATCATCACATGCGGGATTTCAGTGGAGGAAATGAACTCGGCTTTTGATTTCGGCTTCCCGAGCTTGCCACAGACAAAGCCTTTTCCCGGGCCTTGCAGCATGCCGTTCTTTCGAAGCTCCACCTTGGTCTGCCAATGAGCCGAGCCATAGTCATCCTGTTCCCGTTTCCAGGTCCAGGCGGCGGCGAGAACGCCAAGCCCGAGTGCCCCGAAGCCGACAGCCCCAAACGCCACCTTGAAGGCTTCCGGGTGCGCAAGGCGCAAACCCGCACCGGCACGCCAGACGGCAAACATGTCGAACTGGCCAAAACCGGTGCGCAGCGCCAGCGCCAGGTAAAAGCTGGCGACAATGGTGCCCAGCAGCGTGCCACAGATCAGACCGAAGGGCACCGCGGCCCAGAGAGGAATGGGTTTCATGGGTAGTGCTCCGGTCATAAGGAAAGATCGTCGTCGAGATCGCGCCCGAGGTCTCGGGATTTGGTCTGCTCGGCTTCCATCTGCCGGGCCACCTCCGTCACCTTGTCCTGCTGAAGAGCCGCAGCACGGTCGGTGAAGAACTGATCGCCAGTTTCCTCGTGGGTCATTTCAAGGAACTCCTGCGTGACCGTGATCTGATCGATCTTGCCGGGCAGCGCGTCTTCCAGCACCGCGTAGTTGCCGCGCCGCAACTCGGCCAGGCCTTCCTCACCCAACTCCTTGAAGAGCTCGGCCTGCAAGGTCCGCTCGACCACCTCTTCCTGTTCTTCAGTGAGCGCGCCCTCCTTCAGCATATCCGCCAATTCTTGCAGATAGGCATTCGGACCCCTGTCGGCGTCGTCCACCAGTAAGAGCTCTTGTCCGTCCTCAGCACTGAGCCCTGCCCCGACCGGAACACCCAGTTCCCGCGCCCTCTCCATGATGCGGTCCATCACGCCATCAACCTTCGCGAGCGCGGCATCGAGTTGGTCATCATTGGCGGTCTCCACCGTGAGACCGTCCTTCGCCAATACGGCCCCCATGTCCCGCTCGACCCAATCCTGCGCCAGCCCATAATTCGTGGTGCCGCCCGAGACGATCCGGGCGGTGAGATCGTCGCCGTCGATCCAGGCTTCCCGCGCATCCGGCAAGATGCCCTCCAGAGCCTCGTCCCGCCCCGATTGCAGCGCTTCGATCAGACGCGCGTCCCCTGCCCCCGGCGGATAGGGCTCCGCCAGGTCACGGCCGAACCGCGCCCTCAGATCGGGGTCCGGCACCATCTGCGATAGATCGCGAATGATCGGTGCGGCTTTCACCTCGAAGCTGACGCGTGCCTCGCCGTCCAATTCCTCGGCCTTCAGCCGCAGGGCCTCGATGGTACGCTCGGAATACTCGATCGCATCCCCGACGGTCTGGATGTCCTTCATGTCAATCTCTCCTGCAGTGAACTGGTGAACCGTGTTGGTGCCAAGCCCCTTGGCCATGACCCGGATAGCGCGGGCGAGGTGGCGCTGATCCATGCGATCGAGAAGATCGGCGAGCTTGGCATAGTCCTTAGCAAAACCCACGACCTGGGCCTGGGCGATGGCGGATTCCTCCGGTGTCATCGCGATCTCTCGCGGCAATCGCGCCTCTTCCTTGGCGCGGTAAATCTCTTCGATGCCGGGAGCCTTGGCAAAGATGCCGCGCTCGAGCCGCGTGGTGGCGTCCAGCATCACGCCGTAGCCTTCGGCGATCTCCGCCTGTTTCTCGCGCATGAGCTGGGGCGACATCACCCCCTCGGCCCAGCAGGAGAACCAGGTGCCCTGCTCGCGGCCACGGTTGTTCAGAACAATATGCGCGTGCCGGTGTGCGCGGTCATCATGGACAGCCAGCACATAGTCCCACTGGTCGCCGTATTCGCCGCTCTCGAAGAAATGCTCTGCCCAGTCGAGCGCGATGTCCCGGACCTTGTCGGCGCTGACATCTGTCGGGAAGGATAGCAGCATATGCGATGTGAACCCGAGCTTGGTGGTCCCCCGCCAGGTCTCGGACCAAGCCTCGATGATCTCCTCCTTCTGCGCGCCTGTCAGAACCGCCGCCTCATCCAGCGGATTGGTCATCGTCGAATAGGTGAAGACCGCCTTGTCGTTGACGTAGGAAAGCTGGTTGCCAAGAGAGGCCCGCGTCTTACACCCCCCTGCCCTGATCCGCTTGAACACCGCCGCCCGGCTTTGGCCGGATGCCGCCTTGGCGATGTTGCGCGCCGACAGCCGTCCAACCCGCTCGTAGCTGCGCCCCTGTCGACGACCCGCCAGCCGTGCATCGATCCGCGCCTGGGCCTTGCCCCGGATGCGCTCATCCTCCCAGAGGCGCCCCATGACCGAGGTGTAGAGGGAGAGCGGATCAGCCATGTAGAGCGTTCCGGTTCTTCGCTTTGGTATCGTGTATCGGGGTTCGCGTTCGAGGCTTGCCGAGAGGCAGCGAACCCCGATCCGACTTTGAACCGGAACGCTCAGCAGCCTCCCCTGCCCTCTCGGCCTCATTTGCCTCGACAACATCCGGCAGCCCCACGCCGCGCTGCACCTGTGCCAGTTCCTTCATCGCGCCAAGCTCGCGCGTCATCTTCTGAGCCAGCACGACAAGCTCGGAAACCAACACCCAATCCTCGTCCGTGAGCACCAACCGTCCCCGCCGCACCGCCTTGGCCAGCGTCATCCCTGCATCGGTCAGATCGCGCGATTGACGCCAGGCCCCAACAAACCCGTCGAGCCGATCTGCCGTCACATCCATGAACCCACAGCGCGCGCGTACCACAGCTTTCAGGGCCTGGCTGCGGTTGGCGAAACCACGCGCCTGCCAGTCCTTATCAAAGGCAGAAAGCTCGGATTGAGAAGCCCGGAAGGTGACAACCTCGGACGGATCGCGAACTGCAAGACCTTCACCGATCTCCTCCTTCGCCAGCCGCGAAACGTGCCGCACTGACACACCGAATTCGGCTGCCAAATCCCGCGCCGCTTCGCCGGTCTGGAACCGCCGTGCGATCTCGATCCGCTGTTCAAGCGTTAGGTTTTTCGCCGCTCGCGGCATCTTAGACCCCTCGGACAAAATGTGTATACATTTGCCATATCCTGCCAATGTCTCTTCTTACTACGTTTTATATATTCTCTACGTTCATGTCAATTCATCTTTAGTTGAAACAGGGTGATTCTGGGAGTCGAATGGGCGTTTCAGAATACCCTCAAGGTCCAATCCTTGCTAAGCGAATTGGCCTTGGTTGACTT
Source organism: Aliiroseovarius sp. CAU 1755 (assembly GCF_054482655.1). NCBI lineage: Bacteria > Pseudomonadati > Pseudomonadota > Alphaproteobacteria > Rhodobacterales > Paracoccaceae > Aliiroseovarius > Aliiroseovarius sp. CAU 1755. The sequence continues at coordinate 23,306 of NZ_JBTLRH010000005.1, read as the reverse complement.
GGGCACCACGCACATTCAGAGGCCACCGGCTCCGCGTAAGGGGCACGAAAAAGCGGGGCAAACGGGCGCAAAAAAAAGGCCACCCGCAGGGGGTGACCTTTTAGGTTTCAGGAGTGCATTCGACGGTCGGTCAGGCGACAATCCCGTCGTGATCCGTGAGCGCCATGCCTTGCGTAACTCCGACAAAGAGCGGCGTGATTTGGTATTCGTCGTTCTCGCTCTCAGGCGGCGTGACAGCAACAATTGCGACGGCTGGTTCACCGTCGAGGAAGCAGGAGAACAGCGCGAAATTATCGTGCTGGCCTGAAGTCAGCGCCTCAAAGGCGCTGATGTGTTCAGGACGGATATTGGCACTCATGTGACGGTCCCTCCAGCCTCGCGTGCGCGCACGGCATAGGTGCTGAGTGGCGCGTTGGCTTTGAAGTGGAGATCCCGCTCGATCGGTAGACCGAGGCGGCCACGGTGTGCCTTGAGGATGCTGAGGCGAACTGAGCCCAGTTCGGGAAAACCAAGGCCGAGATCGCACAATCCGAAAGCGATGTCGGGATCCTCCGGGTCGGTTTCGCTGAGGAGCCAGGTGGCGCCACCGTCTGGCGTGAAGAGCTTGACGACTGGGTGATGGTCGATAGTGTCCTCGCCGGCATTGATGCGTGCCTGGTTGGCACAGCCATTGGCGGCCAAACGGTCGAGAATGGGTTGAGGCAGAAGTTCCATTGTGTCTGTCCTTCGTATGAAATGTCGATGATGTTGGCGGGAGGGGCGCGAGGCCCCTCCCCGGCCGGGTCACTCAGTGACCTGGCCGTCGTCGCTGTCAGCTTTCGGCTCAAAGAGGACGAGCTCGCCATTCACCGGGTTTGCGAAGAGCTGGATGGTCATGAAGGACTTGGCGCCTTCGTTCTGCGGGAAGGCGACGCCCACCTTATGGAAGCGGGTCTTGCCATCTTTGCCGGTGTCGGGGGTGGTGACGGTGTAGTACTTGGTCATATCGGTTCTCCTTCGTTTTCGATGCAAACGGGAGACCGGGACCGTCCGGACCGGCTGTCAGGCTGAACTTTGGTGCGCGAGGAATGACTGCGAAGCAGTCAGGGGAAAGTTCTGCTTGAAGGGAGCGCTCGCGCGACCGGCAAACGGGACAGGTCACGGAGATTGCATCAGGAAGAAAACGAAGGGGAGCCGAGGTGACCAGGCTGCGTGCCGATCACTCCCGTCCGCAGAATGGAATGCCTCACATCAGGTGTGCGACGATCACCGACCTGTTTAAGGACCAACACCGCATGTCTATCCGACGCACTCGATTGCGGGGCTACGTGAACTGGTTTGATTGTTCTGTTGAACCGAAAGCAGCCGGTCGGTCAACACGCGGCGAAATCTCGGAGAGAGCCCTTGTGCTCGATGCAGCGCGTCGCTCAAACAGCAGGAACCTGCACAAACCTGCTGCTCAGAATTGCCAGCCAAAATGATGCGAAGATGGTCGGGATCGAGCCAAGATGCGCCATTCGCTGCGCAGTGAAAATGCAACGGCAGAGTTTTCGATATGCGGGCGTTGGTGAAATCGAGCAGCGATTTGGCGGGGGCCGTCGGTTGGTGAACCTGCAAGAGGCCGCAAATCCCAAAGAACAACGCGCTCATTCCAATTGGTTTGAGTGCGCAATGTCAGGGACTTCAGATATCGCAGGTGTGCTCTGCCCTCACTTGGGTTCCATTTTCGCAACACGACCGCGGCGCACAACACGAGTGACGGCGAACAGGCCGAACGCCGCGATCATCGCAATGAACATTGCGCCATTGCCGAGTTTCAGGAGTGGATGCATGGCCAGAAGCACTCCAGCGCCAAAAAATGTCGGCAGGTATCCAGAAACGCCGCGCAGTCCGTCTCGGGACGGCACCCTTCGGGCCCGCGGCAGAACCGTTGTCTTGCTTTGGTAGTCCGCATAGATCTGTCCGTACCTGGTACGCAACCTGTGGTCTTGCAGGGCAGAACCGGCGAGCGTCAGGACGACGAAACCACCGAAAAAGACACCCATGGCCAGGGTGCTGGCCAAGAAGACGTGCGCCGCCGCGAACAGGGCGGTTCCGACAAAGAACGGGTGACGTGTGATTGTCTCGATCCCTGCGGGGGGGCGCACCGGCTCCTGTTGCCGGCGCGATCTCAGGCGCAGCGCGACAATTGGGGACCTGAAATAGACCTGAAGTCCTGACAGCAACATCACAACCCCCAGAAACGCGAAGAGGCCGAAAACGAAGCGCGCAGGGGCAATGGCACCAAGCCCGAACCCAGGAGCGCCACTTGCCCCATAGACCCACGTCGTCACGAACAATGCTGTCAGACCAAGGAGCGCGAGCAGTGTATAGATGATCACGAAACCGCGTGCCCCGATACGCTCTAAAAGCACCTGCCGCAGCCGGGTTGAGCTGAGAGCAACATGGGCCCCGCCAAAAAACAGCCAGGCGCATAGTATGATCATGGCTGGCGTCATTGCGCCGACTTTCCAAGTTCAATTGCGGCCAGAAACGTCGCCTCAACCATGGCTTCGGTGATCGGCGGAGGAGCCAGGTTCATTTCTATATGCATGCGAACGGCGGCCAAGGGCGCCTCGGCGAGGGCGTAGGTCGCGATCCGTACCTGCGGCTCGCCTCGGCATCCGAACGCCCGATCGCAGAAATCGAGCAGTTTCTCCGACAAATCACGACGCAGGTCTCGAGCGCGGTCCGACATAGCTTCGGGCCAACTATCACACAGAAATTCCGATTGCCGGAACAGCAGCATGATACGTGCCTCTTCGGGCCGCTTGCGCACCCATTGCGGCACATACCGGACCGTAGCCAAACCACCGGCTATGGGATCACTCTGAGCAAGCCGCGCGCCAAAGCCCTGTTGAAATGCTTCCGCAGTCCGCAGCCAAACTTCGCCCAGAAGCACGCTGCGCGACGCGAACCGATGGTAGAGCGAGCCTGTTGGGGCGCCGAGCTCTTGCGCCACCCGGACCATCGTAGCGCCGCTCGGCCTGTGCTGCGCAGCGACGCGGGTGGCCGCGTCAAGAACTTGGGAGTGGGTGAATTTCGCAGGTCGGGCCATAGATTTAGAATGGCTGTTCTAGAATAAAGAGTCTACAAAAATCGCACTGCAGGAAAGGGGCCGATGCCTCCAATGTCGTGATGCGCCGAAACCGGTCATTGGCCGGACCGACGTGAACGGCGGCAAGGTCCGCATCTTACCAGTTCATGCGCCGCTCAGCGAACGGCGGTGTTTCCTGAACCGGCCACTCGTGACCAGCGCGGCGAATGTGTCGAAAGAGCCCATTCATACCGATGCTGCAATCGCTATGAATGGCTGCTTCAAGTATTCGGAAGCAGTTCTTTTTTGGTGCGGACATCTTTACTCGGGGGCAGTCCAAATTTCCGGCTGTAGTCGCGACTGAAATGCGTCGGGCTTTCATAACCCACGGAAAGTGCAGCCTCTGACACCGTTTGGCCCTGGTCTAACAGCATTCCGCGCGCCTCGATCAGTCGCAGGTCCTTTTGGTATTGCAGTGGGGTTGTGCCCGTGACCGACTTGAAGTGTTCGTGAAAGGACGATGGGCTCATGCCTGCCGTACTGGCAAGGTCCGAAATCCTTAATGGAGACCTAAGCTCGACTCGCAGCATGTGAATTGCTTTTGCAATCCGGCTGGCATGGCTATCAGCGATCAGAAGACGCCGTAGCATCCGCCCGATCGGTGAAAGCAGGAGGCGGTAGTGGATCTCTCGCAGGATCGAAGGCCCGAGAACCTTTGCGTCCATCGGGTCGCGCATCAACTCGATATACCGGGTCAGCGGCGCAAGCCATTCTGGATCGGCACGTGACGTCGACAAAGAGCGGGCATCGGCCGCTGGCGGGTTTGCATCCGCGACCTGATCATAGAGGCTTCGAACCAACCCCAGATCGAGGGACAGGATCACGGCGATATACGGCTCTTGCTTGCTTGCCTTGGTGATGCGGGACAGGACTGGCAGGTCGTGACTGACAAGGAGGGCATCACCGGGCTGCAAATCCACGCGCTGGTCACCTATTGACGTGACTTTGGAACCTTGCAGGATCAGGCACACGACCGGCTCGTAAATCATGGACTCAACTTCGCTGACGGCATCCCGGCAATAAATGGAAAGGCCGGGTAGCTCCTGAAAGCTCTTTGAGTTATCAATGTGATACTGGCTTGCCAGTTTGACGAGATGTATCAGGTTCATTGAGTTCTCCTTGGTTGAAACTCTACCGGAGCTTCACAGCACTTGCAGCAATAAACCATCTTTTCGGAGGAATAGGCAGATCATTGAGAGGATGTGGCAGGCGCTACATGGCTAAGGCGGTTAAGTTCAGCGTCAACAATCAAGGAGTGCACCCCATGTCGTCTATCCAATCCCAATTCCTCGATCTAACGGATCATCATGCCCGTTATGACGCGATTGATCCGCAATCAGCGCTCAAAGGCAGCGCGGAGGGCAAGGTCATCTTCATTGCTGGTGGGTCGCGGGGGATCGGTCAGGCAACGGCTATGGCATTTGCCGAAGCGGGTGCCAAGGCCGTCTACTTGACGGCGCGCTCAGCGGAAGCGCTTGAAGCGACGCAAACCATGGTCAGAAAAGCTTATCCGAATACGCAATGCGCCTTTTCGGTTTGTGATGTCACCCATGCGGCGCAGGTAGCAGCGGCGATTGAGGATTGCGCAACGAAATTTGGCGGCATTGATGTCGCCGATGCCAACGCAGGCTACCTGGGGCCATGGGGCAAGATCGGTGAAAGCGATCCCAAAGGTTGGTGGCGCAATTGGGAAGTCAATGTGCAAGGCAGCTACCACGTGATCCGCTTTGCCCTGCCGCATCTTATTGATAGCGCGAAGAGGCTGGCAAACGAAGGACGCAGCGGTGGTCATCTCATACTGCTCTCCTCCATAGGCGCGCAGTTTGTGATGCCGGGGGCGTCGGATTATCAAACCGCCAAACATGCCATAAACCGACTGTGCGAGTTTGTGCAAAGCGATCACGACGAGGATGGGATCAAATGCTTCGCGATCCATCCCGGCGGTGTCGCGACCGAACTTGGGCACAACATGCCTGAACACATGCATGAGTATCTCGTCGACGATCCGGACTTAGCCGCGAGTTTCGCTGTTTGGCTGTGTTCTGGCGGTGCAGATTGGGCTAAGGGCCGGTATCTCAGCGCGAATTGGGATGTCGAAGAGCTGGCGGCAATGAAGGCTGAAATTCTGCAAAACGATCTTCTGGTGAACAGACTGCGCGCAAGATCGTGAAGTCTTGGCCGCGGTCGCTACAACAGACCTATAGGAGGCCGGCGCGAACGACGGCATTGCCCCGCTCAGTACCCATTTGTCTTCGACGCTGTGAATGGCGGCAAATTTCCGAGACCAGAGCTTCAGGCGGGTCGCAGAGAATGGCCGGGGAGAGCCCTCTTTAACCGATGCTGGGCCGTGCATGAGTGTCCGCTTTGGTTTCTTGCAATCTTCCTTGCGGCCAGTAAAACTCAAATCATGCCAACATTACATATCATTGAGGGCCCGGTCGGCGCGGGGAAAACAACCTACGCCAATAAACTGGGTCGCGATTTAGGAACACCGCCACTTGTCTTGGACGCTTGGATGACAAATCTGTTCCAAGCTGACCGGCCAGAGGTTGATCTATGGCCTTGGTATGCGGAACGCAAAGCGCGCTGTATTTCCCAGATTATGGACTTGGCACGTCGTGCGCTTGATCATGGAAACGATGCAATAGTCGAACTCGGCCTCGTAAGGATCGAAGACCGTGTTAAGCTATATGCTGATCTTGAAAGCGGGGATCGCACATTTCTAGTGCACGTGCTTGAGACGCCGCGCGACGAACGTAAACGCCGCGTCGCGAAAAGAAATGCCGATCAAGGCGAAACATTCGCAATGCACGTCAGCAACGAAGTTTTTGAGATCGCCTCAGATATGTGGGAACCTATTGACGAAACTGAACGCAACGGGCGCGCTGATAAGTTCAATATAGTAGATTAGTCATTGCTTGAGCGCTTTCACTGCGAACTAGGATGTAGTCCTAGGAAAAGCGGACATCTATTTCGCGGCTCTGAACGGCAACCAAGTCCGCTCTCTAGACCTTGATGCTAGGTGCAGCGAAGGTCCACAGTTTCTCAAACCAGCTCGAATTGAGGCCACCTAAGCGGCCACCTCGTCCGGCTTGGGCTGCAATCCATGCAGGTAGTCGACGGCCTTCTGCGCGTGGGCAGCAGCCTGGAAGATGAACCGCTTCTCATTTCGCAGTCCTTCGAGCCAATGCGCGATATAGGCGGCGTGCTCATCGCGCGGTTCAGGTGACAAACCAAGATCAGCTGCCAGAAACGCGGCGCCAAGCTCAGCAACCAGCTCTTCCTGGGCATAGCCTTCGTCGCCCCAGCGTTTGCGGCCGAAGTTGCGATCAAGGCGCTTGGGGTGGCGAGTCCAGTGTGTGATCTCATGCCCGAGGGTTGCGAAATACGCCTCCTGGGATTCAAAGGTCTCGAAGGGTGGCATCTGCACGTAATCGGCATCGACCGCATAGAAGGCTTGATTGCCGCCATGGCGAATGTCGGCATTGGTCGCAGCAAAGTACGCTTCCGCATCCGCATCGCGCTCGGTGGTCTCGGGCATCGGCTCAGACACCTCGTAGTAGGTCTCAGGCAATCCCTCGATCTGATCGACGTTGAAGACCGTGTAGCCCTTCATGAAGGGGATCTCGATCTCACGATCCTGGCCCGCATCATCGGTCTCGGATTTGCGCATCTTGTCGGCATAGATGACGAGTTGACCCTTGGAACCTTTTCGAACCTGCCCGCCGAGCTCGAGGGCTTGTCTGTACGTCATCCACGTCGGGGCGGCGTAGCCATGAGCGACGGAGGCTGCCCAGAGCAAGATGATGTTGAGGCCGCGGTAAGCGATGCCGTTGTGGCGCAGGGGCCGGGTGATGCGACCGGCAAGGTGCTCGGCGCTCCAAGGTTTGTGCCAGGGTCGGGTGCCAGCCTCGAGATCGGCAATGATCTTCTCGGTGACGCGGGTGTAGATGTCAGGCTTTGCCATGTGATCCTCCATTGTCTCGTCCCCGTGCGGGACGCGGGAGGAAATGGCGGGCGCAAAAAGCCGACGGGGCATGGTCAACACGGGAGCGTCAGCGAATGGAGCGGGCAGACCATTGCGCGGTCGGCGGCGTCTGCCAGACCCGCGATCCCCTTGCTCGCACGGGGATGAGACGAAGGAGGTTGATGGTGGGAAGCTGAAATCATCCGCAGCGCCACAACGACAAATGCGCACTCGCGCGAGATCACCCGATCTTGCAGATCAGGCTAGGTTCACGAAACCGGCTATATTCACTGTTCAGCAAATTTGAGCTTGGCGGAACCATCATGTTCGGCGGCTGTCGAAGAGCTATCTTACAATCGACGACAAGCTGAGTATGGCGTCACGCGAGAATGGCGGGGTTCTGGCCGGACCAGATTGCGAATGCCTTCGCGGTCTCGATCAAGATTGATTCCTAGACGCCATGCAGCTTCGCAAATGCCAATTGATCAGGGACGGTGACCTCCATGAAAAACGAGTTCACCCGGCCTATTGTGATCTCGCCCACATTCAGCGCCGCCGCCAACGCGCGACCATCCAGATAGGTCTGATATGGCGCGTTCACAGTCGTGAGCAATGTTGTTTGCATCTCCAGGTTCATACCGGCCCAGTTATGGCGACGTCACCCTGGAACAGCCCACTACGCTGACGCGAGCCGTTCCAAAGCAGCCATCAAAGGCATTGCACGAACGCCGCCCTGCCCAGGCACGTCCTTTTCGTCGGCATAGACGAGGATCCGTTCCGATACATCTAACTCTTCGGCTGCGGTATGAAACCCGCGCGTGACTTTCGGCGACGTCGTCCGCTTGATTTCGATGCCCCAAATCTGGCCTCTAGGGAGCTTCAAAACCAGATCAATCTCCGCACCGGCTGATGAACGATAGAAGCTCGCCTCGGTCCCGCGGGGAGCGGCAGCAATCAGGTTCTCGATGCAGAAACCTTCCCAGCTGCCACCCACGACCGGATGCCCCAGCAAGTCTTCCTGTGCCTCAATCCCAAGAAGTGCGTGGGTCAGTCCGGAATCCCGAATGTAAACCTTGGGCGATTTGACCAATCGCTTTCCCGCGTTTGAATGCCAGGGCGGCAATCGCCGCACCAGCATCAGATCGACAAGCAGGTCGAGATACCGGGCAATGCTTTGTCCCGAAACACCAAGATTGCCTGCAAGCTTGGCTGCGTTCAAAAGCCCCCCTTGCTCGTGCGCCAGCATGGTCCAGAACCTTCGCAATGTCTCGGCGGGGATGCGCAACCCGAAGGAAGGAATGTCGCGCTCAAGATAGGTCCGGATGAAATCTTCCCGCCAAGTGAGGCTGGCCCGATCACTCTTCGCGAGATAGCTGTCAGGAAAGCCACCACGCAGCCAGAGAGTGGACATCGCATCCGAACCAACCTCAGGCAGCATGAAGGGCGTCAGTTCGTGATAGCTGACCCGGCCAGCCAGCGATTCCGCGCTTTGGTGCAAAAGCGTGTTCGACGCAGATCCCAACAACAGGAATTGCCCGGTCCGATGCCCCTGCCTGCGCCGCCGGTCGATTTGCCCCCGCAACGCGCCGAACAGACCCGGCACTAGCTGCACCTCGTCAATCACGACAAGACGGCCTACCTGTTCGTCAAGATAAAGATCCGGTACTTCCAGAACTTGGCGATCAGCGGTTCGCTCCATGTCGAGATAGACCGCGTCGCGGCTTTCCGCTATGTCCTGAGCAAGTGTCGTTTTGCCGACCTGCCGCGGCCCAAGAAGGACAACTCCCGCTTGGTTCTCCAGTGCTTCTTCGACTGATTTTCTATGACTGCGCTCGATCATACCTTGCATTTATTCCATGTCGTGGAAGATTTGCAAGGTTATTCTCAGGATGTTCGTCCAATTGAAAGGCTTCAAGAAGCCGCAGCTTCAATCATTCCAGCATCTTCCAACTGTTCCCGATCCGGCAGGTCAGCGAGGGTTTCCAACCCGAACGCGACCAGGAACTGCTCTGTCGTTACGAACGTGTAGGGCGCCCCTCGTCTGGGCGCGCGCGGCCCGGTTCCGATCAACCCGCGCGCATACAGTCTCCCGATCAGATCACGACTGATCTCCTTGCCAAAGATGTCCTTCAACCCATCGCGGGTGATTGGCTGGTGATAGGCGATCGCCGCCAACACCGCGACATCAAACTCGTTCAGGTCCAGAACCTGGTCGCCTACATCTGCGGCGGCCCGGATCGCAGGCGCATATGCGGCTCTCGTTCGAAACATCCATCTGCCAGACACCTTAGCAATCTCGAAGGCCCGCCCTTCCAAGTCAGCAGAGAGATCTTCGATCAACAGATCGACCGAGGCCCCCTGCCCTATGACGCGCGCCAAGTCCTCACGCGGCACCGGCGTAGCAGTCGCAAACAGCACTGCCTCGATCCGCCGCATCCATTCCCGCCAGCGCAACTCAGCGGGCAGGTCCTCGAGCTCTCGGTCCAACTCGGTCTCGGTGTGGTCCTTGGCCATCTCTACACCCCGTAGAGCCGAAACGTATCGCGGCCCGTCAATTCACGCACAGCTCCAAGGTCCACCAACCGGTCGCAAAGGCGACGCGCCGCTCGATCCGGCAGGGGAAGCTCCGATGGTGCCACCGCGTCGCGCGTCAGGAACATCTCGACCGCGGCCCCTGCCCCTTTCGCCCGCAGCTTCGGCGCGACAGCATTCAGGCGATCCGCACGACGTGCCAGGTCGGCGGCTAGACCCACAGCATCGAACGTCGATCTGGTCACGGCCCGATGACAGGCCAATCGCAACTCGTCGCCACGCTTTCGCAGGTCGGCACGTTTCACGCCGACAGCCAGCAGCGGCACAAGATGATCCCGGCCGAGCGCTTGTGCCAGCGCAGCATCGGCCAGGATTAGTGCCGGAATCTCTTTACGCGGCGCTTGCGTCAGAACGGTCTCCAGCACTGCAGCGGCACGGCTCACCGGCGACCCCTGCCCCGCATCCAACCATTCAACCAGCTGGCCCGCCTCAATTCCGGGCAAGGCCCGACATAACGTCTTGACCGAGTTCGGTCGTTCCACCGCGCGGCGCCACGTCAGATAGGTTTCCCCTGCCGGTCCGGGCAGATCTCCGGAACGCAACAGATGCACCGCATCACGCAACTCCCCTGCCCTTTCGGATCGCCCTGAACGCACGATGCAGGCTTCCGCCGCGGTCAGGCTCAGCCTGTCTCGCAACAAGCTCTGGGGGACCTCTGAGCGGTCCAACACAACATGCAGGTGGGCTAGTGCCGCGCCTGACAAAAAAGCCACATCTTCAAGGGTTTCTGGACGACTAGAGGTGATCCAGGACGGCATCCGGGGTAGCGTGTCGAAGTCGTCATGAGCATATGTCATGCTACAACACTAGTCTATCGCGGCGCTTTCGTCTACAATATACGGTAGAAACCGCCCCGCTCTGCAGATCTCAATCATGTCCAATAAGTTTGCATTATCGGACGTAAAGGAATATGCTCAGCGGCATGTCAGAAAACAACGAGAAATCGAGCTCAGACCCGAATGTTGGCCCCTTACCCAACGAAGACGACGAGAGAGGCCCGCGTCCTGGTGAGGCTCTGACTCTCCCCTCCCATGTTGCGGGCTCCGGCACTCTTGATCGGTTGGTGGACACAGCGCGGGATTACGCGGTGGCCTCGACGGCCGAGAACACCAACAAGGCCTACACCGCCGATTGGAAGCACTTTGCGCGTTGGTGTCGCCTGAAAGGAACGGATCCCCTTCCGCCTTCGCCGGAGATGATCGGCCTCTACCTGACCGACCTTGCGGCACCAACAGGCCCCACCCCTGCCCTGTCGGTCTCGACCATTGACCGTCGTCTCTCCGGGCTCGCGTGGAACTATGCGCAACGCGGGTTTACGCTCGACCGCAAGGATCGCCACATCGCGACCGTGCTCGCCGGGATCAAGCGCAAACACGCCCGGCCGCCGGTGCAGAAAGAAGCGATCCTGCCCGAAGACATCCTCGCCATGGTGGCCACCCTACCCTTCGATCTGCGCGGGCTCAGGGATCGCACGATCCTGCTCTTGGGATATGCTGGCGGTCTCAGACGCTCGGAGATAGTCAGCCTAGACCATAGCAAAGACGACACGCCAGATTCCGGCGGATGGATCGAGATTCTCGACGTTGGTGCGGTTCTGACCCTGAACGCCAAAACCGGCTGGCGCGAGGTCGAGATTGGCCGCGGCTCATCCGACCAGACCTGCCCCGTGCACGCGCTGGAACAATGGCTGCACTTCGCCAAAATCAACTTCGGGCCTATCTTTGTCCGCACTTCGCGGGACGGCAAACGGGCGCTGGAAGCACGGCTCAGCGACAAACACGTCGCCCGTCTCATCAAAACCACCGTGCTGAAAAGCGGAATCCGTGCCGAGCTGCCCGAGAAAGACCGCCTCGCCCTGTTCTCGGGGCACAGCCTGCGTGCAGGTCTCGCCAGCTCGGCCGAGGTCGATGAACGCTACGTCCAAAAGCACCTTGGACATGCCTCGGCAGAAATGACCCGCCGCTATCAGCGCCGCCGAGACCGGTTCCGGGTGAACCTGACCAAGGCCGCGGGGCTTTAGGCGTCAGATTTTGCCAATTCAGCATCACGCGGCCTGCCCACTGAGCCTGCCGTAGAAGCTGCGCTCGAGATGCAGCTCCCCTGCCCCGGCTTTCTCGACCATTCCGCGCAGGTATCCGCCCGGAGACGCCACTTCGCCTGCCGCGTGCTTGTCAAACACCAGAACAAGGGCCGCTGTCGCGATTTGTGGCCCCAACCGGTCCTGTGCAAGGTTCCAGGCGTGTTCGGAAATACCGATCATTGGCCTGAGTTGCCCCGCAATCCGGTGCAGATCGCCCCAATCCTTCAGGTATCCGCCCATATTGCGCGCCCAGGACGCGAATTCGGGACAAGCCTGCATCACCGTCGGCAAATCAAGCGCTGTACCGCGTTTTTTGCGCGTCTCAGCCACCCAATCTTCCAACTCCCTATCCACTTGCTCTTCCGGTGGCGCATTAGGCACCACACCCGCCACGTTCTCTTTTTCAGAGGACTTACAGGTTACAGGATTAAGTTGGTTTGTAATTAGTATATGAGGGTCAGAAATGACCTCCCTGGGGTTCATTTCTTGAGTCTGTTCAGTGACTTGTTCAATGACTTCGACCGAGTTTTCCACATCCTCTTTTGCCCGAGTTGCTTTGAGATAGGCTGCCTCAACACGCTCTTGGAGTTCCCTGAACCATGCCAGGAGCCGTGAAAGTGTCTCAGAGGCCGTATTCCGGCGCGGCAGACGGTCCAAAAGCTCTTCGAAGAGATTGGTGAATTGCGTCCACGGACCTCTCAGCGCGCCGCTGACGGCCGCCTCGATCCGCGCGCGGATCATCCGGCGTGCCACCGTGACCTGGCGCTTCAGACGCTGACAGAGCTCACGCTCGGCCTGCAATTCGGCTTGGAGCTGCTCGAACTCTTCGACGCGAGCCGATAGCGGCGACAGATCGAAGCCATAGGCCTCGATGATAACGCCATCCGCGTCCCGGCGGCCCCAGCGTTTGCCATTGGGGCTGTCCTTGAAGGAAATCACGCCGATCTCGGCCAGGCGCCGTGCATGACGCTTGAGGGCCGAAAGCGAGAAGCCTGTCTGTTCCATCAGATAAGCGTTCGATGCCCAGACGATCGGGCGACGCCCCTCCTCCCAGTCCTGGGCCTGTGTGAAGGCTCCAAGCGTATCCAGAAGCAGCATATCGCCGGCTTTGAGGCCGATATGAGCGCCTACGCGCTTCACGGCCACAAAGGCCTGAGTTTTGGGTACAGCTACCCGTTCACCGGCTTGGGCATGCTGCTCGGCCACGGCAAGTCCGGCCGTTGCTTTACGCCATCCCGACGGCGGGTCGATGTTAGACATACCTCGATCGTTCTGAGCCATGCCTGTCCCAGTTGCTCCATGCGGAGCATCATCAAATTTTGTCATTTTTTGCCAGCTGACAAAGAATTCCCGTTCGCTCAGGAGCGTTTTCTCTTGTGTGGTGATTCGGTGGCTGCTAGATTCTAGGTGTCTAATCTAAGAATTGCGCTTTGCGCAGCAGCCCTCGAAGCTCCGGTTTCGGGGGTTTTTCTTTGCTCGCCTTCCTCCTTTCTGCTCTTCCTCAGTTCTCATCCGTCCGGTTTACAGCTGTAAACTCGGCGTAGGATCTCTTGATGATTTCAGCCAGATTGTCGTCGAGCCAATCAGCAAACTTCGCATTAGCACCCGATTTCTTGGCTGACATCGATACCGAACCGCGACCTGTCTTAATCGTCACGCCTTCGATCGGTGTCACTTCCGAGGAGCCGTTGCCTTGTCGCGCGCCTCGCTTTGAGGCTTCTTTCAACAGGACTTCCAATCGGTCATCGGAGCTAACTTCCTGTCCGCACTTTTGGAGAACCGACAGAGCAGCCTTCTCAGTGAGCTTTTTTGAAATAAAAAGCTCCGCAAGAGCGGTCCATTTCGGTCTGCCAGATTTCGGAGCAGCCCCGACAAAATCTCCTACCCTTTTCGGCACGTTCTGAGTCACTTTCATCAAATGCGACAGACCTGAGGCAGACAGGCTCAAAACCTGCCTCACCGTAGGAGTGGCGTGACCAGCCTCTAGAATAGCTTCCGCAAACCGAGCCTTTTCGTAGAACGAAAGGTTACGGCGAGCAGCGTTCTCCAAACCCTTTGCAAGAAGTGCCGTTTCGTCATCGATATCTTGGACGTTGGCGCGCACCTTGATGCCAAGCTCCCGACAGGCTCTTAGTCGCCGTCGACCATAGATTGCCTCATATCGGCCTTCAGATTTCGCCTTTCGAACAAGGATTGGGACCTGTTGCCCGCCTTCCTGAATACTGTTCTTGAGAGCATCGAAACCTTCGCCGTCATCTTCGGAGTTTACAGCTGTAAACTCGCCGAGCCGGTCGACGGGTCCCCAATCATCAATCAGATCTGGATCAATTTCACGAATTGCTGCGAGTGATCCCTGCAGCGCACCGAGAGCCGGAGCACTTGTCTTTGCAACCTTGTCCGCTGGCTTTGCACCAGACCGCGCAATTGTGCTGGCGATGCCAGACATTTCTTGGAGTGATTTCCTGGCCATTATGAACGTCCCCATGCATGATGGATCATACTCTCGACTTCTTCCCCAACCGCATCCATCGAACCCTTGGCACGATCATATGTCGCTCGCGTCATCTCGGAACGAACAACCTCATAGATCGACTGCTTGAGCATTGTCGCATCACTGATTGCGGTGCTCTTCAGCGCGGTCGCCGACATAACCCGATCTTGAAACAAGGCGCGCATGAAGGATGTAAGCTGTTGCGAAGGCACGTCGGTTGGCTCGTCACGGGTGATCAAAAATTTGAAATGATCGTACTGCAGCGTCGCGCCGGCCTCCTCAATCACCCCCATATAGGCGCCTGCAAGTTCCAGAAACTGAGCCGTGGACGACACGTCCAACATGGAAGGCGTGAGGGGCACGAGCAGAGAACTCGCTGCTGCCATTCCTGCAATTGTTAGGAACCCGAGCTGCGGCGGACTATCTACAAGAACCACGTCGAAATCGTTTTCTACCTGGGCAAGTGCGTCCTGAATACGTGTGAAAAACGGCTGGTCCGGGTTCGAATGAACCGCCGATTCCGTTTCAAATTCGGAAAGGATCAGCCGCGACGGAGCGACTGACAACCCAGGAAAATAGGTTGGCTGCACGACCTCCGCCATGTCCACGGGATCATCATAACGGATTGCGTCGTAGATCGTCAGCCCATCAAACTCAATCTCCGGGCTAATCCCGCACATTGATGTAAGCGAGCCTTGCGGGTCGAGGTCCACAGCGAGCACCCTGTAACCACGTAGCGCAAAAAAGTGGGCAAGGTGAATGGTGGTGGTACTTTTGCTGCTGCCTCCCTTGAAGTTCATTAGCTGCCAGACCTGGAGCTTCTCTTCAGGGGAACGGCAGGGAACGTATCGGCCTTTAGTACGAGACGAGCGCTCAAGGATCTCTCGTGCATTCCAAATCTCTTGGGCAGAGTAATACCGACGGCCACCACGGATGTCGCTCGGCTCGGGAACAGTTCCCTCAGCGTGCACTTTGCGCATGAACTGGCCAGAGACACCCAGCAACTCGGCAACCTCTGGAGCAGCGAAGGCGCGCAACGACTTTGTGTTATCGGGTGCGAAAGCCGCAAGAAGGTGTTCTCTGATTGCCGCGTTCAGCCGTTCGGAAATTTCGGTTGCGAGGGCTGATGGCCTCTCGGTATTAAGCGGTGTCACTGGAATCATGTGGTTGCCCCAAATTCAAACATGTGGCCTTTTTCGCGCCACTTGGGGATAAAAGGTGTGATTCACCCACTTAAGTCAAGATTTTTCGCCTATTTAGTGTCTAAATGGGCAGGAGTGGACTATATGCGCTGCCCATCAAACCATGCAAGTTTACAGCTGTAAACCCTGCGGCGAGGCAGATTGCCTCGCCGGGAGCCTTACTCAGACTTCTTTCGGACCCCAGGGGATCACCGCCTGAAGCGTGTCATCATCCTGGTTTGCGGCCTTGCCGAGATTGGCGTTGAAACCGAAATCACGGATGCTCATGGTGAAGTAATCAGCACCAGTGTCACGGTTCTGCTTTTTCCAGATCCCGCCGCATTCGACTAGGCGGCCACGTGGCGAACGGCCGAGAACGCGGTGCGTGGGGGCCATCGGATTATCGCTTGCGACTGGCTCGACAGTGATGTCGATGTCGAAGGTCAGGGTGGAGATCGAACCGACGCCCTTGGCGGTCTCGATATCGGCGCTTTCGAATTTGATGCAGTTGGTGGTCATTGCTGTGCTCCTTTTCTGGTGTTGCAATGATGGTCAGAGGGCAGGGGACAACGGCCTGAACACACCGAAGGCGCAGCGAAGCGGAGAAGGGCAGGGGGGCTGAATTTTGTTGCGCGCGGAATGCCCGAAGGGCAGGGGACAATTCTGGCAACCGCCCTTTGTGTTCGGGGCGAACCCTGCGACCAACATGTCATGCAACCCCAGATGAGGGGCACAATGAGAACTCTGCAACGAACCGAAAGCGACATTTGTGAGCAAAGATGGGTGTTCGGCGCGACCTCAGATCACCGAAGCAGACGTTCACTGCAACCACAGCAGACGACTGCAGAGCGGACAAAGTGAGCTTTCGCTGCGGCTGCGCGAATGGCAGCTCTCGGGTTAAGGTGAGCATTGTTGGTCGCGAGGCCCGAATCTCAAACCCCAAGAAACAGGCTGGCGCGCGCATGCGACGAACCCTTAGACTGAACGCATGAAAGACTTTTGCACTCTCATTCGGCAACACGAAAATAAGAAGAATGAACTCCATTCGAAGGTATGGGAGACTTTTCGGCGCAGGGAGAAATCTACGCACGCGCACTCAGATTGGGAACGGGCTGCGAAACAGTTTCGAGAGTTCAGTTCTGAGGTTGACGATCTTGTCGAAAGAAGTCTTTCCGAGGACATAGCGCAAGACAAAGGGTTGCGTGATTTTGCATTCAGCTATATCGCAACTGACCCCTATTTCTTTCGGTCTGGGTACATTCTGGAACGACTGGTGAGGCGCATCAAGAAGTTGGACCTCTCGGATGAAGAGAAGCAATTGATCCAGGAACTGATCTTGCGTCGGATCGACACGAAAGCACTGCGAAACTTTCGCGATATCTGCCGCCTCATTCCAAAAGTTGAAACAAGGGGCTTTAGCAATGAAATTGGCGAACGCCTTAGATCAAAAGAACCAAGTATCCGGCATCGAGCGGAGTTTGCAGCGTCATATTTGCCAAGTCACGGCAGAGTTAGAGGTGAAGGCTTCGAGATGCGGTGAGGTGACGTTCAAAGAGCGAGTCCTTCAGGCTGCACAGCGCCAACTTGTCTATAGCCGCCATTCGTGCCGTCTGCAGCATCCGAAACTATGGGCTCGTTCCAGACCTTCGCCGCGATTTGATCGAAAGGCTGCTTTCATTGATCGCTCAAGGCTCCACGCATCACGCCGCACCGCCCAATCGGTGCTCCCGCGCGGACAGCGCTGGTCCGGCGCCGGGGCAGGGGGCTTGTCCTTCTGCCCCGCCGCCGGACATTTTTGAGGGCCGCTTCCCCAGGCCCTACCTGAACAAAAAAGAAGCCCCGCCGAAGCGGGGCCAGTTGGGTCTCCCCACGAAGGAGCCGTCAGGTGCAATCGGGCACCCATTTGTCGAGTTTGGCTTTCTGATCGGGTGTCAGCCCCATGAGCTTCTGGGTTGTTGGGTCGCTCATGAGCTTTTCCATCTTCTCGGCCTTCTCCGCCTTCTTGAGCTTGGCGAACCTGGCGACACGCTCGTCGCGGGCATCGCAATCGAGGAAGTCGCAGAGCAGATCGATCAGATAACCGGCTGAGACCCGCGAGAAGAAATTCTCTGCCGTGGGCTTCCAGTGCTTGCGGATATCGGCCCCGGCTTCGTTTCCAATCAACTCGAAGAACTCCGCGCCACCAGCCCGATAGGGCAGGGTGCGCGCAATGGCTTCTGTGATTTGGGCATTACGCCCTTTCTTTCCGTCCTCACGGAACGCGGTGAAGGCTTCCGACAGGTCTTCGACACGAGTGCCTTTCTGCCAGTATTCGCTGGCATCCACCCCATGTTCCAGACGCGGTTCACGGGCGAACCCATCCTCAACGCTCGGCGCGTTGGTTGGGCGGTCCAGCCGAATGCCGAAGACGCTCTCGAAGCTGCCCGATGCCTCCGACAATCCAAAGCCCAACAGGTCCAGAACCAGTTCCGGTTTGGCCAGAAGGGCTGCCTGAACCGAGGCCAGCCGGATCGCCTGCATGTCCGCCACCAACTTTTG
This sequence comes from Aliiroseovarius sp. CAU 1755, assembly GCF_054482655.1. Lineage (NCBI taxonomy): Bacteria > Pseudomonadati > Pseudomonadota > Alphaproteobacteria > Rhodobacterales > Paracoccaceae > Aliiroseovarius > Aliiroseovarius sp. CAU 1755. Next base: position 5,342 of record NZ_JBTLRH010000005.1, on the reverse strand, counting down.
CGAGTAGGGGGATTTCGGGGTGTCGGATTTGGTGACCTGCGGTGCTTGCAGAACACCGGCCTCGATAGCGGCTTTCTTGTCCTCGGGACGGACCAGACCGGCTGTGATCTCGGGTTTGCCTGAGCCGTTCACAAGGATGATGCAGCCCGCATGGGCTTTCTGATCCTCGGAATAGTCGCCGTCGAGAAGGACCTGCAATTCCATGAGCCGCGCCGCGCCTTCCTCGTCCAGAACCCCGCCATTGGAAAGGTCTGCCAGTTCGTCGTATTCTTGCGCCTCTTCCTCGGTCAGATCACCTTCGATGGGGTAGAGGCGTGCCAGCTTCATCTGATCCAACTCGTAGTAGTTGAGCCAGGCCTCGGGTCGGGCCTCGGCCCATGCCCAGCCTTCGGTCTCGACCAGATCAGCACGGGCCGCGTCCAGCTTCTCCGTGAATAACCGATCCAGAAGGGCAGGGGAGGCGAGGAAGACCTCGTCGGAAAAGAGATCGCGCGTGACCGTGCCGCCCTCGCCCTCATAGGCGTCGATCCCAACGAACTTGGCACGGCGGTCTGTGGCCTTGATGGCATCGGGATGCAGCGCATTCTTGATTGCAGATTCGGAGACGGCTTGCCCCTTCACCTGATCCAGAAGGCTCAGGGTGAGCCTCTCGTCATCGGAGAGGGTGAAGGCCTTGGCGGTGCCGAGGCTGATCTCACCTGCGGCCAGCGCGTCCAGCACTGGCTCGGGCAGGCCCGCGAGAGCCAACCGCTGATAGACGCGGGCTTCGGTCACGGCGAAGGCTAGGGCGATTTCCGGCACGGTGGCCCCGCGTGATTTCATGCGGCCAAAGGCGCGGATTTCGTCTGCCGGGGTCATATCTTCACGGGCAGCGTTCTCGGCGCTGGCCCAATCTTCGGCCTCGGCAGCGTCAGCGGCCAGCTTGACTGGCACCGTGGTGAAAGGATGGGTCTTTGACCGCTCCGCGATCTTCTGGATGGCGCAGAGACGGCACCCGCCCGCGACGATCCCGACCTTGCCATCCTCGTCCATGAGACCTGCGAGGTTGTGGATGAGGCCGAAGCGCTCGATGCTGTCTGCGAGGCTTTCGATATGCGCCTCGGAAACGGCTTTGCGCGGGTTCAGATCCGAGATGGTAAGCATCTCCAAGGGGATTTGCAGGATCACGGCGCTGGCGGTGTCGGCTTGAATGGTCTGTTGCTTGGTCATGGGATTGTCCTTTCGGATGGATGTCAGGCCTGCTCAGAGCGCGGCTCAGGCGCTCGGCGGCTGGTTTTGTGGATGGGGCAGGGGAGGGGGGCCGGAACGCGTGAGGTTCCAGCCCCGATGGCGTCACCACCAGCAGGAATAAATCACGGTCGATCCCTGTTCGATTTCGGCCCGCGCCCAAGCGCAGAACGCGAGATCGTAGTCGCGGGACTCAGCTGCCACCTCGTCCTGAAACTGATGGCCATAGAAGAACCCGCCCTCGCAATGGGGCAGGGCGCTTCCCTTCACCACCTGTTCCAAAGTGTCGATGTCGGCGGTTTCCAGTTTCAACTCACCGCAATTGAGATCGGAGGCGGAAAGCCCCGTGCGCTCGGTGTAGAGCGCCTCCATGAAGGTTTGCAGCTTGGAATGCTTACGCCAGACGAACTTAGGACTTTCGCCCTCGTCGCCGCTCTCGGGGGTTTTGACATATGCGTATTGATCGAGGCCCATGGCCAACTCCTTTCGTGGTTAGAGCGGCGCGGCATCTTGTTCTTGTGACCTCTCGGCCCTGTCCGCTTCCGCCAGTGGCGGAGGCCTCGACTGATCTGTCAGTCCGAAAAGCCCCCGTGCTTTTCGGCTGGGCAGAGCAGGTGAGGGCGTGAGCCCTCCTGCGGCCGGACGGCGTCCCGACACAGGGGGCCGGAGCGGTGAAATCGGGAGGGGCCCGTGCAACCGCATGGGAGGAACCGGATTTCTCCGAGGAGGCTGGCGCGGCACGCGACACCAGAGCCCCTGTTCGGGGCGCCGACCGGATGGCAGGCGGATTCAAGGAAATGAAACCTGCCAGCCGGGTTAGAGCAGAGCGGAGGCCCGGCTGACCGCTGGTTCAAGCGATCGCGGTCTCGGCCGCGATCTCATCCGAGACATGCACGAAGGATCGTTTCCCGGATGGGCGGAGACGCGACACACGCGGCTCCGGGCGCAGCCAAGAGCCTGGTCAGCGCCAGAGCGCTGGCGTGCCGAACCAACCATTCCTCAAAACCAAATTCATCGAACTACGTATGATCTACACTTAATTCATTTGTTGCATTTATTGCGTTTAGGCTTATATTGAGGTTTGCAGCAAAGGAGATGGCTCATGAACATGATGGCTCACCGGCAATTGCCCCCGAGCGCCCAGGAGGCCGCAATCGCACGCGCATCCGGGCAACTCCTGTCGCGCTATGCACGGAGCAAAGCGCCTCTCAAGCTGCGCGTCACCGACGGAGATCAGGTCGAACCGATTGAACTGCCGGCTGGTGCTGTCGCGCTTCTCATGGATATCCTGGAAGCCATGGCAGCGGGGCAGGGGGTCACGATTATCCCTGAGAATGCCGAACTAACTACGGTTCAGGCCGCAGATGTGTTGAATGTCTCACGTCCGTTTCTGATCAAGCTTCTGGATGAGCAGAAGATCCCCCACCGCAAAGTGGGTAGGCACCGCCGCATCCGGATGGAAGATGTGATGGCCTACAAGGCGGACATCGATGCCGAACGGGAAAGCGTGCTCGACCAGCTGGCAACTGAGGCGCAAGACCAGGATATGGGTTACGGCAAACCATGAGCCACTATACGGCGCTTCTCGACGCCAACGTTCTCTATCCGGCGCCGATGCGCGATGTACTCATGCAACTCGCCGTGACTGATGTATTCAAGGCCAAGTGGTCTGGAGATATTCACCGAGAGTGGATTGAAGCGCTGATGCGTAACGAGCCCCACCGGGACCGCGCCGCACTCGAGCGGACGCGAAATCTCATGAATCAGGCGACACGGGATTGCTTGGTAACCGGCTACCAAGCCCTGATCCCTTCGCTCGACCTGCCTGACCCCAATGATCGGCATGTCCTGGCGGCAGCCATCGTCGGCAGATGCGATGTGATCGTGACGCAAAACCTGAAGGACTTTCCCGAGGAAGCAATTGCGCCGTACGGGATCGAAACGCTGCATCCAGACGACTTCCTGAGCAACCATCTGTCACTCGCGCCCGGACTTTTCTGTTCAGCTCTCCGCAAAGGCCGCGCCCGCCTCAAAAACCCGCCATACTCAGCCGAAGACTACCTCGCCATCCTCACCCAGCAGGGCTTGGTCGCAACAGCGGCCGAGTTGGAGCAATTCAAGGAATTAATCTGATCACGATGGGTGGCAAGCGGGAACACGCAGCTTCGACCTTCGAACACCGTTTCTAGGATTTCATCCGTTAATGATGCGGAACCGTGAACTCAACCTTACGCTTGAGCCTAGCAAGTGGTGTTTTATGGGAGATAATGTCGTCATGTTGCAGGCGCATTAGAAGCAGACCTGGAGCCACCTGATGCTTCTCTGCAAATCTCTTGAATGCCTTCTGAGTCATATGAACAACCTTTGGGCCGTATGTCGCTCGAAACTCATCAACTATGACCCGAGGGATTATAGTTTCTGCTGAGAACCTGTCTGCATCTTCCTCAATACCTCGGCCACCTGTTCCATTTTTGTCCTTGTCTATGAAAACGGCCTTTTTGCTATGCTCTAGAACATGACAAGCTTCATGGAAAAACGAGAACCAGACATTTTCTTCGTGCTTTAACCGATCGCTCACCACGATAACCGCCTTGTCCTTCTTCGCCCAGTATGCAGCCCCTCTTAGACCGGTTTTCGCTACGGATGGGACAAGCGCTACAGCAACGCCGACGTTAGCACATAAAGCAATTAGCTCTTGCGAAATCTCGTCCCATGGCTTCAGCGTTAGCATCCTGATGTCGGAAAGAAGCGATCTAAACTCAATTTCTGCATAGGGTGAGGTGTCAATCCGATCCGCGGTAACCTCGGCACACCGGAGCCAAACGGCGACGCCCAGCGGATCAATTTTGTTGTGATTCTGTTGCTTGAAGCGAGACAGATCTAAACGTTCCTGCCAATGATGCTCCCACGCAGAAATGCTGCTTACACCAAATGCCCTGAGAATGCGGTCAACGCTTTCAGAAGGGATCGGCTTCTTGTCCAGCAACTTCAGCTTAAGCATTTCACCAATGGGAAACCGTTGCGCCCATGAGATGGCGGAGTTTTTGGTGTCCGCAATATCTTCGCGCAAGCGGGCTAAAGAAAGCTGGTGCTTGGCTTCAAGCGCGAGCCAGAAACCAGCACCTTCACCTAGAACTCTTTCGAACTGAATTGCCGTTTCAGGCGTAATTGCAACCTTCCCAGATATGATCTCACTTATTGCCTTGGTGGGGCGACCGGTTCTTCGAGCGAAGTCGACAATCTTGATACCTCGCTCACTTAGAATCCTGCGCAGATATTCACCCGGGAGCCTTGGTTCGTAGTCAGGGCGAAATTGAACATTCTGAGTTGTCATCACACGGTTCCTCCCACGGAAATGACGCTTATTCTGTCGATGTCGTGCAACTGTTGCCCTTCGAAAAAAGACTGAGGTCGGAAGAGCACTTGTCCATTGCCGGCTTTCCCCACCGAGAATGCAGGCGGCAGGTCTTCAGCGACCTGCCTTCTCAGAATCGGTGGAGATTCACTCAAGTCGGCGAGCGTTGGTGCGGCGTCCAAGAAAAAAAGCAGATCTTTCACCCTATCAGCCGATTCGATGCCCAAAGCTGAGACGAGCTGCCGTCCACTGTTGCACATTGCCCCAATGGAAGGCGTCTCAAACCCGACCTGCATGTTGCATCCTCATCACAGCTGGCGCTTGAACGCCTTATTTTCATAACGCGGAGCGTACTCATTTCTGACATTCTTGTCAAAATTTTTTTCATAACACACCATGTTTCGTTTTTTCCTTGACCACTTCACGTATCCTGATCAAAAATAGATACACGACGCGTACTGAAAAAGGAGACGTCATGTCAAAGCGCATCCACGTTGTACCGCACGTTTCGGGCTGGGCGACTCGGCGAGAGGGTTCGTCCCGAGTTGGCTCCACCCACCCGACGCAAGCTGCGGCAATCGGAGCGGCCCGCTCGACCGCAATACGCGAAAGGGGCGAGGTCATCATTCACCGGCCGAACGGAAAAATCCGCGACGCCAATACCTACGGGAAAGACCCGTACCCACCTGAAGGCTAAGAAAGGAACTTTGGATGCCTAAAGATCATCAGGAAAAACAGCTTGTGAGCGTCATCGTGAACG
>NZ_JBTLRH010000004.1:0-115087 GCF_054482655.1 Aliiroseovarius sp. CAU 1755 | reverse complement strand
CGGCCGCACGGTTTTCCTGCTGCGTGAAATCCATGAAATCGAAGCTGTGGCAGTTACGACATTCCTTCGAATCCGTCGATTTCATTCGGCGCCATTCACGGGCGGCCATGTCGATACGGTGACCTTCATACTCTTCCGGGGTCCAGATCACGCGCGTGATGAAGTGGCCGTAAAGCTCTTTCGAAGCTTTGACCTTGCGCACGATTTTTGGGCCCCAATCCTTTGGCACGTGGCAGTCCGGGCAAGTTGCACGAACGCCCGAGCTGTTGTTCTGGTGAACCGAGCCCTGATACTCTGCGTAAGGGTTATCCTCCATCTCGTGGCAGGAGATGCAGAACTTTTCGGTGTTGGTCATCTCGAGCGCCCAGTTGAAGCCACCCCAGAAGATGACACCGGCAGCAAAGCCACCAATCAGCAATGTGCCAAGCGAAACACCCGCAGGTGTCCTGAACTTGCGCCAAAGGCGGCGGATGAAGCCGGGGTTTGCGTCAGACATGTCCCTTATCCTTTCTCATCCGCCTCAGTTCGAGGCTTCGAATGTGTTGTCGACAAGCGCGGGCGCATCGGCCTGCGGCACGTGGCATTGGTTGCAGAACCAGCGAGTCCCGGCGACGGTGTCCAGCTGGTTGCCGTCCCGGTCCAGATAGTGGGTCATCGACAGGGTCGGTGCCTTGCGCTCGCCTGCGACGGTCCAGTCATGGCACGACAAGCAGCGATTGGCCTTCAGGTCGATCTGATACTGATCGATTGAATGCGGCACCAAGGGGGGCTGCTGGCGATAGTTCCGGGCGAACCGGGTTTCGTTTTGGTGAAACACATCCTCGACGGCGACGGGTTCGGATACATCCGCCCCCCGCAAGGTGCTGACACCGCCAGCGCTTTGCGCGAAGGCAACGGTGGCCAGAAGCGTCGGGGCGACGATGGCGCTGATCAGAAGGTTCTTTTTCATTTGGGCATCTCCCGCATTTATTGTCTCAGGCCGCGCGACTGGCCTCGGGTTGACGTTGTTTTGGCCGGCGAGCCGCGCGGGCTGGCGCGGGGGTGGTGTCAAACCGGGTGGTGAATTTGAAAACATCGGGCGCGCAGACATCCACGCAGCGACCGCAATTGGTGCAGTCGGGCGACAGGATGATCGGCGTGTCCTCATCCGCGCCGCGAAGCGCGGGGGTGATCACGTGCATTTCGGGGCAGACCGCGAAACAGTCCATGCAGTCGTCGCATTCGGCGCGGTTCACCGCACTGACCCTGAGGATCGAGCCGTGACCCAGCAGGCCATAGAACGCGCCGACCGGGCACAGGTGTCCGCACCATCCACGGCGCGACACAAACAGATCGAACAGAAAGACGGCAAGGACGAAGGTCCAGGCAAAACCCATCCCGAAAATAAGGCCTCGGTGCAGCATGGAAATCGGGTTCACAAACTCCCAGGCAATGGTCCCTGTCAGGGCAGAAACGATCAGCACCATGCCCAACACCCAGAAACGCGTGTTCCGTTTGGGTTGCCAACCTTTGGCAAAGCCCAGCTTGTCGTGCAGCCAGTGGGCGCCGTCGGTGACCGGATTGATCGGGCAGACCCAACTGCAATAGACGCGCCCGCCGATCAGCGCATAGGTCACGCCGACGATCAGTGCTCCGATGATGGCCGTCATTTCGGGCCAGTGTTGGGCGACCATGCCTTGCAGCAGGACGAACGGGTCGGTCAGGGGCAGAATGTCCAAGGTCAGTGACCCGGCCAGATTGCCTTTCACCCACCAGATCCCGAACCACGGGCCCAGCAAGAACAGGCCAAGGAAGAACGCCTGTGACACACGGCGCAGGATCAAGAACCGATGGGCCAGCCACCAGCCTTTGTCCTGAATGGCCTCTTGTCCGACGGGAAGGGCGGTTTTCTCGCTCATTGTCCTGACCCTCCTGTTCCGGGAAGGTTGAAAGAGGGGGTAAAGCCGCCATCCATCGAGGGATCGGGCAGGCCTTCGGTGCCCGGCAGATAGCCACCGGGGGCGGCAAGGTTATCGGTGCCCGGTCCGGGCAGGCGATCGGGCAGGTCGATGATGTCATCCACCATCGGGTTGCGATCTTCCCAACCCAGCTTGTAGTGGTCGGCGGCCTCGGCCATCGCGACACGACGGGGCAGCACCTTGATGGCGGCCTCGCCCGGCAGCACGCAGGATTTTTCACATTTGCCGCAACCGGTGCAGTGATCGGAATGCACGATGGGCATGAAAATGGCGTGCGCGCCTGATCGTTCGTTATGGCGCCGCTCCAACGTGATCGCTTTGTCGATCACCGGGCAGACGCGATAGCAGACATCGCAACGCAGGCCGAGCGCATTGAGGCAATGTTCCTCGTCGATCAGCACCGCAAGGCCCATGTCAGCGTCGTCGATATTGGTCAGCCCATGGTCCAGCGCACCTGTCGGGCAGGCCACGACGCAGGGGATGTCGTCACACATCTCGCAGGGGATATCACGGGCGGTGAAGAAGGGCGTGCCGGTGGCGGGACCTTCCAGCCCCAGCTCGGCCAGTTTCAGCGTGTCATAGGGGCAGTCCCGAACACACAACCCACAGCGGATGCAGGCGGCCAGAAAGTCCTCTTCCGGCAGGGCGCCGGGCGGGCGGATGGCCTGCGCCGGCAGCGCGCGGGCGTCTGTCGCAAGTTTCGTAAGCGCCATGCCCGCCACCGCGCATGCCCCGGCGGCCCGTGCTGCATCCTGAAGGAAGCGGCGGCGATCAAGCGGCTTGGGTTTGCGTTTGTTGGCGGCGGACATGGTCTTATCTTTCCTCAGTAGTACGCTTAGGCGCGTTCGACTTTACAGGCGCATTTCTTGAAATCCGTTTCCTTGGAAATCGGGCAAGTTGCGTCCAGCGTCAGCTTGTTGGTCAGCTGACCTTCGTCGAACCACGGCATGAACACGACACCACGGGGCATCTTGTTGCGGCCTCGGGTTTCCACGCGCGACAGAACCTCGCCGCGACGCGTCGAGACCTGGATCTCTTGCCCGCGCTTCAGCCCACGATCCTTCGCGTCATCCGGGTGCATGAACACCACGGCAGATGGGAACGAACGGTGCAGTTCCGGCACACGACGGGTCATCGAGCCCGAATGCCAGTGCTCCAGCACACGACCGGTCACGAACCACAGGTTATATTCGTCATCCGGTTCTTCGGCGGCAGGTTCATACGGGGCGAAGATGATGAAAGCTTTGCCATCGGGCTTGCCGTAGAACTTAACCCCCTCGCCTTCTTTCACGTAAGGATCATAGCCTTCGCGGAAACGGTAGAGCGTTTCCTTGCCGTCCACCACGGGCCAGCGCAAACCGCGCGCCTGGTGGTAGACATCGAAATCCGCCAGATCGTGGGCATGGCCGCGACCGAACTCGGCATATTCTTCGAACAAACCTTTCTGAACGTAGAAGCCGAAGTCCTCGCTTTCGTGGTTGTTGAACCCTTCGGCCACTTCGGACACGGGGTATTTGTTGACCTTGCCGTTCTCGTAAAGAACTTCGAACAGGGTCTTGCCCTTAAGCTCCGGCATGGTGTCCAGAAGCTCGGCGGGCCACACCTCGTCGGTGGTGAAACGTTTCGAGAACTCCATCACCTGCCAGACATCCGATTTCGCTTCGCCCGGTGCAGACACCTGTTCGCGCCAGAACTGTGTGCGACGCTCGGCGTTGCCATAGGCGCCTTCCTTCTCGACCCACATGGCGGTGGGCAGGATCAGGTCAGCGGCCAGCGCGGTCACGGTCGGATACGGGTCGGACACGGTGATGAAGTTTTCAGGGTTGCGATACCCCGGCAGACCTTCTTCGTTCATGTTGGGCGCGGCTTGCATGTTGTTGGTGCACTGCACCCAGTGGCAATTCAGGTCGCCATCTTTCAGCTTGCGGTGCATCAGCACGGCGTGGAAACCGGGCTTGGGCGGAATGGTTCCTTTCGGGATGCCCCACGCGGTTTCACAAATGTCGCGGTGACCTTCGTTGGCGACAACCATGTCGGCGGGCAGACGGTGGGCAAAGGTGCCAACCTCGCGCGCCGTGCCGCAAGCCGACGGCTGACCGGTCAGCGAGAAGGGCGAGTTGCCCGGTTCCGAGATTTTGCCCACCAGCAGGTGCACGTTATACATGAGGTTGTTCACCCATGTGCCGCGCGTGTGCTGGTTGAAGCCCATGGTCCAAAGGCTCATCACCTTGCGGTTCGGGTCCGCATATTGCTGCGCCAGACGTTCCAGCGCGGCGACCGGCACACCCGACAGTTCGGACACATACTCGGCGCTGTATGGTGCGACCGCTTCCTTGTATTCCTCGAACGTCATGTCCGACATGGCGCCGTGCTTGCCGTCATGCGACGGGTTCGCGGCGGCTTGTTCCAGCTCGTGCTCGGGACGCAAACCATAACCGATATCGGTGTTGGTGCGTTTGAAATGGGTGTTCTTTTCAACGAAGTCCCAGTTCACCGCATCGTTTTGAATGATGTAGTTGGCGATATAGTTCAGGATCGCGAGGTCCGTTTGCGGCGCGAAGATCATGCCATTGTCCGCCAGTTCGAACGAGCGATGTTCGAACGTGGACAGGACGTGCACTTCTGCACCCGGTTTGGTCAGGCGGGTGTCAGTCAGCCGCGACCACAGGATCGGGTGCATCTCGGCCATGTTCGAGCCCCAAAGGACGAACGTGTCTGCATGCTCAAGGTCGTCATAGCAGCCCATCGGCTCGTCAATGCCGAAGGTGCGGATGAAGCCGGCCACGGCCGACGCCATACAGTGGCGCGCGTTGGGGTCGATGTTGTTGGACCGGAACCCGGCCTTCATCAGCTTGGCAGCGGCATAGCCTTCCCAGACCGTCCACTGCCCGGAGCCGAACATGGAAACGGCGGTCGGGCCTTTTTCCTTAAGGCTGGCTTTCCACTTCTCGGCCATCACGTCGAAGGCTTCGTCCCAGCTGACCGGCTCAAAGTCGCCGTTTTTGTCGTAAACGCCGTTCGACTTGCGCAGAAGCGGTGTGGTCAGGCGGTCGGCGCCATACATGATCTTGGACAGGAAATAGCCCTTGATGCAGTTCAGACCACGGTTCACCGGGGCTTCCGGGTCGCCTTGCGTGGCCACGACGCGGCCGTCCTTGACGCCCACAAGCACCGAACAGCCGGTGCCGCAGAACCGACACGCCGCCTTGTCCCACCGGATATCGGGGGACTTGGGTTGCGCCATAGCGCCATTGGGAAGGGTGATGCCGGCGGCCGAGGCGGTCGCGGCGGCGGCGCTGGCCTTCAGAAAGGATCGGCGGGATGAAGTCATGGACATGGTGTGTCTCCCGATTAGTGTTTGGTCGTCGAAGCGGCGGCAGGGTCGCCGTCGAGCTCTTCGAAATGGTGATACGTCAGGGTGATGGTCAAAACGCCGGGGATCTGGTGCATCTCCATGATCTGGTCGGATGCACGCATGTCTGGCGTGTCTTCTACGGTCACAACGATGCGACCGTCTTGGTGGGCATGCACTTCACCACCTTGGGTGGCGTCGATCGCGGTTATGACAGTCTCGGTCATATCCGGCATCGTGTGCACCAGGCAGCCACAGATATTCATCATGGGCGGGCCTCCGTTTCTGATTTGATCTTCTTGAAGGAAATGGCGCCGACGGGGCAGGCCATCGAACAGCCCCCGCAGCCATTGCACAGGTCTTCGTCCAGCACCGGTTGGGCGCGGCCTCCGGTTTGCAACTGGAACCCGATGGCGCGTTGGTCGCAATGGTCTTCGCAGGTGCGGCAGTTCACACCGTTCAACGACAGGCAGTTGTTGCCGACATCCCCGCGCCACAGCCATTCGTTCTCTGGCGTCAGCGCGCCAAAGTCACAGGCATCGGTGCAGGCATGGCAGAACGTGCAGGCCCCGGCGTTGAAATCCAGGAACGGGCGTTCGCCCGCATCTTTCATGATAATGCCTTCGGGGCAGGCCGTCGCGCATTCACCACACTGGGTGCAGGCGTCGTGGAACTCTGCCTCCGGGCCAACTCCGGGGGGCCGCTGGCGCAGAACCTCCTGAACTTTGCCTTTCAGGAAGGCGCGTCTGGTGGGTGATGCAGACATATGTGAATCGCTCGCTGGTTTGGTGGCTTGCGTTTCAAGCCCTAAACCCGGCGTCGGCGCGCCCTAATGACCTAGATCAAAGAAAGTGTCGATTTGTCGCAGAAATCAATTCACCTGAAAAATTTTACTTTTTGAATGTGGTGTTGGAAAAAGTCGTAAGTCCCTGATACGGCGCACTTTCTGGAAGGGTAAACTGGCGCCAACACGCGTTTGCTGAACAATGAAAGTTTTTGCACGAATGCTGACGCCCTTGCGACAAAATCGGTTCAGTCCGTCTGGCTGGCAGTCCAGTAGCCTTCGAACTCGGCGGGAAGCTTTGCGAGTGTTTCCGGCCCCAAAGCTTGTTTCATGCGGGCGAGTTCGGTGTCAATCTGCGGCCATTCCGAACCAAACCGGTATTGGTGATAGTGCAGGATTGAAGGGGTTGCATCTGCTTCGAAGCCGCGGTTGGAAATCGAAAAATTATAGTCTTCAGACAAAACCCGATACTCAATCCCAAATCTGGCCAGCGTCAAAGGCAAGGTTATCTGGTCAAGCCAGGGGCGTTTCTTGGCGACAGCGCAGTTGAAGTCGAAATCGTGTGCGGTTTCGAACCACAACTTGCCAAACCCTTCGTCCTGGCCTTTGTAGGCGTCGTTGAAAATAACAAGGCCTGCGTTGAAATAGGGATAGAACTCTATCCTTCGGCGGCGTGTCAGGCGCACCCGATCCGTGGGCAACGGCAGGTTGAAATGCGCATAGGCGCGGTCCCATCGGTCGCTGTTCTTGCCCCACGATGGCACGCCTTCGGGCACCACGGAAACAGCGTTTGGCGATGCCAATGAAGCGAAGTCAACCGGGGCGACACAGACCATGTCGGTGTCCATGAAAACATGGATATCTGCCGTGCGGTCTTGCATCGCGGCCAAAATTTTATTGCCATGCGGATAGGGCTTTTTCCATGCCCCGGCGGGAATTTCCATGGTCTGCAGACTGACGCCGAAACCGTCCAGCGCGGCCTTGGTGGCTGCATCAGGGCCCGGCCGGGCGTCGTCCAGCGGAAGATAGCCGACAAGGTCAGGCTCATCGCCCAAATGCGCCCTCAGGCTACTGGCAAGCAACAGCGCCTGCGATTGCATATAGAGGCCCTGAATGACAAAGAAAATTGATGTCTTAGGCATGGTATCTCTCCGAATGTCGGTCGCTTCTCAGAGCCTATCGCCATCAAACGCGCGACAGCACACTTGCCGGACGCGCCTTGGCCAGAGCCGCCGTCAGCATCCCCGCAATTGCGGCTTTCAGGATGTCACCGGGGATGAAGGCCGCCATGACCACGGTTGCTTCACCCATGGTTTTGCCCGTGACCAGCGCAAAGCCCGAGATCCCGAAGAGGTAAAGCACCACGATCCCACCGATGACCGAGGCAACACCCGCGCTGACCGCCAGCGACCCCTTGCGCCATGTTTCGGTGATCAGACCCGTGACAAACGCCGCGATTGGGAAGCCCACAAGAAAGCCGGCGGTCGGGCTGGTGAACACGCCCAAGCCACCGCGACCACCTGCCAGCAGAGGCAGACCAAGCGCCACCAGCAGCAGAAACAACAGCACCGACAACGCGCCGCGCTTGGCCCCCAGCACCGTGCCGCACAGCATGATGCCAAGGCTTTGGGCGGTGATCGGCACACCAAAGGGCAGCGCGATTTGCGGGATCAGACCCAGCGCAGCAATCAGGGCTGCAAATAGGGCGATCAGGGTGACATTCTTTTCCATGTATTAGGTCTCCATAGCATCAAAACCACCGCGCGCGCGCAGCGCCTCGGCGATATGGTCCGCGTCATCCAACGCAAGGACCGTAAACGGTAAGATAATTCGCCAACCGGGGCGGCGCGGCGATCGGGCGCGCCACGCGTCGATCAGCTTGGTGCCTTTGGCCAGCAGTACCGGCGTGAAGCGGATAACCAGCGCAATGGCGGTTTCCAGATAGGTGGTTTTCAGCCCCACACCGCGCAGCGGCGTCGCCAGCCAGCGCACCACCGCGATCAGGTCCGACAGTTGCGTGGTCATTGTCACTAACGTGGCCAGCCCGACCGCTGTCAGCATCCGCAAAACGATCACCCCACCCACGTAAGGCGTGCGCGTCACTAGGTGATAGATCGCCAGCATCACAACGAAGGGCCACAACACCTTCAGCGCCCGCAGACCGGCGCGAAAAAACACCGGGCCGGGCAGGCGATACAGCGCCAACATGCCGGCAAAGGCCGCGCCATGAACCCACAGGTTTTGCGCCTTGAACAACAGCACCGTCGCCACGCACAAAGCCGCCAGTTTCAGCCCGGCGGGCCAATCATGGGCGCGCGTCCTAACGGGAGAGGTCAGAGATATCATCGCCCTCTCCTTGCCGTGTCATTTCATCGGTGAAGGCGTCCAGCACATCGGCCCCCTGCCCTTGCAACACCCCACGGTCCAGCCATAGAACCTGATCATAGCCCGTCAGATCACGCGGATCGTGCGAGACATGAACCAACGTGCCGTCATAGCGATCCAGATAGCGGGCAAGCTGCATCCGGGTCGGAATATCCAGCCCCGCGAACGGCTCGTCCAGAATCAGGATGCGCGGCGTCATCGCAAGGATCGACATCAGGCAAACCAGTTGCTTTTGGCCTTGTGACAGGCTGTGCACATGCGCCTCGTGCCAATGCGCCTTGCCGAATTGCTCCAGCACAGCACCTGCGCGCGCCTCGGGGTCATCCATACCTTGCTGGCGCAGGCCGAACGAGATCTCCTCGATCACCGTCGGAAAGATAATCTGGTGGTCCGGGTTCTGGAACAGAATGCCCACCAGCGACAGCGCCGCACGTCGGTCTTTCGCCGGGTTGATCCCGTCAATCGTGACCGTGCCCGCGCTCGGCGCAACCAACCCCGCCAGCAGCCGCGCAAACGTGGTCTTGCCCGACCCGTTGCGCCCAATCACCCCAATGCGCCGCGCCGACAGATCGACCGAGACGCCGGACAGAATCAAGCGCCCGTCGATCTTGTGATCGACAGCGGCAAAGTTGATCTGTGCCGTAACGCTCGTATCTTTCACCTGTGCGTGGACCCTTTTGTGACCGGTTCACGCGCCTTTTAACGGGCTGCGCGACGGATTGCCGCAAGAAAATGCATCCCGCGTGTTTCTACGCAACCGCTCAGGCGCAGAACCGCCCGGTCAAAGCCTCCCACTGGCGGCGGGTCACATCGCGGTCAGACGCGACCATCCAATAAGAGTTTTCAGACGGCAACACACTTTGCGACAGGCGCGTAAGCCGCTGATCCTCCAGATGCGCCCGCACCAAAGGCAGCGACGCCAACAACACCCCTGCCCCGGACTCGGCGGCAGATAAGGCAGCAGTGAACGTATCAAACCGGAGTTGCGGCACCGGCGTTGGTGCGTCCCCCGTCACTTTCGCCCAGTCATGCCAACCGGCGCGCGGCCCTGACAGACCAAGGCGCGGCAGATCCTGCCAGCCCCCCTGCCCTGCCCGCTTGATCAATACGGGCGCGGCGACCGGCGTCAGCGCCTCGTCATACAGCCGCGCGCGGTGCGCGATATCCCAATCCCCATTGCCGTAACGGATGCGCACGCCCGATACGCCCGGCCCATCCTCGGAGGCCAACACCATTGTCTTAAACGACAGCTCAACCTGATCGCCCAGCGATAGCCCCGCCAAACGCGGTGCGACCCACAATTGCAACACGGACGCGCTGGCCCAAACCGTCACCCGTCGCCTCTGGATGCCAAACAGTTCTTCCGAGCTTTGACGCAGCGTGCCAAGCGCATGGGTCACATAAGGCAACCAAGCCTCGCCCTCGACCGACAGGATCACGCCGCGCGGCTGGCGGATGAACAGGGTCGCGCCCAATCGCGCCTCAAGGTTGCCGATCCGCTGGCTGATTGCGGCCTGCGTCAGCCCCGTTTCCGCCGCCGCTGCGGTGAAGCTGCCGGTGCGGCCTGCCGCCTCGAACGCGCGGACCCAATCCAGCGGCAGGTTTGAAAGGGGGGTGTTTACCATAAGCCAATCCATGCCTCAGGGTTGTTTCCTCTAAATTGTGCTTATCTATCAAACGCGCGAAAGTGTCACCGAAATTCACGCAGCGAACGGACACACCATGCTTGATGCCAACCTTGACCCGACAGGACAGATCCTGACCCTTACCACCCCAGACGGCCCTTTGCGCTTTCACGCCATGTGGCTGCGCGACAACGCCTGGGACGACGCCACCCGGGCGCCCGGCAATGGGCAGCGGCTTGTCGCGCTGCGTGACATTCCGGCGGATACGAAAATAACCGGGGCTGTCGTGAATGGCAGTGCGGTTGACGTGACATTCGTGCCCGAGGGCAAAACCATCACCTATGACGCAAATTGGTTGGTGCAGAACGCCTATGACCGCCCTACCCCGACGCAAAATGGCTGGCTTTCGGCCGAATTAGAGCCTTGGGACGCCCGCCTGATGGGATCCGTTCCGGTTGGTGACTTCGTTGCGATGACGCAAGACGACGCGGCCTTGGGCGACTGGCTCGCGCTGGTCAACCGTTACGGTTTCGGCAAGCTAGAAAACGGCCCCATCGAGGACGGCGCGCTGTTCAAAGTGGTCGATCTGTTTGGCTATGTGCGTGAAACAAACTATGGGCGCAAGTTCGAGGTGCGCACCGAGGTGAACCCAACCAACCTCGCCTTCACCGGGCTGGGTCTGCAAGCGCATACCGACAACCCATACCGCGACCCGGTGCCCTCGGTTCAGGTGCTATATTGCCTTGAAAGCTCGGCGGCGGGTGGTGAAAACATGGTGGTCGACGGGTTTGCAGCCGCCCTGCGTCTGCGCGACGAAAACCCTGACTATTTCACCGCATTATCGTCCTTCTGCGCCCGATTTGAGTATGCGGGTGAAGATGGTGTCTGCCTGCAATCGCGCCGCCCTATGATCGAACTTGCCCCCGACGGCGAACTGGTCGCGGTGCGCTTCAACAACCGCTCGCTCGCGGCCGTGTCGGACGTGCCGTTTGACGAAATGCAGACCTATTACGCCGCCTATCGCCGGTTTGGCGAAATCATCGACGACCCGGCGATGGAGGTCACCTTCCGGCTGGAACCCGGCGAGGCGTTCGTCGTCGACAACACCCGCGTTCTGCACGCCCGCAAAGCCTATTCCGGCACCGGCTCGCGGTGGCTTCAGGGCTGTTATTCCGACAAGGACGGGTTACGCTCGACCTATGCCGCGATGCGCCGCGCAGACGTGAAAGAGGCCGCAGAATGAAACCCAATATCAACACCCTGACCCCTGACACCATCGTCGATTTCATCGGCAGCATCTTCGACCGACGCGGAGGGGAGGAATATCTGGGCGAACCCGTCACCATGGCCGAACACATGCTGCAAGGTGCCACCATCGCCGAGCAAAACGGCCAGCCCGAGGAAATCATTGTCGGCGCGCTGCTTCATGACATTGGCCATTTCACTTCCGAATTCGGCACCTATCACCCTGACGACACAGAAGATCGCCACCACGAAGACGCGGGCGCCGAGGTATTGGAGCGGTTTTTTCCCAGCGTGATCACCGATTGCGTGCGGTATCACGTGGCCGCGAAGCGCTATCTCTGCG
The DNA here is from genome assembly GCF_054482655.1 of Aliiroseovarius sp. CAU 1755. NCBI lineage: Bacteria > Pseudomonadati > Pseudomonadota > Alphaproteobacteria > Rhodobacterales > Paracoccaceae > Aliiroseovarius > Aliiroseovarius sp. CAU 1755. Next base: position 103,395 of record NZ_JBTLRH010000004.1, on the reverse strand, counting down.
CCACCAAACCGACCTATTTCGACCGGCTCAGCGAAGCCTCGGTGCATTCACTGATGCTGCAAGGCGGCCCAATGAGCGATGATGAGGTCGCCGCGTTTGAAAAGAACCCGAACCTGAAGCACATCATCGCGGTGCGCTATCTGGACGATGCAGGCAAACGCGATGACATGGAGACGCCGGATTTTTGGCACTTCGCCCCGATGGTGCAACGGATGGTCGATCGGCACGTTGCGCAGGGCTAAGCCCCCTGCCCCGCTGGATTAGTGTCTGATTGCGATCTCTCCCACGCTGTTGTCGATGGATTGGCAGGCATAGAGGATCCGTGCGCGGAAATGCGTGTCGACGTAATCCGCGTGGAACCTGCTGGGCGCTTTCAGGATCAGTTTTGCACCCTCTCGCCCCTGCCGGGACAGGCCCCGGAACCACGCGTTGAACAAGGTTTGATCCTCTGAATGCAGCAAGGTCTGGACCGTCGACCATTCCGTCCCGTCCGACATATCAGGCGGGGGCGCATCTATGCCCCCTGCCCCGCTCCGCGATCCGCTGACCGGAAGCGGCACGACATTGTCGTCCTTCGCCTCGTCGCGCGTCATCCGTTGTTCGTAATCAGGCCCTATTGCTGCCCAACTGGCCCGTGTGCAGCGCAGGATCTTTTCGATATCCAGCCGGTATTCGGTGACCCGGCCCCGCGCGCCCTGCCGCTTGACGACCAGCCAGCCCATCGCCCTGAGCTTCGCCATCTCGCGCTTCACGGTCCGTTCATCCACCGACCACAGCCGCGCAATCTCGCGCTGGCCCACGGTCAGTTCATTGCGGACCCAATTGTAGCGCGCGGTGACCAAGGTCATCAGCCGCAGCACCAACCGTTGCGGTCCCTTCCCTTCGGCCAAGGCATAGGCGCCCATCGCCGTGAGAAGATCATATTTCAACGACGCCGCATTACGACCCGTCGCCCTGAGCTGTTGCATACCGCCCCCAGCTTACCTGTTCCGTCCGCATTCGCGGCTGCCTCGATCCGGAGCTTTGCCCGGAAGTATTATCAATCGCCGAATCTAACGTTCGGTCTGTGGAAGGCATATTACGCCGAACTCAACGCTTTTGCCAACACTGCAACGATTTGCGTCCTTGGTTGCGATTCTGTCAAGCCCTCTCGGCTCAAGACCCTAAAACCTTTTCAAATCTAATAAGAAAAATGGTTTATAGGTATAGGGGGACATGCAGGGTGTCCCGTATTACAACATATATGTCCCCCAATATAGCGAAGCGGCACATCTTGTGTCCCCAAATTCTGCGGCTCAGCGGGCTATTCTGAATAAAATGTAATGAAATCAATGCTGTCCCTGTGGGGCGTCGCAAGCTGACCCAATTCCAAAATCCCTTTTGCTTTTTCCGCCAATTCCGCGTAAATCAGAAAGCACATATAATTAGCGTCCTATAAGAGCAGGAGTCAGGATGTTTACCCACGAAGATTTGGCGCAGTTACAGGCACAATCACTGAAGATGCAGGGCTGGATCAGGCAGCAGACCTATTCGCCCGAGATGGAGAAGACGCTGCGCCGGTTCTCATCCTGGGAGGTCGCCGAGCTGATCTTCAAGGTCAATCAATCCACATTGCGTGGACGTCTTGCCGCCGACCCCTCCCTGCCCCAAGGGCTGGTCGAAGGCGACGGGCGGCAGCGCTGGTATACGCTGGACGAGATCAACGAGCTGCGCCGGCGCATCCGCATCAACCGCAAATCCATGATGCCCAAACGCCCCGCGGGCAAGCGGGCGATTCGCGCGGCGATTGCCAACTTCAAGGGCGGCGCGGGCAAATCGACTGTTGCGCTGCACTTTGCGCACGCCGCCGCGTTGGATGGCTACCGCGTGCTGTGCGTGGATTTCGACCCGCAGGCGACGCTCAGCCACTCGATGGGGCTGAGCGACGTGGCCGAGGAATACACCGTCTGGGGCATTATGGCGCGCGACCTTATTCAGGAAACCCAGCGGATGAACAGCGCGGTCGCGGGCGCCGAAAGCGGAACCGCCCTGCCCCAGCGAAAGCTGCCCGCCGCGATCACGGATATGGGGCTGTCTGATCTGCGCAATTCGGATTTCATCAAGCCGACCTGCTGGCCGACGATTGACATCATCCCAAGCTGCGCCAACGCCGCGTTCGTTGAATTTGCGTCCGCGCAGTATCGCCACGTGAACCCGGAATGGTCCTTCTTCGCGGCCGTGTCGCGGTTTCTGGATGGGTTGGCGGATGACGCCTATGACATGATCGTCTTCGACTGCCCCCCCGCGATTGGGTATCAGTCGATGAACGCGGTGTTTGCGGCGGATGTGCTCTATATCCCGTCGGGTCCCGGCTATTGGGAATATGACAGCACCACGTCCTTCATCGGTCAGTTGTCCGAGGCGCTGGAGGATCTGGCGCGGTTCACCAATTCTGTCCCCGCGGGGACAATGTCGCTGCCCAAGGAGTTCGCCGATGTGCGCTTCCTGCTCACGCGCTATGAGGCATCGAACGAATTGCACCGTGCGATGCGGACGGCGTTTGGTAAGGTTTTTGGGGAACGATTGGCCGAACACCCGATCGAGATGACGCGCGCCGTGGAGCAATCCGGGCGCTTCCTCAGCTCGATTTACGAAATTGATTACCGCGATATGACGCGGGAAACCTGGCGGCGGGCGCGAGGGTCGTTTGACACCGCGTATGAGGAATTCAGGGACAACCTGCTGACTGCCTGGGACAAGCTGGAGGATAGAGCATGAGCAAACGTCGCGTCTTTGACATCGACTTCCCGGAAGCCGACCCACCCGCAGCCGATCCTGCGCCCGTGACGGAACCCCGACGCGGCCCGATGGCCTCGGCGATTTCGGAAAATTCGGCCGCTTTGGAAGAGCGCCAAGCGGTCGAGGCGCAAATTCGCGCCGAGAACGACAGGCTGGCGCATGAACATGTGCGCCTGAAAAAGGCAGGGCTGATCACTGACATGATCCCGCTGAATGCCATCCGGTCTGACAAACTGACCCGTGATCGCAAGCCGGGGCGTGATGCGGAACTGGACGAGTTGAAAGCCTCGATCCGTGATGTAGGGCTGTCCAACCCGATCCGGGTGGAGCAGGTGGGCGAAGGTGTCTTTGAGCTGGTGCAGGGCTTTCGCCGCCTGACGGCGTTCCAAGAGCTTTATGACGAAACGGGTGACGAGGCTTACGCGCGCATCCCCGCGGGGCTGATGGCGCATGGCGAAGAGCTGGAAATGCTCTATCGTCGGATGGTCGATGAAAACCTTGTGCGACGCGATATCTCGTTCGCGGAAATGGCTGAGCTTGCGCGCGGCTATGTGGCGGACCCCGAGACAGCCGCGCAAGATGCAGATCAGGCTCTGGCGGCCTTGTTTGGGTCTGTTTCGCGGCAAAAGCGCAGCTACATCAAGCATTTCATGACGCTGCTTGACGCCATTGGAACCCACCTGAAATTCCCTGAAGCGATCCCACGCGCCTTGGGCTTGCAGCTTGAAAAGCGTTTGGTGTCGGAAGAGGGCGCGCGCGCCAAGGTCAAATCAGCCTTGGCGGCCGCGTTGGTGTCCACGCCGGATGCCGAACTAGAGGTTCTGCGCGAGCAAGCCGCGCCGCTTTCCATCCCCAAGAAAGCTCAGCCCAGCAAGCCCACAGGTGCGGCAAAGACGACGTTCCGGCAGGACGTCAAGGGTGGAACGGTGCGCTGCGCTGCATCCGAAGGGCGGATCGAAATGCGCATCGCGCGCGATTTCTCGAACGTTGATCGGCATCGGCTTGAGGAAGCGGTTCAAGCTTTTTTTCACGCGCTGGATGGCTGACCACCTTCTTGTCCCCAAGGGGACAGAAGGCTGAATGGGCCGGGCAGGAGGTCTGTCCCCGCGGGGACAGGGTTCGCCCTGCGCGTGGATTGGCCGAATTGCAGGCATTTTCCCGCCCATTTTCTGCCACAGAGGTTGATTAACTCCGTCTGACAGCAGAAACGTAGCTGACCGAAATCAGGAGGCTTTATGTCGATCATTGAATTGTTGCGCGCAGGTGGCGTGCAAGCCGGGGCGCAAAGCGCCGCAAGCAGCCCGTCTCTGGCCGCGATGCCAGCCTATTCGGTCAACCAGATCGCAAGCTATCTGACAAATGGTTACTGGGCGATCTCCGGACAACCAGCCCGGCATTTTGATGTGAAACCGGGTGGCACGCTAACCTATTCCGTGTCTTCCATCGCGCCGGCCGGAAAGTGGTTTGCCCGAAAGGCGCTGGATGCCTGGTCCGCCGCATCTGGCATCAAGTTCACCGAAGTTTCGGGCACGTCGGCGCAGATCGTGTTTGTGCAAGGTGACAGCAGCGGGGCGTATTCATCGTCTTCGGTGAGTTTTGGCGGCACCATAAGCGGGTCGATGGTCAACATTCCGACCTATTGGTATTCGGGCGACGAATATGACCTGAGCAGCTATTCCTATCAAACATACCTGCACGAGATTGGGCACGCTCTGGGGCTGGGCCATGCAGGGGATTACAACGGGTCGGCCAACTTCTTTGGCAATGCGCATTACGCCAATGACAGCTGGCAAAAGACCGTCATGTCCTATTTCTCGCAGTCGGAAAATCCGTATGTGTCCGCCTCTTTCGCTTATGTCCTGACGCCGATGATTGCCGATGTCGCCGCCATTCAAAAGCTGTATGGCACTTGGAAGGGGGCCAACAAGGGCTCGACCACCTATGGCTATGGCTCGAACGCCGACGGGCCGGCTGGTGATTTCGCGGGTGAAAGCAACGTCGCGATGACCGTCTACGATTCCAGCGGTTTTGATACGTTCAATTTCTCGAACTACAGCGGCGATCAGCGGATCGACCTGCGCATCGGCAAGGCGTCAAGTGTGATGGGCGAGAAGGGCAACCTTGTGATTGCCTATGGCACAGTGATCGAACGGGCCAAGGGTGGTTCGGGCGATGATGTTTTGATCGGCAACACCGGCGCCAATACGCTGATCGGTGGGGCGGGTGACGACACGCTTGCGGGCGGCAACGGCAAGGATGTGCTGATCGGCGGCCCGGGTCTGGACGATTTGTTTGGCGGGGATGGCTTTGACTTTGCTGACTATTCCGGCACAAAAGCTGCCATCTATGTGAACTTGGCCAAGGGCATGGGACGCGGTGGTGCCTATGGTGACACCTACTCGCGGATCGAAGGTGTGCGGGGCGGCGACGGCAAGGATCTGCTGAAAGGAAATGCGGCGGGCAACACGCTGTCCGGAAAAGATTCAGGTGACCGGCTGTATGGCTACAAAGGAAATGATGGGCTGTTTGGCGGGACCGGCAATGACGCGCTATACGGCGGCAGGGGCAAGGACTCGCTCTATGGCGGTGCAGGCTCTGACTGGATGACAGGCGGCAAGGGTGCTGATCGGTTCTATTTCAATGGCGGCAAGGATCGGATCAAGGACTTCCGCGATGGTCAGAACGACCGGATCTTTATTGAACGCGATCTGCTGCCAAAGGGTATGGGCGCGCATAAGCTCATGAAAAACAAGGCAAAAGTTAAGAACGGCGATGTCTATATTGAACTGGGCAACGGCGATACACTGATCGTCGAGGACGTGCGCAACAAGATGAGCCTGGTCGACGATATCTCGTTTTACTAAGCGATATCAGGGGTCTACCGAGTGCGCGCGGGGCTTAGTCGCGCCGTGCAAGGGCAGGGGCCAGCACCACGATCAGGGCGGACAGCGCCAAAAGCAGCACAAAGCCCACCCGGAGTGAGCTTGCCTGCGCGATGAACCCGATCACCGGCGGCCCCATCAGCAGACCGCCATAGCCTAACGTTGCAAGCCCGGCGACCGCTTTGCCCGGCGACAGGTCCGGGTCGCTGGTGGCCCGGCTGAAGGCCAATGGCATGATCACCGCATAGCCGACCCCCATCAGCGCAAAGCCGACCAACGCAACAGGATAGGTTGCAACGCTGATGGCCAAAGCCACGCCAGATGCTGCGATCACTCCGGCAAGGCGCGCGGTCGGCACGGGCCCCAGATGGAGGGTCACGCGGTCTCCGGCCAGTCGCATGGCAACCATGGCCACGGAAAAGACCGCATAGCCGAAAGCGGCCGCGGCTTCGGAAGCGCCGGTCGTCGTGACCAGAAAGATCGCCCCCCAATCTGCCATCGCCCCTTCCCCCAGCGACGCGCACATGGCGGTCAGCCCGACCAGCAGCAATGACCCCTTGGGCAACGCCAGAAATGGGCCGCGAGAGGCGCTGTGGGCCGGGTTAGGCGCCCATTGGGCAGATTTAGAGGGTCCAGCTGCCAGCCAGAGCGAAAGGCCCGTCACGGCGCCCCCAGCAAGCACTGCATGCGCCGAAACGGGCAATCCGAGCTTGATCGCCGCATAGCCCGACGCCGCGCCAAGCCCCGCGCCAAGTGACCAGGTCGCGTGAAACCGGGACATCATCGGGCGGGGCAGGTGGCGTTCGACCGCGCCAGCCCAGCTGTTCATCGCAACATCCATGCCGCCATGGGTTGCCCCGAAGAAAAACAGGGCCACCGCAATCGACAAGAGGTTGGGTGAAAGGCCAATCAGCAACAGCGACAACGCATAGCCCACCGCTAGCCACACGGTCACGCGTGCAGCGCCGTGCTGATCCACCCAACGCCCCGCAAGCGGGAATGCCGCGATGGCCCCGGCCCCCATCAAAAGCAACAGCGCCCCAAGATCCTTCGGGTCCAGCGCAAGTTTGCCCGCGACTGTGGGGATACGCGACGCCCAGATGCCGAACAGCGCGCCGTTGAGCACGAACATCGCAATCACGGCGTTGCGCGCGGCGTGGAGGGCTGGGGCAGGGGGGGGTGGCATTGGTTACCTCGGTTCAATCGGGCGAAGGGGTTTGCGGGAAACAGACACTAAGCAGGCCAAATAGGGCGTTTTACCCCCGCGATGCTTCGGCGGGGACGGTGGCATTGCTGATCTCGACGGTGGCGTGTTCGATGCTGAACGCCTCGCGCAGACGGGTTTTGACACGGGTCTTGACCTCTTGCGGGTCCGTTCCGGGGGCTGGCGTGACCTCCATCGTCACCATCGGGCGTTCCTGGGTGACGGACCACGCATGGATATGCGCCACGCTGTCGACGCCGGGCAGGGCCTCCAGATCGGTTGCAACCTTGCGCCGGTCAAACCCATCGGGCGCGGCCTCAAGCAGGATAGACCCGCTTTCACGCACAACTTTCCACGCCGAGCGAAGGATGATCAGCACCACAACGACCGACAGGATGGGGTCGATCGGCGTCCAGCCCGTCGCCAGAATGACCAGTGCGGCCACGATCGCGGCAACCGACCCCAGCAAATCCCCCGCCACATGCAAAGCAGCGGCGCGGACGTTCAAATTGTCGCCTTCGCCGCGTGTCAGGACCAGAAATGCGACGATATTCACCAGAAGGCCCAGCACCGCGATGATCAGCATCGTGCCGCCCAGCACCTCGACCGGGGCGGTCAGGCGCTCAATCGCCTCCCACGTGATCCAGGCGGCGATCAGGAACAGCGACAGCCCGTTCACAAAGGCCGCCAGCACCGAGAACCGATCAAACCCATAGGTGCGCTTCCAATCGGCGGGCCGCCGGGCCAGCCGAAACGCGAACCACGCCAGCATCAGCGACGCGAAATCGGTCAGCATATGGCCCGCATCGGCGATCAGCGCCAGCGAGCCGGACAGAAGCCCGCCCACCAGTTCTGCGACCATGAACCCCCCGGTCAGTGCGGCGGCGATGGCGATCTTGCGCTCGTTCTTTGGGATATGGTTATGGCCATCATGGGTGTGATGGTCGTGCGCGCCGTGGTGTGACATGGGTGCCCTTCGCTTGGTTGACCGCTGTTGGTTGCGCACAGTGCGGCGATTGTTTGCGAAGATCAATTGGCGTGATTGCCATATCTGAACCATCCAAATATTTGCTTCGAAAAAGTAAAAATTTTTCAATAGGTTACTGGGTCTTGCGACGCTCCACTACGCGTCTGCGACCCGCGGACCCCTGTGCATTTGCTTGACTCGGGGGCGGTCGATCTGACATGGACGTCGTGCGATCGGTTCCGTGTGCGCAAAGGCGCCGCGGTAGTAATAGGGAATACGGTGAGGTGTAGCCAAAAGGCGCCAATCCCGTAACTGCCCCCGCAACTGTGAGCGGCGAGCGAAGCTGACAATGCCACTGGGATGCGTCCCGGGAAGGCCAGCCAAGCCAAGACCCGCGAGTCAGGAGACCTGCCGGACGCTGGGCATCTGCCCACAACCTACCGGACGCCGGGGTGAGCGTCTGGCCCGGCGGTCACCAGACCCTCCCGAGCCATTATCCCCGTTGTTCCTTCTTGAATGCAGGCGTTTTGCCTGTGAACTCTAAGAGGACGACATGAAAACTTGTCTACTGGCCACCGCTTTGGCCGCTTTGCTTCCCGCTGCTGCCGCGGCGCATTTCCAACTGAACTACACCGACGACGCGATGATCGACCGCCCCGGCGATGTGCCGATGGGCCTGATCTTCTGGCACCCGTTTGAAAACGGCCATGTGATGGACATGGGCGCGCCGCAGGAATTCTTCATGGTGCATAATGGCGACAAGGTTGATCTGTCCGATCGGCTGGAGCCTGCGACGTTCAAAGGCGCGTCGAACGAGGCGGCGGCCTATCGCGCCACCATTCCCGTGAAACGCTCGGGCGATTACGTCGTCGTCACGATCCCCGCGCCCTATTACGAGGAAAGCGAGGATATCTTTATTCAGCAGATTGCCAAGGTCGTGCTGAACCGCAACACGCTGCCCACCGATTGGGATCAGCCGGTTGGGTTGCCGACGGAAATCCTGCCGCTGAACAAGCCCTACAACGTGATCGTGGGGTCCACCTTCTCGGGTCAGGTGCTGGCGGACGGCAAACCCGTGCCGGGGGCCGAGATTGAAGTGGAATACATGGCGGCAGAGCCGGATCTGGAGGCTTTCGCAACAACCGACCCCACCGCCCAACCCATGCAGGGCGGTGCAGTTGTGGCCATCGCGGATCAAAACGGCGTGTTCACCTTCGGCATTCCCAGGGCCGGATACTGGGGTTTCGCAGCGTTAGGGTCTGGTTTGGCCTCTGAGCACGAGGGCAAGGAACTGTCGCAAGACGCCGTGATCTGGATCCGCGCCGAGGACATGAAGTGAGGCGGCTGCCATGCATATCGTAGACGGCGCGCTGTCAAACCCCGTGCTGATCAGCGGCGCCGTCGTCGCCATCGGCGGAATTGCCATGGGCCTGAAACACTTGCCGCTGGAACGGATTCCGGCGGCAGGCGTGTTGTCGGCCAGTTTCTTTGTCGCCTCGCTGATCCATGTGCCCATCGGCCCAAGCTCGGTCCATCTGATCCTGAACGGGTTGGCCGGGCTGGTGCTGGGCTGGGCGGCGTTCCCGGCATTGTTTGTCGGGCTATTGTTGCAAGCGGTGTTCTTTGGCTTTGGCGGGCTGACCGTTCTGGGCGTGAACGCGGTGAATATTGCCGGCCCCGCGGTGCTGGCGGGCCTGATCTTCGGGCGTCTGGTATCACGCGGATCACCCATGCAGGGTGCGATCTGGGGCGGCATCGGCGGCGGCTTTGCAATAGCCGCCACCACGCTGGCCGTTGCGTTTTCACTGGGACTTTCGGGCGATGAATTCATCCCCGCCGCCAAGCTGGTCTTCATCGCCCATATCCCGGTCATCGTGATCGAGGCGCTGTTGTCCGGCGCCGCTATCTATCTGGCGCGCCGGGTGAAACCTGAACTGTTCATCGGCGCGAAAGGGGGGCTGGCATGATCCGCGCTCTGATCCTGATCGCCACGCTGTTGGCCCCTGTGCCCGCGCTGGCCCATAACGTCATCGCCAGCGTCTTCCCGTCCGGCCAGGATATCGAGGGCGAGATCGGCATGTCCGACGGCAGCATGGCTGTGAACAAGCTGGTTGAGGTGTTTGACGATACCGGCACCAAGCTGGGCGAAACCACGACCGATGATGACGGGTTCTTTGTCTTTACACCGATCCAACCCGTGACCCATGTCTTCCGCGCCGACCTTGGGGCCGGGCATGTGGCCGAAGCCATCTTGCCGGGGGCCGAGGTTGCGCAACTGATGGGGCAGGGGGCGGCCGGAGCATCGGCAACCGCGTCGGTTCTGGCGGGGGCGCCGGAAGCCATGCAGAGCGGGACGGCAGGTCTGAACGACGCCACCCGCGCCGAAATCGCAACCATGCTGCGCAACGAGCTGCGCCCGATCCGGCAAGAGCTGACAGCGTTCAAGAACAAATCGGATTTTCAGTCCGTTTTGGGTGGAATAGGCTATATTTTCGGCCTGTTCGGTCTGGGCTTCTACATCGCCGCGCGGCGCAAGCTGGGGGCTGGCAAATGACTTATGTCCTGACCTCGGACCACAAGCCGCTATCAGGGTTTGGCGCGCTTCGGGCGGCGGTGTCGTCGCTTGATCCACGGATGCGGATCGTGATGACGGTGATCTATGCCGTGACCGTGGTTGGGCTGAGCGATCTGCGCGTTCTGTCGGGCGCACTGATTCTGTCGATGTGGCTTCTCGCGATCTCGGGCTTGCCGATCCAGAAAACACTGAAACGCATGGCGATGATGGACGGGTTCATCATCTTCACCTTGTTCCTGTTGCCCTTTACGGTGCCCGGCACGCCGTTTGTGACGGTGTGGGGGTTCGAGGCCACGTGGCAAGGCCTGTGGCGCGCGACCGAGATCGCGTTGACGGCCAACGCGGTGATTCTGGCAGTGATGACGCTGGTCGGCTCGATGGAGCCGGTGACGATGGGCCATGCCCTGTTCGCGCTGAAAACGCCCGAGCGGTTGGTGCATCTGATGATGTTCACCATCCGCTATATCGACGTGCTGCGCGAGGAATACCAACGCCTGCGCACCTCGATGAAGCTGCGCGGGTTTCGGCCCGGCACCAACTGGCACACCTATCGCAGCTATGGCTATCTGGTGGGGATGATGCTGGTGCGCGCAATCGAACGGTCCGAACGTATTCTGGCGGCGATGAAATGTCGGGGGTTTTCTGGCCGCATCGTGCTGCTAGAGGATTTCCGCCTGAGCCGCGCCGATCTGCTGTTTGCCGCAGCACTTGGCACTGCCCTTGCGGCCCTTGTCTGGGCCGAGGTCGCGTATGCCGCTGCTTGAGCTAACAGACATTCACTTTGCCTATCCCGGTCTGGACCCGGTCTTGCAGGGTGCGGCGATGCGGCTTGAGCCGGGCGAACGGTTGTCGCTGGTTGGACCCAACGGCGCGGGGAAATCCACGCTTCTAAAGATCATCATGGGGCTTTTGCATCCGGCGCAGGGGACGATCACCGCCTTCGGCAAACCCCGCTCGGCCGAGGCGGATTTTCACGAAGTGCGCCGCCGGATCGGGTTTGTGTTCCAAGACGCAGACGATCAGCTTTTTTGCCCCACCGTGGCCGAGGATGTCGCCTTCGGGCCGCTTAATCTGGGCAAATCGCGTGACGAGGCGGTGGTGATCGTCGATGACATTTTGGCACGCCTAAGCCTGACCCATCTGCGCGACCGCGTGACGCACAAGCTGTCGGGGGGCGAGAAACGCCTGGTGACGCTTGCGACGGTGCTGGCGATGGAGCCGGAAGTGCTGATCTTGGACGAGCCGACAAATGCGCTGGACCCGGACAATTACGCGCGGCTTGTTGCGATCCTGAAAGGGTTGGATCAGGCGATGTTGTTGGTCAGCCATGACCCGGAGTTCCGGGCCGAAATTGCGCCGGATGGGTATCGGCTGGATGGCGGAGTTTTGTCGCGGCTTTAGTGCTCCGCCCGGTCGCCAGACCGGGCAGCGCCCGTTCGCCCCCATGGTCGGGCGATGCCCTATCGACCCTATTCCAGCCGAACAACCGGACCATCCGCCGCTTTTGCATCCGCGTCGTCATGCGTGACAAGCAGCACCGGCAATCCCCGCACTTTGGCATGGTCAAAGACCAGTTGGCGCACTTGGTCGCGCAGCTCTGCGTCCAACCCTGAAAATGGCTCATCCAGCAACAGCGCGTGGGGATCTGACAGCAACATCCGCATCAGAGCCACCCGTGCGCGTTGTCCTCCTGACAGGGTCGCGGGGTCGCGGTCGGCAAAACCGTCCAACCCGACCTCGGCCAGTGCGGTGTCTATCTTCGTGCGACGCTCGGCCCGTGTGCCGCCCTGCGCCAGCCCAAAGGCAAGGTTTGCCCCCACCGACAGGTGCGGAAACAGCAACGCGTCCTGAAACAGGATGCCGACACAGCGCTCATCCGGCGGCAGTGCGGTCAGGTCGCGCCCGTTCAGATGGATTTGCCCGGACAGCGTGAAATCGGGTGAAAGAGTGCCTATTATGGCGGAAAGCAGGGTAGACTTGCCTACGCCCGACGGCCCCATGATGGTCACAACTTCGCCGGGGGCGACATGGGTGTCGATCGACATCAGGGGCTGGCCCAAATGCGTGATCTTTACTTTGTTCAGGTGCAATCCCTCAGCCATGCAACAGCCCCTTTCGGTTGCGCCATATCAGGGCGGGCAGGACCAAAGCCAGCGCGAATGGCACCAAAGCGGCGGCAGTTTGCATCAGGCCAAACACGCCAATGGCGCGGCGGTCGCCACCGGATGCCAGCGCGACGGCTTCGGTCGTCAGGGTTTCAATGAGCCCGCCACCCACAAGAAGCGTGGGCAGGTATTGCCCGACCGACACCGCGACACCAACCGCGATGGCCGTTAAAAGCGGGGCCAGCAGCATCGGCAGACGGATGCGCCACAGCACGCGATCAGGGCTTGCGCCAAGGGCGGCGGCAACGGTGGCTTGGCGCGGGTCCCATGCCTGCCATGGCCCTTCAAGCGACAAGCGCAGATAGGGGAGGACGAACACCAGATGCGCCAGCACCACCGGTGCGCGGCCCATATCCAGCCCGAAATTTAGAAACAGCGTTTGCAGCCCCGGCAGAAACGCGGTTTGCGGCACGATCAGCGGCAGATAGATCAGCCACATGCCGCGCTGGGTCAGGCGCAGGTTGCGGCGATGCTCGGTCTCTAGACAGCCGATGGTAAGGGCCAAGCCGATGGCGACGGCGATGCTGGCGATCAACATGGTTTCGAAAAACGCGCCCAGACTGCCGGAATAGTGACGTATCCAGTTGCGGGCGGTCAGTTGGTCGGGGGCAAGGTCGGGGAAGCTCCAGAACCCCGCGACGGACCAGATGGCAAGGCTGAGAAGCCCCAACAGCAGCGCGACCGAGATCGCGGTGCCAAGGGCAAAACCTGTGAGCCGCAGGGGGCGGTCGTAATGGCCGCGGTGGCCCATCTCAATGCGCCTGCAGGCAAGGTGGGCGACCAGTTTTTCACCTGCGAACCACAACCCGACGGCACCGATGACCAGCGCCAGTTGCACCAGTGCAGCAGCGGCAGCTTGAAGGCGGAAGGCAAGGTCCGGGTCCGACATCCAGCGCACGATCTGCACCGATAGGGTCGGGGGCGTCGATGGGCCAAGGATCACTGCGACATCCACCACTGACATTGACCATGTCAGAACCACCAGCACCGGCAGACGGATGCGGGCATAGACCGCCGGGAAGATTGCGAACATCCACGCCGAGATGCGGCCGTAGCCCATGCTTTGGCTCAGCGCCATGCGACGGCGTCCGTCGATTTGCCCAAGGGCGGCGATGGACATGAGCAGCAGGAACGGCACCTCTTTCATCACCATTCCTGCGATCAGGGACAGGCCCCATGGGTCGTTCAGGATCAGCACGTCAGGGGGGCGGTCCCAGCCGGTCAGCCACGGCGAAAACAGGCGCGCGATCCAGCCTGACGGGGCGATCAGGAAGGCCAGCCCAAAGGCCGCGGCGGCGTGGGGGACGGACAGGAAGGGCGACAGCAAGCGCTCAAGGATGCGAAAGCCGCGTGTGCCTGCCCAGCCCGCGAGGATCAGCGCGGTGATCGCCAGCGACAGGATCGCAGCGGCCAGCCCGGTTGTCACAGACAGCCGCACCGCCGGACCAAAGCCGGGCCAGTCGATGAGCGCGCGAAAGGCGTCCAGCGACGGACCGGACAGCCCCGCGGCAGGCAGGTGGCCAAAGGCTGGCAGCAAGGTGCCCCACAGCCCCGCCGCCACCGGCCCCAGCAGCACCAGAACGGTCAGCGCCGGAAACAGCGGCAGGCGGGGAAATCTGCGGGATTGGGCCATATCAGGGTCTATTGCACACCGTATCGGGTCTGCCAGTCATCAGAAATGCGGGTCATCCAGCTGGGGTGCGGTTCGTCCTGCACATCGCCCAGTTGCTGGGGTGTCAAGGTGGCGATGCCAAGGTCCAGCGCGTCAAATTGCGCGCGATCCTCGGGCGGCAGGGCGCCGACATGCAACACGGTGCCATAGCCCAACACCTCGGGGTCTTGCGCGCGGGCCTGCGCCATGGGCGACATCAGGAAGTTGGCAGTCACCATCGCTCCTGCCTTGGACCCGGAGTTATACGGGATCGCCACGAAAGAGGCGTTGCCGATGGTGCCTTTGTCCAGCACGAAGGTGCGCACGGTGGCGGGCAGTTCGTAGTTGGCTATGGCGGTCGAGGCTTCGGACGGTGAAAAGCTGATCGCCAGGTCGATCTCGCCATCATTCATCAGCTGGATCTGGCGCGGCCCGTTGGCGGGATAGGCGCGGCCTTGGCGCCATAGGGTCGGGGTGAGGTCTTCGAGGAAGTCCCACAGCGGCGCGGTGACGGTGGCGTAGGTGTTGTCGGACACGGGGGCGGCCAGCGCGGCGGGATCATCCACCAGTTCAACCAGCATTTGTTTCAGAAAGGTAGTGCCAAGGAAATCGGGCGGCTGAGGATAGGTGAAGCGGCCGGGGTTGGCCTTGGACCAGTCAAGAATTTCAGCGGCCGAGGGCAGGGGGGTCGAAATATCCGCCGTGTCATACATGAACACGACCTGCGCCATGGCCCATGGGGCCTCATAGCCCTCAACAGGAACGGTGAAGTCGGTGCGCACGGTTTTGCCTTCGACATCGACATATTGCCAGTTGGGCAGGTCTTCCGCGAAGGGGCCGAACAGCAGCCCGTTTTCCTTCATCGACGCGAAATTGGCCCCGTTGATCCAGATCAGATCAATCGCGCCGTCATCATCCTTGCCTGCTTGCTTTTCCGACAACACGCGGGTGACGGCGTCGGCGGTGTCGGTGAGTTTCACATGCTCCAGCGTCACGCCAAACCGCCCGCTGACCTGATCGCCCACCCAGTCGATGAACGCATTCGTCGTGGGGGACCCGCCCCAAGCGTTCCAATAGACGGTTTGGCCGTGGGCTTCGGCCTTGACCCCCGCCCAATCGGCTGGATTAGGGTCTGATAGGGCCGGTTGCGTCAGCGCGCCCAAGGTGAGGCCGGCGGCAAGGGCAAGGTGTTTCATGAGGTCTCTTTCTGGTCGGACGGGGGGATGGCGAATGCCTGATACGCGCCCCAGACGCGTAAGGTGGCGGTGGCAAAACAGAGCGCGCCAAACAGGTAGGCGAGCGGCGCGAAATATGTTGGCAGAAGGCAGAGAAGGACGAAGAAGGCGATGGTCTCGGTGCCCTCCAGTAGCCCGTTTGAGTAATACAGCGACTTGATGCCTTGCGCGCGGGTGGCCATGCCCTTTTTCTCGGCGAGGATTGCATAGCCCAGAAAGCTGGCTCCGTTCACATAGAAGGACAACAGCAGGAACGCCCCCGCGACCCCGTTGGCCGCCGGATCAAACAGCACGAACCCGAAGGGCACCGCGCCGTAGAAAAAGAAATCCGACGCGATATCAAGGTAGCCGCCGAAGTCGGTTTTGTGCGTTGCGCGCGCCACTGCGCCGTCCAGCCCATCGGCCAGGCGCGAGGCAAGGATTAGACACAAACCCACCGCAAAAGCGCCCATCGCAACCGCGCCAGCCGCCGCCACACCAAAGCCCAGCCCGGCCAGCGTCACCGAATTCGCACCGATGCCCAGACGTGCCAGTCCGCGCCCGGCCACGTTCAGCGGCGGGTCGATCAGTTTGCG
The DNA here is from genome assembly GCF_054482655.1 of Aliiroseovarius sp. CAU 1755. Taxonomy (NCBI): domain Bacteria; kingdom Pseudomonadati; phylum Pseudomonadota; class Alphaproteobacteria; order Rhodobacterales; family Paracoccaceae; genus Aliiroseovarius; species Aliiroseovarius sp. CAU 1755. The sequence goes on along the minus strand of NZ_JBTLRH010000004.1, from coordinate 87,363 downwards.
TGCATAGGCGTCCAGCATCTGCGGCCCTTTCCCCTCCCCGCAGTCGCGCGGGAATTGCTTGTTTGGATATGTGGACCGGAACGCCCCCATCCGTCCATCCGGCTTACGAAATCGTGAGAGGATGTCATTGCGCGCGCGCGCGCTTTCGACCCTTGCACCTGACCCCGCTTTCGCGTTCTGTAAACCCATCACCCAATCGACGAGGTTCTGATGTCCCCCGCTTCCAGCAGAAAAATCCGTATCGGTTTGAACGGCTTTGGCCGCATTGGCCGCTCGATCCTGCGTATCCTGTCCGTGACGCCGTCGGATTTCGAGGTCGCGTTCATCAATGACATCGAATCCTTGGACACCTGCGCCTATCTGTTCAAATACGACAGCGTGTTCGGCCCCTTTGCGGGTCAGGTTGAGCCGGTCGAGGGCGGGTTGTCGATCAATGGCACGGTGATCCCGTTTCATGGCCTATCCGACATCAGCACGATGGACCTGTCGGATGTGGACGTGGTGCTGGAATGCACCGGCATGGCGGGCAAGCGGGCGGTGGCGGAACGCGGGCTTCAGGCCGGCGCGCGCAATGTGTTGATTTCCGGCCCGTCGAACGAGGCGGACGTGACAATCGTTCTGGGTGCGAACGAGGATAAGCTGACCGGGCAGAAGATCGTGTCGAACGCATCCTGCACCACCAACGCGCTGGCACCTTTGCTGAAGCTGTTGGATGACGAGCTGGGCGTGATCGGCGGGCATATGACCACGGTGCATTGTTACACCGGCAGCCAGCCGACGGTGGACAAGCCGCGTGCCGATCCTGCGCGGTCGCGGGCGGCGGCCTTGTCGATGGTGCCAACCACCACCAGCGCGCATGAACTGGTGGGCGAGGTGCTGCCCCATCTGGCGGGTCGTATCGAAGCGCGGGCGATCCGGGTGCCGACCGCCAGTGTTTCAGCCATCGACCTGACCGTGCGCACCCGTCGCGAGGTGTCGGCGGATGAGGCGCGCGATATTCTGAAAGCCGCCGCAACTGGCCATGTTCTGGGCTGGACCGAGGAACCCTTGGTGTCCAGTGACCTGCGGATGCGGCCCGAAAGCCTTGTGTTGTCGGGGCCTGAGACCTCGGTTTCTGGAGGCGGGCTTTTGCGCGTTTTCGGTTGGTATGACAACGAATGGGGCTTTTCGCACCGGATGCTGGATGTGGCGCGGATGATCGCAAACGCAGGCTAAATTCACAAAAACCGTTGTTTCGAGCCGAATTTCGGCTTTGGTTGACGTGTGGGCAATTGTCCACACCCAGCTCTATTATGCAGAGAACGTGAACAATGGTTAATCTGCCTGTTGTTTAGGTAGAGTTTTCTAACTAACAATTCCTAAAAGCGAATAGTTTTTGGCGGGTAGAGGTGTGTTCTGTCGATAGTGGTCGCCACTACAACCCAGTTGGACCGACGAGAAGCCAACAGCAAAACGCGCAGTTTCGAGGTTGTGAGCAGATGAATGAGTTCCGGGACAGACTGACGAGCACGTGGCTCAAGCCGATCGCACGCGCGGCCGCTGCGGTAAAGACAGCCCTGCTGGCCATGTTCATGATCGCGTCGTTTGCGGGTGAAGCGGATGCCTCCGACTTTACCCTTACCTCCGTGCCCAACAACTTCACTGCTGTTCTTGAAGACGGCAACGGCAATTCGATCACAGTCACTGTTTCGCCTCAGAACACGTCCTGCGCCAGTATTAGTGGTGCCGGACGCATAACACTGTTTCCCAGTCAGAGCCGTTCCGCGTGTAACCGTTCCGCGATTATGACCTATACAACGAATGGGTTTCTGCTGGATCGGGCCATCTTCGAAGATATTGACGATATGGACGGCACAGCGCCACGGGATTCCTTTGCAGCAAACGTGCCGGGCACATGGACTTCACCTACCATCGAGATTTACCCGCTGGTCGGACCGCGCCCCCCTTGGCTGTCAGCCGCCGACGATCAGCGCGGCCGATTGATCGCCTCGGGCGCCGTCGGAAGCTTCTTGGCAAACGCCAGCGGTAATAACCCGACAAATGAGTCTGCGACTTTCACGTTGGATACGCCGGCGACATCTTTCTCGATCATCATGGACGATGTTGAAGGCACACGAAATGCGCGTGTTCAATTCTCGCTCGCGTCCATCACCGTGGATATTTCACCTGAGCTTACACTTGAGAAGGTTGTTGATAACTCGCTTGGCGGGTCCGCTGTGCCGGGTGACTTCACCTTGTCTTACACAAACGGCAGCACAGCATCCGGCAGCGGTGTCACCGGGTCTGCCGCTGTCACCGATGTCACGGTGCCGGTTGGCACATACACGATTTCAGAAACCAATGATCCGAACTACGCCTTAACGGCCACCTGTTCGGGCGGCGCGGACAGCAACCCGCTGGATGGTCTGGCTTTGGGGGATGCCGAGGATGTGACCTGCGTTCTGACCAACACCTTTGTTCCCGCCCCCGAACTGGAGGTGACCAAGACCGTCCCGGCGACCAATCTGTCAAACCCACCATCGGTGGGTGACACGATTGCCTATCAGGTTGTGGTTGAGAATACCGGCAACGTGGACATCTCGGGTGTGGCGCCCGTCGATACCGGCCCGACCTTTAACGGAAGCGCCCATGCGGGTGCCGACCTGACCTGGGTGGCGGGCGGCAGCACGACGCTGGCACCGGGCGATACGACCACGTACACGGCGACCTATACTTTGGTGGCGGCAGATGTGGCGGCGTTGACCAGTGCGGCCGATCCGACGAACGCAATAGCCAACAGCGCGACAGCAACCGGCACGCCTGCAAACGGAACGCTGCCCCCCGTGACGCCCAGCACGGCCACGACCGGATACAGCGCCGCGCCGGGTTTGAGTGTTGCCAAGTCCGTGCCAGCTACCAACCTGTCGACACCGCCAACGGCGGGCGACACGATTAACTATCAGGTGGTGATTACCAACAGCGGCAACGTGGATGTGTCTGGCGTGGCCCCGGTTGATACCGGCCCGACCTTTGATGGTGCCGCCCATGCGGGTGCTGATCTAAGCTGGACGACGGGCGACAGCACGACGCTGGCCCCCGGCGCCTCGGCGACGTTCACGGCGACCTATACCTTGGTGGCGGCAGATGTGACGGCACTGACGGGTGCCGCAGACCCGACCAACGCGATTGCCAACAGCGCAAGTGCGACCGGCACACCGACCTCTGGCAGTTTGCCGCCGGTAACGCCAAGCACAGCGACGACAGGTTACACCGCAGCTCCCGGCATGAGCGTGGCGAAAAGTGTCGCTGCCTCCAACCTGTCCACCCCACCCGTTGCGGGCGACACGATTGAATATGAGGTGGTCGTCACCAACACCGGCAACGTAAACATCGACGGGGCAACTCCGGTTGATACCGGCCCGACCTTTGACGGCAACGCCCATGCCGGGGCGGATCTGTTCTGGTTTACGGTTGGCAGCACGACGCTGGTGCCGGGCCAGGCCAAGACCTATTTCGCGACCTATACGCTTGTGGCCGCCGACGTCGCCGCGTTGACCAGTGCGGCAGACCCGACCAATGCGATTGCCAACAGCGCAACCGGCACCGGCACGCCGACCTCTGGCACCTTGCCTCCGGTGACGCCCAGCACCGCGACGACGGGCTACACCGCCGCGCCAGAGTTGAGCGTTGCGAAGTCCGTGCCGGCCACCAACCTGTCCAACCCGCCTGCGATTGGCGACACCGTCGACTATCAGGTCGTGGTGACGAACTCGGGCAACGTGGATATCTCGGGCGTGGCCCCTGTGGATACGGGGCCGACCTTTGACGGTGCCGCCCATGCCGGTGCTGATCTTGTCTGGACCACCAGCGACAGCACAACGCTGGCGCCCGGCGGCACCGCGACCTTCACGGCGACTTATACGCTGGTGGCGTCGGACGTGACCGCGTTGACCTCGGCCGCCGATACGGCAACCGCAATTGCCAACAGCGCAACCGCGACCGGCACGCCGGTCAGTGGCAGCCTGCCACCCGTAACACCCGGCACGGCGACCACGGGCTATACCGCAGCACCCGGCATCAATGTCGAGAAGACCGCGAATACCGCTGGGTTCAGCACGCCGGTCACAGCGGGCGATCAGATCGTCTTTACCATTCAGGTTGCCAATACGGGCAACACCGCGCTGACCAATGTGTCGCTGAATGACAGTCTGACCCGGCGCGATGGTGCGACGCTGACCTTGTCGGTTCCCGGCACGCCCAGCTCCGGCGATGGGGGTGTGCCTGGCACGCTCGATATCGGCGAGACGTGGGAATATCAGGCGACCTATACGCTGGTGCAGGATGACATCAACGCGGGCGGGGTCGAAAACACCGTGACCGGCACGGCGGATGTGCCGGGTGGCGGCACTGTGTCGGATGTCTCGGACGATGGCGATGATGGGGACGGCAACACCACCGACGACCCGACCGAAGTGTATATTGCGGCGACACCCACGATCACCTTGGCCAAAAGCCTTGCCGCCAGCAGCCCCAACCCGTTTGATACGGTCGGGCAGGTGCTGGCCTATGAGTTCCTCGTCACCAACACCGGCAATGTGACGATCACCGCGCCGGTCACAATTGACGACCCCCTGATCGCGGGGCAGGGCACCGGACCTGTCACCTGTCCGACAGGACCGATCCTGCCGACCGCCAGCATCACCTGCACGGGCAGCTATCAGGTCACGCAGGACGATTTGAACAACGGCGAGGTCGTGAATTCGGCCACCGCCAGCGTCACCCAGCCGGTTGTGCCGGTAACCCCCGGCGGGCCGACCTCGGTCACTGCGACCGATGGGCCGTCAGGCGTCACGGTTCCGGCAGACACGACCGCGGCCATTCTGTTTGATAAGACACTGGCGGCAAGTTCTGCCCTGACCTATGCCGCGGTTGGCGATCAGCTGACCTATGAATTTACCGTCACCAATGACGGCAACATCACGCTGGACGGACCGTTCACTGTCGATGACAACCAGATCGGCAATGGTCTGGCCTGCGGCACCGGCCCGCTTTTGCCCGGCGCGAGCGTCTCGTGCACCCATGTCTGGACGGCTGAGCAGGAAGATCTGGACGCCGGGTCGGTCACCAACCTGGCCGTGGCAACAACCACTCAGAACGGCACGCCTGTGCCGCCGAAGAACGATCAGTTGACTGTCAACGCGACGGTCAACCCGGCGCTGACGATCGCCAAGACGCTGCAATCGGCGACGCCGGACGCGTTTAATCCAGGCACCGTGCTGAGCTATCAGTTCGAGGTCACGAACACCGGCAACGTTACCATTGCCGGGCCGATCACGATCACCGACAACAAGGCCACGGGCATCACCTGCGCCGCGTTGACCAATGGGGAATTGTTGCCCACCGAAAGCGTTCTCTGCACCGGCTCCTATACGCTTGTTGCGGGGGATATCGGGTTTGGATCGGTGACCAACGTGGCGACAGCATCGGGCGATTATAACGGCACGACGATCACCTCGCCGTCCGATGATGCGATTTACCCGGTGACGGCCACGCCCGCGATCACCCTGACCAAAGACAGCGACCCGACGGACGTGACCTTTGCCGCTGCGGGCGATGTGATCACTTACAGCTATCAGATCGTGAACGGCCCGGACGTCGCCTTGTCCGAAGACATCACCATTGATGACGACAAGATCGGCGCGCCGTTCGTGTGTTATGATGCCTCGGTCAGCGGAATTTTCGCCACCGGGGCCACCGCGACCTGCACCGCGCAATATACCGTCACGCAAGATGACGTGGATGCGGGTGGGGTGACCAATATCGCCGTTGCCTCGACCACTTTCGCGCCGGGCACGCCGAACGAAACACTTGTGCTGTCCGGTCAGGCCACCAAGACGGTGCCTGCCGATGTTGCTCCGTCCCTGTCGATTGTCAAAGCCATCACGGACGGCCCGCAGCCCGCCGCGGTCGGCGATGTGATCGAGTTCACAATCACGGCGACCAATGACGGCAACCAGACCATCGACAACGCGTCGGTCAGCGACCCGGATGTCACCGGGTTGATTTGTCGTCACCTTGGGTCGAATATCTTCGCGCCCGTGTCCTTGTTGCCGACCGAGACGATCACCTGCGTGGGCGACTATACGGTCACGCAAGCCGACCTTGATGCGCAAAGCAAAATCAACATCGCAACCGTGTCGGGCACCGATCCCAATGGGGCCACGGTCACCGTCGACGGGCAATTGACCGTCTTGTTGGATGACAATACCCCGGCGCTTGAGCTTGAAAAGTCCATCACCCCGGCCGTGGCCCCCGGCACGCCGGTGTTCACGCAGGCAGGCGATACCGTCACCTTCTCGGTTCTGGCGCGCAACACGGGTAACGTGTCGCTGGAAAATGTGGTGATCACCGATGACCTTCCCGTGACGCCCACAAGCTGCGCGGTCGGTGACCTTGCCGTTGGGCAGGCGCTGACCCTGTGCACGTTTACCTATACCGTGACGCAGGATGATGTGGATGCGGTGAATGGTGCGGCCCCGGCCTATGGCGGGTTCACCAACATCGCGCGCGCCACGGCCAATGACGTGACACCCGATGCGACCCCGGTCACCGCCGATGACGACGTGTTCGTGCGCGGTCCGGATCACGCGCCCAGCTTCTCGCTTGCCAAATCGGCAGATGCGGCGCAGATCGCATCCGTTGGGCAGGTGGTGAATTACAGCTATCTGGTGACCAACACGGGCAATATCACCCTGACCGCCTTGCCGGTCGTGGCGGACGACAAGATCGCCAGTGTGACGTGTCCCGCGCTGCCGGGAGGCGAACTTGCACCGGGTGACGATCTGACCTGCACTGGCAGTTATACGGTGACGCAGGCCGACCTGAACGCAGGCAGCCTGACCAATATTGCGCGCGTCTCCTCGCCCGAGGTGCCGCTGCCTGCCTCGCCGGGGCCGGAAACGGATACGGTAACCTTGCCCGCCAACCGCACCGCGTCGGTGGATTTCGCCAAATCGGCCTCGATCACGTCAGGCGCGGCTGTTGGCGATGTGATCACCTATACCTATAGCGCGACCAACACCGGCAATGTGACGCTGACCGATGTGGCGGTCAGCGACCAGCACACCAGCGCGGCTGGCACCGTGGCGCTGAGCGTCGGTGGTGATGCGATTGATACGGATGTCGCACCCGCCGGTGACAGCACGGATGCCGCCGCCAATGGCAGCTGGGATACCCTTGCGCCGGGCGACAGCATCACCTTCACGGCAAGCTATACGGTCACGCAGGACGACGTGAACCAACAAGGGTCGCTGGACAACACGGCCAGCCTGACCGCCACGCCACCCGCCGGGCTTCCCCCAGTTAACGAAACCGACGGGCTGTCGATCCCGGTCACCGCCCCGACGCCTGAGATTACCGCGCTGAAGACGCTGGCGACCGGTGGTCTGTCCTCGCCTCCCGTGGCGGGCGAGACACTGGACTTCACCATCACCGTCACCAACTCGGGCAATCAGGATCTGAGCAATATCAGCCTGATCGACGTGTTCCAACGGCTTGACGGATCGACCATCACCCCCGCCGCTCCGCCGCAATATGTCAGTGGCGATGTTGGCACGGCCAATGTGTTGGATGTGGGCGAGGCATGGACCTATTCCTTCCAACACGTTCTGACGCAGGCGGATATCGACGCAGGTGGCGTTAGCAACCAAGCCACCGCGCGCGGCCAGTCGCCCAGCAATGCGCTGGTGTCGGACGCGTCCGACGATGGCAATCCGGCCAATGGAGATGACAACCCGACCGTCTTGCCAATCGCTGTGACACCGGGGATCGAGGGGCAGAAAACCCTGTCATCCGGCAGCGGTGTGGTGGGCAGTCAGTTGGTCTTCCTGATCGAAGTGACGAATACTGGCAACGTAACGCTGACCAGCACCGGCATTCAGTCCGACACGCTGACGCGGGTGGACGGCACACCGCTGACGCCCTCGGCCCCGACGTTTGTCGGGTCAACGCAAGGGTCTGGTGCAGGCACTCTGTTGCCCGGCGAGGTTGCCAGCTACGAGGTCCGCTATACGCTGGTCCAAGACGATATTGACGGCGGCGGCGTGCGCAACAGCGCGACCGTCACCGGCACCCCGTCCAGTGGTGTGCCGATCACTGATGTGACCGATGATGGTGACGATGGGGACGGCAACACCACCGATGACCCGACCGAGGTTTTGATCACGCAAACCCCGGCGCTGTCGATGGTCAAGACGGTTGGCGCGGGATCGTCCAACCCCTATGACACGGTCGGCCAGCTGATCAACTATGACTTCGTGGTCACCAATGATGGCAATGTCACCCTGACCGACCCGATCACCATCGCGGATGATTTGATCGACGGGGCGGGGGGCAGTGTCACCTGTGATCCGCTGCCAGCCGGCGGCTTGCTGCCCACTGCGACGCTGAATTGTGCCGGGTCTTACACGGTCACGCAGGACGATATCGACAACGGGTCGGTGACCAACACGGCGACCGCCTCCAGCGGGGCGACGACGTCGGCACCTGACAGCGTGACGGTGCCTGCCAGCCAGACCGATGCGCTGACCCTTTTGAAAGTGGCTGATCCGATCGCTGGTCCTGCCTTCTTTGTCGGCGCCACGGCGAGCTATACCTATACCCTGACCAACACGGGCAACACGACGCAGGTTGGGCCGTTCAGCATCAGCGACAACCTGATTGCCCCCGCCAACATCACCTGTCCTGTCCCTGCGGGGAACGAGCTTGCGCCGGGGGATGATCTGGTCTGCACCGCGACCTATCTCATCACCTCGACCGATGTATTCCTGGGTGTGGTGACCAACCTTGCGACGGGCAGTTCGTCGACCACGACCTCGCCCCTGACGTCTGAAAGCATTCCCGACCAGGGCGTCGCCGCCTTGTCGATCGACAAGCAACTGGTTGCAGGTTCCGACTTCTCAGAGGTTGGTGATGTGATCGGCTATCAGTTCGTCGTGACCAACAGCGGCACCCGGACCCTGATCGAACCGATCATTGTGCGCGACAGCATTCTGGGCGACATCACCTGCTGGACGCCAAACCCGCCCACCGACCCTGATTTCCAAGTCGGGGAAGAGGCGATCTGCACCGGTGACTACGTTGTGACGCAGCCCGATCTGGATCGTGGTTTCGTCTTCAACGAGGCCTACGCCGAAACGACCTATGGCCCTGGCGGCACACCGGTTGTCAGCCCACCGGACACTGTGACGGTGGATGGCGACCTGATGCCTGACCTGACTCTGTCCAAAACGGCTGCGACCTTGCCCGTCACGACAGTCGGTCAGGTGCTGACCTATACGCTGACGGCGGAAAACACGGGCAACCAGACCCTGTCGAACGTGTCGATCACCGACCCGCTTCTGCCCGGGTTCACCTGCGAAACGCCGTCACTTGTGCGTGGTGACACGCTGCAATGCACCGGCACCTATACGGTCACGCAACCCAATGTGGACAGCGGCACCCTGTCGAACCGCGCCGATGTCACGGCGCAGAACCCGCAAGGGGCGCCAGTGACCACCTTTGCGACGCTGGACATCCCGATGCCCGCCGCCGCCCCGGCGATAGAGCTGACCAAGGTCGCCTCGCCCTCGCCCTTTGGTGCGGCTGGCAGCACGCTGACCTATCAACTGTCAGTCACCAACACCGGCAATGTGACCCTGTCCAATGTCGAAGTGACCGACCCGATGGGCGGTGGCCAGATTTGCACGATCGCTTCGATTGCGCCGGGCGTGACGACGGGCGGGTGCAGCTTTGATGTGACCGTCACCCAAGACATGGTCGATGCAGGCGAGGTTGTGAACAACGCCTCGACCACTGCGACCGATCCGTTCAACACCCCGGTAACTGACATGGTCGAACTGACGACCCCCGGTCCGGCACGCAACCCCGCGCTAGAGGCGACGAAGGTCGTTCTGGGCGGGCAGTCGGTGGTTGGCGGGCTGGTGGATTACAGCCTGTCGGTGGCGAACACCGGCAACGTCACGCTGCGCAATGTGAATGTCGTGGACCAGATGCAGTCGCTTCTGGGTGCGGTCACTGCGTTGGATGCGCCCTTTGCGCTGGACCCTGCCAGCGATCTGGACAGCGACGGTGAATTGGATGTGGGCGAGGTCTGGACCTATACCGCCTCGGTCACGCTGCGCCAGATTGATCTGAACCATGCAGGCCTGTCCAATCAGGTCACCGTCACCGCCGATGGTCCCGCAGGCAGCGGGCAGGCGACAGATGTGTCTGATGATGGCGATGACAGCGACGGTAATACGGTCGACGATCCAACCATCTTCGATGTGGTCGTGGACCCGCAACTGACTGTTGTCAAAGCCGTTTTGACCCCCGGCACACGCGCGGGCGATCAGGTGGTGTTCGAGATTACGGCGACCAACACCGGCAACCAGGATCTGACCGACCTGAGCGTGAGCGACACGCTTCTGCGCGCCGATGGCACGCCGATCCCGGCCACCGCCACGCCGCTGTCAGTGCCCGCAACGCTATCGCCAACCGAGGACGCGGTTTGGCGCGTGACCCACACGCTGACCCAAGCGGATGTGGACGCAGGCGGGTTGCGCAACAGCGCGGTGGTCAGCGGCCTGTCGCCCGACGACACGCCGGTCAGCGACCTGTCAGCCGATGATGATCCGCTGGACGGCAACAACACCGACGACCCGACCGAGATGCTGATCCCGCCCGCACCGGGGATGGAGGTCATCAAGCGTGAAGTCTCTGCCGGGGCGGCTGCGGGTGAGTTGGTTGTTTACGAGGTTACGGTTGAAAACACCGGCAATGTGACCCTGACGAGCATTTCCCTGACCGACCAACTGACCGCCATTGATGGGACCGATCCGCGCACTCTGACGCCGGTCTTCAACAGCTCAGATGGCACGCCACCGTCACCCGCTGGCACCTTGGCACCGGGCGAGACCGCGACCTATGACGTGTCCCATGTTCTGTCGCAGGATGATGTGAACAAGGGCGGGGTGATCAACGTGATCACCGCAAACGCGGCCACTCCGCTTGGCGGATCGACCTCGGATGTGTCCGATGATGACGGGGTGGGCACGGATGATCCCACAGTCACGCCAATCGCCTCGGCACCCGCGCTGGATGTGACGAAAACCGCCGGAGCACCCTCGCGCCTGTTCCACACGGTTGAGCAATCGACCTTTACCATCACCGTCACGAACACCGGCAACATCACCCAGACCGGCATTCAGGTGACCGACGATCTGGTGACGTTCCTTGCGCCCGCAACGCTGTTGTCTGCCGACTATCCGGTCACGACCACAGCGGCGGATTTCACCAACGGGGCCGCCAGCGCAACCTTTGACGGGGTTGGCGACACCGCCCTTCTGTCAGGTGACCCGACACTTGATCCGGGCGAAACCGGCACCATCACCATCACCATGGTCTATTCCACCGCAAACGGCTTCCCGACTGCGCCGAACACGGCCAGTGCGACCTCGACCCAGCTGACCACGCCCAGCATCGGGCAGGGACCGCTGACGCCGAATGACAATGACGGCGACGGGATCCCGGATTATCAGGATTTCGACCCGACCGGCTATTTCTATTGCGAACAGGACGGGTCTGTCCTGACGGGCGGCCAGGTCAGCATCTCGGGTGGCGGATTCACCCAAACCGGGGTGGGTACCAACGGGCCGATTGTGGTTACCGATGACGGAACGGACGGGTTCTATCAGTTCTTTGTCACCGCGCCGGGGACATACACGCTGGCCGTGACCTATCCGCCGATCGGTGCGCCATCGACGACGCGCACGCAAAGTGGCACGATCGACCTGACGACGCTTTTGCCGACCAATCCGGCGCCCATCGGGTCTGGGGCAAACGCGGACGGATCGTCGCTTGTCGATTACTCTGCGGGCGGCAACCCGTTCTACTTCACATTCGACATCGAAGCGGGCGACCCAGAGGTCCTGAACAACAACATTCCGTTGATGGATTGTCGCCCCAGCGTGCCGATTGTCGCCACCAAGACGGCAGACCGCGAAACGGCTGTATTCGGGGAAAGTGTCAACTTCACCCTGACGTTCGAAAACCAATCTGGTGCGACGTTCAGCGATACCCGGTTGGTGGACGAACTTCCGCCGGGCTTGCTGTATACCCCCGGCACCGCACGGGTGAATGGCGCGGGGGTTGAACCCAATGTGTCTGGCCGGAAACTGCGCTGGATCGAAACGCTCGGCGCGTCCGAGAAGATCACGATCACCTTCGCCGCCCGCATTGCATCGCGCGGCAACTTCGGCACGCTGACCAACCGCACATGGGCGCAGGATGCGAACGGGAATGTGCTGTCCAACGTGGCCACGGCGGATATCGAAATCCGGCCTGAACATGTGTTCGATTGCTCGGACGTGATCGGCAAGGTGTTCGACGACAAGAACCGCAATGGCTACCAGGATGGGCCGGGCACATTGCCCGAGGCGATCCTTGACGACGACCTGTATGACGGCAGCAAGGGCAAGCTTGCCCCGACCGTTGAGCGCCCCAACACGACCGAGCCGGGCCTGCCGGATGTGCGTCTGGTGTCGCCCAATGGCACGATCATCACGACCGATGATTACGGTCGCTTCTCGGTCCCCTGTGCAGCACTTCCCCGCACCATCGGGTCGAACTTCATGCTGAAGCTCGATAAGCGCAGCTTGCCGACGGGCTATCGCGTCACCACGGAAAACCCGCGGGTGATCCGCCTGACGCCGGGCAAGATCGCCAAGCTGAACTTCGGTGCCGCGATTGGCAATGTGGTGGATATCGACCTGAATGCGGCTGCGTTTGCGCCCGGTTCGGCGACCCCAAGCGATGGGTTGTCGCGCGCGCTGACATCGCTGATCGGCCAGATCAGCGACAAGGAGACCGCGATTGAGCTGACCTATGTGCTTGGCGCGGGCGAAGATCCGGCCTCAGCGCGGGCACGGCTCAGGGTCGTCAAACAGCTGCTCAAACGCGACTGGCACGGAAACTATCGGCTTGATGTCGACACGCATGTGGTGCGCAGACAATGAGCGCGGTGAGGTATAAGATGATGTATCGATTGACCAAATTCACCCTGGCCTTCAGCGCATCAGTGCTGGCGCTGATCGGAACTGCGCACGCGCAGGACGGGTTCAGCATCACCATCAACGACGAACAATTTGCGGGCGATCCGGCGGTGCAGACCGCCGTGCGCCAGATTGACCAGTCGTTGGCAGCGGCCGACTTGCAGGTCAAGTTCGACGGGCTTGGCGTGGTGCCACGCCTGACGCTTTTGGTGCTGAACGACACGCCGCCCAGACCCGGCGACACCGTCGCAGTGCGCAGCGAGCTGAACTATCCCGCCTTCGTGACCCGCGCCGAGCTGCGGGTGATTGACCCGCGGGCCTTGGGTGGCGCGCGCACGGTTTTGGTGGCGCCGATCACCCCCAATGGAGAGGCACGCTTCACCATGCCCGAAGGGCGCGATCTGGTGCTGGTGCACCGAGTTTATGACCAGTTCGGACGCTTTGACGAAACCAACCCGATCAATATCGCACCGCTCTCTGACAGCCGCGCGGAAACCACCGAGGCCGAGGCCGGCGTTGACAACACCGCGCGCCGTCGCATCCCCGTGCGCGGCGGTGCCGTGACCGTCAGCGGCAGCAGCGTTGCCCCCGGTGCCACGGTGCAAACCCTTGGCGAAGAAGTCAAAGCCGACCGTTCGGGCAGTTTCGTCATTCAGCGCATTCTGCCCCCCGGTGACCACCCGGTCGGCGTGCGCGTCGCGGGTGGCGGTGCAGGCTATATCGAACGCGAAATCACGATCCCCAACACCGAATGGTTCGGCACGGGCCTGATTGACCTGACCTTTGGGCGCAAGCTTCAGGGCGGGGTGGGGGCCGCAGGTGGCCCGTTTGAGCGCGACTATGGCTATGGGCGCATCGCGGGCTATGTCACCGGCAAAACCGCGACCGGGTGGGATTTGACCGCACGGATTGACACCGGCGAAGACGAGTTCAAGAACCTGTTCAGCGGGTTGGACAAGAAAGACCCGAAGTCGCGGTTGCGCCGGATGCTGATCGAAGACGGCTATCCGACCTATGGCGATGACAGCACGCTGATCGACGGCGCGCCGTCGGATGGCAAGATTTACCTGAAACTGGCCAAGGATGGCAGCCACATCCTGTGGGGCAACTACAAAAGCCAGATCGAAAACAGCACCTATCTGCGCAACGAACGCACGCTTTACGGCGCGCAGGCGCTGTATCGGTCGCAGGCGCAAACCTCCAATGGCGAAAGCCGACTGGCCGCCGAGGTTTATGCCGCCAGCCCCGACCGTCTGCCGGGACGCGAGTATTTCGACGGCACCGGCGGGTCGATCTATTTCCTGACGCGCGATGACCTGACGCTTGGGTCCGAAACCATCTCGGTCGAGCTGCGTGACAAACGCACGGGCCGGGTGATCTCGACCACCGAGCTTGTGCATGGCGTGGACTACGAAATTGACTACAGCCAGGGCGTCGTCACCCTCACCACGCCACTTGGCAGTTTTGGAGCGTCGGGCAATCTGATCACAGACCCCAGCGGCGATCAGGCGCTGCGCCTTGCCGTGCAATATGAATACACCCCCAGTGCCACCGAGATTGACGGCATGTCCTATGGGGGACGGGTCGAAACCTGGGTCAGCGACAGCGTGCGCGTTGGGCTGACGGGCATGGTTGAACAGACCGACATCGCGGATCAGACCGCTGTGGGTGGTGATGTGCGCCTGCAATTTGGCGAAGACAGCTTTCTTGAGGTCGAATACGCCGAAACCGAAGGGCCGGGCTTTGGCTCGTCCATCAGCTCGGATGGTGGGTTGATCGTGACGACCACAACCACAGCCGGCACCGTTGGCGGCACAGGCGAGGCATGGCGCCTGCGCGGACAGGCCGAGTTTGCCGATCTGGGCGTGCCCGTGCCGGGTCGCGCCACCGGGTATTACGAAAAACGCAGCGCGGGTTTCTCTACTCTGGATTACCAGATCGTCAATGACGAAGAATTGTGGGGCGTCACGCTTGAGGCCGAGCCGACCGAGCGGCTGGCCTTCCGCCTTTATGCGGATGATTTCAAGGACAGCACCGGCAAGAAACTGACCGAGGTCGGTGCCGAACTGACCTTCAAGGCGTCCGAGCGGATCACGTTGGATTTCGGTGTCGAACATCTGGACCAGGTCACCCCCGGCGGGGATGCGGACGAAACCGGGTCGCGCACCGATGCGGCGGTTCGTCTGACCTATAAGGTCAGTGATGACCTAAGCTGGTATGTGTTCGGTCAGCATACGCTGGACCGCGCCGGTGGGCTGCGTCGCAACGACCGGTATGGCGCCGGGGCGTCCTACCGATTTGCCAAGAACTGGACAATCGAGGGCGAGGTGTCCGACGGCACCCTTGGCATCGGTGGCGAGCTGTTGCTGAGCTATCAGAGCGATGGCTATAACAGCGCCTATTTCGGCTATCAGCTGGAACCGGGGCGTGAGTTGTCAGGCGTTGACTTGATCGGCGATGACGGCGGGCGCTTTGTGCTGGGCGGCAAACGACAGGTCAGCGATTCCGTCAAGCTTTACGGCGAAAACACTTATGACATCTTTGGCCGCCACCGGTCGCTGGTCAGCGCCTATGGCGTCGAATACGCCTTTGACGAAGCACTTAGCTTTTCGGCCGGGTTCGAGACAGGCCGCATAGATGACGATATCGAAGGGGACTACGAACGGAACGCCTTTTCGTTGGGTGCGCAGTATGATGACGGCAATGCGCTCAGCTTTGCGGCCAAGCTTGAATACCGGCGCGACCGGGGCGTCAGTGACGGCACGATCCGCGATGCAGATGCGTGGCGTGTTGCGGCGTCGGGGCAATACAAATTCGACGACAGCCACCGGCTGGTCTTCTCAGCCGACCATACCAATGTGGAAAGCGTCAGCCCGACGCTGGACAATGGCGTCTATACCGACGCGGTTCTGGGCTATGCGTTCAGACCGGTAGACCACGACCGCCTGAACATGCTGTTCCAGTATCGCTATTTCCACGACTCGCTGGGGCAGGTGATCGACCAGACCGGCGAACGTGGACAGCGTCAGGAAAGCCATATTCTGTCGTTTGACGTGGAATATGACCTGAACCGGTTCTGGACAATCGGCGGCAAGTTGGGGCTGCGCAAGTCGGTGTCATCACCCAGTGCGGGCGTCGCCTTCCAGCAAAACGACGCAGGGCTGGCGGTGGTAAATGCCCGCTATCACCTTGTTCACAAATGGGATTTGCTGCTGGAGGCCCGCCATCTGGAAGCCAAGCAAGCCGGTCTGTCGGAAACAGCGTTCTTGGGGGCGGTCTATCGCCAAATCGGCGACAACGCCAAGATCGGCGTCGGCTATAACTTCGGCAACTTCAGTGATGACCTGACCGATCTGACCTATGACGACGAAGGCGTGTTCATCAACGTCATCGCCAAGTTCTGACACCGTAAATTGGCGAGGATCGGTTTCATAGGCACCGGAGAGATTGCCGCCGCGATCGTCACCGGTCTGGCCGGGCGGGGACATCAGATTCTGGTGTCCGACCGCAACGCAGATGTCGCGGACCGGTTGGCCCGCCAGCACAGCGATGTTTTGGTCACGCCCAACGATCAGGTGGTGGCAGACAGTGATATCGTCTTTCTGTGCCTGCTGGCAGATGTCGCCCGCAAGGTGTTGCCCACGCTGCCATTCCGCCCCGATCACAGCGTGATATCGGTGATGGTCGATGTGCCGCTCAGCGATCTGAAGGCGCTTTGCGCGCCGGCTGTGGACATCGCGATCACGATCCCCTTACCCTCAGTAGCGGTCGGAGGGTCTGCCCTGCCGGTCTATCCTGAAAGCGCAGCTCTGAGGACTTTGTTTGGGGAAACTGACATTATCATTGCGTGCCGCGACGAAAACGCTCTGAACGCTCATTTTGCGGCGTCGGCGCTGGCATCTCCGATCCTTGATCAGATGCGCGAAGGTGCGGCCTGGCTGACGGATCTGACCGGTGATGCAACCGCTGCCGAACGCTATGTCGCGACCGTCTTTGCTGGCTTCCTGCGCCAGATGACGACCGAGCCCGACGCCCGTTTTGAAGGGCTGCTGGACAGCCTGTCGACCGAAGGCGGTCTGAACGCCACCCTGCGCGCACATATGCGTGATGCCGGCACATTGGCAGAGCTTGCCGAGGGGCTGGACACGCTGAAGCCGCGGTTGGGTTTGGCTGACTAACCCTACAAAAGAATGGATAGAAATCCACCCGGTGTCGCTTTTTGTCGTCAAAAGCGGTTTTCCCATCCCGTCTGATATGGTCAGTCTGTGCATAACCGAACGCATGGCCGCGTCACACCGACTCGGCCCCCGATAGAAGGCATTCAAACCATCCGATGACGGACTTGTGGGACGGCATAGTGCAGGCGTTCTGGCTGCTGATCACGCTGGATGCGGATCTGGTCGAGATCACGTTGCGGTCGCTTCGGGTGACGCTGACGGCGCTGGTGATCGCCTCGGCAATTGCGCTGCCGTTGGGGGCGCTTTTGGCCGTGCGCCGGTTTCGCGCGCGCCGCGTGACGATTGCGGTGCTGAATGCGCTGATGGGTCTGCCGCCGGTCGTTGTCGGTTTGATCGTCTACGTCTTCCTCAGCCGCTCTGGTCCGTTCGGCGTCTTTGGTTTGCTGTTCACCCCCACGGCGATGATCATCGCGCAGGTGATCATCATCGTGCCGCTGATTGCCTCCATCGCGCATCAGGCGCTGCGGGAGCTTTGGTCGGATTACCACGATCTGCTAATTTCGATGAACACCACTAACTGGCAACGGATACAGGCCCTGTTATGGGACGGACGGCGCGCGCTTTTGACCGCATCGCTGGCAGGCTTTGGCCGCGCGATCGGCGAGGTTGGCGCGATCATGGTCGTGGGCGGCAATATTGACCACCACACCCGCGTTCTGACCACCGCCATCGCGCTGGAGACCGGCAAGGGGGATTTCGCGCTGGCGCTGGGGTTGGGTTTCGTGCTGATCGCCATGGCCATCGCGGTAAACCTCGCGATCCACATTATTGGCCGCACAGAGCAGGAGGGGCGGTGGTGAGCATCCTGTTTCCCCTGACGATCCAAGACGCCTCCTTACGGCGGCGCGGCAAGGTGCTGGTGGGGCCAGTGGACCTGACTCTGCAAGGGCAGGGGGTTACGATGGTGATCGGGCCGAACGGGGCGGGCAAGACCTCGTTTCTGCGGATGTTGCATGGGATTGCACGGCTTGGCAGCGGGTCGGTGACATGGGCCTGCGATCAGGCCACGGCCCGCGCGCGGCAGGCGTTTGTCTTCCAACACCCGATCATGATGCGCCGGTCCGTGCTGGGCAATCTGACCTATCCGCTGCGCCTGACGGGGGTGTCGCGATCTGACGCCCGCGCCCGTGCCACAACTGCGGCCGAAGAGGTCGGGCTGGCCGATATGCTCGAGCGCCCGGCGCCTTTCCTGTCAGGGGGCGAGCGGCAGAAACTGGCGCTGGCGCGTGCGTTGATCACCAAGCCTGATCTGCTGTTTCTGGACGAACCCTGCGCGTCGCTGGATGGCCGCGCTACCCGTGAAATCGAAGACATCCTGACCCGCGCCGCCTCCGCAGGCACCCGGTTGATCATGTCCACACATGATATGGGGCAGGCACGTCGTCTGGGCACCGAGGTGCTGTTTTTGCTCAACGGCACCATTCACGAACACCAATCCGCGCGGGACTTTTTCGCAGGCCCGACCTCTGCGCCCGCCCGTGCCTTTCTGAAAGGAGACATCGTCGAATGAAACGGATGATACTGGCCCTTGCAGCCGCTGCCCTGATGGGAGGTGGTGCGCTGGCCGAGGATATGAAACTTGCGGTGACGACATCGTTCCACAACTCGGGGCTGGCGGATATTCTGCTGCCACAAATCAAGGACGATACGGGCATCGACGTGCGGTTGCTTGTCGTCGGAACCGGTCAGGCGATCAAGCTGGGCCAAGCGGGCGATGTGGACGCGATCCTGGTTCATTCCCGCCCGGCCGAGGAAAAATTTCTGGCCGGTGGCTTCGGCACCCATCGCCGCGAGATCATGTATAATGACTTCGTGTTTATTGGCCCTCGAACGGACGAGGCCAAGCTGTCGGATGCGACCAGCGCCGCCGACGCGTTGCAAAGGATCGCCGCCGCAAATGCGCCCTTCGTCAGCCGCGGCGATGACAGCGGGACGCATAAGAAAGAGCTCAGCCTGTGGGCCGCTGCTGACGTGATCCCTGAAGGCGACTGGTATCGCGCGGTCGGCGCGGGCATGGGGGCTGCGTTGAACACCGCGTCGGGGATGAATGCCTATATCATGTCGGACCGGGCCAGCTGGCTGAACTTTGGCAACAAGGGCGATCTGGCGCTGGTCTATGCCGGTGATCCGGTGCTGTTCAACCAGTATGCCTTTCTGCCGGTGAACCCGGACAAGCACCCGCATGTGAAGGCCGATTTGGTCATGAAGCTTGAGGCATGGTTGGTGTCAGAAACCGCCAAAGCCCTGATCGACGGCTATAAGATCAACGGCGAAACGCTGTTTGTTTTCAACGCAGAAACAGGCGGTTAAGGCACTAGAAAGGTTTGCAACATGATAAAAGTCGGCTTCATCGGATTTGGCGCCATCGCACAATATGTGGCACAGAAACTGCCCGAGATCGGCGGCGAAATCGCGTTCGTCATCGTGCGGGAAGGGCGGGCTTCGGCTGCGAAGGATGCGATGGGTGCGGATGTGCATGCCTTGACCTCGATCGGGGATGCGTGCGCGGATGTGGTGGTGGACTGCGCCGGCCATGCGGGTTTGCGAGACCACGGTGCCGCGATCCTGCGGGCGGGTATGCCGCTTGTCACCGTATCAATCGGTGCCCTTGCCGATGATGCGTTTCGCGAGGCGCTGACCGAGGCCGCGCGGGCCGGGGGCACACAACTGCACCTGTCTACAGGTGCCATCGGCGCGCTGGATGCCATCGCATCGGCGCAGGTTGGCACACTAGAAGCGGTCACCTACTCAGGTCGCAAACCGCCCAAAGGGTGGAAGGGATCGCCCGCAGAAGATGTGATGGATCTGGACAATCCGGGCAGCGACGCAACGGTGCATTTCGAAGGCTCAGCCCGAGAGGCGGCGTTGAAATATCCGAAAAACGCCAATGTGGCGGCGGCTGTCGCGCTGGCAGGGCTGGGGTTTGACAAAACACAAGTCCAGTTGATCGCCGACCCGAACGTGGACGCAAATATCCACGAGATCACCGCGCGCGGCGATTTTGGAGAGCTGTCCTTTACCATCCTTGGCAAGACGTTGCCTGACAACACCCGCACCTCGGCACTTGCCGCGATGAGCGTGGTCAAAATGATCGCCGCGCGCATGAAGGCGATCACGTTCTAGGGGTGCGGCACATTGATTGCGCCGACCTGCTTGACGTCTTGAGTTCAAACGACGATTTGGACTGCGGTGATGATAGGCGCCGCGTGCCGCTGGCGCGCTAGATCCAGTCAAGATTGACCCGGGTTGGCGGGTGAGCCTTCGCGACGGCGACACGCAAGGCCTTGAAACGGTCGCGCAGGGCCTTGAACTTGTTTTCATGGGTTTCTGCGACGGTCAGCGTAATTTTGTCGAACAACCCTTCAGCCTGCATCACCTCTAGAATATCAAGCTCGGCCCCTTCGATATCCATTTTTACAAATGCGATTTGGCCATGTTGGGTGTGCAGGTCGGAAAGGAAATCAGGCAGCGAGATCAACGGCACCTCGATGCTGTTGCCGTTGGTTTCGTCGATCTTGCGCCCGCCACTGATCACTGTGCTTTTGACCGACGCCCCGCTTGGATTTTCATCGAAATTTTCAGCCCGCATCAGGTTGATCATGCCAGCTTTCGTGCCAACGGCGGCGTTGTGAAGGGTGACGTTCTTAAAGTCGCGGGTCGCATCTGACAGCTTGCCGAACGCATAGGGGTCAGGTTCGAACGCGTGGATATGGGCGCCGGTTTTTGCCAGCGGAACGGTGACCTCGCCGACATTCGCGCCGCAGTCCAGAACGACATCACCGGGTTTCAGCATCGAACAGATGCCTTGCAAAAGCCCCTTGGCATGGGCTGCCCGTTGGTTTCTGGCTTGCCGCCGTTCAAGCTTTTCCAGCCTTTGGGTCAGCTTGGCGACGTCCAAATCCTGTGTGTCATCAGTGTCTTGCATTACCCTGTCCTGTCTTGTTCGGGCACCGCCGAGCGATGCAAAAACAGCAGCGCGGCGGCGAGTGGGTTGTCTTTCAGCATTCCATAGCCGGCTTTGGTCAGCATTTTGGCGGCGGTTTCGGCGTCCATCTGGTCGCCCAGTGCGCGGGCGCCAAGGATGATGGCTTTGGGTGGCATTTCAGGCACCGCGTTCAGGGAAGTCTCCAGCATAGCAGGGGTTATGCGTGGGTCGTTCACGACAAGCACGCTGCATTTGCTGTCCTTGATCAGTGTTTTAAGCCCTGACGCAGTGTCTTGGGCATCACCGGGTTGGATCAGTGGTGCGGTGGTCAGCGTCAGCGCTGGCCCTTGCGAAAGCCCGTTCATTTCCAAGATGCGCGCGGCGGTCTGGGCAAGGGCAGGGGCCTCTTCCTGTGCGATCACGGTGACGCCGGGTTGTTCGTGGGCGATCACGGCGGGCAAGAAGCCGACGCCTGCGCCGACCTCAAGATAGGTGGCGCCGGGGTTCAGCAGTTTCGGGATGCGTCGGGCGGCGTTGCGTTCAAATTTGCCGTCCATGATCAGCTGAAGCGAGGCGGGGGTGAACACGCGCGGGTCGGCGGGGATCTTCAGCTTGCGGTTCTCGAAGACCTCGACCGGGGTGTCGGTGGCCAGATCAATCGGCCCGCGCACGTAAAGATCGCTGGCTTTGCCCCAATCGAGGTGCGCGCTGTGGCGGCGTTCGGCCTTGGGCTTGGTGTTGCGCTGCTTTTCGACCTCGGACATCAGGGCGGCGATGCGGGCGGGGTCGCGAGGTTTGGGGGGTTTGGCGTCGATCTTGGTGATCGGGACTTTTGACGCCTCTTTCAACCCGGCGACCAGATCGGCATAGGCGTCGGTGCCTTTGAACTCCGCCAGACGCGCTTCGGCCCGGTCGAGTGCTGCGAAATGCAGTTTGTGAAGCACCGGGTCGGTGAGCAGCGTGTCAAAGATCTCGCGCCGCCGGTCGGCGTGGCGCAGGGCGCTGTCGTCCGCCACTTCGTTGCGGTCCTGAAGCGCCCAGTAGTCTGCGTTATACTTGTCCTTCTTCAGGTTCACGTTGCCGCGAAACTTGCGGATCGCATAGCTGTCGATGGATTTGACCGCATAATGGTTCATCTGCGCCCAGTCATAGCCAACCGTGCGAACGATCGAGCGCCAGCCGCGGAACTTGAAATAGTCCTCCATCGGCAGGCCAGAGCCGTTCAGCCAAACCACGCTGTCAGGAAAGTCGGTCTTGAGGTGCTTGTTCTTGATCTTGGGACGGTGGATGCCAAGCTTCCAGTAATCGGGGTCGAATTTGAACAGCGTCTTGACGCCCCAACCCTTGTTCCACATCGGCGGGGCGGCGTGCAGATACTGTTCGGTGACAGGCGCGCGTGACCAGTCGTGAACACCGCCGGAGCCATAAATGCGCCAGGTGATGACGATGCCGTTCGCGCCTTTGTCCTGTGCGGCTGAAATCATCCCGTCCAGCGACCCGTCGCCATGGCGGATGCACAAAAACTCGTCCGCATCGAACACCAACAACCAATCGCTTGCGCCGACCAGCGGATCCACTTGCGCATGTTTCAACGCCGAGGGCTGGGGCCGGATGCCGTCCGCGATCACGTTGCGGCGGTGGTGGGCCAAGCCCAGCTCCTCGAGCCGGATCAGGATATCGTCGGTGCCGTCAGAACAATCATTGGTAAAGACCACCAGGTCGGTGAAGCCGACGGCCAGATGGTGGGCGATCCATTCCAGCACGAACGGCCCTTCGTCCTTCATCATCGACACGGCCGTGACGCGCCCATGCGGGCTTTTGTTCGGCTTCAATGCGAAGTCCACAGTGCCGTAAATATCCGACACCACTGACCCTGCGTTTGAATTGCCGTGTTCTGCCTTGGTCATAGTGTTTGTGTTCTGCCCGGCGCTTTCATGTGGTGTCGGCGTTTTCGCCTGCCGCAACCTGCCACGGACAGACCACGGATGGTAGAGAAAACAAGGTTGTCGCCTGCAATCTGACCATAAAACTGGCACGAAGGCACTGGACAGTTCAGGGGAAAATGTCCATTCCTAACCCCTAACAGGATCAGGCCTGCGCATGGGTGCGGCCAATCAAAGCGGAGAATTTCATGGCTGAACTGAACCGACGCCCCGTCGCATCGCTTTGGATCGGGGACAAGTTGCATTACCTCAATCAGCTGTGTCTGAAATCGCATATTCAAGCGGGGCATCCGACGACGCTCTATTGCACCGATGATGTGCAGAACGCGCCCGAAGGGGTCGAGATCCGCCCCGCGTCCGAGATTATGGACATCGACATGTCAGTGGTCGAACAGACCAGCGCATCGTTCCTGTCCAACGTGTTTCGCTATAAGATGATCAAGAAGACAGAAGCGGTCTGGATTGATTGCGACGCCTTCTGCCACAAGCCGTTTCCCGATGACATGCAGCATATCTATGCCGGCCATGGCTTTCGCGGCGCACTGAATTGCGGCGTCGTTTCTATCCCCGCGCAGGGCGATCTGATCGACATGCTGCTGGATTACTACGAAAACCTGCCCGAGGCCCCGCCGTGGTTCAACAAGAACCAAAAGCGCAAACTGGAACGGTTCGCGTCCGACCCGCTTCCGGTGCGGATTTACAAAGCCGAGCGCACAGCCTTTGGCCCGCAAGCCTTCACCTATTTTGCCCAGCAGACCGGCGATTATGACAGGGCGCTCAGCCCGGATTACCTGTATCCGGTGCCGTTCCAGTTGAACGACATTTTCTATGACCCCTATGGCCGGGTCGAAGGGCATTTCACCGACAACACCCTGTCGGTCCACCTGTATACCAACGGCACAAAGCCATGGTGGCGCAAGAACGCACCGCTGGAAGGGTCTTATGCGGACCGGATGTGCAAGCAGGTCGGCATCGACCCCAATCAGGCGTTGAAATAGGATCGCACGGGTGGGGGATGTGCCGGACACCAGTGATCTGACGATTTTCTATATCGTCGAGCCACCGCTATACGAGATCATGGCGTGCAATCTTCTGGCCTCGATCCGCACGCATTTCCCCGACTCGGTGAAGGCGGTCGGCTATTGCCCCGAACACCGGTATCACGAAATTCACCCCGCGGTGCACCGTGCGCATGAGCTGATGGGGGCCGAAGTGCGGCCGTTCACAACCAAAGACCGCTTCGACCCCGCCTATCCGCATGGCAACAAGATCCTTGCGGCGCTGGAAAAGCGCGACAGTGCCTATTCGATGTTTGTGGATTCGGATGTGTTGTTCATCCGCGACAACACGCCGGACAACATCATCCAGCCGGGGCACGTGTCGTGTTCCATGGCGGCCTCGATGCTGTGGGCCGAGCAGTCGGTCTGGGATGACATCTACGGCGCGCTTGATATGCCAATCCCGCCAGAGCGCTATGAGCTGATGCGCCGCAGCAAGGGTGCGGTCGTGCCGTATTTCAGCTCGGGCCTGGTGGCGTTTCCCGAACATGACATGGGGCAAGGGCGGTTCCCCGATGTCTGGTATGACACCGCTCAGATCGTTGATCGTGTCGAAACGCTGGAACGCCGTCGCCCTTATCTGGATCAGATGACGCTGCCAGCCGCGATTCGCAGGGCGGGGTTGGATTGGAACATCCTGCCGGAAGAACAGCATTACATCTTGGGTGGTAAGCTTCGCGGCAAGCCTTTGCCTGAAGATCGCGACATCTACACGATTCACTATCGCAACTCGAAAAACCTCAAGGAATGCGGGAAGTTGCCAACCGCGCGGGCGTATCTGAAAGAACAGACCGGCGAGAAATACGTGCGTCGCTTGGTGCCGGAAAGCTAAGCCAAAAGGCTGTCCGACTGAACGGTGCAGATGCGGAAACCGACACCAATATACGCTGCTGATTCGCAAGCGACGGTGGGTCGATTCGCCGCGCTGCCGCATCGCTGGGTCTTTCTGGCAACGGCTGTGCCGCGGGCCGGACGACCTGTGGGTTTGTCTGGGGCGAATTTCGGGCAAATGTGGCTCAGACAGGCCGCAAAACATCACTAAAAACAAAGAGATAGCAATAAACGCCCGTCGCGCGAAATGACTTAGAAATTATGTCGGAATGCGGTTGTTGCTTAACAATTGTCAAGCTACGAGTCAGATAGCTACCTTATCACCGAAACTGGATAACTGAACTGGAGGCCAATATGCGAGAAGTCATGACTAAGACCATGGCGCGTAACGTGTTCTATGGCGGCTCGTTGTTTTTCATCGTGGTCTTTTTGATCCTGTCGGCGCACTCGGTGCGATACGTGGTGACCAAATCGACTGCAAATGCAGAACTGACGGAAAGCGTAGTGCGCGGCAAACATGTGTGGGAAAAGAACGCCTGCATCAACTGCCATACTTTGATGGGCGAGGGCGCATACTTTGCACCCGAGCTGCAAAACGTGATGACCCGGTGGGGTGTCGACGATGACCCGGAAGGCGCGTTCGACGTGCTGAAAGGTTGGATGGAAGCACAACCCAGCGGCATCGAGGGGCGGCGCCAAATGCCGCAATTCAACCTGAGCGACGAACAGATTCGTGACCTCGCAGACTTCTTCCTGTGGGTGAACACCATCGACGCACAGGGCTGGCCGCCCAACGAGGCAGGCTAAGGCCGGGAAGAGGAGACGTGAAATGAAATATCAAACACAACGAATTGCCTACTGGTACTTCCTGGCAGCCATGGCGGTCTTTGCCGTTCAGGTGCTTGGTGGTCTGTGGGCCGGCTGGATTTATATCAGCCCGAACTTCCTGTCCGAGCTGATGCCGTTCAACATCGTGCGCATGTTGCACACGAACGCGTTGGTCGTCTGGCTTTTGCTGGGCTTCTTTGGCGCGGCCTACTTCCTTATCCCGGAAGAAGCCGAGCGTGAGATGTATTCCGCCAAGCTGGCCTATATCCAGCTGATCCTGCTTCTGGTGGGCACGGCGGGTGCGGTTGTGACCTATACGTTCGACCTGTTCCACGGCCACTGGCTGTTGGGCATGGAAGGGCGCGAGTTCATCGAACAACCTGTCTGGGTCAAGCTGGGCATTCTGGTCGCGGCACTGATCTTCCTGTTCAACATCTCGATGACGGTGTTGAAGGGGCGTAAGACTGCGATCACCAACGTTCTGCTGATCGGCCTGTGGGCGCTGTCACTGCTGTGGCTGTTTTCCTTCTATAACCCGGGCAACCTGTCGCTGGACAAAATGTTCTGGTGGTACATCGTTCACCTGTGGGTGGAAGGGACCTGGGAACTGGTCATGGCTTCGATCCTTGCCTTCTTGCTTCTGAAGCTGACTGGTGTTGACCGTGAGATCATTGAAAAATGGCTCTATATCATCGTCGCCACCGCGCTGTTCTCGGGCATTCTGGGGACGGGCCACCACTACTACTGGATTGGTCTGCCGGGCTATTGGCAGTGGATCGGGTCGATCTTCTCGACGCTTGAAGTGGTTCCCTTCTTCGCAATGATGAGCTTCAGCTTCGTCATGGTGTGGAAAGGCAAACGCGACCACCCGAACAAAGCTGCCCTTCTGTGGGCGCTGGGTGCCGCAACTGTCGCCTTCTTCGGCGCAGGTGTCTGGGGCTTCCTGCACACGCTGCACGGTGTGAACTATTACACCCACGGCACGCAGATCACCGCGGCCCACGGCCACTTGGCCTTCTATGGTGCCTATGTGTCGGTGAACCTTGCGATCATCACCTATGCCATGCCGATCCTGCGCGGACGTGATCCGTATAACCAGGTTCTGAACATGGTGAGCTTCTGGCTGATGACCGCTGGTATGTCCTTCATGACCTTCACGCTGACCTTTGCGGGCACGGTTCAAACCCACATGCAACGTGTGCTGGGCGAGAACTTCATGGAGATCCAGGAAGGCGTGCATCTGTTCTTCGTCATGCGCTGGCTTTCGGGTCTTGCGGTGGTGATCGGTGCGCTTCTGTTCATCTACTCGATCCTTGTCCCGCGTCGTCGCGAGATCATCGAGCCGACGGACCAGTATGAAAGCGAAGGTGCCTGAGATGGCTGCCGTTGACAAAAAAACGGAGGGGGCTTCGGCCCCCTTCTACTCACCCGTATCAGACGAATGCGATATCTTCGAAGCTGCCGAACGCCATGGGCTGCCGCTGCTTTTGAAAGGTCCGACCGGTTGCGGTAAGACCCGTTTCGTCGCCCATATGGCCGCCCGTCTGGGCCGCCCACTTTATACCGTCGCCTGCCATGACGACCTGTCCGCGTCCGACCTTGTGGGGCGTTACCTGCTGAAAGGCGGGGAAACGGTCTGGGTCGATGGCCCGCTGACCCGCGCCGTTCGTGAAGGCGCGATCTGTTACCTTGATGAGGTGGTCGAAGCACGCAAGGACGTGACCGTCGTTTTGCACCCGCTGACCGATGACCGCCGCATTCTGCCGCTGGATAAAACCGGCGAAGAAATCGAGGCTGCTCCGGGCTTCATGCTCGTGGCCAGTTACAATCCGGGGTATCAGAACATCCTGAAAACCCTGAAACCGTCCACCCGCCAGCGTTTCCTTTCCATCGACTTCGATTTCCCTTCCCACGACCGCGAAATCGATATTGTGACACGTGAAAGCGGACTGGATGTCAGCCGGGCAACGTCCCTTGTCCGGCTGGCGCACAAATTGCGCGGCCTGAAAGGTCAGGATCTGGAAGAGGGTGTTTCGACCCGTCTGGTGATCTATTGCGCCACGCTGATCGAAGACGGCATGTCCGTCGAACGCGCGATCCGCGCGGCGATGATCGAACCTCTGTCCGATGACGAAGACGTCAAGCAAGGGCTGATGGATCTGGTCACCGCGATCTATGGCTAGTGCCACATCCGCGACCGGCCATGGTGCCGGTCGCGGGTCTTTCTACACTGGACGGTCCGCCTAATCACCCGAGGTTCCCCATGTCCGAACGCATCTTTGATCCCTTCGAGCCCGAAGAAACCGTTGGCAAGATCTGGCACAAATACGCCAGCCGACTGGACGCACCGGGCATTCACGATGAAAACGCCGTCAATCTGGCCGATGTCGAAGGCCGTCTGGGCGTGTTTTTCCGTGGCCTTGGCGGGTCACATTCCACCGAAATAAAACTGGCGACCGTCGCAGCCTCGCATCACCGGCTGTCGTTTCGCCGGTCGCTTGGCACGTGGCGCGAAACGCAGGCGCGCCCCAGCTTTGATGGCGAAGCGCTGCGCCTGCCGGAAACCATCGCTGAATTCCCCGCCCGCGAGGCCAACGCGGCGCTGTATTTCTGGCTTGTCGCGTCCGTCGCGCACGCGCCTGACCCGGTCGGTGACGACGACCCGTTGCGCGCCGATCTTCGCGCCCTGCAAGCGTCAATCGCGATGACGCAGGCGACGTTGCAAGATTGCCCCGGCCTGCGCGGCTTTTACGAAACGCTGGTGGGGGCGTGCCGCGCGATGCGCCCTGACGCAAAACTTCCCGGCACCGAGGCCGCGATGGAAGCAGCCATTGATCACCTGCTGGGCGGGCCAGAGCCGACGGGCAAGCTGGCGCTGGACTATGTGGCGCTGATCCGGTCGCCCGATGCTGATCTGTCTAATTTGACTGCCCCGCGTGGCTATCGCCCGTTTCGCCCGGTGCCGATGTGGCCCGACCTGCGTCCGATGGCGGCACGCGCACCGGTGGATCGGCTGGGCGAAGGCGATGAAGAGCAAGGCAGCGGGCCGGGCGAAGAAGCCGAAGGCACCAAGGCCGCACGCCGGTCTGAAAGCGATCAGGCCGAACGGCGCGACAGCCTGATCCTGCACCGGTTCGAGGCGATCTTTTCCTGGGTTGAAAGCCTGAACATGAACCGTCGCATCGAAGATGATGACGACGATAACGCACGCCGTGCGGCTGACGATCAGGACGAGCTGGCGTTGGGACAGGTGTCAAAGAAAACCGCCACGCGGCTGAAGTTTCACCTTGATCTGTCGCCTGAAGATGCCGACCGCGAACGCCTGTCCGGCAAGCACATGTATCCCGAATGGGACCACCGCACGAATAGCTATATCCCCGACCACGCGCGGGTTTTGTCCAGCGTCGCGGACGAGGAGGAGGCGATCGACCACGACCCCGCCACCAACCGCCGCATTCGCGCCGTGAAACGTCAGTTTGAGGCATTGCGCCCCAAACGCGTGATCCTGCCGCGCCAATTGGACGGTGACGAGCTGGACCTTGAAGCCGCGATTGCCGCGCAGGTCGAACTGCGCGCCACGGGCCGGTCCAGCGACCGGGTCTATCGCGCGGCGCGGGTGATGGAACGTGATCTGGCGATCTCGGTCCTGATGGATGTATCACGCTCAACCGAAAGCGCGATTGGCGACCGTCAGGTGATTGATGTCGAAAAAGAAGCGCTGACCGCGCTCGCGTGGGGGCTAGAGGCGTGCGGCGATGATTTCGCGATCAACACGTTTTCATCCCTGAAACGCGACCGCGTCTATGTGCAGGAATGCAAAGGGTTCGACGAGAAAATGGGCCCGCGGGTTGAGGCACGGATCGGCGGGCTGTCCCCCGCGTTCTACACACGTCTTGGCGCGGCGATCCGCCATACCACCGCCGGGCTGGACGACCGACCCAACACCCGCCGCCTGATGCTGGTCATCACCGATGGCAAACCCAACGATCTGGACCATTACGAAGGTCGCCACGGGATCGAAGATAGCCGCATGGCTGTGCGCGAAGCCCGCATGAAGGGTCACGCGGTGCACGGCGTCGTCGTTGATCACAAAGGGCAGGGCTGGGTGCATCGCATCTTTGGCGCAGGCGGATTTTCGATTGTGCCGGACCCCACGCGGCTGACTGCCGCATTGCCTGAAATCTACCGCCAGATTACCGGTGGGGCATGACCGACCAGACATCCATCATTGATGACCTGCCCGGAGATCTGATGATCTGGGTGTTGATCGTGTCCGAACTTCTGGTGTTCGGCGCGGGGCTGCTGGCGTTTCTGGGCATGCGGGCCATGGACCCGGTGGCGTTTGCCGCCGATCAAGAGGCGCTGAACCGCGTTGCGGGCGCGGCCAACACCATCGTCCTTGTCACCAGCGGCTATTGTGCAGCGCGCGCGGTGAATGCCGCGGCCCATTCGGTGCGCAACATGCGTCTTTGGCTGGCCGCTGCGATGGCATTTGGTGTCGTGTTCCTTGTGGTCAAAGGGTTCGAATACGCCGAAAAAGCGCGCCACGGGATCGGGATCGAAACCAGCGACTTTTTCACCTTCTACTATCTGCTGACCGGGTTTCACGCGCTGCATGTTGTGGCCGGTCTGATCGTCTTCGCGCTGCTCATGCGCTGGGGCACGCCGCGCAACCTTGAGGCAGGTGCCGGGTTTTGGCACATGGTCGATCTGGTCTGGGTGCTTCTGTTTCCCATCATCTATCTGGTGCACTGATGAGCAACGCAATCCTGACCCGCGCGTTTTTCCTGCTGATTGGCCTGAGCGTCGCCACGACCTTTCTGGCGGGTGTCCTGCCCGAGGCTGGCCCGGTCTTTGTGCTGTCCGTTCTGGTCCTGTCGGGCCTGAAATCCTTTGTGATCCTGTCCGATTATCTGGGCCTGCGCGTGGCGCGCGCTGTCCGGGGCGGGTTCACCGCCTTTCTGGTCGGGTTTTTGGGGCTGGCCGCCCTTATTTATGCCATGCCGTTGGCGATGTAGTGCTGCTTGATGATGATCAAGCCTTGCGTCATGCCGTTACAATATGATGAACAAAGAACATGACAGGAGCCCTGCTATGAAAACTCTTCCACTGGCCATATTGGCTGGCATCGTGGCCTCACCCGCTTTTGCCCACCACGACCAGACCCCACTGCGTGAAGCGGTGATCGACGGACATTCGCACGCTGTTGGCGGCGCGACTCTGTGGCTGTTGGGGGCTGCGATTGCGCTGATCCTTGCGCTGGTTGCCGTGCAGAAATCCGTGTTTCGCAAGAAATGACCGATCACGGAGACAGGTCAGGCCGCTGGCCCGTCTGGGCGGTGGCGCTTGTGATCTATCCGTTTGCGGCGGGGGCTGCGGCGGTGAACCTGTTTTTCCTGTTCTTGATGCTGCAAGCCATCGGCCTGCGCGCGCTTACCCCGTTCGAGGCGATCGCGGGCGGCGTCATCCTTGGCGTACCGTTTGCGTGGGTATTGGGCAAATGGACCCACGGCATGATCACGCAGGCCGAAGACGACGCCTGACGCGCGCGCCGACCCGCCACCTTTTTTCGTTTCACATGCGCAGGACTTGACTTTGGTCATTGGTCGCCCGCGTCAGACCCATAGGCTGCGTGACGTCAGCCAATAGGGGGCCAGTCATGGCAAATGTGGTGAAACGCGTCCTCAGCGAAGGGTTTCGCGCCTTCTTTCTGGGCGCTGCAATCTGGGCCATTCTTTCCGGCTTGATATGGGAGGTCTGGCTGAGCGGGCAAGCCACGGGCACCGCGTCTGATCTGTCGGGCCTGTCGATGGCCCCGCACCTGTGGCACGCCCATGAAATGGTGTTTGGCTATGCGGGCGCGGCGGTTGCCGGGTTCTTTCTGACGGCTGTCGCCAGCGGGCGCGGTTTGGTCATCGGGATGCTGGCCGCCTTGTGGCTGGCGGGCCGTATTGCGCTTTGGCAATCCGCAGCGCTTCCGCCTGTGCTGGTGGCCGCAGTCGATCTGTCATTTCTGGCGGTGCTGGCGGTGCGCATCGGGGTGCAGCTCGTCAAACGCCCAAAGGCGCAACACGCGATCTTTCTGATTTTCCTTGGCACTTTGTTCGCCGCAAACCTTGCGGTGCATCTGGATTGGCTGGGCCTGTGGCCGGACGGTGCCCGCGTGGGTCTGCGCATCGGGCTTTTGGCCTTGTGCGGGTTGATCGTCGTTCTGGGCGGGCGCGTGACGCCCGGGTTTATCCGCAACGCGATGAACCGCGCGGGCCATCCGCCCGAGGCTTTGCCGCCTGTCACGCCCCGGCTGGATCGCACCGCGATCCTGACTTCCATCGCGCTTCCGTGGAGCGTGCTTTTGCCCCCATTCACCCCCATCATTGCGCTGGTTCTGGCGATTTTGCACGGGTTGCGGATCAGCCTTTGGCGCCCGCATTGGTCGTTGCGCGATCCGCTTTTGTGGTCGCTGTTTGCCGCCCAAGGGCTGTTGGTCGTCGGGCTGGCGCTGTTCGCTTTGGCTGGTTGGGGCATTGGGGACGAGGTCGGCGCGCTGCATGTTCTGGGTCTGGGCGGCGTTGGCGGCATGACTTTGGCGGTGATGAGCCGCGCCACGCTGGGCCACACGGGCCGCGCGCCGATTGTGCCGCGCCCGGTTGCGGTCGGCTATGGGCTGATGATCCTGTCGGCGCTGACCCGTTGGCTGGCCTCGGATCTGCTCTATGGCTGGTATGACGCGCTGGTGTTGATCGCCGGGGCCGCGTGGATCGGGGCGTTTGCGCTGTTCCTTGTCGGGATGATCCCCGCGCTGACCCAAGCGCGCACCGCACGCCCTGCACCGCCGCCGCCACCCCCGTTGCCGCCGCATATGAAAACCGCACCGTCTTGACGTTGGTTAAGTGCAGCCGATCCGCGATGTGCCACATTTCGCCCAAGGCCCACCCGCCGAGGTTGCGCAGGCATCCTTGTTTTGTAATTCGAATACGGCCTCTGTGATCAATGTCGCCTCTGTTCTTGGGTGAGGCCGGCGGCGAAACCGATCACGTTCGGGTTTTCGAACCCATAGGCCAACCGCCCAGACGCATTTCATGCGTTCCGAGGCCGGGTGTCCCCAATCTGGGGGCGGGCGGTTGGTCTTACTCTCCTATTTTTGGCGCGCAGTCCCTAAGGGCCGTCGTGTTGGCCCGGTTTTTCCCGTCCACTTGACAAACATCATGTCCGGCCCGCCGCCGATCCGGTTCAATACCACAACCGATAAGGCACCGGAGGGACGTCCCATGAATTATCAAGACTATTTCAAAACCCGCCTTGATGCGCTGAAGGATGACGGCAACTACCGTGTTTTTGCCGACCTGCAACGCAAACGCGGCGCGTTCCCGAAGGCCCGCCATACGGGTGCGGATGGCACGGGTGACGTGACGATCTGGTGCTCGAACGACTATCTGGGCATGGGGCAACATCCCGATGTGCTGGAAGCTATGCACCACGCGATTGACACGGTGGGCGCGGGCGCCGGCGGCACGCGCAATATCTCCGGCACCACCCATGACCATGTGTTGCTTGAGGCTGAATTGGCCGATCTGCACGATAAAGAAGGCGCGCTTTTGTTCACGTCAGGTTATGTGTCCAACTGGGCCGCGCTTGGCACGCTGGCGTCACAAATCCCCGGCTGCATTGTCTTTTCCGACGCGCTGAACCATGCCTCGATGATCGAAGGCATCCGCCATTCGAAAGCCGCGCGGGTGATCTGGAAGCACAATGATCTGGAAGATCTTGAGGCCAAATTGGCCGCCGCCGACCCCGATGCGCCGAAGCTGATCGCCTTTGAAAGCGTCTATTCAATGGATGGCGACATCGCCCCGATCAAGGAGATCTGCGACCTGGCCGACAAATACGGCGCCATGACCTATCTGGACGAGGTGCACGCGGTTGGCCTTTACGGCCCACGCGGCGCGGGCGTTGCCGAACGCGAAGGTCTGATGGATCGCCTGACGGTGATCGAAGGCACGCTGGGCAAGGCGTTTGGCGTCATGGGCGGTTACATCGCCGCCTCGGCCGAGCTGTGTGATTTCGTGCGCAGCTTTGCCAGCGGATTCATCTTTACCACCGCCTTGCCACCTGCCGTGGCCGCAGGCGCGCGTGCCTCGGTGCAGCACCTGAAACGCTCGAACGTCGAGCGGGATCGCCAGAAGGAACGCGTCGCAAAGGTGCGCGAAGGGCTGGACGCGATGGGCATTCCGCATATCGACAACCCGTCCCACATCATCCCTGTGATGGTGGGCGACCCGGTGAAGTGCAAGTTCATCTCGGACACGCTGATGCGCGACTATGGCGTCTACATCCAGCCGATCAACTATCCCACTGTGCCGAAGGGGACCGAGCGGTTGCGTATCACCCCGTCGCCAGTGCATTCGGATGCAGATATCGCGCACCTGTTGGGCGCTTTGGAACAGTTGTGGCGCCAGTGCGAAATTGCGCGGGTTCCGATGGCAGCGCAGTAAGCCAAACCCGATAAATTGACTCAGATCAAGGCTGGAGGCTTGCCCGCGCGGCATATACCTGTGTAATTCAGTCGGGAATAGCCGACTCACCCAAGGAATTGCAGACGATGCCGAAGCTCAAAGACCTGAATATAGGCGACCGCGCCACGGTCACTGGATTTTTGGGTGGCTCACCCAGCTATCGGCGCAAGCTTTTGTCGATGGGCTTGACCTTGGGGGCCGAGTTCTCGGTCAGCCGATTGGCTCCGTTGGGCGACCCGGTCGAAATCCGCGTGCGCGGATACGCCCTGAGCCTGCGCAAACATGAAGCCGAGGCGATCAACGTCGCGCTCATACCCACCCCCATCGTGTCATGACACGCGTCGTTGCGATTGCCGGCAATCCGAATTGCGGCAAAACCACGCTGTTCAACGCCCTGACCGGTCGCCACCAACAAGTGGGCAATTGGCCGGGCGTCACGGTTGAAAAGAAGCTGGGCGATCTGCATCACCACGGCACCGCAATCACGCTGGTGGACCTGCCGGGCGTCTATTCGCTGTCGGTGGCAGGTGGGGCCGCGTCGCTGGACGAACGCATTGCCCGCGATTTCATCCTGTCCGAACGGCCAGATCTTGTGGTCAACGTGGTCGATGCCTCGAACCTGGAACGCAACCTCTATCTGACCGTGCAATTGGTCGAGATGGGCGTGCCGGTGGTGGTTGCCCTGAACATGATGGATGTGGCGCGGGCGCGGCGTTTGGTGATCGACACCGATGCTCTGTCGCGCGCACTGGGCTGCCCGGTGGTCGAGATTGTCGCCTCCGAGGCGCGCGGGTTGACCGAGTTGAAAGACCTGATGCGAACGGCGGACGGAGTGCCGACATTCGCCCCGAAATTCGACGATGCGACCGAAGCAGCGCTCGCGCGGTTGGAAACCGCACTGGCCGGTAAAGTCGCGCAAGGGGTGCCGCGCTGGCTGGCGATCAAGCATCTGGAAGGCGACGAGTTGTGCCCGGCGATGACCGATCCCACTGTCGCCGCGCAGGCCGCTGACGAACGCGCCGCACTTGAGGCTGACACCGGGCTGGATGCCGACACCGCCATTGCCTGCGCGCGGTATGACGCGGTGGCGGAGTTGGTGGGACAGTCGCTTAGCCGCGCTTCCGAAGTGGCCCGCACTGTGTCGGACCGCATTGACCGGGTGATCCTGAACCGCGCGCTTGGCATCCCGGTCTTTCTGGCCGCGATGTATGTAATGTTCATGTTTACCATCAACATCGGCGGCGCGTTCATCGACTTTTTCGACATTCTGGCGGGGACCATCTTTGTCGATGGCACCGCAGCACTTCTGGGGGCGATCAGCGCGCCGGGTTGGCTGACCACCATCATGGCCGATGGCGTCGGCGGCGGTATTCAGACCGTGGCCACCTTCATTCCCATCGTCGCCTGCCTGTTCTTCGCGCTCTCGGTTTTGGAGGATTCGGGCTATATGGCGCGCGCGGCCTTTGTCATGGACCGGTTCATGCGGATGATCGGCCTGCCGGGCAAAAGTTTCGTGCCGCTGATCGTGGCCTTTGGCTGCAACGTGCCCGCGATCATGGCGACGCGCACCTTGGACAGCGCGCGCGATCGCACGCTGACCGTGATGATGGCGCCCTTCATGTCCTGCGGCGCGCGACTGCCGGTCTATGCGCTTTTTGCCGCCGCGTTCTTTCCGGTGGGCGGGCAGAACCTTGTGTTTGCGCTCTATCTGCTGGGGCTGCTGGCCGCCGTCGGCACCGGGCTGATGCTGAAGCTGACCATTCTGAAGGGCGAACCCACGCCCTTCGTGATGGAGCTTCCGCCCTATCACCTGCCGACCTTGCGCGGGTTGGCCCATCGCACCTGGCACCGGATGCGCGATTTTCTGACGGAAGCCGGGCAGGTCATCGTCTTGATGGTCGCTGTGCTGGCCTTTCTGAACTCATGGGGCACCGATGGCAGTTTCGGGAACGAGGACAGCGAGGCCTCGGTCCTGTCGGAAATCGGGCGCAGCCTGACCCCCGCCTTCGCCCCGCTGGGGATCGAGGAAGACAACTGGCCCGCCACTGTCGGCATCTTCACCGGCATTCTGGCGAAAGAGGCCGTGGTCGGCACGCTGAACACGCTTTACGCCACGCCCGAACCGGATGACGGCACCCCCTATTCGCTGGTGGCAGGCGTGAAAGAGGCCAGTGCGACGATCCTGCCCAACCTGCGCGACGCGATTGGCATGGCGCCCGACCCGCTGGGGCTGAACATCGGCGATGTGTCAAACCCGGACGTGGCGGCGGAGACGCAAGAGGTGTCACGCTCGACCTTCGGGACGATGGCAAGCCTTTATGACGGGCAGGCCGGGGCGTTCGCTTATCTGCTGCTGATCTTGCTGTATATGCCGTGTGTCGCGGCCATCGGAGCCATCTGGCGCGAAACGGGCTGGCAATGGGCGTTGTTTGCCAGCACCTGGACGATGGGTCTGGCTTACGGTGCGGCGGTGATGTTTTACCAGATCGCGCGATTTGATCGCCACCCCGACAGCTCGACCATATGGATCGTGTCGATCCTGGCGGCGCTGGCCGGCGTGTTCCTGTTCCTCAGGTGGCTGGGCAATCGCCCGACACCGTTTGCCGTGGGGGCGGAGTGATATGGCCGTTCTTTTGGACATCCGCAACTATGTGAAAACACATGGGCATGCCAGCCTTCTGGATCTGTCGCACAGGTTTCATTTGCAACCCGAAGCCATTCGCGGCATGTTGGACCATTGGCAGCGCAAGGGCGTGATCCGACGGGTCGAAGTGGCCGACAATTGCGGCGGCTGTGCGATCAAGGTCGGCTGCGGCAGTTGTTCGTCGAACGCTGCGTTTGAAACCTATGAGTGGGCGGCAGGCCGCGCCTAGCCTTTCCAGTCCAACGCAATCGGTGGCGCAATCCGCAATAGGTCCACCGCCCGCGCGGCAATCTGGTCGACCACCTGATCCACGCTTTCGGGCAGCATGTAAAACGCGGGCACCGGTGGCAGGATGATCGCGCCCATTTCGGTGGCCTGTGTCATGTTGCGCAGATGGGCCAGCGTCAGAGGCGCCTCGCGGGTCATCAGAACCAGCGGGCGGCGTTCTTTCAGTTGCACACTGGCGGCGCGGGTCAGCAGGTTGTCGTCCAGCCCGTTTGCAATCGCCGCCAAGCTGCGCATGGAACAGGGCGCGACGATCATCCCATCCACGGGGGCGGAGCCTGACGCGATGGATGCGCCGATATTGCCACGTTCATGAAACCGGGTCGCCATGGCGGTGATCTGGTCAAAGGCATCCGCGCCGCATTCCTCAAGCAAAGTGCGTTCGGCAGCGGCGCTGATGACCAGGTCAACCTCGGCCCCGATGGCCACCAGGTGACGCGCGGTGGCAAGGCCAAGGGCCGCGCCTGATGCGCCTGCGATACCAAGGACGACGCGGGTCATTGGGACAACTCCGGCAAATGGCGCGCCAGAAGGTCGGCGGCGAAGGCTGCGTCTTTCGGGTTGGTGTGCATGACCTCGCCCCATTCACGACTGGTTTCCGCGCCGATCTTGTTGGTGGCGTCAATGCCGATTTTCCCGGCGAGTCCTGGCTCGGGCGAGGCGAAATCAAGGTAATCCATCGGCGTCTTCTCCAGAATTGTCACATCGCGCGACGGGTCCATCCGCGTGGCGAGCGCCCATGCGATGTCATCCCAATTGCGCGGGTCGATGTCATCATCCACCACGACGATCATCTTGGTATAGCTGAATTGCGGCAACATCCCCCACAGCGCCATCATCACCCGGCGCGCCTGCCCCGGATAGCGTTTGTCGATCGAGATCACCGCCATGCGATAGGACGCGGCGGCGGGGGGCAACCACAGGTCGCGGATCTCGGGGATCTGCGCGCGGATCAGGGGCAGGGCGAGGCGGTTGAAAACCTCGCCAATGATCGCGGGTTCATCTGGCGGGCGACCGGTATAGGTGGACAGGTAAATCGGGTCTTTGCGGTGGGTCAGGGCGCTGACCTGCATCACGGGGAAGGGGTCGACCTGGTTGTAGTATCCGGTGTGATCGCCAAACGGGCCTTCGGGCGCGGTCTCAGACGGGTGGACCCAGCCCTCGATCACCATCTCGGCATCCGCTGGCACCATCAGGGGGACAGTCTTGGCGGGCACAAGGCGGGGACGCGCGCCGGAAAAGACGCCCGCGAAGCCCAGTTCCGAAACTGTTTCAGGCAGGGGGAGGGCGGCGGACAAAAGCGTGGCCGGGTCCGCCCCCAAGGCGATTGCCACGGGCATCGGTTCGCCTTGCGCGGCCCAAGACCGGTGATGCGCCGCGCCGCCCCGATGGGCCAGCCAGCGCATGATGATGCGGTTGCGGTCAATCACCTGTGCGCGGTAAACGCCTGCGTTGTAACGTTTCACGTCGCCCGCGTCGCTGCCATGCGGGCGGGTCAGCACCACGGGCCATGTGATCAGCGGCCCCGTGTCGCCCGGCCAATGGGTCTGGATCGGCAGCGTTGACAGGTCCGGGTCCGTGTGAACCTCGGCCTGCACGGGCGGGCGGCGCATGATCTTGGGTCGCGTGGCAAGGGCGGCTTTCAGCATGGGCCAGCGCGACAGCGCATCGCGCATTCCGTCGGGCGGCGTGGGCGCGCGCAAAGCGGCCAGAAATGCGCCAAGCTCATCCAGCTTGTCGGGTGCGACGCCCAGCCCTGCGGCCACGCGTTCCGGC
Organism: Aliiroseovarius sp. CAU 1755; assembly: GCF_054482655.1. NCBI lineage: Bacteria > Pseudomonadati > Pseudomonadota > Alphaproteobacteria > Rhodobacterales > Paracoccaceae > Aliiroseovarius > Aliiroseovarius sp. CAU 1755. Next base: position 48,252 of record NZ_JBTLRH010000004.1, on the reverse strand, counting down.
GTGCCAAACAGGTTCACCACGACCGGCACATCGGACACGCGGCCCGCGTCCAGCACGGGTTTGTCAAAACGCAGAACCGGCCCGCCACGTTCCAACACCGCGCGGTGCACGGCGGTCATCTGATGGCGCACCGACACGGGGTCAGGCACGGCGGTCAGATCGCCGCGCGAAGCTGCCCAGTCGAGATAAGCGCGCAGCGTGGGGAAGGGGGGCAGGGTGCGGATGGTCGGTTCCTTTTTGCAGATCGTTCACCGCTATCACCGGGCTGTGATGCGGCAATTGACCAAGGTCAAGTTACCGCGCGCCCAGATTGATATGAAAGTCCGGTGTAGACACCCGTTTGCCCGCATTGAAGAGGTGCGCCATGCAGGACCATGCCGTCCAACTGCCTGTTTTTCCACGCCTTCCCGCCTTTGCCCTGCGCGGACTGCCCCTGACCCCGATCTCGTTGGCGCTCGGCGCGTTTGCGAGGAGGATGGCGACGCGGCATCCGTCGATGTTCAAGCGGTTGGGCGACTATAGCAATACGCGCTTCGTGCTGGACCCGACCGACCTGCCGGTGACACTGCTTCTGGAGCCGCGCGCGGGTCATCCCCGCCTGCGGCTGTCGCGCAAACCCATGCAGGGGGATGCGCGGATCGCCGGGCCTCTGTCCGGGCTTCTGGGCATGGTGCACGGGGCTTACGATGGCGATGCGCTGTTTTTCTCGCGCGATCTGGTGATCGAAGGCGACACCGCCGCCGTTCTGGCCCTGCGCAACGCCATTGACGACGCCGAACTTGACCTCGCCGCCGAGGCCGGGGCGATGTCCGGTCCCTTCGCCCCGCAGGTCAAGCGCCTGATTGGGCTTGCTGAAACCAAAACCGGCGTGGCCCTGTCGCGCCACGAGGAGGACCCCCTGTGGTAATGGAAATCGTTTGCCCCGCCGGCACGCCCGCATCCCTGCGCGCGGCTGTGAAAGCGGGGGCGCACACCGTCTATTGCGGGTTTGCCGATGAAACCAACGCGCGCAACTTTCCCGGCCTGAACTTCGACCGGGACGAAATGCGCGAAGGCGTGAAATTTGCCCATGACCACGGCGCGAAAGTGCTGGTGGCGATCAACACATACCCCCGCGCGGGGGCCGAGGCGATCTGGCACCGCGCTGTGGCGGACGCGGAAAAATGCGGCGTCGATGCGGTGATTCTGGCCGATCTGGGCTTGCTGGCCTACGCGGCCAAGCACCATCCCGGCCTGCGTCGGCACCTGTCGGTGCAAGCCGCCGCCGCCAATGCCGATATGCTGAATTTCTATGCCAGCGAGTTTGGTGTGAAGCGCGTCGTGCTGCCGCGCGTTCTGTCCGTGCCCGAAATTGCCGCGATCAACGCGGAAACCGAGGTCGAGACCGAGGTGTTCGTTTTCGGGGGGTTGTGCGTGATGGCGGAAGGGCGCTGTTCGCTGTCATCCTACGCCACCGGGTTATCGCCCAACATGAACGGCGTGTGCTCGCCCGCGAGCCATGTGGAATACCACGACGATCACGGCGCGCTGTCGGCCAAGCTGGGCGGGTTCACCATCCACAAGGTCGGCGCGGATGAACCCGCACCTTACCCCACGCTGTGCAAGGGGTGCTTTAGCGCAGGCGACGCGTCCGGGCATCTGTTCGAAGATCCGGTCAGTTTGAATGCTGAGAAACTGATCCCGCAACTGGCCAAGGCGGGTGTGACGGCGCTGAAGATTGAGGGGCGGCAACGCTCGCGGTCCTATGTCGCGCAAGTGGTGCGCAACTTCCGTGCCGCCGTTGAAGCCCAAGCCGCAGGGCGTCCGATGCCCGAGGGGATGTTGGCGCAACTGACCGAAGGGCAGGCCGCAACCGCCGGTGCCTATAAGAAGACCTGGAGATAACTCATGCAGTTGACCGTCGGACCCAACCAATTCTTCTGGAAAGCAGACGCGTGGAGCGAGTTTTACGACCAGATGGCCACCGCCCCTGTCGTGCGTGTCGTGCTGGGCGAGCTTGTGTGTTCAAAACGTCTGCCGTTTTACCAAGACCGCATTCCCGGCGCGATTGAAACGTTGCTGGAGGCGGGGAAAGAGGTCGCCGTGACCTCGCTTGCGCTGGTGACGTTGAAACGCGAACGCAAGCTGACTGCCGAGCTGGCCGATGCAGGTGTCGAGGTCGAGGTGAACGACCTGACCACGCTGGCCTATCTGCCCAAGGACGCGCCGTTTTCGGTGGGGCCTTTGGTCAACGTTTATAACGAAGGCACGCTGGCATGGCTCGCCGATCGCGGGGCCACGCGCATTTGCCTGCCGCCGGAATTGCCGTTGGCGTCTGTCACGGCACTGGCGGCTGAGGGGGCCAAACGCGGTGTCACGATTGAGGTCTGGGGGCACGGGCGTTTGCCGCTGGCGATCTCGGGTCGTTGCTATCACGCGCGGCTGCACAAGCGGACCAAGGACAATTGCCAGTTTGCCTGCGAAGATGACCCCGATGGGCTGTCTGTGCGCACGTTGGAAGACCAGCCGTTTTTGGCGATGAACGGCGTACAAACCCTGTCGGACAGTTGCGCCAGCATGGCCAACCAGTTGGAGGTGCTGGAAAAAGCGGGCGTGACCGCCCTGCGTCTATCACCCCAAACCGGCGATTTTGCGCGCGTTTGTCAGGCGTGGCGCGACCGGATTGACGGAACGCTGGACGCCGCTGCATTGTCGGCTGAATTGGAAACCCTGTCAGGCGGAATGCGCCTTTCGGACGGGTTTTTGACCGGCGCACGCGGTGCGGACTGGTCGCGCGCCAAAGAAGGAGAGCCTGCATGAGGATCGCTTGCATCACCGCAGATGGGCGGGGCGAAACCGACCGCCTGATTTCCGAGGCCGCCGCCACCCTTGAGGCCGAGGGCTTCGTGCTGAACGGCATCGTCAAGGTTTTGCAGGACATGCCCGAAGGCTCGCACCATTGCGACATGGATGTGCGTGTTCTGGCGGACAATCGCACCATCCGCATCACCCAATCGCTGGGCGAAGGGTCGGATGGGTGCCGTCTGAACCCCGAAGCGATTGCCGAAGCCGTGGCCGCCGTGGATCAGGCCAGTAGCCTGGACGCTGACGCCTTCATCTTGAACAAATTTGGCCCGGAAGAGGCCGAAGGCCGCGGCTTTCGCGCCGCCATCGCCGATGCGCTTGAAAAAGACATCCCGGTTTTGGTGGGCCTAAGCGCGGGCGAGGGCAGCCGCAAAGGTTTTGCCGAATTTGTTGGCGATATGGCCGAAACTCTGCCTGCCAATCCCGACGCAATCCTGACATGGGTGCGCGGCTAGGCGTTAGGCCGACGCCGCCTGCTGTGCGGCGCTTCCTTCGGCCAGTTTCGCCTTGATGGCGCGGGCGACCATCGCATCGACGCCGGGCAATTGGCTGATGACTGGCAAAACGCGGCCTTTGAAGGCGCACTCACCCAGTTCCTCGTGCACGTCTTCGCGCACGTGGTCGCCCTCCATCGCGAAGAAGGGCAGGCACAGGACATTGTCCGGCAAGCCTTTTGCGACCTCGGGAATGGTGGGGGATTGCTCTAGAAACCCGACCGTTATGTTCGCGCCGCCAAGCGCGGTGGCCAGAGCTTTGGCGAAATCATCCGTCGCGCGTTCAGGCGCAGGGCGCCCGCTGCCCGACCCATGCGCGACCAGCAGCAGCGGATCGCCATCGGCCCAGCCTTCGGCCCGCAGGCCAGCGGCGGCCAGATCCGGCAGGTCCGGGTCCATGCCAAATGGCGTCATCACCGCAAAAGGCGCGTCGCCCACACGCCCCGCAAGACAGGTGCGCACGAACCAGCCATCGGACATGAACAGCGGATAAATCACCGCACCGGGGGCCATGCGTTCAAGCTGTGCGTCAAGGCTGCCGGGTTTGGCCAGCGTGGCCGATCCCAGCCGCAAGTCTGGCACATGGGCCTGCACCTGCGCGACATAAGCGGCCAACGCGGCTTCGGCCGGATCGGGCGACGAGGGTTGGCCGTGCGAGACGATCAGGGCGTCGATATGGTCCAATGGCTGGCTCCTTTTGCAAGCTGGCGCGGGGTTAGTGGCTGGTGCCTTCTTCGAAGGTGATCTTGTTCCAGACGTTATACTTGCCCGACGGTTTGCGCATCGGCAAGCGCTTCACAATCTCGAGGGTCTTCGCGTCATAGACCAACACCTCGCCCTCATCTTCCCAGACCGACACCAGCGCGTGGCTGCCGTCCTTGGTAAACTCGACATGGGCGACGGTCGCGCCCGGCACGGGTTGCAAGGTCTTCACGATCTCAAGCGTTTCTTTGTCGATGATGTGCATCTTGTCCTTGTTCGGACCAAAGAAAACATCGGCCCAGACATAGGGCGAGTTTTTGTGGCTGCGCATGAAGAAACCGGGGCCTTCGGTGGTGATCCGCTTGACCGTTTTCCAACTGTTCATGTCGATCACCGACACCACACCTTCTTTCAGGTGCGGGGTGGCCATGACCTTTGTATCGTTCCAATCCCACGTGATGCCCGACCCAAGGTGCGGCATGCCTGGCAAGTCCAGATCGGCCACTTTCATGCCGATCACCAGGTCGATGACCAACCCATCCTCGCCTTTGCGCGACGCGCCCATGATGTGCTCGTATTTCTGATCGAAGAAGAAATCGTCCAGATAGTCGGGCGTGGTGATCTTGCGGATCGGGAAGGGCGTGTCCTGCTTGGTCGGGCCTTCAATGCGCCAATCATGGGTGAACCCGGCGGCATAAATGCCCATGTCGGGGTTCTTGCTGTAAGAGACCTCCCAGATTTCCGGCACGTCCTTCAGCGCGAGAACGAAGCTGTCGCGCGGGGGGGCCTGATAGACGGCAGAGACCCGGCTGGGTGTGCCGTCTTTCCCCTCGACCTGATGCACTTCTGCGACTGACAGGTCATCAGTGGACAGGATGGTCAGCGTGTTCGGCAGGTAGTTCGCGACCGCCAGCCATTTGCCGTCGCCCGACATGGCGATGTTGCGGCTGTTCAGACCGGCGCGCACGCGGCCCACTTGTTTCAACGCGTAGATGTCATATTTCTGCACCCAGCCGTCGCGCGACATGATGAAGACGAACTTGCCGTCAGGGGTAAATTTCGGGCCGCCATGGACGGCGAAGGGGGTTTCGAACCGATCCAGCACCTCGAACGTATCACCATCAAGAACGGACACGTGGTGATCGCCGGTTTCCACCGCCAGCGTGATGTTCATCGGGTCGGACGGCCAGACGGGCGCGTCAACAGGCACGTAATCTTCGTCCATCACGCGGCTGGCCATGATCTCAGGCTCATTCCATGGGGGAATGACATCCAGCGGGGTTTTCAGATAGTCGGCCAGCGCGGCAATCTGCTCTTCCGACAGCTCTTCGGAATAGGCGGGCATCTGCGTCGTGACGCGGCCATCGCGGATGACCTCGGCGATCTTCGGGCCGCGCATCCGGGCCAGCGTTTCGGGAATCAAGGCCGGGCCTTGCGCGCCAAGACGGTTCTCGGCGTGGCATTCGGCGCAGTGTTCCTGATAGTCCGCCTCTGGGTCGGCACTTGCCGCAAAGGGCAGGGCGGTCAGGGCTGCGGTCAGCGCGAGGGCTTTAGAAAAACTGGTGTTTCGGGTCATTGCTTTTGCCTCGGAAGGGGGTGACTTCAAGCCGGTCGGCATCGGTCACGCCAATTTCGTCATTTGTCAGATAGCAGGCCGGATCTTCGGCCCACGGATCGCCCGTAACCTGTAGCGCGCGGATGCGGGTGTTGCCACCACAGACGTCCTTGATCGCGCAGGCGCCGCAGCGGCCTTTCAAGGGGCGCGGGCGGGTGCGCAGGGTGGCGAGCATTTGGTCATCACTGGTCCACAGTTCGGAAAACGGCGTGTCTTTCACATTGCCGACGGTGTAGTCGGACCAATAGGTGTCGGGGTGGACCTTGCCCAAGAAGTCGATATTGGCGACACCCATACCGGATGAGTTGCCGCCCCAAGCTACAAGATGTTCGCGCAGATGGGCGACTTTCTCGGCGTCGAAATTCTCGGCCGCCCATTGCAGGAAATAGCCCGCATCGGCGTCATTATTCCCGGTGACGATGTCCAACTGCCGCCCGCCCGAGGCACTTTCCCACGCGCGTTCGATCAACAGGTCCATGCCCTTGCGGGTCATCAGATGGTGGGCATCCTCGCCCCGGTTTTTGTCGCCGCGCCCGGCATAGACAAGGTGGGACAGATAGAATTTGTCGACCCCTTCATCATCGCAGAGTTTCAGAAGGTCGGGTAAATGGTGCTGCGTGCCTTCGGTCAGGCAGAAACGCAGGCCCACGCGCACGTCGCGCTTTTTCAACTCGCGCACACCGCGCACGGCGTCGTCAAATGCTCCGTCAACGCCGCGGAACCAATCGTTCGTCTCGCCAATCCCGTCGATCGAGATGCCAACATAGTTGAACCCGATCTCGGCCACCTGATCGGCGGTCTCGCCGTGGATTTTGGTGCCGTTGGTGGATAGGGCCAGAACGCGGGTCAGTTTGCGGGCGCGTTTCGCCAGCGGGAACAGGTAAGGGCTGTCCAGCGGCTCACCGCCCGAAAGGATAATCGCGGGGACTTTGAACTGGCCCAGATCTTCCAACGTGTCCATAGCCTGCGCCTCGGACAATTCGCCGGGGAAATTCACGTCGGCCGACACGGTGTAACAGTGGCGACATTTCAGGTTGCAGCGGCGCGTCAGGTTCCAGATCACCACGGGTTTCACCATCCCGTCACCCCGGCGTTGGCGCACGGGGGTGGGTTTGGCAAGTTGGTGCATGTATTCGGTCAGGCGGAACATATCAGTCCCCTTTCTTGCGAAGCCGAAGCCCCGTCTTTTTCAGAATGCGAGTGGAGTAGAGCGTGTCCGAGCTGCGCAGCGCATCGCCCAGAAGCTCGACGATCTGCTGGCGCTTTTCCTCGACCTCTTCACGCGAGGATCCGTGGACCATGGCAAACAGGTTATAGGGCCAGTCGGGCAGGGCGCGCGGACGTTCATAGCTGTGGGTGACGAAGGGCAGCGCGCCGATTTTCGGGCCAACCTCGTTCAGCACTGCGTCGTCCACATCCCAAACGGTCATGCCGTTGGCGGTCATGCCCAGTTTGTAGTGGTTGGGCGCGGCGGCGATCCGGCGGATGACGCCGCTTTCCTTCATCGCGGCAAGGCGCGTGGTCAGGTCGGACTCCTCCAGCCCCAGTTTCTCGGCCACTTCGGCGTAAGGGGCTGGGACCAGTGGCAGGCCGGATTGCAGCGCTTCGATGATGGCGCGGTCTGTGGCGTCAATGCTCATGCCGCCACCCTGAACCCGATGTAGAATTCCTGGAGTTTCGGGAATTGCAGGACTTTAAGGCCGGTTTCATCTTCGATCCGGGCAGCAATTTTGGCGATGCCTTCGGGTGTTTCGCAGGCCAGCACGAACCACATGTTCAGCTTGTGCGAACGTTCATAGTTGTGGGCCACTTCAGGGTGGGCGTTGACCTTGTCGTTGACCTCGTCAAACCGATCCGCCGGCACGTTCATGGCGCACAGGCAGAACGCCCCGCCCATGGCGGCCGCGTCAAAGAACGGGCCGAAGCGGGTCAGAATGCCGGATGCGCGCAAGGCGCGGACACGGTCCAGAAGCGCCTCTTCCGTCAGGCCAAGTTTTTCGGCCAGGGGTGCGAAGGGGCGGTGGTCCAGCGGCAGGTCGTCCTGCAACGCGTTCACCAAAGCGCGGTCGATGTCGTCAAGGGCGGTCATTCTGCGGCCTCCTTTTCTTTCGCGATCATCGCGCCGGTTTGGCGGAAGCAGCGAGTGGAGAACAGCACTTTGTGGTCGATACCTTCCAGCGCGGGCAGGGCGCGGGCCTTGTCCAGAACCGCCATCGCGGCCTCGCGCGATTGGGCGTGGATCATGCAATACAGGCGATAGGGCCAGACATCCGCGACCGGGCGGCGCTCATAGCAGAGCGTCACGCCGGGCAGGGTAGCCAGTTGGGTGCCAGCCTCGGGGATGTCAGCTTCGGCCACTTGCCAGACGACCATTGCGTTTGATTTCCAACCCAGTTTGCGGTGGCGCACGATGACGCCAAGGCGCGATAGAACGCCAGCATCCGTTAGGGCAGAGACGCGGGCCAGAACGGTGGCTTCGCTCCGGCCAAGCTGGTCGGCAATCACCGCATAGGGCGCGGCGACCAAGGGCATTCCCTTGGTCAGGATATTCATCAACGCTTTGTCACCGTCGCGGATCGCGGACATATCCAGCGCACGGGGCGTGGCGTGCATGACGGGTGTGTCTTGCCCGGCCATTTTGAACCCAAGGTCGATGTTGAACGGGCGCAAAAGGCGCAGGTCGATCACGCGCAGCCCGGTGCGTTTTGAAATGCGATCAAGCGAGGCGTTCACCGCATCGCGATCCGGCCCGGTGGCGACGAACCAGATGTTCCACTGGTCCTCACGCTCGTAGGAATGGTTCACGCCGGGGTCTTCGTTGATGATCGCCGCGACCTCTTCGATGCGATCCTCCGGGGCGGCCACGGCGGCAAGTGTCGACGCTGACAGAGTGTTCGGCGCACAGGTCGCGCCAACCCGCGTGATGGTGCCGTTTTCCTGCATATCAGCCAAGCGATTCAGCACGTCAATCTCGCTGGTGCCTGCCGCTTTTGCCAGTTCGGCGAAAGGGCGGGACACCACGGGGAAATCTCGCTGCCAATCGTCCAGCAGGGCGCGGTCAATGGGATCGGCGACATCTTTCATCGCTTACAGCCCTGTCCGGTGCGCGCGCGCGGTGAAGAAAATGCCCGAGGGGCTGTCGGCGTCAATCTCGCGCAGCAGCTCGTAGCTGTGCGTGTCGTAGATCTTCACTTTGTTCTCATCCCGCACGCTGACCCAGATTTCATGGCCGCGCGGAGTGAATTCCATATGCAGCACAGCGGGGCCGGGTTTGAACTGGTGGATCACCTCTTTCGTCACCGTGTCGATCACCTGAATGGTGTCGTTCATCGGGTGGGCGAAGTTGACCCAGACCTGACGCCCATCGGGGCGCGCCATGGCGAAAACGGGTTGGGAATAGGTCTTGGTGCGGCCGGTTTCTTCCAGCGTTTGGGCATCGACCCACAGCACTTCGTGGTGGCCCACGGCGGGCAGCACGAATTCCGATCCGGTCAGCGCCCAGCCTTCGAGGTGGGGCATCTTGTAAACCGGCATTTCTTCCTGTCCACGGCCATAGTTGGGCATGACGCGGATGGGTTTGGGGTCATCTTCCCACAGGTCCAGCGCGGTCAGCCCGTCTTCGCCAAAGAGGCCGGTGATATAGGTGCGCCCGTTGCCGGTGACCAGCGCGTCATAGGGATTTTTGCCCATGTCGGTGATCTTGGTGATCTCGGGCTCGGGGCCGTTTGACATATCGGCAATCCACGTCTCGCCCGTGTCCCACATGGTGAACACGAAGCGGCGACCGGGGACGTCCACCAGCCCGATGGTCTTCGATTCGGTAGGAATGTCGGCAACCAGTTCCAGCGTCTCGGCGTCAAAAATGCGCACGCCACCGGGTTCATAGTTTGATACGGCGACCAGCTTGCCATCGTCAGAAATCGCCCCGCCGATGGAGTTGCCGCCCTGCACCACGCGGTTTGCGATCTTGCGTTCAACAATATCGACCTTGGTCAGCCCGCCGTCGCGGCCAAACACATAGGCGTAGCGTTCGTCAGATGAATACACGATCGAGGCATGGGACAGATCGCCCAAGCCTTCGATCCGGGCAATGGAGGCGCGGTCGGATTGGTCGACCAAGAGGACCGAGCCTTTGGCCCGTTCAATCACCAGACCCAGATCGCCAGTTGCAATCGTGTCGGCAAGCGCGGCCGTGCCAAGGGTGGCGGCAAGGGCAAGCGCGGAAATGAGGGATTTCATTGGGTGTCGCCTTTCAGCAGATAGTCAGCGATCCAGGCCGCTTCGGCCTCGGAAATCAGCGGGCGCCAAGGGGGCATGGCGGTGTCGGGAATGCCGTCAAGGATGACAGATTGCAGCACGTCCGCGTCGTAATGTTCGATGGTTTCGGCCCGGATATCGGGTCCAAGACCGCCTTTCAGGGTCAAGCCATGGCATGAGCCGCAATCCTGATGCACCAGACGCTGAAGCGCGATCGGGTCAACAGGTGCCTCGCCCGCATGGGCGGCACCTGTCAGAAGCAACAAGGCCAGAAGGCTAGGCATGGGCGGCGACCTCTTGGGCGGGATCGAACTGGACCGCATCATAAAGCGACACGACCTTGCCGATAATGAACAGGGTGGGCGGCTTCAACCCGGCATTGCGGGCGTCTTGCGCGACGTGATCAAGGGTCGAGATCATGCGCGTCTCGTCAGGTGTGGATGCACGCGAAATGGCCATGACGGGGGTCGTGCCGGACAGGCCTTCGGTCATCAGGCCCACCGCGATCTGGCCGATATTGGCCACTCCCATATAGACGACCAGCGTGGTGGTCGGATCGGCCAGTCGTTTCCAATCAAGATCCAGCACGTTGTCGGCCTGACGGTGACCGGTGACATATTGAACGCTGGTCGCCAAACCGCGATGGGTCAGCGGAACGCCGGTGACGCTGGCGGCACCCTGTGCGGCGGTGATGCCGGGGGCGTATTCGACTTCGACCCCTTGGGACACGACATACCCAGCTTCTTCCGAGCCACGCCCGAAGATCAGCGGATCGCCCCCTTTCAGGCGGGCTACGACGTGCCCGGCGCGGGCTTTTTCAACCAGAATCTCGTTGATTCGATTTTGCGGCACCGTGTGACAATTCGAGGCCTTGCCGACGAAAATCATCTCGGAATCCGGTTTGGCCATGGCGACGATATCGTCTGACACAAGCCGGTCATAGACCACCACGTCTGCCTCTTTCAGCATACGGATGGCTTTCATGGTCATCAGCTCCGGGTCTCCGGGGCCTGCGCCGATCAGGTAAACTTTACCGGTCATGTCTTTTCTCGCTCGTCCTTTGGATGGCTGCAAGCCAGATACCCGAGACGAGCGACAGCATAATACATGCGTCTGAACATAGACATCGCCAGCGGGTGAGGCTTCGGCCGAATTGTGAGGGTAAGATGGCCCGCCCAGCCATGCCCTTCCTTGATATAAAGCAAGGCGCGCCGATTTCGGCGCACCTTAACACGTGAATAATTTCAAGTGCTTCTAATCAAAGGGTTATTTTGACGTAACCGTGACCATACCAATCATATTTTGTGTTTCCCAATGGGGTCCACAAAGGTATTCCTGGTCGCCTTCGGTCAGAAAGGTGTATTCGATCGTCTCTTCCGGGAAAGCGCGGTCGCTTTCGGGTTCGTTGGGAACGATCACGCTGTGGCTGGTGCGCTTGTCCACATTGACCCAACGCACCGTGGTGCCGACGGGCACGACCAGTTCACCAGGGCAGAAGTTATACTTATACATCTTGACGACCACGACGCCCTCTTCCTGATCAGAGGGGTGGCCGAACAGCTCGACATAACGATCTTCAGCTTCGGCGCAGATGGCCGCGGTCTTGTCGTCATCGGCCAGAACGGGAAAAGCCGCGCAAAGCACGGCAGTCGAGGACAGGGCAAAAGCGGCGAGTGTGCGTTTCATCAGCGTTCCTTTCTGAACCTCGTCAAATGGCTGCGGCCGGTTGGGGCCGGCCGCAGCTTAGTTTTTTATTGCTTGACCACGTTAATCGCAGCTTCTGCATTGTCCAGTGCAAGGCTGGTATTCAGCGTTACATGGTGGAAACGCGCCGCTGTGAAGTCATCATGGATCGCAAACCCGACCGTATAGATCTTGCCTGCTTCCAGTGCGACATCACCTTCGCCACCTGCCAGAGGCCGCGAGAACGTGACGGTCCAAGTGCCATCTGCACCCAGATTGGCTTCGGCGGCCATTTCACCTTCGTTCACCGTGCGGTTTTGCAGAAGATAGCCGTTTTCGGCTGTGCCATCGGCATAGACCCGCATCAGGTCCATAAAGGTGCCATCGGCCAGAAGCTGGTCGATTTCAGCCTGATCTTTGACCTTGTCCCAACCACCCAATGGCTTGTCGCCACGGCCTTTCAGCTCGATATCTGTCCGGCTTTCGGCCAGATACTTGGTGATTGTTTTGTCGGCCTGAAGCTGCGTGGCGATGTCACCGCTGGCGGCAATCGCATCCGCACCCGGATCGAAGGGCATATAGGTGTTGTCGGCGTGGCAGGTTGCCCAGCAGCCCACTTGCTCACCCATTTCGATCCCTGTGCCGGTGATCATCATGCCAACCTTGATCTGGTTGTCCGGGTCCATCTTGCCGCCGTCAACAAACGGGGCAGGGGTGTGACCGGCATCCATCCACTGCAGGCGGAAATAGACGTTTTCATCGTCATAGGCTGCCTTCAGCGATGCAGCGATCGTGCCGCGCTTACCGGGGATCGGGGTCGGTTCCAGCTCGTCGTTCTTGCCGCCACCGCCAGCGACGATCTTGTCGCCAATGGCTTCCAGTTCTTTCGCGTGGCAGGTCGAGCATGCGTCGCCACCCTTGGTCAGCGGACGTGCGCCGCCGTGGGTCTTGCCGTTTTGCACCCATTCGAATGAAGCTTGGCCCGGATAGAACAGCGTCATATCGGTCGAGGCGACAGCGTCCCAATCGACATTGGCGCCAACCGTGCCACCGGCACTTGCACCACCAGCGTCACCACCGGCAGGCGCATCCGTCGCGGTGCCAGCCATTTCGGCTTCGACCTTGGCGCGTTCGTCTGTGCGGGCGGCTTCAACCGCTGCCATCACACGGGCCTGAGCCGCGTCAGATTCAGCTTTGCGCGCTGCGTCTTCTTCGGCTTCCTGGGCTTCGATACGGGCAAGGCTTTCCAGATAGGCTTGCGGAACTTCACGAATGAATTTCGGGTTCGGCGCTTCCAGCGCTTCCAGATATTCCTCGTCCGCGCGGTCACGCAGGTCCGAGTGCGCGATGCCCTTGTGGCAGTCGATACAGGTCTGACCGGTTTCCATCGCGTTCAAGTGCTGCTGACGGGCGCGGGGGGCCTGAAACTCGGGCATCATGGATTGGAAGTTGTGACAGTTGCGACATTCGCGGCTGTCGGAGTTTTTCATCCGTTCCCATTCGTTCATCGCCAGATGCAGACGCTTGGCTTCAAACTTCTCTTCTGTGTTGATGGTTCCGACCAGCTTGCCCCAAAGCTCTTTCGAGGCTTTGACCTTGCGGATCATCTTGTGGGTCCAGTCCTTCGGAACGTGACAGTCGGAACAGACCGCACCGACGCCCGAGCGGTTCACGTCGTGGATCGTGCCCTTGTATTCCTGATAGACGAAATCTTCCATCTCGTGACAGGAAATACAGAAATCTTTGGTGTTCGTGGCTTCCATGGCGGTGTTGAAACCACCCCAGAAGATAATGCCGGCGACAAAGACGCCCGCGATACCGGCAAGCGGCATTCCCCACAGGAAATACCGGCGCCAGATTGGCTTTTTCGGGTCGCTACCGTTGGTCTGGGACATGTCCAGGCTCCGTTCTGGCTTCGTGATTGGTCCGTATTCAGACCAGTAAGTAGAAAAGGGGCGGGCGCTTGGCCCGCCCCCTTGGGTTCTTTTTCAACTCACCCTTAGGTGACGTGGTTCGAACGGTTGTAGACGTTGAACTTGCCGGTCGGGGCAAACAGTCCCTTCACGCGGGCTTTTTCTTCCAGCGTTTCGGCGTCGTAGATCACGATCTCACCATTCGGCTCAAGCGAGTCTGCCAGGTTCCAGTTCGACACCCAAACTTCGGTGCCGTCTGCGTTGAACTCGAAGTGCACAGCGGCGTGACCTTCTTGTTCTGTCAGCTGGATCGTTTTCACGATTTCACCTGTCTCTTTCGAGATAACCTGAACAGATTGCTGAATTTCAGGCTCGGGGTGTTTTGTCTGATCCGCCCAAACATACTTGGAGTTCGGGTGGGTCCGGACAAACAGGCCAGCGCCGTCAGTTTCGACTTCGTAGCAGGTTTTCCAGGCGTTATCCGGGTGACCTTCGGGGTCGTTGCCCCAAACCGTCACAGTACCGATACCCAGGTGGGTGGTGCCTGCAACCGGGCCACAGTTCGGATCGTCCCAGTTGGCGCCGGGACCGGGGTGCGGCAGGGCCGCAACGTCGATCATGGCTTCCAGCTTGCGTTCCTTGGTGTCGACAACAACCATTTTGTTCGAGGCGTTCGCCGCGATCTGGAAGTAGCGACCGGTCGGATCAAAGAACCCATCGTGCAGGAACTTGGCCGAGTCGATCTTGTCGATCCGCAGGTTTTCCAGGTCGGAATAGTCAACCTGCCACATCTGCCCCAGCTCTTTCACTGCAACCAGCCAGCTGGTTTCATTGGGCGTGGTGTAGATGGCTGCCACACGGGCTTCTTCCACATAGTCGCCGTCCACGTTCACGCCGCGGGTCGATACGACCTTCAGCGGTTCCATGGTCACAGCATCCGCGATCACGAAGTGCGGAGGCCAGTAGCCGCCACCGATGACATATTTACCATCGCCGGATACGGCAACGTCACGTGCGTCATAGGCAACTTTGACTTCGGAAACCAACATCTTGTCCGGTGTTTGCCACAGGTCGATCTTGGTCATCTTGCCGTCGCGGCCCATCGTGTACCAGAAGCGGCCGGGCTGTTCGGGTTCGGTGATCTTGTGGTGCTCTGACGCTTTGATCACGTGCACGGCATAGCCGGTCGGGATGTGTGTCAGCACCTCTTTGGTGTCACCGTCAACGATGGCAACTTTACCAGCGTCACGTTCGATGACGACGAAGAAGTTTTCCCAGTTGCGGCCATGAAGCGGCTCGGTCGGGTAGTCGGCTTCTTCGACATAGACCTTGCGGGTCTCTTTCATCTGAGCCAGCGACATTTCTGGCGGCTTGGGCGGATCCATTTGGATATAGGTCGCCATGTCTTTGATCTGCTGCTCGGTCATGATGTCCGAGAAGTTGTTCATACCGCCTTCGGTGCCCCAGGTAATAATCTTTTCAAGACGTTCCTGGCCGAGTTTAAGCGTGCCGCTTTCTGTTACCGTGCCATCGTCGGCAGTGGTTTTCACAACCGGCTCAAGGCTTTTGCCTGTCGCGCCCTTACGGAGCACGCCGTGACAACCGGCACATTGTTCAAAATAAAGTTGCTTCGAAGCATCAAATGCTTCTTCGCTGAGGGTCGGACCTTCAGCCATTGCTGGCAGAGCGACGCTGCCGAGCATCATGGCTAAGCCAATCCCTAGCGAGCTGCGGATATTCTTTTGGGTGGTTCCAAGTGACATGATCACTCTCCATTTGCTTGGTGAGGCAAGGTGAAGATGGAGGCAACGGGCGCCGCGCGTCTTGACATATGTCAACGAAGCTCACGAAAAAGAGAGCGGGCGTGAAAAACAACGTGATCGCAGGGGTTATTAGTTTGCTTCTAACACGCAGCAACTGTCCCAATCTTGGAAATGAGGCGTAAAAAGACCGTTTCCGGGGAATCAATTTGAGCTGTGCGGCGTTGGCTGTCCGCGTCCGAATCTGTCAGGTGTGACAGGCCGGACAACGCGGGCAGGTCGCTACTCGATCGCCAGAACAAGGGACGCCGGCGACAGTGGGATCGCGGCCACGTCCGGGTGCTGTGTGTCCATCAGCACGATCGACGGTCCTGCCATGTCTGCAATGCTTTCGCTGCCCATTGCGGCCAACGCCGCCCGTATGCCAAGCCGACCTTGGGCGACCGGATCATCAAACGGAACCGCCATGACTTTACCGCTTTGCAGACCCCGCCGAACCGAGTGGCTGATATAGGTTGCGATCATCTTTGGAAACGGGCGGCCGAGACGCTCGGACAACCCCATAGCGCCTTCGATTGCCGGGGCGCTGCCGATCAGATAATCCAGATCCGGCTGGGTGGTCAGCAGGTCTTCGACCTCACGCAGTTGTTCACGCAACCCGGTGTCCGCGCGCCTGACGGCCACGATCTTTGCGGACGAGCCTTGCAAACCGACGCGCAGGCCGCCTTCCAAAAGGGGTGACCACCCGGAATCTTCTGGTCCGGTGACAAAGCCGACCCGCATCGTCTTGGTCCCTTCGGGGTGGCGCTCGGCGACAAACCGTCCGACCGCCTGGCCCATTTCGCGCCAATCCACCCCGATCGAGGCCACAAGCTGCGGGGCATGAAGTTCGTTCACCAGTGCCAGTATGGGCACCTCAGCAGACGCTTCTTCGACAGCCCCCAGAAGGGCAGGCGCATCCGCAGACACCGCGCCCAGCAAGATCGCGTCCGCGCCTTTCGCAAGACAGGTCTGCATCAGCGAAACCTGACGTTGCAGGGCGTGATAGCCACCGGATTCATAAAACAACAAGGTGGCCCCTTCTTCAGTGGCCTCCTCTTGCAATCCATAACCCACGCTAAGCCAGTATTCATCCTTGAAATGCGGCACCACGACACAAATTGTCTGCGCGCCCTCCTGCGCCTGTGCTTGCATTGAGGGCAGTGCGACACTCGCACCAGACAGGCCCAGCACGGTGATTGCGATCGCCCGCAATACACCATACCGTCGCATCATGCGGCAGGTCGGTTTTGATAAACAATTGCTCAGGGTTTTCACATTCATTGTGAGCCTGTCCGTGCTTGTCAGCGTCACAGCGCTTGCATCCATCTGGTATCTGGCAGGGCAGCAGCGCGCCTTGATACAGGACAACCTGCCCGCTGCCGCGCTGGCCCGAAAGATTTCGGAAGAAAGCGTCTTTGTTGCCGCGCTGGCGCCATCCTTCTCCGAAGTCGGCAATCTGCCCGACCTGCAATCGCTTGTGCAGTCGCTCAGAACCGAAATGGACAACCTGCAGACAGATTTGCAAGAGCTGGAGCGACTTGGGCTGTTTCCCGAGGGCGACGATGGCATGGCGGTTCTGAACAGGCTGCAAAACGCGGTGACGCGTCTGGCCACGGGGGCCGAAAGCCGGTTGATGCAGCGCCAGGTTCTTCAGCAGCAGATTGTTGACATCTCGGACAGGCTGACCGAAATGCAAGACATTCTGGCCAGCCAACTGGACATCGCGCGCGTCCGTGTCACGGCAACGATCGCTGATTTGTATACCCAAAGCGGCGCAGATGCCCGCGACCGGCTGGACGGTTTGGCCGACCGGGATTTCTTTGCCTATGACCGGCAGGTCGAGCTTGGACGCTCGATCGACACCGCGGGGGGCTTGTTGCTGCAAGTCGCAGGTGCGTCCGATCTGGCGCAGCTTGAAGAGGCGCGCGCGCAGGCACGCGACGAGCTTGCATTTGCGCAGCGGCGATTGAGCTATCTGCAATCCGCAGCGGCCCAAACACGCGCGGCCACGCTTTTGGATCAGCTTGCAGGCGAACTTGCCAGCGATGGGGTCTATAGCCTGCAGGCCGAATGGCTGGCAGAAGGCGACACGATGGCAGACATACTGTCCGGCATCCGCGACGATGTGCTTGCCTTGACAGGGTTTTCTGAAACCCAGTTCACCCGCTTGCAAGCCCATGCCGAACAATCCCAGACCAGGACGCAGACCTTGGGGCGCAGAATTGTCGCGGGTCTGGCGCTGTTGTTGGGCCTGACGACCGGGGCGGGCTTTGTCAGCTGGCAATTCGCCCGCCGCAAGGTGGTTGGGCGACTGCGCGGGGTTGCCGAGCATATCGAGGCCTTGGCGCATGAGGATTTCGACCACGCCATTCCCGTCAGCGGAGGGGATGAAATCGGCGAGATGGAAAAGGCGCTTCGCATCCTGCGCACCCGCGCCCTGAAGGCGCGAAACCTGCGCGACGAGCTAGAAGAGACTGTGTTGCAGCGCACCGGCGATATCGTCACCGAGATGAAAGCCCACGACGCGGCCCGCGCCGAATCCGAGGCAGCGAACCGGGCAAAATCCGAATTTCTGGCGATGATGAGCCATGAAATCCGCACGCCGTTGAATGGCATCATCGGGATGCTGCGACTGTTGGAGGGCGAACTGTCCGGCGCGGATGATCGCAAACGTTTGGTGACCGCGCGCGCCTCGGCGGAGCATCTGTTGGGTCTGACCAATGACTTGCTGGACTACGCCAGCACCGAACGGGGCAAGCTGCGCGCGGCGCCCGTGCATTTTGACACCCGTGATCTGGTCGGCCATCTGGCCACCTATCTCAGCGTCAGCGCCAAGGCTCGCAGGCTGGACTTTGAAATCAGCGCGCCGCCGGATTTACCGATCGCCCTGTTCGGGGACGTTGCCAAGATCCGGCAGGTCGTCGTTAACCTGCTGTCGAACGCCACCAAATACACCGACACGGGTCGTGTCGATCTGATCATCGACCATGTTTTTGACAGCGATCAGGGACGGCATGTGATCACCTTTGCGGTGGCAGACACCGGGATCGGCATCGCTGCCAAGGATATGGACTATATCTTTGACGCCTATGGGCGCGTCGATCCGGGGCAGCGGGCCGACATTCAGGGCATGGGGCTGGGTCTGTCGATCTCGCGGCGGCTGACCGAGGTCATCGGCGGGCTGTTAAGCGTCGAAAGCGCGCCGGGGCAGGGGTCTCGGTTTTCGCTGACGGTTGCCCTGCCCGAAGGCGATCTGGCGCAGGTGGCCCGCACCGCCGAAATCGCCCAACACGCCGAGCTGGGCCAGCATGTGTTGCTGGTCGAAGACAACGCGGTCAACCGCATGGTGGCGCATGGCTATCTTGAGCGGCTGGGCTGTCGCGTAACCGACGCAGAAACCGGAGCGGCGGCAATCGACGCTGTGAAATCGGATCAATTTGACATCGTGCTGTTGGATCTGGATCTGCCCGATATGCAAGGGACCGAGGTCGCACAGGCGATCCTGCGCCTTGTGCCGACACCCCCCAGACTGGTCGCGCTGACCGCCCACAACATACAGGACACCCCCGACGAACGGGCGCGATTGGGGGTCGAGCGTGTGCTGACCAAACCCATATCGCCCCGCATCCTCAGCGAGGTGTTGGGCACCGCGCCTTTGGTGGTCCAAGAGATCGACGCGGAGGCCGCGGCGAACACCACATTGGCCGGGCTGAAAGAGGATATCGCCGATCTGGGGGCGGAAGAGACCGAGGCGATCCTGTCTGAATACATTCATCAGGCGGACGAGGCGATCCCAGCCTTGAAAGATGCCGCGAGGGCAGGGGATCACGAAACAGTTCGCAAACTGGCGCACCGGATGAAAGGTGCCTCGAGCAACTTCCGACTGGATAAGCTGTGTGCCCGGCTCGGTGACATCGAACAAATCGCCCGCGATGGCGGCGATCTAGCGGTCGTTGAACGCATGTTGGACGACACTTACCACCCGGCGCGCGCGACGCTCAGGGATGCCGCCCGATCAGTGGGGCTTCACTTCCCTGACGAGGCAAAGACATAGCCTTCACCATGCACCGTGATGATCCAGTTGGGCTGGGTCGGATCGTCTTCGATCTTCTTGCGCAACCGACCCACCAACACGTCGATGGTGCGATTATCCGGCGCCCATTGGCGATGTTGGATCAGGTCAAGCAGGCGGTCACGTGACAAGATCACGCCGGGATGGCGGGTGAAGGCATGCAGCAGCTCGAACTCGGCCCGGGTCAGGGGTTCGATGGTGCCGGTGTCATCCTCAAGCCGCCGGCGCATCTGGTCCAGCGTCCAACGGCCAAAGCGCCACACGGGGTCGGGGTCTGCGGTGGCTTTGCCGATCTCGCTTATGCGGGCCAACAGGTTCTTGACGCGGGCGAACAGCTCGCGTTTGTCGAAGGGCTTGGTGACGTAATCATCCGCGCCCATTTCCAGCCCGACGATCCTGTCGATCTGGTCATCCCGGCTGGTCAACAGGATGATCCCTGCCTTTGACTTGGCCCGTTGCTCGCGCGTTATGGTCAGCCCGTCCTTGCCGTCAAGGTTGATGTCCACCAACAACAGGTCGGCGGGATCACGGGCCAAAATCTCCTCCATCTGGGCGGCGTCTTCGGCTTCGCTGACACGATACATCTGTTTGCGCAGGGATGCCGCCAACCGCCTGCGGGTGACGCTGTCGTCTTCGACGATGATGATGTGCTGGCTCATTGGACCCTTCGATTCCCTGCTCACCTCTTCCTTTTACATTCTTTTACAAACTCGAACAGCCTGTTCATCCCAGCTCAAAGACCGGTTCACATCGTGGGTGTAGAAAGAGGGCAAGAACAGTTAACTCGTCAGGAGGACATCATGACATTTGCCAACCCAACCCGCCGCGGTTTCCTGCAAGGTGGCGCCGCCATGTTTGGCGCTACGTCCCTTATGGGATCGACCGCGCTTGCAGCGCTTGACCCCAACTCGTTCACGGACCGCGTTTTCCACGCCACCCACTTCGGCCCGTTCGAAGGTGTGGTGCGTGACGGCAAACTTGTCGGCATCAACAACATCATGGAGATTGATGCCCGCCCCACCGAGATGCTGAACCACGGCGTTCTGGACCGGACCTATGACAAATCGCGCATCAACTACCCGATGGTGCGTAAATCCTACCTTGAAGGTTGGGAAACCGGCGACACCAAGCCCGAACTGCGTGGCAAGGAAGAATATGTCCGCGTCGATTGGGATACGGCCTGGAGCCTTGCGGCCAAAGCGCTGCTCGACACCGCCACCAACCACGGCAACGAAGCGATCTTCAGCTCGTCCTATGGTGGCTGGTCGAACGCTGGTTCGTTCCGCCCCAACGTGCTTCAGGGTCGCCTGATCAACCTTATCGGCGGCTGCACCAACACCGCTGGCGACTGGTCGGCCGGTGCTGGTCAGGTGCTTTTGCCACGCGTGATTGGCGACATGGAAGTCTATTCGGGTCAGACATCGTGGGAAGTCATCCGCGACAACACCGAAGTGTTCGTGCTGGTTGGCTGTGACCCAATCAAAAACAACCGCATCGAATATCGCGTGGCCGACCACGGCATGTATGGCCCGTGGGAAGAGATTCGCGACGCAGGTGTCAAGTTCGTCTCGATCAACCCGCAACGCACGGCCTCGGACGACTATCTGAATGCCGAATGGCTGCAAATCGTGCCCAACACCGACACCGCTTTGTTCCTTGGCATGGCATATCATGTGCTGGAGAACGGTCTGGAAGACCGCGCCTATATGGACAAATACACGGTCGGTGCCGACAAGTGGATCGCCTATGTGAAAGGCGAAGACGACGGCACGCCGAAAACACCGGCTTGGGCCGCCGCCATCACTGGCATGGACGAAGACAAGATCAAGGAACTGGCCGAACTGCTAGCTACCTCGACCACCCAGATCGCAGGGTCTTGGGCCATTCAGCGCGCACAACACGGCGAAATGGCTTATTGGGCCATCGTCAACTTCCAGGCGCTGACCGGCAAGATCGGCAAACCCGGCGCGGGCCTTGGCTTCTCGTGGCACTATGGTAACGGCGGCATGCCGCAAAGTGGCGCACGCACGCCGGTCGGCATGAGCCAGGGTCGGAACTTCATCAAGAAGGTCGTTCCCGCGTCGCGGATAACCGAGGCGCTGGAAAACCCGGGCAAAGAGTTCTTTTATAACGGGTTTACGAACACCTATCCTGACATCAAGATGATCTTCAACGCCGGCAACAACTTCATGTCGCACCAGCAGGACACCAACCGCCTGATCCGTGCGCTTGAGAAGGTCGAAACCATCGTCAGCGTGGACGTCTGGTGGACAGCGGCAACCCGTTGGGTCGACATCGTCTTCCCGGCGTCCTCGACGCTGGAACAGGATGACATCACATCGGGTGGCACCTATTCCAACGACAAGGTCTATGCCATGAAGAAGGTGATCGAACCGATCGGTGAAAGCCTGCCGGACTACGAAATCTTCGAAGGCTTGGCCGACAAACTGGGACTTTGGGCCCAGTTCACTGACGGCGAAGACAAGATGTATCACATCAAGCTTGCCTACGAGGCCTCTGGCGCTGCAGCCCACACACCGTTCGAAGAGTTCTGGGAAAAAGGTTATGCCCGGATGCCAGTTCCGGATGCGGCCCGCAAGTGGACCCGCCACGGCGCCTTCTACGAAGACCCCGAAGGCACACCGCTGCACACCGACTCCGGCAAGATCGAGATGTTCTCGGAAGGGATCGCCGGTATGGAGATCGACGATTGCCCCGGCATGCCGGTCTGGATGGAGAAACACGAATATCTTGGCAACGCCAAAGAAGGCCAGTTGCACGTCGTGTCGCCCCACCCATGGTTCCGCCTGCACAGCCAGATGGACCAGTCCGAGAAACTGCGCGCCCTTTACAAGGTGCAAGGTCGCGAGCCGGTCCGGATCAACTCTGAAGACGCCGCCTCACGCGGTATCGAAGATGGCGACCTGGTCGAGCTTTACAACGACCGTGGCACGGTGATCGCCGGGGCTGTTGTCAGCGATGACATCATGCCGGGTGTGGTCTCGATCTACGAAGGGGCTTGGCCGTCGCTGGACAGCAAGGGTCGTTGCAACTCGGGTCTGGTGAACTTCCTGACCTCGACACAGCGGTCTTCCGGTCTGGCGCAGGCAACCACCGCCAACACCGTTCTGTGCAGCATGCGCAAGTGTGAAGACCCCGAAGGTCCGAACATGGCGTATGAGAAACCGGCCATTATCGAAGACATGGAGTTCGCTTCGGTCGACGATGAAAAGGTTGGTGCCGAGCGTCTGGAAGCCCTGACAGAAGCGCTTTATGCCGACATGACCCCGGGCGAGAAGATGTTCTTCGAACGCTGCACCGTCTGCCACGCCCCGCGCGAGGTGACGCACTATACCCAGCAGCAATGGAAAGGCATCGTGCCGTCCATGTTCGAACGGGCCGGTCTTGAAGAAAGCGAACGCGAACTTGTCATGGAATACCTGATGACAAACGCGGCTGACGCGAACTAAGCGACCCCAAGTCACGACACCGAGGGCGGCCAGACAATCTGGTCGCCCTTTGTCGTCTGCGGGTTGCTCTATTTGCTTAACATAACTTTGGTTATGCGCACTAAATACGGTGGAACCCCCGTCTGACGCCACCTCACCCGCATGGCGCGCGTCGCTTTAGCTGACTTGCTCCAGCAACCATTCGGCCCGGCTGATATGTTCGCGTGCAATCGTCAGCTTGCGCTGCAACCGCCCCTGCTTGTCTGGCTTTTCAGTCTTTTCAAGCTCGGCCTGAAGCTCGGCCTCTTTCTCGCGCAGCTTGGACAGGACTTTCTTCACGTGGTCCGGCGCTATCTGGCTTGCGGTTCCGCTTTCCAGCCGGTCGTTATAATCGGCCACTTTGGCGGCCAGCTTTTTCAGACCCATGACTTGGACCTCCTATGGTCAACCATCAACTTTCCCCACCAACGGGGGCAGCCTCTGTCGCCTTGTCAGGTTTCATTTGCAACTCTTCGTCTTCCAGTGACAGCAGCTTTTCGACCTCTGCCAAGGCACTGTCGCGTTCGATGTAATAGCGCCGCGCGGCCTCGATCAATTGGCGCATGGCCGAATAGGCATAGCCGCTATCGTTCAGAAACGACGTGGCGGCGACAGGGTTCAAATCTCCGGTTCGGATCAGTCGGTCGATGTTGCGGTTTGTCGACCGTGCATCCTCTTCGATCTGTGCCCGCTCCTGATCAAGCCACAGGGCAGAGCGCTTGTCAGGTTCGACTTCCCCAAGCTTGTGAATTTCGATCAGGATACGCGCCAATTCCGTGCGCAGCCCATCGTAAAGCTCTGTCACTTTGCCTTGCGGACGTGTCGTATAGCGCAGCACATTCTTGCGCAGGTGTTTGACCGATTTCACCGCCTGCACGATATCCGCTGCCACATCGCGCAACGTGTTGATCTTTTCAGAGACATCAGGATCGTAACGTTTGTTACCTGCCCGCGAGGCATAGTTCACGATGGCCGCAAAAAGGGTTTTGACCCGCCGTTCATACCCGTCTTCGATGTCCAAATCGAACGGCGCACGGCTGTTGCGCACGGTTTGCGCCACGTTGGAGGCGCCAAAGACCTCGTGGCGGTGCAGGTTCAGGCCATGAAAAATCAGCTCGACCGCGTTTTCATAAAGGTGCTGAACCTCCTGACGCAGCGCGCTTTCCAAGGTCTGAGGGAATTCGAAGACAGCTTCGTTCAGGAAATGGGGTTGGCTGACTTCTTCGGTCGGTTCAACGATCCGGCGTTCAAGAAAGGCGACCAGCTTGGTCAAAACCGGCAACATCAAGATCACGCCGACCACGTTGAAAATCGTGTGGAAAACAGCAAGCTTCAGGGCAAAGTCGTTGGCGTCGATCCCGACCTGCAGGCTGACCCAATCGACGATCTGCCCCAAGGGCACAATGAAAACCAAGGCGACCGCTGCCGTTGACACGTTGAACACCAAATGCGCCAGCGCCAGCCGCTTGCCCTGAAAATTTGCGCTCAGCGATCCGATGATCGCGGTGATCGTGGTCCCGACATTGGCCCCAATGGCCAGCGCCAGCGCGTTTTCATAGGTAATTTGCCCGGCCGCCAGCGCAGTGATGATCAGCACCATGGTCGCATGGCTGGATTGCATGATCACCGTCGCCGAGGCCCCCAGCAACGTATACACCACCAAGCCCGCCAGACCCGGCAGGGCAAAGCGCGTCAGGTCAATTTGGTCCTTGAACGCGTCAAATCCCTCTTTCATGTGGTGGATGCCAAGAAACAGGAAGCCAAGCCCGCCCAGGGCGTAACCGATACCGCGCAGCGCCTTGGATTTTTGGAACACCAAGACGATGCTCAGCGCGATCATGGGCATGGCATAAGACGCGATGTTGACCTTCAGGCCAAACCCCGCGACCAGCCACGCGCCTGTCGTGGTGCCGATATTGGCGCCAAAGATCACACCGATGCCACCGATCAGCGAAATCAGCCCTGCGCTGAGAAACGAGATCGTGATGACCGACACAAGCGAGCTTGACTGAAGCAGCGTGGTCGAAACCATGCCAAACAGCAGTGCACGCGGGGTCGAGCGCGTGGCGCGTTCCAGGATGCGTTCCAGCGCCCCGCCGCCAAACAGCTTGAACCCGTCTTCAAGCATCAGCATCCCGAACAGGAAGATGGCGACGCCGGCGGCGATTTCCTGAATGTCGGGTTTCAGCCAGAAGGCCAGAATAAGCCCCGCGACAATGACCGGCAGAAGGTATCGTTTCATAATGCGCTTAAGCTCATGGCAGCAGCATCCCCCTTAGGACGAAATAGAACAGCGCAGCCAGAAAGGCCGATACCGGCAATGTGATCACCCAGGCCGAGGCGATTTTCAACAGCGATGTGCGGCTGACCAACTGGCGTTTCAGGGCCTTTTGCAGCTCTTTGCGCTGCGCGGCCGGAATAAGCGTGTCAGGGCCCATGGCCTTCAGTTCCTTCAGAATGCGCTGCTTTTCCTCGACCGGCGCGTTGCGGAAGTCCCACAGGACGGCCTCGACCTCGTCGAAATCCGGGTCCCCTTCGTGACGTGCCAGAACGGATTCAGCCACGCGGCCGATGCGTTGGTCAAGCCATTCGCGCAAAAAACCGACACCGAACACCGCCCCCAACGCCACATGGGTCGAGCTGATTGGCATGCCCAGCTGGCTTGCCACAATCACGGTGATGGCGGCGGACAAGGCAATGCAAAACGCCCGCGAGCGGTCAAGTTCCGTGATCTCGGAGCCGACTGTGCGGATCAGCTTCGGGCCAAACAACGCCAGCCCGAACGAAATGCCGATCGCACCGATTGCCATCACCCAAAGCGGAATGGCAACCTTGCCGCCCCCATTGCCTTCGGTCAGAACATCGACGACACCAGCCAGCGGACCCACCGCATTGGCCACGTCATTGGCGCCGTGCGCAAAGCTCAGAAGGGCGGCAGCGAAGATCAGAGGGATCGTAAACAACCGATTCACACCGTCGCGGTCTTGCGTAAGGCGCGGGCGCTTGCGTTTGATAATGGGGCGGCTAATGAAATAAATCAGCACGCCGACCACAAGACCAAGCAGCATCGCCATCGGAAACGGGATGACGATGATCTTCTTGATGCCTTTCAGGGCGACATAGGTCGTGAAAGCCCAACCCATCAGGCCGATCATCACCGGCACGGTGCGTTCGGCCTCTTTCAGGGGATCGTCGCGAAAGAACACCATTTGCTTCAGCACCAGCAGCAGGCCTGCCGCGATCACACCGCCGGTGACGGGCGATATCACCCAGCTGAGCGCGATACTGGTGACGGACCCCCAATTCACGATATCCCAGCCCGACGCCGCGATGCCCGCACCCATCACACCTCCCACGATCGAGTGGGTGGTCGAAACCGGCGCGCCAAACCATGTCGCGGCATTCAGCCAGACCGCCGCACCCGCCAGCGCGCCCATCATGA
Organism: Aliiroseovarius sp. CAU 1755; assembly: GCF_054482655.1. Classification (NCBI taxonomy): domain Bacteria; kingdom Pseudomonadati; phylum Pseudomonadota; class Alphaproteobacteria; order Rhodobacterales; family Paracoccaceae; genus Aliiroseovarius; species Aliiroseovarius sp. CAU 1755. The sequence continues at coordinate 21,940 of NZ_JBTLRH010000004.1, read as the reverse complement.
CCCAGACATACTGGTCCGTATCTGCAAGATCCGCCGGATCAATAATGCCGTTCTTGACGGTCTTGACGACATCACCGCCTGCGATAATCGCGCCCGCGGCCTCGAATATCGCGGCGATTATGATCGCCCCGGTCAGCGACAGCGCGAACGACCCGACAGCCGGCCCCACGTTGTTCGCCACATCATTTGCACCGATGTTCATCGCCATATAGGCGCCCACAACCGCAGCAGCGATCAGCAAATACGCCTGTTCAACATGCGCAAATCGGGTGCCGGTAAAGACAATCACCGCCACGATAAAAAGTATCGCCGTTCCCATCCGCGCCACTTCGCGGCGGCTCAGATTGGCCGCGCGCTCAACCTTGTTGAATTCTTTGATCCGCAATGTGAAATTCCTCCCAGACTGGGCGCGCCGTTCTGGCACGCACATACTTGCGTCTAGACCCTAAACCTAACGCCGCGCGCCCGCTTTGATAGGGATCATCTTAGGGGTGCATTGTCGACGGCGCGTCAAAAGCGATAACCCGCCGATCATTTAAATCCGGTGGTGGCGCGGGTCGGATCGCGTTAGATTGCACGGACGGCTGCAAACGCCAGAGAAACTTGGGGGTATGGGGTGGCTAAGTTGCGTTTTGCCATGCGGCAACCACTGCTTTTTGCCGGGGCCTTGATCGGCGTCCTGACGTTGCCCGCGATGGCACTTGATGACGCGCGCCTTGACGTTGCCGGGGCTGACGACAGCTTGCAGGAGCAGCTGGAAGGCGCCTCTTTGGTTCTGTCGGCCAAGCGTGACGGCACAACGGATGCCCGCGACGTGTTTGCCGCGGCTTTGGCCGACTACGGACGGCTGACGGAAACGCTTTATGCAAACGGTTATTACAGCGGTGTGGTGCAGGTGCGCGTAGATGGGCGTGAAGCGGCAGACATCCCGGTCTTTTCCGTTCCCAAGAACATCGACCGGATTGACATCTCGGTGACCCCCGGCCCGGTCTTCCGCTTTGGCGCGGCCAAGGTTGCCCCGGTTGCCCCAAACACGGACTTGCCCGAGGATTTCCGCGCCGGTCAGGCCGCGAAAAGCACGCTTATTCAGGAGGCGGCAGACGCGACCATCTTGGGCTGGCGCAGCGCTGGCCACGCCAAGGTCAGCCTGTCGGGGCAGAAGATCACTGCAAACCATGCCAACCAGACCCTGTCGGCGTTTCTGTTCATCAGCCCTGGCCCCAAGGTTCAGTTTGGCAAGCTGCGCCAAACCGCGCCAAGTGCTGTCAGATCCGATCGCATCCAGCGGATCGCGGGCTTTCCCGAAGGCACGGTCTATTCGCCCAAGGCCATGGACACCGTGGCCAAACGCCTGCGCCGCACCGGCGCGTTTTCATCGGTCGCGCTGAGCGAGGCCAAACAGCTTGGACCCGGCAACAGCATGGATGTGGATCTGGCGCTGGTCGATGAAACACCGCGCCGGTTCGGCTTTGGCGCCGAACTTTCGTCGCTCGAAGGGCTCGCACTGACCGGCTTCTGGATGCATCGCAACCTTCTGGGCGGGGCCGAACGGTTCCGCGTCGAGGGCGAAATTTCCGACATCGGTGGACAGCATGGCGGTGTCGACTACTTCCTCGGCGCCCGGTTGGAACAACCCGCGACCTTCGGCGCAGACACAAGCGCTTTTGTCTTTGCCAAGCTCGCCTACGAAGACGAACCCGCCTATATATCGCGCAGCGCCGACCTGGGCGCCGGGGTGACGCGCATCTTTTCGGACACGCTTCAGGGTGAATTTGGGGCGGGCCTTCGATACTCGGAAACCACGGACATCTTCGGCGACCGGCGCTTCTTTCTGTTCACATTGCCCACATCGCTGACCTGGGACCGGCGCAATGATGTGCTTGATGCCACTTCTGGCACCTACCTGAAGGCCGAGGCCCTGCCCTTCGTGTCATTGGATAGCGGCGCGACGGGCGCGCGGGTCTATCTGGACGGTCGCGCCTACCGCGCGTTGGACGCAGGCAACCGCTTCGTGATTGCCGGGCGGGTGCAGGCCGGGTCGGTCTTTGCGCAGAACATGAACGACATTCCCCCGGATTACTTGTTTTATTCCGGCGGGGGCAATTCTGTGCGGGGACAGCCCTTCCAATCGCTTGGCATCGACGCGGGTGGTGGGCGGTTCACAGGGGGGCAATCCTATCTTGGACTGTCGGGCGAGCTGCGCGCCCAGATCACCGACACGATCGGTGTGGTCGGGTTCGTGGACGCTGGACATGTCGCACAGGGAAGTCTGTTTGACGATCAGGGCGACTGGCATGCCGGGGCGGGGCTTGGGCTTAGATACAAGACAGCGATCGGACCATTGCGCCTTGATGTGGCTGCCCCGATTTCCGGCGACACGGGCGACGGCGTTCAGATCTACCTTGGGATTGGACAAGCGTTTTGACCCGGTTTCTTTGCAAACTTGCCCTGTTGATCAGCGTCTTGCTGCCCGGTCTGCCCACTGCAACCGTTGCGCAAACCGATCAGGCCGAGGACGACCGCGGCTATCTTCAAGCTCTGCTTGAGGACAACCTGTCCGATGTCGGGCGCGACATTCGCATCATCGGCTTTTCGGGCGCCTTCAGCTCATCCGCAACTGTCGATCAGATCACCATTGCCGATACCCAAGGCGTGTGGCTGACGTTGAACGACGTGGTGCTGAACTGGAACCGAGCGGCCCTGCTGCGTGGTGCCATCGACATCACCGAACTGTCGGCCGACGAGATCTTGATAGACCGTCGCCCGATCGCCGACCCCGATATGCCCGCCCCCGAAGCGTCAGGCTTTTCACTGCCCGACCTGCCCGTCTCGGTCGAGATTGACTTGATCAGGGCGCGGGCCGTCAACCTTGCCGAAAGCGTGATCGGCGAGGCCGCGATCGTCAGCCTTGAAGGCGCGGCGCAACTGTCCGGCGGCACCGGCCAGGCCACGCTGGACATCCAGCGCACAGATGGCCCAGACGGCGCCCTGACGCTGGACGGCCGCTATGACAACGCCAGCAAAGAGCTGGGTATCGACCTGACGCTGAAAGAAGGAGCAGGCGGGATCGCCGCCAATATGCTGGGGCTGCCCGGCCGACCCAAGGTTGCGCTGACCATCGCAGGGGCAGGTCCGCTCGCCGATTTCACCGCCGATATCGACCTGTCCACCAATGGTCAGAAACGTCTGGCGGGTCAGGTTGTGTTGACCGATGAGCCGTCCACCGCGACCGACACAGACGGCACCGACACCCCTGCCCCGACCAAGCTGTTCCGGGCCAATGTCTCGGGCGATCTGGCCCCGGTCTTTCTGCCCACCTACCGCGAGTTTTTCGGGCCAAACGTGACCCTTGGCGCAACCGGGCGCCGTTTTCCCGACGGCGCGCTTGCAGTTGAGGCGCTTGAGGTATCGACTGACGCGCTGTCCCTGAAGGGCGATCTGGCCCTGTCTGCCGGTGGCTGGCCCGAACGGTTTTCGCTGACCGGGCGCATCGCTGACAAAGCGGGCGCTTCGGTGCTTCTGCCGCTGGCCGGAGCGAAAACCTTTGTGCAGAACGTTCAGCTTGACGTGTCCTATGACGCGGCAACCAGCGAAGGCTGGCAGGCCGATTTCGACATCACTCAATTGTCGCGCCCCGACCTTGCACTGGAGCGCGCCGCCCTTGTGGCCAAGGGCACACTGATCCGGGGGGACGGCACCGCCTTGGGTCAGGTGAACGGCGACGTGACGCTTCAGCTTTCTGGGATCGCCCCCAAGACGCAAGAGCTTGCCGCCGCCATTGGCCCCGAGATCACCGGGCAGATGTCCTTTGGCTGGCGCGAGAAGGCGCCGCTGACCATTTCAGACCTGCGCCTGTCGGGGCAGGATTACGCCCTGACCGGCAGCCTGCAGGCCGACGATTTTGACACCGGGATCACCATCACAACCCGCGACAACCCCACTTTGCGCGCAGATGACCTGTCTCGTTTCGCAGGTCTTGCCGGCGTGCCGCTAAACGGCGCCGTGCAGGTTGGGCTTGGCGGCACGGCGAACCTTCTGGGCGGCGCGTTTGACCTGAAGCTTGACGGCCGCGGTCGCGATCTGGGCATTGGGCAGCCACGGTTTGACCCGTTGATTGCAGGCGCCAGCACGCTGGTTGTTGACGCAACCCGCGATAAAACCGGCACGCGGCTTAACGTCCTCAGGGTCGAAACCCAACAGGCAACCGCGTCCTTGTCGGCCGATCTGAAAACAGACACATCCAGTGCTAAGGCCGAGATCCAGATCGCCGACACTTCGTTGATCGAGGCTGGGTTGCGTGGACCGGCGCAAATCACCGTCCAAGCACAACAATCCGGCAGCGTATGGAGCGTGACCGCCAATGGAACCGGGCCGGGTGATCTGGTCGCCTCGACCGAAGGCACCGTCGCCATCACAAGTGGCGCCCCCGGAAAGCTTCAAGGCAAAGTGACCGCAACCGCCGGGTCGCTGGCTCCCTATGCGCGACTGGTCGGCCAACCCGTGACTGGCGCGCTGGACGTGACCGCAAATGGCATGTTTGACCTGCAAGACGGCAGCTTTCAGGCGGCGATTGACGGCACGGGCCGCGATCTGGGGCTGGGCCAGGCCACGCTGGACCTTCTGACCCGCGGCAACAGCCAGTTCAGCGCAAAGGCACACCGCACCGCAGAAGGGATCGTGTTCATCGACGCGCTTGACGTGCAAACCACCGAAGGCGCGGCACAAATCACCGGGGCCAGCGACAACGGCCGCAACACGCTGCAAATCAGCGCGCGCCTGCGCGACCTTGGGCTGCTGGCCGATGGAATTTCTGGCCCGGCCGAGGCGACCGGCACCGCGGTTCTTGTTGACGATGCGTGGCAAATTGCGTTCACCGGAACGGGGCCGGGCGGCGTGAATGCGACAGCCAATGGCAGCGTGCGCGCCGATGGCAGTGCCGCCAACCTGGACATTGACGGCGTGGCACCTTTGGCGTTGGCCAATCGAATGATCCGCCCGCGGTTGATCACGGGACAGGCAAGTTATGACCTTGCGCTTAGCGGCCCGTTGGCCTTGTCGTCGCTGTCTGGCACGGTGCAAACGCAGGGCGCGCGTCTGGTGCTGCCGACCTTCCGGCAATCCATCAGCATCGACACCGCCACGGTCACCCTTGCGGCGGGGCGCGCAACCGTCAACGTGGCGGCCACCGTCGAAACCGGCGGACAGCTCGCGGCAACCGGATCGATTGGGATGGCCACGCCTTACACGGCTGACATGCAAATCAGCGTGGACAATGTCACCCTGACAGATGCGCGGTTGTTCGAGACGCTGGTGAACGGTTCAGCCACCCTGAACGGCCCCCTTATCGGCGGCGCGACCCTGCGCGCCGATCTGGCGCTTGGCAAAACCGAAATCCGCGTGCCCGAGGCCGCGTCGATCACCTTACCCGTCATGGACGGGCTTGTGCATGTGAACGAACCCGCCGCCGTGCGCCGCACCCGCGCCAATGCGGGGTTGATCCAAACCGAGGACGACAGCACCCAAACCGCCCGCCCCTACCCCATCGACATCACGCTTAGCGCGCCCAGCCAGATGTTTGTGCGCGGTCGTGGACTTGATGCCGAGTTGGGTGGGCAGCTTCGCCTGACCGGCACCAGCGCCAACGTCATCCCAGAAGGTCAGTTCGATCTGATCCGCGGGCGGCTCGACATTCTGGGCAAGCGTTTGACGCTGACCGAAGGGCGGGTCAGCCTGCAAGGCGATTTCGACCCCATCCTGCGGTTCATTGCCGAAAGCGAGGCCGAGGGCGTTCAGGTCAGGATCGGTGTTGAAGGCCCGGCCACGGCGCCGGAAGTGACCTTTACCTCGAGCCCTGAACTGCCCGAAGACGAGGTGCTGGCCCTGCTCTTGTTCGGACGCGACATTACGCAGATCTCGGCCCTTCAGGCGCTGCAATTGGCTGCGGCCGTGCGCACGCTGGCAGGCAAAGGCGGCGAAGGCATTGTCGGCAAGCTGCGCAACAATTTCGGGCTGGATGATCTGGACATCACCACCGACGAAAACGGGTCTGCGGCGGTGAAGGCCGGCAAATACATCTCGGAAAACATCTATACCGATGTGACTGTCGGCGCGGATGGCGATACCGAGGTCAATCTGAACCTCAACATCACCCCGTCACTGACCGCGCGCGGCACCGTGGGGACGGATGGGAAAAGCACCATCGGCGTGTTCTTCGAACGCGACTACTAAAAGACCCAGCACGGTTACGCCGCGGGGGTCAGAACCTCGATCCGGGCGCCGGGGAAGGCCGCGACAGCCTGCGCAGCGTCGGCCTGATCCATCAGGCACAAGGCGGTCGACAACCCGTCTGCAACCACCGCACTGGGGGCCGACACGGACACAAGCGTATTGACCGGCGCGCGGCCCGATGGCGACAGGATATGACCCTGCGCCATACCGATCTGCATCGCTGTCGGCACCGATGTCGCCACCGCCCGATCCGAGGCGGTCAGCCGATGAACCAACGTGCCATCCGGCATCGCAACGCCGATTGACCAAGGCCCGTTCGGCCCCTGCCCCAGTGCTGCAATCTCGCCCATATCAACAAGCACGTCACGCAGGCCCTGCGCCTTCAAAAGCGCCGCAATCCGGTCGGTCACCGCGCCCTGCGCAATGCCGTTCAGGGTCAATGCACCACCTTTGGGCAGTTCGATGCGTTGCGCGTCGAACGCGACCTTGTCCCATCCGATCGCCGCCTTCGCCGTGGTCAGATCAGATGCACCGGCTTTTTCTGCGATCGCGGTCCAGAGCGGCTGGATCGTTGGGTCGAACTGTCCCTTGCTGGCGCTATGCAGCGCCCCACACAGGCTAAGCACCTGCAACATCTCGGCCGAGGGTGCCGCAAGCGTGCCGGCTCGGTTCAGACGCGAAAGCTCAGAGCTGTCGCGATAGAGGCTGAAGATATCTTCCAGCCGGGTCAGCTCTGCCTCGACGGCACTGAAGATTGGCGCGGCTTGGGCGTCTGAAAGACCCACCAGCTGCATCGACACCGGCCCGCCAAGGGCGCGGCCTGTCCATCGTGCGACCGACGCGGACGCACCTGACGGCGCGACCACAGCGGCTGCAGCGGTTATGGCCAGAAAACGGCGACGATTAAGGCTGCTCATGAGGGGGTCTCCAATGTCTGGGTCAGGTCGACGGGCGCCAGAACGGCCGCGTCGGGAATGGTATCAAGGCTGTGTGTTTCACCGCCATAAGTGGCGATGAAGGCCGCGGCAGATGCGTCATCCTTGAACGGCACAATCTCGGGGGCGCCCATACCGCCCGCGACATTCGCGCCGACCACATAGATCGCATCTTCGGCCGCCATCCAGTTGTCAACGCCAGGGTTTTTCCAACTGGGCGCGGCGCTCATGTCGCTGACATAGACCGCGGTGATTTCGGCCTCGCGCTCGGGGCTTTTCAGATAGGCCATCAAGTCGCGCACTTGTGCGAAGAACAGCGGCGCGGGGAAGCCTTGCAGGTGGATTTGCCCCTTGGGGCCGCCATGTTCGGCAACGTTCATCTGGCAGAAATAGCTCAACGCCTGCTCGGTCAGGTCAACCGGGGGTGGCGGGGCTTTCGCCTCTTCTTCGTTGCAGGCAACCAGCGCCAGAAGGCTTAGGGCGATCAGGCGCTTCATGGCTCGACCCTTTTGAAGGCAGCGCGCGCCAAAGCGAAGGCGAGAAGCGGCCAAAGGATCAGCGACAGGGGCGCGGCCCATGCGGGCAGAGTTTGCGCTGCCCCCACCATGCCAGACGCCATCGCCACGCCATCAGAGGCCGAGATATTCCACACCCGGAACGCATCCGCCGGGTTGGCGACCATCAGCCACGGAAAGATGGATCGTGTGAAGTCTCCGCTGCCGTCCATGACGACTGCGCCCAACAGGCCAAGATCATAAAGCACGACGAAGACCAGCCACAGACCCGCGGACAAGCCCGCCGCTGCGGTCGCGCTGCGTGACAGGGCCGAGACCAGATAGCCAAGCGCCAGAAACACCGCGCCCAGCAGGATCGAGGTACCGATCAGACGTGCCAGCGCGGTCAGGCTTTCCGCCCCTGCCCCGCCGAACCACGCAGCAATCGCGCCGGCCGCGCCAAACCCGATGGTCATGGCGAACGCCAGTGCGGCCAGATGGGCGGCGAACTTGCCCAGCAGGATCTCGCCCCGCCCGGCGGGATAGGACAAAAGCAGTGACAGGCTGCCGCGTTCGGCTTCGCCTGCGATGGCGTCGAAGCTGATCATCAAGGCCAGAAGTGGGGCCAAATAGACCGACAGCGTGGTCATCGACGTGACGGACACGGTCAGCATATCAACGCCCACCGATCCGGTCGGCGCGCTGCCCGCGAAGGTCAGTGCCAGCGCAAAGAGCAGCATGATAACGGTCGCCATCAGCAGCCAGCGGTTGCGGCGCAGGATCAGCATCTCGGTCGAGGCAATGGCAAGGAAGCGGGTCATTGCGCGCCCTCCTTTGCATAATGGCGATACAGGTCTTCAAGGCGCGGGGGCGTCATTTCAATATCGGTGATCACCTCGCCCATAGCAGCGACGCGGCGCAACGCCTCCATTTTGCGATCCGGGGTGCAGAGGATTTCAACCGACGCGCAGTTGATGCGGGTGCCGCCCGTTGCCTCGGCGACCTCATCCGCGTGGTCGCCGCTGGCGCGAATGCGCAGCTTGGTGGGCAACCCGGCCTGCGCGGACAGGTTTTCCAGCGTGTCGTCGGCCACTTTGATGCCTTTGCGCAGAATGGCGATGCGGTCGGTCTGGGCCTCGACCTCGGTCAGGGCGTGGCTGGCGATCAGGACGGCGGTGCCGTTGGCGGCCAGCTCGTCGATGATCGCGTAAAGATCCTGGCGCGAGATCGGGTCAAGCCCGCTGGTCGGTTCATCCAGCAGCGCGACTTTCGGATTGCCCAGAAGCACCTGCGCCAGCCCCAAACGCTGCCGCATCCCTTTGGAATAGGCGCCAATCCGGCGATCCATCGCATCGCCCAGACCCACACGGTCCAGCAATCCGGGAATATCGGCTTTCTGCCCATCGAGGCGGGCAAACAACTGCAACTGCTCGCGCCCCGTCAAAGCGGGGTGAAAGCTGACAGCTTCCGGCAAATACGCGGTCGTGCGGCGGGCGACCGCACTTCCGGGCTTCGCATCACCGATGCGAATTTGACCATCCGTGAGTGGAGTAAGGCCAAGAATTGTTTTGATCAGGGTCGATTTACCCGCCCCGTTGTGACCCAAAAGCGCGACCCGTTCGCCGGGCGCCACGCGCAACGACACGTCGTCCAGAACCGTGGTCTTGCCCCGGTCCTTGCGCACATTGTCGATGGTCAAAGCATTATCCGTCATACGGCACCTTTTCACTGGCCGCCGGTTTCACGGGGCGCATAAGAGGGTTCGAGTCGATCACGCCACCGGGCAAAAGCGCGGGGAAGGCGGATTGCGACCAGCGCACAAGCTGCACGGCCGGCGACCCCAAAAGCAGTTTAGCAGCAGGTTGGGTCCACAGAACATGGTCCATGCTGTCATTGGGACGGTATGGCGCATCTGCGATCCCGTCGCCATCCACGTCGAAGGCGGCAAAGTCGCTCCAGTAATTGCCGCGCCCCTCTTCGGACCATTCAACCCACTGGGTTGAGACATATTTCACCTGCGTGCGGTTGCCGATGAAGCTGTTGCCGACAATGCGGTTGCGTTCCGACCCGGCGGTGAAGTGGATGCCGATGTCACAGCCCTCAAACCAGTTGTCGGTGAAGGTGTTCTTGTTGGCATTATAGAGGAACGTGCAGCGGTCGGACGCGTTCTTCACGTAATTGCCCACAAATTCGCTGTCATTGGCATAGTTCAGCATGACGCCGTGGTCGCGGTCGTTCAGCGACACGTTGTTCAGAACCTTCACATGGGTCGTGAACATGATCGCATAGCCAAGGTGGTTGCCGATCGAGATGTTGTCCGACACCTCGCTGCGGTCTGCATACATATAATGCACCGCGAAACGCAGGTCGCGAAACAGGTTGCCCTTGAACAGGTTCTTTTTCGAGGTGTTCACGAAGATGCCGTCGCGGCCATAGCGAACGTCGTTGTTCAGCACCTGTGCGCCCGCGGCATTCCACACGTATACGCCGTTGCCGCGCGCGTTCATGTGACGATCCTGACGGCCTTCGATGACATTGCCCCGCACGATGCTGTCGCGCGCGCCGTGAATGTCCACGCCGTAAAGATTGCCCAGAATTCTGTTGTTTTCGACAATCGCGCGCCGGGCTGTCTTGGTCAGCTGCACACCGCTGTCGATGGTTTCATGGCTGCTGCCGGAGCCGATCAGCTCTAACCCGCGCACCACGATATCGTGTCCCGTCACCGTAATGACAGACCCTGTGCCGCCCGCGTCAATCACGGCCTCGCCGCGTCCGTCCAGCGTGATGGTCTTGTCCAGCACCACGGGGCCGGCATAGCGACCCGGCGCCAAGATCAGCACATCGCCGGGGGATGCCCCGGCGATGGCTTTTGCAAGTGCGCCCTCTTCTGCGGTCACAATCCGTTCGGCTGCCGACACCAAAGGTGCCGCCAAAACCGTGAAAAGAACCGTTAGAAGAAGGCGCAGGATTTGCATGGTTTAGGCTTTCGGTTTCACGAACATCCGACCGCGCATCTCCATGTGGAGTGCGTGGCAGAACCACTGGCAGTAATACCAGTAAACGCCCGGTTTCGCGGCGGTGAACGTCACCGAGGCTGTCGCCATCGGGCCGATCTCCATCGCGACGCCGTGGTTGTTCAGCGTAAAGCCGTGCGTCAGGTCGTCGATGTCATCAAGGTTGGTGATGATCACTGTCACCTCGTCGCCTTGCGTAACCTCGAACGATTCCAGCGCAAAGGTCGGCGCCTGGCTGCTCATATAGACGCGGACTTTGTTGCCGTCACGAACGATCGTGTCCATGTATTCGTCAATATTGACACCATCCGCTTCAGCCTGCTTGCGGGTTTCAGCCCACATCGGATCGTTACGATCCCAGACGTCTTTCGGGTTCACGATGTCACGACGCACGATGATCACGTCATGCGGTTCGGCAAAGGTCGGGCCGTCATGCACGACTTTCATATCGTCGGTCGAGATGTCGATGATCTGCTCGTTCTCGGGCTTCAGAGGACCGACATTGATAAACCGGTCTTTCGAGAACTTGTTGAGCGACACCAGCCACTTGCCATCGGCTTCCTTGGTTTCACCCATGGATGTGTGGTTGTGGCCTGGCTGGTAATGCACATCAACCTTCGAGATGATCGGATCGACGTCTTCGCCAGCATAAGCCTTGACCGCTTTTTCAAGGTCCCATTTCACCATCTGGCTGTCCAGGAACAAGGTGGTATAGGCCATGCCCTTGCCGTCAAATGCGGTGTGTAGCGGGCCAAGACCCAGCTCAGGCTCGGCAACCACGCAGGAACGCGGATCGGTGCCATCTTCAAAGATCGCATCGACCTTGCGCACGTCAATGACCGAACAGGTCGGCGACAGCTTGCCGTTGATCACGACATAGTTGCCATCGGGCGCGGTATTACAGCCGTGCGGGCTGTTGGGGATCGGAATATAGCGGGTATATTTCTTATTCTGACCCTTACGACCGTCGATGACCTTGACGCCGTTCATCTCTTCAAAATCACCAGCGGCAATGCCGGCTTCGATTTCGGCAATGTTGAAGACGACAACGTGGTCCATCTCGTTTTCCGTCATCTCGGCCAGGTTCATACCCATTTCCGAGTTGTAGGACGTCGAGAAGGCGAACTTGCCCTGATAGTCACAGTCGGTGTTATCAAGGTTGCCCGACACCATGACCTGCCACGAGATTTCCATCGTGTCGCCGTCAATGGCTGTGAAGAAGTTCACATACTTTTCGGGTTCATCCAGGATCGAGCCGTCATTGACGATCGGTGTTTCGTCTTCGCCGTTGGCAAACACGTAACCGGTGCGCGGGAATTTCTGTGGACGCAGGCCGTGGATGGCTTTTGCGTTCGGAATTTCCACGATCTTGTCGGTCTTCATCACGTCGCAACGCACACGCGCCACGCGGGTGTTCGCCTTGTCGTTCATGAACAGGTAACGCCCGTCATAGGTGCCGTCGGTGAACGACATGTGCGGGTGGTGAAGGTCACCGTTGTCGTGCACGCGTTTGCCGTTGGCCTCAAGAAACGCCTTGGTTTCGGGCAACATGCCGTCTTCAAAGATCTTGATGCTTTCGTTGGTTTGACCCCAGCCGGTGGCCGAGCAACGGTTGAACACGGGAACCCGCATCAGTTCGCGCATCGACGGGAAGCCGAGGATGCGCAGTTCGCCGGTCTGACCCGACGACCAGAAGCCGTAATATTCGTCCAGCTCGCCCGGCTCAAGATTCAGGGCCGACGCCGCACGTGCAGGAGTCGCCGTCATCATCGAGCCACCGATACCGCCGGTGCCAGCGACAACCGCAGTGGTAGCGGCAGCCCCCAACATGCCCCGACGGGTCATGGATAGGTCTTTGGTTTCTTCAGTCATGGTCTTTACCTCCTTCAAGGAATTTATGACGTCTTGGCGTTCGGATGGTTCGCCGGTGGGTTTTTGGGCGGGATGTTGAAATCCGCCGTGCCGATCTTTTCGCGCCGTTTGATTTGGCGAATCACGACCGGGCATTTGTCGGCCGACTGATACAGAACCTGGCAATGCAGGCAGTCGACACACTCGTTGGGATTGATCTCGCCTGTCGGGTGAATGGCCTGAACGGGGCATTCATGTGCACAGGTCTGACAGGGATTGCCGCATTCCTTATAGCGTCGTAGCCAATCGAACATGCGGATACGGGCCGGGATCGCCAGTGCACCGCCCAGCGGGCAGACATAGCGGCAATAGAACCGTTCAACGAACAGGTTCGCGACGATAATCGCGACCGCAAAGACCACAAACGGCCAGTCGCGGACGAATTTCAGGATGATCGCGGTCTTGAACGGCTCGATCTCGGCATAGGTTTCGGCCATCGAGAGCGACACCATACTGACGCCAAAGAGGCCGAAGAAGATCATGTATTTCAGCGGCCACAGGCGTTCGTGCAGACCCCAGGGCAGCGTCCATTGCGGCACCTTGAAGGCGCGTGCGATGCGGTTCGTCAGCTCTTGCAGCGCCCCGAACGGACACAGCCAGCCGCAGTAAGCCCCACGGCCCCAGAAGACCAAGGCGGCGGCGACCGCGAACCATTGGATGAACACCAAGGGGTCCATCAGGAAAGCGTCCCACGTGAAGCCACTGCGCAAGCTATTTGTCAGCGCCATCAGGTTCACCACCGACAGCTGCGCATTGGCATACCAGCCAAGGAAGAACAGCGTGAAGGTCAGATATCCCATGCGGAACCAGAAAAAGACCCGCGCGTTTGCCGTGGCTTGGAACTGGAAGAAGAACACACCGGTCAGCACCAGAAGCATGGCGCCCAGAATGCCGATCTCGACCGTTTTGTCTTTCCAGATGCGCTTCCACAGCATCGACTTGGCGGCGGCCTCGTCATCTGCGTCGTTCAGGACGGGGACCGGCGCGGCTGCAGGAAGCAGGTATTTCTCGGGCAGTTTATAGCCCAGATCAAAGGTGATGAATGTCTTGTCAATCGCACCCACCGAGCGCTGTGCAAGCAGTTGCAGGCGGAACGACTCGGCTGGGTTAAAGTCAATTTCGGCGGGGATCTTGAACAGATCCATCTCGGCAAAGCTGGGGCTGTCAGGGGATGCCAGCTGTCCCACACGCTCGTGTTGCTTGTCAAAGAACCGCGCCGAGATGTCACCTTGGATCAGCTGGATTCGGTCAAAGATACCACCGCGCACATAGCCCGAGCCTTTGAAACTGTATGTCCCGCGACCCATCACAAGGATCGCGTGTTCGCCCTCTTCCAGCCAAGCTTGCAGATTGCGGTATTCAGCGTCGCCCAGAAGCGATTTGCCGATGGACGGCACCGATACCAGCGCCATGTGCATGTCGATGAATGTGTCGTCAGGCTGGCCTTTTTCCGGGCGCTTGATGGCGCGGGCATCACCGGTTGCCTCGAACGCTGCGTTGATCTGGCCGACATCAAGGGTCAGCCGGCGCACGGACCCGTCACCTGACAAGGTGGCCCAATCCGCCAATTCTTCCTTCGACATGTCCACGTCACGCTTCGGCCCTGCGGCCAGCGCAGGCGACAGGTCACCCAACCCCAAACTGCGCGCGACCTTGATCCCGGCCCGCACAAGGCTGTCGTCGATCACCATGATCGTCACGGTCGCGCCTGAAATGATGTCCAGATCATGTGCGGTGCCACCGGCGGCGACTTCGGCCTTCAGGTCAAGGCCGGTATAGCCTTCGGTGACCTTCACCATCTTGGATTCCGGAATACCGATCAACACGATCGGTTCCGAGTGCTTGACCAGCTTCACGCCCGTCAAGATCGCATCCGCGTCAATCGCGGCGACAACATGGATAGGTTTGCCGGAATATCCCGTCGTGCCCACGAAATCCGAGGTCAGGAAGGCATAGGCAACCGTCTCGCCGCCCTTCAGGACGGGGGCAACCGGCACATCCTCGCGGATCGGACCGAACGCGTCAGCGCCTTCGGCCAGTTCAGACGGCGTAATGTCGGGAAGGAAATTTGCGAGGCTTTCGGCTTTTGCCTCGCCCGCCATGACCCCGGCAAGGATCACGACAATGGCTCTGAGCCAGTGGTTCATCGCGCGCTTAACGTTCACAGCGCACCTCCATTTTCTTGGATTGACGCTTGGAACGCGCGAAGGGCGCGGTCGACTTTATTCTTGTTCGCGGCTGGAGGGCCACGGGTTTCAGGCCAGGCGCGTCTGAACGCCGGACCAACCGTTTGGGTTCGCAGGTCCGAGGCTGTGGAAAGGGCTGGCGCAAACCGGTCAAGCGTGATGCTGTCGCCTTCGACACCCGTCAAGGACGCGCCACACATGACGCAATCAAAGCAATCGGCGCAGCCATCTGTGCGGTCCACCGGCCCATCGGACAAGTCGACCCCGACATAGGCCGTGCCAAAATCTGAACAGATCTCGATCCACGTGCCGTTTGCGGCATATCCCATCGACGACGTGAAAAGTTGCAGCACAAGCGCCAGCATTCCAACGAGAGGCAACACCACGGCACGTCTATAGGCATGCCCCTTGGCACCCTGTCGGACGTTTTGTGATGTCAGCCCCCAACGGCGCATTCACGAATCCCTTCGGCTCGATACCCGGCCAATGTGATTGGCGGGGTCAAAGCCCTCCTTGACCTTGATCAAGTGACAGTGAAACACAACCAGCCGGAGAGTTACAACCAGCCTTTTGCACCTGCGCAACATTTTTCTGACTATAACGTTCTGAGATTTCACAGATAAAAAAATGGAATGGATGGCAGGCAAGGCAGGTATCGCTGCGCGATGACACCCGCCTTGCCCCAGTCAAGCCTACCCTTCCAGAGGCGCCAAGACCGTCTTTGGAGCCTTGGTATTGGTCCTGAAAGCAACGTGTCGCTTGCCAAAGCGCTCCGTAATTGGAAACGCCCTGCGACGCATTGCTTTCTGGGACCGTTCCACCCCTCGGCAAACCAAACCCATACACCCGAAGATGATGAACCCGACCTGGATCAGGAAGGAGCCCAGGTTGAATGCACCGATCAGGCTGATCAGCACAAGGACAGCGGCCAGAATCTTGGACACCGAATACCCTGTGCCATTGCCACACGCCCACCCACATTGAACCAATGCAAATCCACCTACGTAGATGATTGACCCAAGAACTCCTGCAGCTTGAAGAAGATCAGGGTAGTCTCGCATAATTGAGAGCACGTCCGACAAAGCTTAATTCCTTTGCATCAATATGATGACCCTAGAAAGCGGACCGAAGAACGTCATACCCAGTATTGGGTAAAAATTAACGTGCGAGGTATTTTTCTGCCTCGTCCAGCACGGTTTTCCAGTGTCTGAAGAACACCAACTGGCCCGCGTCGTCAAAAACGCGGTAGTCAATCCAGTCGTAATCCGCTTGAAATTCTTGCAACGTCGCCAGCGGCACCTGCGGATCGTGGGTGCCATTGAAGAAGACCACCGGCATCTTGCCGCGACGCGCGTCGACCAGCGCGGACCAGTCTTTGATCTGCCCGCCAAGCACCATGTGCGAAAAGGCGTCATGGGCGCTGTGTTCGTCGGTCAGGGCGGTTTCCGATCCAGTGACCATTGCCTCAAAAACCTCTGGGTTTTCAAAGGTATCAACGTCTGCCGGGCAGTTTCCATAAACCGCGTGGACAAAACCGCGCTTGCCGATCTTACGGGCCAGATAAAACCCGGCTTTCACCATGAAGGGCAGCAGGTGGGGCGTGTATTTCGCACCGGCCAGAATGAACCGGTGCCACTTCTCCATCCGTTCGTATTGTTCGCGCCGGGTCATCGGCAAAACCCCGGCGCAACACAGCATCGCGGTAAACCGGTCCGGCACCATATTGGTCAGCGCGAAAGCATAGAAACTGTCGCCACCAAGGCTGATGATCGGGCAGCGTGTCACACCCTCGGCATCAAGGATCTGCAGCACATCCTGGTGGGCGGTCTGATCATAATCCTGCCCCTTGGCGACCATATCCGACAGCCCATAGCCCGCCCGCACCGGAACGATGATCCGAATGCCCCGCGCCGCGGCTTCGGCTTCTGCCGTGGCGGGCCAGCGCACCAGCCCGTAATCCAGCGGCAGATACAACAGCGGCACCCCGTCGTCGGCCCCAAGCGTCAGGTAGTCCAGCCGCCGCCCATCCGGTGTCACCAAGCTGTGAAAGGGTTGCTCTTTCAGCGTTGCATATCCCCGGCTGACAATGCGCGGACCGGGATCGACCTCCAGCGTCAGGTTCGACATGTCCATCACCGACAAGGCCAGCCGCACCAATTCGACCTGCGACCGGGTTTCGGTCTTGGACAGGATCGACTTGATCTGCACCCGCACGGTATCCACCGACCGGCCCCGCTGTTCGGCGATATCCTTGACCGAGCAACACTCAACCAAGCTTTGAACCACGTTCGCTTCGGCGGTCGTCAGATCGAACGCGCGCTTCAGAATATCCGAAAAGCCGTCCGGGCAGCTGACTTCCGAGGACGCCGCCAGCACATAGCGTTCACCCGACCCGACCTGCACCACCTGCAGGCGAACGACCACGAAATGGCCTTTCTCGCGCGACCGAAGCCGCAGCACGGCCGCCGTTTCTGCACGCCCCGCCAGCAAGGAATGGGCCGTGGACAGGATGCTTTCGATATCTTCGGGATTGACCAACATGGACGACAGCCGCGATCCGACCTCCAGCCCCAGCAACACCTTCGCGGCGGGGTTGGCGGCAGCGATCCGGTGATCTTCGTTGAACAAGAACGCCGCCACCCTGTCGAACGGGGCCAGCGCGTTGTTCAGTTCGTCTTGTGTGCTGCTTTGATCCAGCCGGTCCAGAAAGGTTCCTGCCCTGTCGAAATGGCTGGAAATCGTGCTGTCATCCAAAAGGCGCGGCGCGCTGAAATCAGCCCCTTCGCGCAGCGGCGCAATCGCCGTTTCCCACACATCCAGCAGCGTTTCGTATCGCGTTGGATCAAGCGCCACATCGTAAAGTCGCTCAATCGCTTCGTCTCTGGTTTTCCCCGTCAGACTGTCTTCTTGTGTCTGAGAGAACCTGGTTTGCCGTTCCATCGCGCTTGTCCCGGTATTTGTTCTCTGTCGGTCATTCCGACCTCACTACGATAGCGAAAACGCTGTTTCCCGCCAAGGTCACCAGCGGACGGGTAATCCTGACCTTTGGTAAACTTTTCGGTGCGAATCCTGTGCAATCGGCCGGCACTTGCGGTTTTTGAAAAAGGCAGCGCACCCGCTTTTTATTTCGGTTAGGCTGGCCGAAAAGCTTAGAAGGACAAGCCATGGCCGACCCGTTCACCGCCGCTCAGCTGCACCACATCGCGGTCACGCCCGCCAAGGGCGACGCCGCCACGCGCGTTCTTTCGCCAAAGGACTTTGCCGACAGTTGGGCCGAGATCACCCAGTGGGACGGCTATGCCCCCACGCCGCTGGTGCCCCTGTCCGGGTTGGCCGCGCAGATCGGCGTTGCGCGCATCAACTACAAACACGAAGGCCCGCGCTTTGGGCTGGGCAGTTTCAAGGCGCTTGGCGGGGCCTATGCCGCCATGCGCGTGTTGCAGCGCGAATTGGGCAAGCGTCTGGGCCATACGGTGACGCTCGCCGATATTCGCAAGGGCAACTATGCCGACGCGTGCCGTGCGATCACGATGTGCTCGGCCACCGACGGCAATCATGGCCGGTCGCTCGCGTGGGGGTGCCAACGCGTCGGTGCGCCCTGCCGCATCTATATCCACGCCGAGGTCAGCGAAGGCCGCGCGCAGGCGATGCGCGATCTGGGGGCCGAGGTTGTGCGGATCGACGGCGACTATGACGCCTCGGTCGCGTTGGCGCGCGACGAGGCAGAGGCAAACGGCTGGTTCGTCGTGTCCGACACCTCGTGGGAGGGGTATACCGAGCCGCCCCGCGATGTGATGGCCGGATACGGCGTGATGACCCACGAAGCCTGCGCAACGATGGAGGCGACACCCACCCATGTCTTCCTGCAAGGCGGTGTTGGCGGGCTTGCCGCCTCGGTCGCCGCGTTCCTGCGCCAGTATCTGGGCGACGATGCCCCGCGCGTTGTCATCACAGAACCCGAATGGGCCGCCTGCCTGTATGAAAGCGCCCGCAAAGGCGCGGCGACGACAGTGCCGATTGACAAAGAAACCATCATGGCTGGCCTGTCCTGCGGCGAGCCGTCCGAAATGGCGTGGGAGATCCTGCGCGAGGAAGCCACTGATTTCGTCACCATGCCTGACAGCATCGTCGCCCCCACCGTGCGCCTGTTGGCGAATGCGGAAAGTGGTGATGCGAAGATCGAGGCAGGCGAAAGCGCGGTCGCCGGGTTGGCGACCCTGATCGCCGCGATGCGCCAACCGGACTTGGCAAAGGCGTTGGGGCTGGATGCATCTTCCCGCGTGTTGCTGATCGGGTCTGAGGGCGTCACCGACCCCGCGATCTTCAAGGCGATCATGGCAGGCGCTGATCATGTCTGATCCCATGCGCGGCTTTCCCGACGACGAGTTTGCCACCCGAACCGCCCGCGCACAGGCGCGTATGGCAGAGGTGGGTCTGGCCGGGATGCTGCTGCTGACGGAACCCGAAGTGCGATACTTCTCGGGCTTCCACACCCTCTTTTGGCAAAGCCCCACCCGGCCGTGGTTTCTGTTCGTCCCGGCCTCTGGCAAACCCATCGCGATCATCCCCGAAATCGGCGCAGCCCTGATGCGCTCCACATGGATCGACGATATCCGCACATGGTCCGCCCCTGCCCCCGGCGATGACGGGATCAGCCTTCTGACCGACCTGCTCACCCCCCATGCCCGCGAGGGCGCGAAGGTCGGGGTGATGAAAGGGCACGAGACGATGCTGCGCATGCCCCTTGGCGACTACGAACGGCTGGTGGCGGGTCTGCCGGGACTGCGCATCCACGACGCCACCGGGATCATCCGCAGCTTGCGCATGGTCAAATCGGACCGCGAGATCGAAAAGCTCGCCCATATCTGTGCCATCGGCTCGCGCACCTTCGCGCGTGTGCCGGACTTCGCACAGGACGGCCTGCGCTTCGAAGACCTGTTCCGTGCCTTCCGTCGCGAGGCACTGGCCCAAGGGGCCGACGATGTGCCCTATCTGGTCGGCGGGGCCGATCAAGGTGGTTATCACGACGTAATCTCGCCCCCCTCACCGCGCCCGCTGACGAAGGGCGATATCGTGATGCTCGATACTGGCGCGACATGGGACGGGTATTTCTGCGATTTCGACCGCAACTGGGCGGTGGGCCATGCCGACGACCCATCACGCCGCGCCTATGACGTGCTGTGGCGCGCGACAGAGGCCGGGATCGCCGCTGCGACCCCCGGCACCACCTGCCGCGATCTGTTCCACGCCATACAGCGCGTCATTGCCAAGGTGGACGGCCAAGGCGGCGATGTGGGCCGGCTGGGTCACGGGCTGGGCATGCAACTGACCGAATGGCCCTCGCTCGCCGCGTTTGATGACACGGTGATCGAAGAAAACATGGTCCTGACACTGGAGCCGTCCCTTGGCTATGGCGACGGGCGGATCATGGTGCATGAGGAAAACATCGTGGTGCGGGCCGAAGGCGCCGAGCTTCTGACCACCCGCGCCCCGCAAGAGCTACCGGTGATCTAGATGAAGCTAACGTTCGACACAGACCAAGGCATCGGCACACACGCCAATCTGGGCGTGATCGTATTGGAAAACGACGAAACGCTGGAAAACGAGTTTCGCCGGATGATGGATATCGACGGCGTGGCCCTTTATCATTCACGCATCCCGATGGGGCCTGAGATCCGCCCCGATACCCTGCCGCAAATGCTGGATGACCTGCCCGCCGCTGCGCGCCTGTTGCCCCCTGCACTGGATTTCGATGTGATCGGTTATGGCTGCACGTCCGCGACCTCCGTCATCGGGCCTGACAAAGTCGCGGCCGCCATCCAAACCACCTGCCCCAGTGCGCGCGTCACGGACCCGCTGAGCGCGATCATTGCCGCCGGGCGGCACCTTGGCGTCACGCGGTTGGGGTTCCTGTCGCCCTATGTGGCCGAGGTCTCGCAATCCATGCGCGACCGGCTGACTGACTCCGGGTTTCAGATCACCAGCTTTGGATCGTTCGAGGAAAGCAATGACCGGATCGTGGGCCGGATCACGCCGGCGTCGATCCTTGCCGCCGCCCGTCAGGTGGCCGACGCCGCGCCCTGCGACGCCATCGTGATTTCCTGCACCGCGCTTCGCTGTCTGGACATCATGCCCGAGATCGAGGCGCAGACCGGCACGCCTGTCCTTGCCAGCAACCCTGCACTGGCCTGGCATATGCTGCAATTGGCGGGCGTCACGGACCCGCGCGCCGGGTTTGGGCGGCTGTTTGAAGGGGTTGCCTAGCCCACGCTCGCGTCCAGCTTCAGGGTGCTGCTCAACCACGCTTCGATGGCGGCGTTGTCGGCGGGCAATTCCTCGGCCAGACCATCACAGAAGCTGATGAACGCGTCGCGGTTCAGTTTGTTCACACCAACCAGCACGGGGATATCACGCCCAAGCGCCTCGGCGATGACGGCGCGAAAGCCGCGGCCTTCGGCCTCGTGCTTGCCAAATTTATTGACCAGCAGCAGGTCGGCACCCTGATCCAGCGCAACCTCGATATCCGCAACGGCGGTTTCCAACGCGTCCATGTCCAACCGACACCCGCGCGAAGCCCGACCCAAATCCTGCGAGATGCGGATGATCCGGCCTTCCGGCAACACCTTCACATCCATATCGCATTTGTGCCCATCGTCGCGGTCGGTATCAATCTGAACGGTGCCGACCACTTTGGCGCCTTGCGTCGCAAGATGGTCCGCGATTTGCGCCAAGAGCAGGTTGGTTTCCCCGCGCCCCGGCGCGATGGTGAATGCGAGTTTCATCTGGCTTGCCTTTCGCGCAATTCAACGGGCCATGACACCGCCACAGCCCGTTGGAGTAGGATTACTTTTCGCCAGTCAGATAGCCTTCAAGTTCGACCTTGGCTTCGGCGACGACGCGCCCGTCGGGCAGGCTGAGCTTACCCTCGGCAGCCAGCTCTTGCGAGACCACTTCGTAGCGCTCCTGCCACCCTTCCGGCAAATCATGCGCGATGCCTTGGTGGCAGTCGATGCAGGTCTTGCCGTCATCCAATGCAACCTGGTGGTTGTCGGCCGCACGGTTTTCCTGCTGCGTGAAATCCATGAAATCGAAGCTGTGGCAGTTACGACATTCCTTCGAATCCGTCGATTTCATTCGGCGCCATTCACGGGCGGCCATGTCGATACGGTGAC
>NZ_JBTLRH010000003.1:500071-676565 GCF_054482655.1 Aliiroseovarius sp. CAU 1755 | reverse complement strand
CAGAACGCGGCCATGTTCGAAGAAACCACAGCCGCCAGCCACGCGCTGACCCGCGAGGCCGAGGCGCTGACCTCGACCATGGCGCGGTTTGAAACCGGCGTTGCGCGTGCCGACCCGGCGCGGATCCTGACCGGCGCGCCCTTCGGCGGATCGGCGCAAGACCCTGCGCCAGACCGCGCCACCGCGCCCAACCCACCACCCGTGGCGCATTCCGGCGCCGCCCTCGCCATCGCCCCGGCCACCACGCCGCCCGACACCCAAACCGACCCGGAACAGCAAAACCTCGAGGCGTGGGAAGAGTTTTGAGACCGATTGACATTTCCGAAGCCATGTTCGACCCCTTGTGTCAACGAAAGGGAGCAACATGGCGGACGGGCAGTGGGAGTTTTGGATTGATCGTGGGGGCACGTTTACTGATGTTGTGGCGCGCAAACCTGACGGTCGACTGGTCAGCCACAAGCTTCTGAGTGAAAACCCCGAACACTACCAGGATGCCGCGATCCAGGGTATTCGCGATCTGATGTCTTTAGAGCCGACCGAGACCCTGCCTGCTGGCAGTATCGCCTCTGTAAAGATGGGCACCACGGTTGCCACCAACGCGTTGTTGGAACGCAAGGGCGACGACACCTTGCTGCTGATCACGCAGGGCTTTGGCGACTTGTTGCGGATCGGGTATCAAACACGGCCCAAATTATTCGATCTTGAAATCAAACGTCCGGATCTGCTCTATTCGCAAGTGGAGGAAGTTGCAGAGCGGCTTGCGGCAGACGGAACAGTTGTCACGCCGATGGATGAGGCCGCTATGCGGGCGACCCTGAACCATGCGTTCCAAAGCGGCCTGCGCGGTGTCGCGATTGCGTTCTTGCACGGATACATCAACCCCATCCATGAACGCCGTGCGGCTGAGTTGGCAAAAGAGGTCGGGTTTACACAGATTTCAGTCAGTCACGAGGTTTCACGACTTGCGAAACTTGTGGGCCGTGGCGATACGACCGTCGTTGATGCCTATCTTTCGCCAATCCTGCGACGCTATGTGGATCAGGTCACCGACGCGCTGGATATCGGCGCGGCCTGTGATCGGCTCTTGTTCATGCAATCCAATGGCGGGTTGACCGATGCTTCATTCTTCCAGGGCAGAGACGCCATTCTTTCGGGCCCCGCCGGTGGCATCGTCGGAATGGTGAAAACAGCGCAAGCTGCTGGATTTGAACGATTGATCGGTTTCGATATGGGGGGAACCTCGACCGATGTCAGTCACTTCGCGGGCAGTTTGGAGCGGAGCTTCGAAACCGAGGTTGCGGGGGTGCGCATGCGCGCGCCCATGATGGATATTCATACCGTCGCCGCCGGCGGTGGATCAATTTGTCAGTTTCGCGACGGCCGTTTTCAGGTCGGACCGGAAAGTGCTGGAGCAAATCCCGGACCGGCCTGCTATCGCCGCGGCGGTCCGTTGACCGTCACAGATTGCAACGTGATGCTGGGGCGGCTCAACCCCGATCATTTCCCACATGTCTTTGGTCCGACAGCAACAGAGCCGTTGGATCGTGACATTGTAAGGTCGCAGTTCGAGGCACTTGCCGCACGCATTGCAGCCGAAACCGGCCAACCCGCCCCGCCCGCCGAAGAGGTGGCGCATGGCTTTCTGCGCATCGCAGTGGACAACATGGCCAATGCGATCAAGAAGATCAGCATCGAACGCGGGCATGATGTGACCGATTATGTGCTGCAATGCTTCGGCGGGGCAGGCGGGCAACATGCCTGTCTGGTCGCTGATGCGCTTGGCATAACGCGGGTCTTCCTTCATCCATATGCGGGCGTTTTGTCCGCCTATGGGATGGGGCTGGCAGAAGTCCGGGCGCTGCGGCAAGAGCAGTTTGATGCACCTCTGGCTGCGCTCGATGTCGCGCAGGCTCGGCTGGATATCCTTGCCAAGGCCGCCCAAGATGAAGTTTCGGCGCAGGGCGTGGCGCAGGCGCGCGTCGCACAGGCCGCTCATCTTCGCTATGAGGGATCGCATCAGGCGTTGGAAGTGCCGTTCGGCACGGCAGAGGAGATGCGTCGCACCTTTGAGGCGCTGCACGACACGCGGTTTGGCTTTCATTCACCAGAACGCGCGATTTTGTTCGAGATGCTGGCCGTTGAAGCGATTGGAGCCTCAGCCGAGGCGCCGCGCGGTCACGCGACCCAAGGCCGACCTGATCCGATTGATCTGGTGCCTATGGCAACTGAAGCAGGCTGGAGCGATGTGTCGCTCTTTGATCGCGGGCAACTAGAGGCAGATGCGCAGATCACCGGCCCGGCCATCATTTGCGAGCCCACCGGAACCAACATCGTCGAGCCGGGCTGGACAGTGCGCCAAGACAGTGTTGGCAACCTGCTGATGGAACGGACATCGCAGAAAGAAAGCCCCCACGCCGCTGGAACCGATGCTAATCCGGTTCTGTTAGAGGTGTTCAATAACCTGTTCATGTCGGTCGCAGACCAGATGGGCGCGACGCTTGCGAACACGTCTTGGTCGGTGAACATTAAGGAAAGGCTCGACTTTTCCTGTGCAATATTTGATCGGCAGGGAGATCTGGTGGCCAATGCGCCGCATGTGCCGGTTCATCTTGGCTCGATGTCCGACAGCATCCGCACGGTGATGCGCGACAACGAAGGCACGGTGCGCGCAGGCGATGCCTTTGTGTTAAACAGCCCTTTCAACGGCGGCACGCATTTGCCAGACGTGACGGTGGTCACGCCGGTGTTTGTCGGTGATGACATTGCCTTCTGGCTGGGCGCGCGCGGTCACCATGCCGATATTGGTGGGCGCACGCCGGGATCTGGTCCACCCGACAGTCGCCATATCGAAGAAGAGGGTGTCGTGATCGAGAACACGCGCCTGGTTGCCGAAGGGCGGTTGCGCGACGCTGAAATGCGCGCGATTTTGGCCTCTGGGCGATACCCCTGCCGCAACATCGATCAGAATATGGCTGACCTGAAGGCGCAGGTTGCCGCGAACGAAACCGGGCGGCAGGCCTTGCTGGGCGTCGTGGCACAATACGGCATCGACGTGGTTCAGGCCTATATGCGCCACGTGCAGGACAACGCAGAAGAAAGTGTGCGGCGGGTCATCGACCGGCTGCAGGATGGCCAATTCACCTATCCGATGGACGGCGGGTCTGAAATCAAAGTGCGGGTCAGTGTCAACCATGCCGACCGGTCCGCCTGCGTCGATTTTAGCGGCACATCGCCCCAGCAAGAGGGCAACTACAATGCCCCCCTTTCGATCAGCAAAGCGGTGGTTCTTTATGTGTTCCGAACGCTGGTCGGTGCGGACATCCCGCTGAACCAAGGTTGCCTTGCCCCGCTTCAGATCATCGTGCCCGAAGGCTGCATGCTGAACCCCGTCTATCCTGCGGCGGTGATCGCGGGCAATACCGAGGTCAGTCAAGCCGCCTGTAATGCGCTTTATGGCGCGTTGGGCGTGATTGCAGGCAGTCAGGGCACCATGAACAATTTCATATGGGGCAATGATGCGTTCCAGAACTATGAAACCATCGCGGGCGGCACGGGGGCGGGGCCGGGGTTTTGCGGCTGCGATGCAGTGCAAAGCCACATGACCAACACGCGCATGACGGACCCGGAAATCCTGGAAAAGCGCTTTCCGGTCCGATTGGAATCCTTTTCGATCCGCCGCGGGTCTGGCGGCGCCGGCAAGTGGCGCGGTGGAAATGGCGTCGAAAGGCGGCTTAGGTTTCTGGCGCCGGTGACGGTCACAACGCTCAGCTCGCACCGCGTGGTGCCACCGTTCGGCGGACAGGGCGGAGACCCGGGCGCTGTCGGGATTAACACCGCAGAAAAAGCGGACGGCACGCGTATCGAGATGCCGGGCAATGGCGAGATCACGCTTGACGCTGGCGATCTGTTCGAGATGCGCACACCCGGCGGAGGCGGTTGGGGGCGAGCGTGAGAGCGACGCGCCCTAACGCGCGGACGTTCCCTTACGGTGACAAGCAGTCAAGGAAGGCTTTTGACTGGCCGCGCAAAAGGGCGTCGTAATGGTCTACCCCTGGCGGGAGCGTCGCCCCACTTGGGTCCAGTAGGCCAAGCTTTGCAGGCGTGCCTTCAACCAGTGTCGCCATGACCTGTTCGTCCTGAAATACTTCGGCAAACGCACACGCAACCTTGCCCGCGGCAATCAGATCGGTGATCTGTCGAAGCCGTGCCGCCGAGGGCGGGGCGGCGTCGCTTTCGCGGACTGAACCAAGGGCGTTTAGCTGATAGTGCTCGGTGAAATACCCGTATGCGTCGTGATAAAGCACGAACCCGACGGTGCGCAGGGGGGCCAGAATTTGCTGTATTTCATGGTCCATCTGGATCAGGTTTGCGCGCGCTTGGGCTGCATTCTTCTGATAGGTTTGGGCGTTTTCCGGGTCCAGCGCCGCCAATTCATCGGCAATCGCAAGAAGCCAGATTGCGGCATTTTCCGGCGACAGCCAAGCGTGCGGATCGACCCGTGCGCCGTCCTGCGGCGTGCTGTCATGATCGTCATTGTGATCGTCGCCATGATCGTGGTCGTGACTTTGGTCACCCTTGCGCAGGTGTGTCCCCTTGACCGTCAACAGCGACAGCGAGGCCGCATCCCCAGTCCCTGTCAGCGCACGTTCCAGCCAAGGTGTCATGTCACGCCCGACCCAAATGACCAGATCTGCGCCAGACAAATGTCGAACTTGCGACGGGCGCATCTGAAAGCTGTGCGGGTCCGCGCCTTGTGGCAGCAAAAGGGTCGGGGTCGCCACCCCGTCCATCACCTGCGCGGCCAAAGAATGGACGGGGGCAATGTCGGCGACAACGCGCGGTGCTTCGGCGCGGGCCGCTGTGGCACCCAGCAAGACGGCAAGAAACAGAGCTCTATACATGTTGGTCCTTGTCGGGTGATGTGTGATGTAATACTATCTCAAAAAGTGATAGTATAACTCAATGATGGTGTCAAACCCTATGCCAAACCCCGACCCTTCCTGTGCGTTTCACAGCCATGACCATGCCGCCTGCACCCAAGATGTGCTGACCCGCGCGGAAACCCTCTGCAAAGAAGGCGGCGCCCGTCTGACGCCTGTGCGGCGGCGGGTGCTGGAAATCTTGCTGGAAGAACATCGCGCGATGGGCGCCTATGATGTGCTGGAGCGTCTGGCCGCCGAAGGGTTCGGAAGCCAGCCGCCCGTCGCCTATCGGGCGCTGGATTTTTTGGCCGAACAAGGGTTGGTGCATCGTATTCGCCGGTTGAACGCCTTTGCCGCCTGCACCGATCCCGGGCAACACCACGCCCCGGTATTCTTCATTTGCAAGACCTGCAACGCGGTGGCCGAAGCGCCGGAGCAATCCGTGCGCGCGGCAATTGACGACCTTGGCCGCACACTGGGTTTTGCTGTCGAGCGCACCAATATCGAAGCCATGGGCCTGTGCCCGACTTGCCACGCGGGGCAGGGTCAGTGAGCTTGATCACAGCGAAAGACCTGACGGTGTCACACGGGCGCAAGCGGGTGCTTGAGCATGTGGATTTCACAATCTCAAAGGGTGAGATCGTGACCATTGTCGGTCCCAATGGGTCGGGCAAATCTACATTGCTGCGTGCGTTGCTGGGGATCTTGCCGGGGTCTGGAAGCGTTCAGCGAAAACCGGGGTTGGTGGTCGGCTATGTGCCACAAAAGCTATCGCTGGACCGCAGTTTGCCGATGCCAGTGTCAAGCTTTCTGGACTTGCCAAAAGCACATTCGCCCGCCGCGCAGGCCGAGGTGCTGCGCAAAGTGGGGATTTCCGGCGTGGAGGGGCAGCAGATCGCCGATTTGTCGGGCGGGCAGTTGCAACGCGTGCTTTTGGCGCGCGCATTGCTGTCTGATCCCGACATTCTGGTGTTGGATGAACCAACGCAAGGACTGGACCAAATGGGCGAAGCGGCCTTTTATCAATTGATCGAGTCCGTGCGGCGGCAAACCGGTGTGGCCGTCCTGATGGTGTCGCATGACCTTCACGTGGTGATGAGCGCCTCGGACCGGGTCATCTGTTTGAACGGACATGTCTGTTGTGAAGGCACACCCCATGTGGTGCGCGAAGCGCCAGAGTATCGCGCGCTGTTCGGGCATGGGACGCATGGCGCGTTGGCGCTCTATCAGCACGACCATGATCATGACCATGCCGCCTGCGATCATAGCCATACGGCGCCAGACGAGGTGCAAGATGCCTGATGATTTCTTGATCCGGGCCGCCGCTGCGGGGATCGGGCTGTCAATTGCCACCGGTCCGCTGGGCGCGTTTGTGGTATGGCGACGCATGGCGTATTTTGGTGATGCAACCGCGCATGCCGCCATTTTGGGGGTCGCGCTTGCGCTCTTATTGTCGTTCCCCATTTTGCTGGGCACTTTGATCGTGGCGCTGGCCATGGCCCTGACCGTCAGCTGGATGACGCTACGGGGTCAGTCTGCCGATACCGGGCTAGGGGTCTTGTCCTACGGGGCATTGTCGGCGGGACTGGTCGCTATCTCTTTTGCGCCGGGGGTGCGGGTCGACCTTTCTGCGTTTCTGTTTGGCGATATTCTGGCCGTCACGCGATCTGACCTGTTGGTGGTCTGGGGCGGCTCTGTCGCCGTGGCCGGAGTGATCGTCTGGCGGTGGTCGCGGTTGCTCCTCTCAACGCTCAGTTCGGATTTGGCGGCTGCCTCTGGCATCAACCCAAGCCGAGAGAGCCTCGTTTTGACGCTTTCCCTTGCGTTGGTCGTTGCGGTGTCCTTGAAGGTCGTCGGCGCGCTTTTGGTGTCGGCCATGCTGATCATTCCTGCCGCAGCCGCACGCCAGCGTGCGCATCGCCCCGCCGTGATGGCTGTTGTTGCGGTGCTGATCGGGTGGGGCGCGACGCTGTCTGGGCTGTGGGGGTCGTTGCGGTTTGACACGCCTGCGGGGCCTTCGATCATCGTTGCCGCCACGCTGATTTATGCAATCATGATGGCGCTGCGTTCGGCGCGGCCAGCATGAAACGGGACCGATTATGAAAATGGGGTGAACCTGACCGCGCCCAGATGCTAGGTTTACGAAAGGGGCGTGCCAGACTCTGGCAACCCATTGCGACCAAAGAAGGAATTGGATGTGTCTGAAGGACAAGAGGCGAAGGCTGCGCAGAAGATGAACATCTTGTTTGTCATGTATGATCAGTTGCGATTTGACTATCTGTCCTGTGCCGGCCATCCGCACCTTGAGACACCGAATTTCGATCGCGTCGCGGCGATGGGCGTGCGGTTCACCAATGCCTACGTGCAGTCCCCGATTTGTGGTGCCTCCCGGATGAGCTTCTATACCGGGCGATATACCTCGTCGCATGGTGCGCAATGGAACGGCTTTCCCCTGCGCGTGGGCGAACAGACCATGGGTGATCATTTGCGCCGCGCAGGTATGGCGTGTTGGCTGATCGGCAAGACACATATGAAGGCCGACGCGGACGGCATGGCGCGGCTGGGGCTGTCTCCAGATACCGTCATTGGCGCGCGACAGGCCGAATGCGGTTTTGACAGCTGGATCCGTGATGACGGATTGTGGGCCGAAGGGCCGGATGGGTTTTATGACGAAAAAAGATCGCCTTATAACGAATACCTAAAGTTAAAGGGCTATCCATCTCAGAACCCGTGGGCGGATTTCGCAAATGCAGGCCGCACCGCAGATGGGGACATCGCGTCAGGATGGATGTTCCGCAATGCCGACCAGCCTGCCAACATCCACGAGCAGGACAGCGAAACCCCTTGGCTTACCCGAAAAACGATCGAGTTCATCGATCAGGCCGACGGGCCGTGGTGCGCGCATGTAAGCTATATCAAGCCGCACTGGCCCTATATCGTGCCTGCGCCCTATCACGACATGTATGGCCCCAACCAGGTGCCAGCCGCCACCCGCCACGATAGCGAACGAGATGACCCACACCCTGTTTTCGGGGCCTACATGAACAACAAGGTCGCGCAAGCCTTCCAGCGCGACGAGGTTCGCCACAAGGTGATCCCGGCCTATATGGGATTGATCAAGCAATGCGACGATCAGTTGGGAGTCTTGCTGGACCACCTTGAGGCCACCGGCCGGATGGACAACACGATGATCGTTTTGACCTCGGATCACGGGGACTATCTGGGTGACCATTGGCTGGGTGAGAAGGATATGTTTCACGAACCCTCGGTCAAGATCCCCCTGATCATCTATGACCCGCGCAGCACGGCCGATGCGACACGTGGTTCGACCTGCGACGCGCTGGTGGAAAGCATCGACGTTGCGGCCACCTTTGTCGAGGCTGCGGGAGGAATGGTGCCAGATCACATCATTGAAGGACGCTCTTTAATGCCTTGGTTGCAGGGGGAAAAGCCGAACTGGCGCACGTTCGTGATTAGCGAATACGACTATTCTTCGACCCCGCAATGTGTCGCCTTGGGGCTGACCCCTCGCGACGCGCGGCTGTTCATGGTCTATGACGGCCGGTTCAAGCTGATCCATGCCGAAGGCGGATTTCGCCCCATGTTGTTTGATCTGCAGGCTGACCCGGATGAATTTCATGATCTGGGCAAGACCACCAATCATCGTGAAAATATTGACCGGCTGTATGGGTATCTTGCCCAATGGGGGCGCCGAATGTCCCAGCGCGTCACGAAGTCGGACAGTGATATCATTGGCGCGCGCGGGCGGTCGATGCGACGCGGTATCCTGCCATTCCTCTATGACGGCTCAGAGGTCGACGAGGCGTTGACGGTCAAGTATCGCGGCCCGTCACCAGCCCATTTTCGCGATGACTAGCGCAGGCTTGATCTGGGCCCGCGCAAAGGTTTACTGGTCTGACAGTCAGGGTCGCCAGGCCCGCCCAGCCCCTGCAAGGAGCATCCATGTCCGTCCTTGACCGCGCTTTTGATATCGCACGCAGCACAAAAGCCCGTGTTGTGTTGCCCGAAGGCGACGACCCGCGCATTGCGGCCGCTGGGCGACGGCTGGCGCAAGAGGGGCTGGCCCAACCTGTGCCCTTGGCGCCAGCATCCGGACGCTATCTGGAAACTCTGCTGGCGCAACGTCCTATGCGCGAAACGGTCGCCATCCGCCTGCTGCAGCGCCCTCTCATGCGCGCGGCGGCCATGGTTGCGAGCGGGGATGCAGAGCTGATGGTGGCCGGGGCAGTGGCGCCAACCAAACGGGTCATCGAAGCCGCTTCGATCGTGATCGGATTGGCCGAGGGGATCAAAACGCCGTCAAGTTTCTTTCTGATGGTGCTGCCCGATGGGCGCAATCTGATCTTCGCCGATTGCGCCGTCAATGTGGACCCGGATGCCGCACAGCTTGCAGATATCGCGCGCGCCTCGAAAGGGTCAGCTCAAGCGCTTTTGGGGCAGAGCGACGTGGCGTTCTTGTCGTATTCCACCGGTGCATCCGGGGTGGGGGCATCCGTTGAAAAGGTGAAAGAAGCGGCGAAGGCGACCGGCTTTCTGGGACCCTTACAGGGAGATGCAGCCCTGAACGAAGCGGTCGCGCGCCAGAAGGGCGCGGGCGCGGGCGGGCACGCCAATGTCCTGATCTTCCCCAACCTTGATGCAGGCAATATCGCCTATAAGCTGATGGTCGAACTGGCCGGCGCGCGCGCCTATGGGCCGATCCTGCAGGGCTTTCAGCGACCGGTATGCGACTTGTCGCGCGGCGCAACGGTTGACGACATCGTCGTCAGCACGGTGTTGGCCATCGCAGGTGACCGCATGGCCTAGCTGACGTCGCTGGCTTGTGCGGCCGTGACGGCGATCATGTGCAGAATGTCTTCGGAAGTGCACCCGCGCGACAGGTCATTGGCAGGTTTCGACAGGCCCTGAAGGACCGGGCCAATGGCGGTTGCACCACCGATCCGTTGGGCGATCTTGTAGGCAATGTTGCCGCTTTCCAAATTGGGAAAGATGAACACGTTGGCAGTGCCTTCCAAGGGCGAACCTATGGCTTTCTTGGCGGCGACATCTGGGACGAAGGCGGCATCGAACTGCAATTCGCCGTCGATCACAAGATCGGGCGCGCGGGTTTTTGCGATGGCCGTGGCGGTCACCACCTTTGACACGGCGTTATGCTCGGCGCTTCCGAGCGTTGAAAAGGACAGCATGGCAACCCGCGGCGCCTCGCCGGTCAGGATTTTGAACGAGACAGCCGACGACAAGGCGATTTGTGCCATTTCCTCGGCGGTCGGGTCTACGACAAGCCCACTGTCTGCAAAGATCATCGCCCCCTTGCGGGCGTGATGCTTTTCGCAAAAAAGCATCAGGAAAAAGCTTGATACCAACGGCGTGTCCGGTCTGGTGCCGATGACTTGTATCGCCGTGCGCACGATCTCGGCGGTGGTTGCAACGGCACCACCGACCGTGCCGTCTGCGTGACCGGCTTTCACCAACAAAGCGGCGAAGACATGCGGGTTCAGAGCAGCCTTGGCCGCGTCCTCTTCCCTGACACCTTTATGCTTGCGCAGCTTGTAGTAGAGCGCCGCCAGTTCGCCAGAGCACGGCGCGTCGGCGGGGTCGAGGGTTTCAATATCGCGGCCCAGCGGCAATCCCAACGCAGCGAATTGCGCTTCGATCTGGGTGCGCTCGCCAACCAAACTGATCTTCGCAATACCTTGCGTGGTCGCATCATGTGCGGCTTGCACAACACGGGGGTCGCTGCCTTCAGACAGGATAATCCGGTGTTGCGACCGTGCTGCGTTTCGCAATAACGTTTCCAGCGGTTTCATAGGGCCTCGTTTCCTGCATCTCGGGCAGTTTGTCGGGCTGCCAAAACGGGCTGACCGGGTCACGCGACGTGAGCGAAAGGCGCCTTCGGCGCAGTGGGCCGGGCAGGGTGAGCGGGCGCCGGAATAGCGCCCACTCTGATCTTATCAGACTTTCTGTGGCTTCATGTCGGCTTTGCTGATGCCGGCGACCACAACGGGTTTCTTCATCGCGTCGCGGCGGAAGGGTTCGCCGAGTTCCTGGTTGATCATGGCTTCGATCAGCGTCGTCTTGCCCGCCTTCTGGTCCTTGATGGCCTGATCCAGCGCCGCTGTCAGTTCATCCATCGTGCGCGCGACGACACCGTGCAAGCCACAGGCGTTCGCAATCCCGGCATAGCTGACTTCGGTGTCCAGTTCGGTTCCGACGAAATTGTCCTCATACCACAGGGTGGTGTTGCGCTTCTCTGCCCCCCATTGGTAGTTGCGAAAGACGACCTGAGTGATCGCGGGCCATTCCTCGCGCCCGATCGCCGTCAGCTCATTGACCGAGATCCCAAAGGCGCCATCGCCCGCGAACCCGACCACCGGCGTATCGGGGTGGCCGATCTTGGCGCCGACAATCGACGGCAGCCCATAGCCACACGGCCCGAACAGGCCGGGCGCCAAGTATTTTCGGCCCTCTTCAAAGGACGGATAGGCGTTTCCGATCGCGCAGTTGTTGCCAATATCGGACGAGATGATCGCCTCTTTCGGCAAGGCGGATTGAATGGCGCGCCATGCCATGCGCGGGCTCATCCAATCGGGTTTGGCGTCGCGGGCGCGTTCGTTCCATGTGGTGCCCGGATCGTCGTCTTCATGGTCCATCGAGCTAAGCTGCTGCGCCCACGCGGATTTCTTCTGTGCAATCCGTGTCTTGCGGTCTTCACGGCCCGCATCACCAGCGGTTTCGGACAGCTGGGCAAGCAGGCTTTTGGCGACTTTGGCGGCGTCACCCACGATGCCGACGCTGACCGTTTTGGTCAGACCGATCCGGTCAGGATTGATATCGACCTGAATGATCTTTGCCTCGGTGGGCCAATAGTCGATCCCATACCCCGGCAAGGTCGAAAACGGGTTGAGCCGCGTTCCAAGGCACAAAACGACATCGGCTTCTGAGATCAACTGCATCGCCGCCTTGGAGCCATTGTAACCAAGAGGACCTGCGAAAAGCGGGTGCGAGCCGGGAAACGCATCATTGTGCTGGTAGCCAACACAGACAGGGGCATCCAGACGCTCAGCCAGATCCATAGAGGCCGCAATCCCCCCCTTCGAAAGCACCGTTCCAGCGCCGTTCAGGATCACCGGGTTCTTGGCGTTCGACAACAGGTCAGCCGCCTGCGCCACGGCCAATTCACCGCCAGCGGGGCGCTCGAATGCGACGATTGCCGGCAGGTCGATGTCGACAACCTGGGTCCACATGTCACGCGGGATGTTGATCTGCGCAGGTGCGCTTGCGCGCCGCGCATTCATGATCACACGGTTCAAAACCTCGGCCACGCGGGTCGGGTCGCGGACTTCTTCTTGATAAGCGACCATGTCCTCGAACAATTTCATCTGTTCGACTTCCTGAAAGCCGCCTTGACCAATGGTCTTGTTCGCAGCCTGCGGGGTAACAAGAAGAAGCGGCGTATGGTTCCAATAGGCCGTTTTGACGGGCGTCACGAAATTGGTAATCCCCGGGCCGTTCTGGGCGATCATCATCGACATCTTGCCGGTTGTTCGGGTAAAGCCATCGGCCATCATTCCGGCCGAGCATTCATGGGCACAGTCCCAGAACGTAATGCCGGCTGCGGGAAAAATGTCCGAGATCGGCATCATGGCCGACCCGATAATCCCAAATGCATGCTCAATCCCATGCATCTGCAACACTTTCACAAATGCTTCTTCCGTCGTCATCTTCATCTTGGCTCTCCCTTGGAAACGGTTCAAGCGACCGAGGTCGCGCGTGACCGGCGCGCTGTGGCGTTGACTTTATTCTTAGGCAGCAGACCGGGTGCCCGATAGGGCCAGTTTTTTCGGCTATTTAGCACCAGTGAGCGCCGCTTGGCGGATCGCATCGCCGATCAGCGCTATGCCCTGTGGGATCAGCGATGAGGGGATCGAACTGTAGGCGATGCGGTAATGATGATCGGGTCGGTCTGGCGTGCCAAAGAAGGGCGCTCCCGGTTCGATCAGCACGCTTTGGGTGTGAAGCTGTTGGGCCAGAAGGGATGTGTCGACCCCCAAAGGAGCCTGCATCCAAAAAGCAGAGCCGCCGAACACGCCGCGACCGGCAATGGTCAAGCCCTGCTCTGAAATAGCGGTGTTCATAACTTCGCGTCGCTCTTGATACGCGGCCCCAATGCGCCTGACCATGGCGTCGTAGTGACCAAGGGAAAGGAAATAGGCCACCGTGCGCTGGATCAATCCAGGCGGATGGCGCAGCACTGCGGATCGAAGCGCGCGCGCCTCGCGAACGAAGGGTTCAGAGCCAACGAGAAAGCCGAGGCGCAGTCCGGGAAACAGCGATTTTGAAAAGCTGCCGACATAAACGACCCGCCCTTCCCGATCCAGGGATTTCAAGGCGGGGGAAGGGGGCTTGAGGAACGACATCTCGAAATCATAGTCATCTTCAACCACGATTGCGTCCAGTTCCCTTGCCCGTTCTAGCAGGTTCTTTCGCCGCTCGATGGGCATAGTGGCTGTGGTCGGGCTTTGATGGCTTGGCGTCGTAAAGATGACGTCGGTGCCTTCGGGCAAACCGTCAGGTGGTAGGCCGTCGCGGTCCACGGGGATCGGGCAGACATGACAGCGGCTTTGCATCAGGATGTCACGGAGCGAATAATAGCACGGGTCTTCGATCGCAGCCGTGCGACGCTGTGTCAGAAGAACCTGCGCTGATAGCCAAAGCGCGTTTTGCGCCCCCAGCGTGATCAGGATTTCTTCAGGTCGGGCCAGAATGCCTCGTCTGGGCAGGATGTGACGGGTGATGAATTCGATCAGCTGCGGGTCGTCTTGATCATAGTAGTCACCCATCATGGCCTTATGATCTTTTTGACCCAGTGCGCGCAGAGCACAAAGCCGCCACGCATTGTGGTCAAACAAATTTGAATCGGCCTGCCCATAGATGAATTGGTATTTGTTCGTGCGCCAATCGAGGGGTTTTTGGGGCGTACTGCCCCCGGTGAAGCTGGTGCCTATGGCGCGCTGCCAGTCGACCGTGTCTTCGCTGCGTGCGCGCAACTTGAAAGACGGAGGTTCTGGCGCGTTTTCAGAGACATAAAAGCCGCTTCTGCCCTTTGACGAGAGGTAATCATTTGCCTGCAGTTCGGTATAGGCCAAGGTCACAGTGATGCGACTGACCCCCAGATGGGCCGACAATCTTCGTGTCGATGGAAGCTTTTCGCCGCGCGGCAGGCGACCGGACAGAATAGCCTCGGCAATCATTTGCTGAATCTGCGCCTGAAGCGTGCCTTGGGCATCTTGATCCAGAAAGAATGTTTCGACGGGTGCGGCCATGTCACTAGCCTAGCGTGGCCTTAGTCGCCATGCAATCTGGATATATCGCAGTGCTCAGCGGTTGGACGAAATCCATGCCGACATCATGCCCGCGTCGCGGAAACATTCATCGGGGATGGCGCGCCGTTTGGCACGCGCGATCCGCTCGGCAAACTCGACCTGCCGCGAGGTGGCATGGCCACCACGGGTGCGCGTTTTCAGCTGCGACTGATGCTCCGAGATCCAAGAGGACAAGGAGGCGCGATCATTGATCTTGTCGCTTGGGATAGTTGCGCCCAGCCGTGCGGCGATGTGGCGGGCGAAATCCACCTGTTTGGGGGTTGGCGGCCGTGTATGAGCGTGTTGCATAACTGTTCCTCCTGTCCTTGGCGCAACGCCATAGAACAAAAGTAGAACAAAATGACCGAAAAGTCCAGCGAATTGGTTTTACACCTTCACGTGATACGGTGCTCGCAGGCTTAGTCTCGGGGGGCAGTCAGCTTGTGGGTCAGGTTGGTGCGCACGGTCGGCCACTCGGCGGCGATGACCGAATACACGGCCGTGTCGCGCAAGGCGCCGTTCGGTCCCTGCATGTGACTGCGCAGAACGCCATCCAGCTTCGCGCCAAGCCGTTCGATCGCGGTACGGCTTTGCTGGTTCATGAAATGCGTTCGAAACTCAACCGCGATGCAGTCCAGCGTGTCGAAGGCATGTGACAGAAGCAAAAGTTTGGCTTCGGTGTTCAAGGGGCCGCGCTGCACAGCCTTGCGATACCAGGTCGACCCGATTTCGAGCCGTCGGTTGGCGGCGTCGATGTTCATATAGGTTGTCATGCCGACCGGTGTGCCATCGGGTGTCATGACCGTAAAAGGCAGCATCGTGCCCGCGGCTTGAAGCGACAGGCGCCGCTGGATATCGGCCTCCATATCGTCGGGCGCGGGCACCCACGTATACCAAAGGCGATGCAATGCACCGTCTGCGCTGGCAGTTTTCAGGTCCGGTGCATGGGCCGGATCAAGCGGCTCAAGGCGGACATGTTCGCCCGCGAGGGAAACAGGCTCAGGCCACATTTGGTGGACCTTTCGAAATGAATTTGAGTGCGAAAAAGCGGCGTCTTGCCAACGCCGCTTTTCCTAGGTGGGTATTGGGTGGGATTACCCAAAGACCTTGGTCAACGCCTTGTCCACGGTGTCGGTGATGCGGTCGATGTCATCCGCCGACGCGATCAGCGCGGGGCTGAAACACAGCGCATTATTGCGCCCCGGAACAGACCTGTTGATCGCCCCGATGATCACGCCCTGCGCGCCGCAATCCGCGACGACTGCGGCGATCTCTTTCTCGGAAACGGGGTCTTTGGTGGTCCGGTCCGTGACCAGCTCGGCCCCAAGAAACAGCCCTTTGCCCCGCACGTCACCAATGACGCGGTGCTTTTCCATCAGGGCGCGCAGGTTGTCCAGCATCCTGTCGCCCATCTGGATGGTGTTATCAAGCAGCCCCTCGTCTTCGATGATGCGCATGTTTTCAAGGGCTGCAGCCGGACCAGCCGTGCAGCCGCCAAAGGTCGAGATGTCGCGGAAATAGTTCATCGGATCGTCGCTGTTGTCCTTGAACATCTCGAAGACATGTTCGGTCGTCACACAACAGGCAATTGCCGCATAGCCTGACGCCACGCCCTTTGCCATGGTGACGAAATCGGGCTTGATGCCGTAGTGCTGATACCCAAACCACGTTCCGGTGCGCCCGACGCCGCAGACCACCTCGTCGATATGCAGGAGCACATTGTATTTCGTGCAAATCTCTTGCACGCGTTCCCAATACCCGGGCGGAGGGGGGATTACACCACCACCTGCGGTAACCGGCTCCAAGCACAGCGCACCCACGGTGTCGGCGCCTTCGGCCAGAATGACCTGTTCGATCGCATCGGCTGCGTGTTGGCCATATTCCTCGCTGGAAAGATGGGCCAGACCCTGTTCGTGCGCGCGGTACTCCATACAGTGCGGCACCCGCACGAAATCAGGCGCGAAGGGGCCATACTGGGCGTTGCGCTCGTCTTGCCCGCCACAGCTCATCGCGGCGAGGGTCGAACCGTGATAGTCGCGGTCCCGATACAGGATTTTGGTCTTCTTGCCACCATAGCGCTTGTGCGCGATCTGGCGAACCATCTTGAAGGCCTTCTCGTTCGCTTCAGAGCCCGAGTTGGTATAATAGACCCGCGTCATGCCTGGCATTTTGGAGATCAGCTTTTCCGAGAACATGGCCCCGGGGATCGACCCGGCAGACCCCGAGAAATAGTTCAGCTTAACCAGTTGGTCGCGCACCACATCGGCGATGCTTTCGCGGCCATAGCCAACGTTGACAGTCCAGACACCGCCAGAGACCGCGTCAAGGTATTCCTTGCCGTTCTGGTCCCAAACGCGCATGCCCTTGCCTTCGACGATGATCCGGGGGTCAACCGTTTCAAACGGTTTATGCTGTGTCAGGTGGTGCCACACATGAGCCTTGTCAGCCTCGACCACCTTCGAGATGTCGTTGTCCTTGATCGCGCCGTCCATGGTATCCTCCGTCACTGGGTGTTCCCGCTGCGACCGGCAGTCATGAGAACAGAGATTCCTTGATCAAAAGAATGACCTCATTTGGGGTCGCAAGAAATAGGGCCAGTGGTTTCTATCTTTATGTCCAGATTGAGCGTGGTTTGGCATTGTCCTCGTGATTGCCACCCTGGTTCCTGGGTCGCTGCAGCTGGGGAGTCGTCGCGGCAATCAGGCTGGGGTGCGAAAGGTGCGGCAGGCACAGCTTGACTGCAAAGCGGTCATGGATCTGTTTGCAACGCTTGGCTGAGACATCGCTCACGCGCTGCGATCATGTTCGAAAAAGCGGACAATCCAGTCGGCGAACATGCCGTTATCAGCTGACTTGGGAAGAGACTTTCGCGCCGCGTCTATGACGGCGGCGGGTTTGTCATCAGCCAGTTCCTCGATCAACGCGGCGATGAAATCATGTGACATCTCAGGATGGTTTTGGGTGGTGAAGATGTGGTCGCCGACCACGAACCCACCGATGGGGCAGCCCGCATGGCGAAACACCACCTGCGCACCGTCTGGCAGGGCGGTAACCTGTTCGATATGTGCACCATATTGCCAGAAGCGTTTGACCTCGAGCCATGGCATGTGGCTGCAAACCTCTACTTCTGTCGAGCCGAACCCCCACCCATCGGGGTTTTGGTCAACCTGTCCCCCAAGGGCCATGGCGATAGCCTGATGACCAAAGCAGGCACCGAACATTGGCACACGTGCGTCCTCCAAGCGTTGGATCAGGTCCAGCAGCTTTACGATCCAACCGGCGTTGTCATGCACCGAGGCAGGGCTTCCCGTTACGATCCAGCCATCGAACTCCGAAGGCGATTGCGGAAATTCGTCATCCTTCACGCTGAACACCGTGAATTTCCAGTCAGGGCGCTTTGCCCCAATCAAGGTCTGCCACTTTTGCCCATCTTTTGGATGGCGTTGTGCAAATGCGCTTTCATCGGTGTTGGTCATCAAGATCGCGATCCGCATGATTTCCCCGCTTTACATATTTAACATGTTCTCTAACATATTTTCAGACGCGCAACATACAACTGCATAACGGCCAAGGAGGCGCGCATGACGGTCTGGACCCCCAATGACGACGGATTTGCCGATCTGTCCAGCCACGACACTTTCGTGAATGGTCCGCCACACAATACGTTTGCCCGCCTGCGCCGTGATGATCCGGTCAGTTGGTCAGATTGGGAGGGCGGAAAAGGCTTCTGGAACATCGTGCGCCACGCGGACATCACCGAGCTGAACCGCAACTACCAGGTCATGTCCTCGGCTCGCGGCATTCGCATGGAGGACCAGTCTTACGAAGAATATCTGGCGCGACGCACCTTTCAGGAAACCGACCCGCCCGAGCATTTGAAAACGCGCATGAAGGTGGGCAAGGCATTTTCGCGCCCCGTGGTGTCGGAGTTTGAACAGCAGATCCGTGATTTGTGCCAGCCAATTTTGGACAAAGCGCTTGCGATGGGCACGTTTGATGCGACCAAGGAGATTTCACGCCTGCTGCCTATGATGATGTTGGGCAGAATTCTCGGCACGCCCGACGAAGACCTGCCCTGGCTGGTTGAAAAAGGCGATGCGCTGATTGCCAATACGGACCCGGATTTCACCGATCATGTGCTTGATAAGATGGAAACCGACGAATACCGGATGATGCCGTTTAACAGCCCGGCGGGCGCCGAATTGTTCGACTATGCCCGCGATCTTTTGGCGAAAAAGGAGCGCGCGGGCGACACGGACGGTGTGCTTCAGATGATCTTGCAACCCGACAAAGACGGCAACGTCATGCCGGAACAGGAGTTTCGCAATTTCTTCTGCCTTTTGGTGGCGGCGGGCAATGACACCACGCGTTATTCGATCGCAGCGGGTATTCAGGCGATGTGTCACCAGCCGGAACTGCTGGGCCAGATGCAAGAAGGCGGCGATGTCTGGGCCACCGCCCCGGACGAGATCATCCGCTGGGCCACGCCCGCGCTTTATTTCCGGCGCACGGCGACATGCGACCATGAAATCCACGGCAAGACGATCCACGAAGGGGACAAGGTGCTCTATTGGTGGATTTCGGCAAACCGCGATGAAGAGGTGTTCGACGACCCGAACCGCGTTGACCTGCACCGCAGCCCCAACCGGCACATGTCCTTCGGGCAAGGCGGGCCGCATGTCTGCCTTGGCATGCATTTGGCGCGTCTTGAGGTGCGGGTTTTGTTTGAAGAACTCGCAAAACGCGTCAAACTGGTCGAACCGGCAGGGGATCACAAGTTCCTGCGGTCTAACTTTGTCGGTGGGATCAAGGAATTGCCTGTCACGATGCAGGCCAAATAACCCCGGCAATCGGGGTTGGCCCGGAAGTGATCGGGCAGGGAGGTTAGATGAAAGACCGATTGCGCGCCCTGTGGTGCGATCACCTGAGCATTCTGCGCGGCAAATACCTGCCCAACCACAAGATCGAAGATGGGAATACGCGCTTCTGCCGGTCCACCTTCGGCGTGCATTACGACAAAGACCTGCTGGACGCCCCCGGCGCAATGATGAAGGAAGGCCTGCCGGATATGGAGCTTCGCTGGCGCGAGGCGGATATCCGCGACAGTTGGGAAAGCTCCACTCAGATCGTGATTGGCGATCTGTATGATCAGGACGGTGCACCGCTTGAGCTGTGCGGGCGACAAGCGTTAAAGCGCGCGATTGCCGCGTGGGAAGCGCGCGGCCTGAAACCCATGATCGGGATCGAGCTGGAATGCTACGCACTGATGGCCAACGAAATCGGGCGCCTTGTGCCTTATGACGCGCCGGGCGGGGTGGTTTACGGGACAGGGCCGTTTTCGGACCCTCTCCGCTTCACCGATGACATCTGGGAACGCGCGGACAATCTGGGCTTCAATGTCGACATGATCACCGCAGAATATGACAGCCCGCAGTTCGAATTTACGCTGACCTTCGATGAAGCCTTGAAGCAGATGGACGATATCGTGTTGTTCCGCCAGATGGCGCGTGAGGTCGCGTTGGAACACGGATTGGTCCTGACCTTCATGCCGAAACCAATTGCCGAGGCTGGTGGGTCCGGCATGCATATCAACTTCAGCTTTCAGGATCAGGACGGGCGCAATGCGCTGGACAATGGCCCGGTTGGCGGACCCGATAACATGAACGAACTGGCGCGCGGCTGTATTTCGGGTCTGATGCATCACCACAAGGGGCTGTCGGGCTTGGTGGCACCCACTTCGAATTCCTATCAACGGCTGCAACCCGGCTCGCTGTCCGGCTATTGGCGCAACTGGGGCGGGGATCATCGCAACGTCACCACGCGCATTTCGGGCGAGGGCGGGGCCAAAACGCGGCTGGAACACCGGATGGCGGACGCGACGGCCAACCCTTACACGGCGGTCGCGGCTGTGCTTCAGGCATCGCTGCTGGGGGTGGAGCAGGGTTATGACCTTGGCCCAATAGAAACGGGCGATGGGTTTGATCGCACCGACGCGCGTGACGGCACGGCCGTCGACCTGAAACGCGCGATGAATGATCTGGAGGCTGACCAGGTGCTGGGTGACGCGGTGGGGCGGCTTCTGGTCGACAACCACATTTTCATGAAGCGCAAGGAAGTCATTAAAACCCGTGATCTGGAAGGCGACGGGCTTAGGGATTTTTATGTGCATTTTGTTTAATCTCAATTGAGGTGACCTGGGGGCCCGTCCGATTTGTGCTACACTGGGCGCACAAAACGGAGGATCACATCATGCAGCTTGGGGCATTTTCAGTCAGTCTTGCCGTCAAGGATTTGGCGAAATCCCGCGCCTTTTATGAGGCGCTTGGGTTCACCGCCTATGCCGGAACCGAAGAGCATAATTACCTGATTATGAAGAACGGAGACACGCTGATCGGGCTGTTTCACGGCATGTTCGAAGGCGCGATGTTGACCTTCAACCCCGGATGGGATCAATCGGCGGGCAACGTGGACCCGTTTGAAGATGTTCGGGACATCAAAGCGCGCTTGAAAGCAGCGGGGCTGGAAGTGACGCAGGAGCAAGGCGGAGATGACGGCCCAGCCAGTTTTGTTGTGATCGACCCCGACGGTGTGCCGGTTTTGATTGATCAGCACCGATAATGAGAAAAGCCGCCCAAATCGGGGCGGCTTTTGCATTTGCGCGACGTGGGTCAGACCGCCGCGAACCCCGCTTCCAATGCGGTCAGGATCGTTTGCACATCATCAGCCGTCAGCACCAGTGGTGGCGATAGAATGATGTTCGGGCCGGACACGCGGATCATGGCG
Organism: Aliiroseovarius sp. CAU 1755; assembly: GCF_054482655.1. NCBI lineage: Bacteria > Pseudomonadati > Pseudomonadota > Alphaproteobacteria > Rhodobacterales > Paracoccaceae > Aliiroseovarius > Aliiroseovarius sp. CAU 1755. The sequence continues at coordinate 655,477 of NZ_JBTLRH010000003.1, read as the reverse complement.
CCGTTCTGATACGTGACCTCTTGAATGGTGTTGACCGTCTGCTTGTCGATGGGGGCTTTGGTGGCGGCGTCCGACACCAGCTCTAGCGCGCACATCAACCCGTGCCCGCCGCGCACGTCGCCCACGATATCATTGGCCGAGCCAATCTTTTGCAGTCCGGCAAACAACTCGGCCCCGCGTGCAGCGGCGTTTTCGTTGACCTTCAAACGCAGGGTTTCCTGCAGGCACGCGATGGCAGCGGCGGCCCCGACCGGATGACCAGAATAGGTATAGCCGTGGCCAATGGCGGCCTTGCCTGTCGTGTCTTTCTCAAACGTCTCCACCACGTGGTCGGCGATCATCACCGCGCCAAATGGGAAATAGCCGTTGGTGATGGCCTTGGCGGTGCACATGAAATCGGGTTGGACACCCCAATAGCGGCTGCCGCTCCAGCCGCCGGTGCGGCCAAAGGCGGTGATAACCTCGTCTGCAATCAGCAGTATGCCGTGTTTGGTGCAAATCTCGCGCACGCCCGGCATGAAGCTTTCATGCGGTGGGATGACACCGCCTGCGCCAAGGATCGGCTCCATGATGAACGCTGCGATGGTGCCTGCGCCTTGGAAAGCGATCTCGTCCTGCAACGCTTGCAGGCAAAGCTGCGCTAGTTTTTCCGGGTCGGTTTCGTTGAACGGGTTGCGATAGGTATAGGGGGCGGGGATGTGAAAGCAGCCCGGCAGAAGAGGTTCATACTGGGTGCGGAAATTGGCGTTTCCGTTCACCGAGGCGCCGCCCATATGGGTGCCGTGATAGCCTTTCTTCAGGCTCAGGAACTTGGTGCGTCCCTGTTCGCCCCTGATTTTATGAAACTGGCGCGAAAGCCGCAGCGCGGTTTCTATGCTGTCCGACCCGCCCGAGGTATAGAACGCGCGCGTCAGCCCGTCGGGCGCGAAAAAATCGCGCAGCATCTCGGACAGCTCGATCACCTTGTCATTCGTGGTGCCCCGGAAGGTCGAATAATAGGGCAGTTGGTCCAATTGGGCGGTGATTGCGTCCTTGATTGGTTGGCAAGAAAAACCAAGGTTCACATTCCACAGGCCGCCGACACCGTCGACCACTTCATGCCCGTCGACATCTGTAATCCGAACACCTTGCGCCCCGGTGACGATGGTGGGCGGATTGGCCAAGCTGTCCGCCGGGTGCGTCATGGGATGCCAAAGTGATCGGGCGTTTTTTTCTTTCAGAAAGTTGGAATCTTTCATTTCAAGCCTCTTTCTGCAGCGTCATCTGCGACTCGTAAGTTGGGAAAGTGTCAGGTGGAAAGCCACCCAGAATGCGGGTTGTATGGCGGGCATGGGCCATCAACTTGTCTCGGATCATCATGCGCAGCGGGTCCGTCATCCGCGACACCGGCGCGGCCACAGCCATCGCGCCAATACAGTATGACCTAGCGTTAAAGATCGGCACGGCGTGCGAGATCACATCTTCCTCAAATCCACCAGAGGATGTAGCGATGCCCTCGGCTCGGATCGACGGGAGTAAAGCGCGGATGTCGTCGGGATCGGTGATGGTTTGGGATGTGCGGGCTTTCAGCGGGCGCGACAGGGTTTCGTCGACAAAGGATTGCGGTGAATAGGCCAGCACGGCCAGTCCCGAACCCGTGGAATGAAGCTCCAACACTTCGGCGTCGTCCATCATCACCATCGTGCCGTGGCGGTTGGAATAAGCATAAGCGAGGTTTGACAGCACCTCGCCATTCAACAGCGACATATGCGCGGTTTCGCCCGTCGCGTCGCTGAGGTCTGTCAACTGATTCAGCGCAACATCGCGCATGGGCACGTGCTTTTCGCGCAGTGCTGCAAGACGGAGAAAGGCGGGGCCAAGGCGGTATTCACGGCCGGTTCCGACCTGTTCGACGAATCCATGCGCGGCGAGCTCACCCAGCAACCGATACACCGTGGCCTTATTAATTGCAGAAAGGCGTGCAAGATCGCTTAGCCCGATCTGAGGGGTGGCGCGGCTGAAATAATTCAGCAATGACAGGGCTTTGGATGGTGTCCCCATTGGTGATCCCATGTTCTTACGGGGCACAAGATCAGGCGCGACCCGCAAAATTACTTCGCATGTTCATTGTTTTGTTGACAGGATTGACCCGGCTCTGTCAATATAAATTTAAACCAAAGGTTCAAATAATGAACCGACACTTGCGAACACGACGTAACAGGGAGATCGTCATGAAAACCAAATCCATCCTTGCGGGGGCCGTCGCGCTGACCGCTGCTGCACTTGCTGGCCCGGCGCTGGCCGAATACCCAGAAAAGCCTGTCAGTTTCATCGTGCCGTGGCCTCCGGGCGACCTGGAAGACGTGCTGACCCGGATGATCGCCGAAGACTTTCAGGCCGAATACGGCGTGTCGGCGGCTGTGGTGAACAAACCCGGCGGCGGTGGTGGTCCGTTCCCCGGCGCGATCGACGTGGCAACCGCCCCGGCGGATGGTTACACCATCGGCAGTTTCGTCCCCGCCGTGCCGGTGATCGGCCACGAGATCGGCATCGACGAACTGACCCCGGCCAAGTTCGACCCGATTGGCATTTTCCTGACTTACCCGTTTGTGATCGCGACCAGCATGGACGCGCCCTATAGCTCGATGGAAGAGCTTGCGGCCTATGCCAAGGAAAACGACGTGGCGCTGGGCCATTTCGGCGACGTTCTGACCCCGACGCAGGTGACGAAAGCCTATGCGATCAATGCTGAATTTAGCTGGGGATCGGATGCGGCCTTCGACGCGCTGGATTGCAATACGCTGGCGTCCGGCGATGCGGACGTCATCAACACCACGTTGCAGTTGATCCTGCCCTGCCTTGACAGCGTAAAGGTTCTGATGGCTGTGACCGACGAGCGTATCAGCCTTATCCCCGACGTGCCGACCATCGGCGAATTGGATGAAAGCCTGAACATCGCACTATGGAACGGTCTGTTTGTCACCAAAGACACCCCAGCAGACGTGCGTGAAAAGATCGCAGCCGTTGCCTCGAAAACCGTGATGAGCGAACGGGCGCAGGCTGTCGCCAAGGAAACCGGCGCGCTGGTCTATTGGATGGATGCAGAGGCCTCGGCGGCCCGCATCGCAACCGATCAGGAAACCGGTGCGCGGATTGGCAAGATCCTCGAATAATACTCCCTGAGCAGGGCCGGCATCGTCTGGCCCTGTTTTCCGATGAGGGGCAGGCATGAGCGACGACATTTCCGAACATCCGGACCGACCGCAGCGCGGCCAAGTGCTGTTCGCAGCCTTGTTCCTGATCTGCGCGACGTTGTTGATCGCGGCCTTGGGCAGCCAGACCAAGTGGCTGGATGGCAAAGATTTCTTTGCCCAGCCCCGGTTCTGGCCCGCCATTGGCGTGGGTGGCATGGTGTTATTCACTGCCCTGCATTTCTGGCATCTACCTCGCAAACCGCGACGTCTGCCGCGCTGGATGCGTGAGGCGGACTGGCTACAATGGGCGGAAAGCCTGTTCTGGGGTGTGCTGGCGCTTGCCCTATCTCTGTGGCTGGGGCCGATCAAGGCCGCACCCTATGTGTTTCTGGTGGCGACCATTCGCGTGACGTGGCTGTACCAACACTGGACCGACCGGCGCGAGGCGAAGGTCTGGGCGTCCGTGGTTGAATGGGCGGGTTGGTTTCTGGCCTATGTCCTTTTGGTGCCGATCATCGGGTATCTGCCGGTGACTGTCGCCTTCACGTTGCTCTTGACATGGCGGGTGGGCTACCGCGACCGCATCATGATGATAAGCGCGGTTCTGTTCGCCATCGCCGTCGTGCTGGTTTTCAAAAGCTTCCTGCAAGTGAAAATCCCCGGCAGCGCGCTGTATGAGTATTTGCCCGGCGCGCTGCGCTCTTTCTTCATCCTGAATTTCTGAGGGGCCGATGGATCTGATTTTCGACTTCCTTGCACAGGTTCAGGCCAGTTCAAATTATCTGGCGCGCTGGGACGTGGTGCTGGCGCTTTTGGTCGGGTCGGTTGGCGGCGTGATCATCGGCGCGATCCCCGGCGTGGGACCAGCGGTTGCCATTGCGATCTTGCTGCCCGCGACCTTTTCGATGGACCCGATTGTTGGGCTGACGGTGCTGCTGGGTATCTATGGAAGTTCGATGTATGGCGGGTCGATCCCGGCGATCTTGATCAACACCCCGGGCACGGCGGTCAATGCGCTGACCACCTATGACGGCTTTCCGATGACCACACGGGGCGAGGCGCGCCGCGCGTTGTCGCTGGCCTACAGTTCGTCGTTTTTCGGTGGCGTTTTCTCGGTAATGTGCCTGATCTTTTTCGCGCCGGTATTGGCGAAAGTCGCCCCGATGTTTGGCAGCCGGGAAATCTTTTTGGCCGCGCTGTTGGGCATCATTCTTGTGGTGACAGCGCACCGCAAACACACGTTGATAGCCGCCGCCATGGCGTGTTTTGGCATTTGGCTGAACACGATCGGGCTGCATTCAGCCAGCTATTCCAAGCGCTATACGTTTGACCAAAGCTGGCTGTCGGGCGGCGTGAACCTAATCGTCGTCGTATTGGGGTTGTTTGCCTTGAGCCAAGCCTTCACGCTGCTGCATGGTGACGACGAAAAAGTTCGCCTGACCAAGCTGAAAGGCAGTTTTTTTCAGGGGTTCCGAGAGCTTGCCCGCCATCCGCGCATCGCCGGTGTGTCCGGAGGCTTTGGCGTGATCATGGGGATGATCCCCGGCGTGGGCGAATTTACCGCGCAGTTCATGTCCTACACCTATGCGCAGAAATCCTCGAAACGTCCCGAAGATTTCGGCCATGGATCAAGCGAGGGGCTGATCGCGGCCGAAACCGCCAACAACGCCGTGCCTGCGGCCGCCATGGTGCCGCTGCTCGCGTTGGGCATCCCGGGCGAGGCGCTGACGGCGATGATGCTGTCGGTCTTTTACGTCCACAACGTGATCCCCGGACCGCAACTGTTCCAAAACGAGATGGACTTCGTCGTCGCGCTCTACCTCGCGCTTTTGATCTTGAATGTGCTGGTGGTGATCTTCTTGCTTGTCGCCACCAACCAGTTGATCAAGGTTGTGAAAATCCCCAATCGGTTTCTTGGCGTCTGCATTCTGATCCTCAGCTTCGTGGGGGTTTATAGTCTGCGCAACTCGTTCACCGACTGCATTCTGGCGGCGGCTTTTGGTATCTTCGGCTTCATTATGAAACGGATGCAACTGCCCGTCGTGCCTATCGTGCTTGGTATGGTTCTTGGCGGCATCATGGAAGTGAAACTGCGCAGCGCCATGGCGCGGGTGAAAACCCCGCTCGACTTCATTGATCGCCCGATTGCGGCGATCCTGTTTACAATGATTATTCTGGTTTTGATCCTGCATTTTCGCCGGGTCTGGCTGGACCACAAGGAAAGAAAGACGGACGAATGGCAGACCAGTCACGCATCAACGAGCTTCGCAGCCATCCTGTCGCGCCGCAGAACCTTTATATTGACGGAGCGTGGGAAGAAGGTTCGGGGGAAACGCAAGACGTTCTCTCGCCGATTGACGGATCGACGCTGACGACGATCATCCGTGCGTCCGCACTGGATGTAGATCGGGCGGTGGCCGCTGCACGGCGCGCGTTTGACGACGGGCGGTGGAGCAGGGCTGCGCCTGCGCATCGAAAGAAGGTGCTGCACAAGCTGGCCGATCTGATCGAGGCCCATGCGCTGGAACTGGCGGTTCTTGGTGTCCGTGACAACGGGACCGAGGTTGGAATGGCGTTGAAGGCGGAACCCGGATCAGCCGCTGGCACGTTTCGGTATTACGCCGAAGCTCTGGATAAGGTTTACGGCGAGATTGCTCCGACGGCGGGCAACGTGTTGGGGCTTGTGCACAAGGAGCCTGTGGGCGTTGTCGGCGCCATTGTGCCGTGGAACTTCCCATTGATGATTGGGGCATGGAAGCTGGCCCCTGCACTGGCGGCAGGCAACTCGGTTGTGTTGAAACCTGCCGAAACCGCTTCGCTGAGTTTGCTCAAGCTCGCGGAACTGGCGTCCGAAGCGGGCTTGCCTGATGGCGTTCTGAACGTCGTGACCGGCAAAGGATCCATCACCGGTGAAGCGCTGGCCATGTCGATGGATATGGATGTGCTGGTCTTTACAGGCTCGGGCGGGGTTGGGCGCAGGTTGCTGGAGTACTCGGCGCGGTCAAACCTGAAACGCTGCTATCTGGAACTTGGGGGCAAATCGCCGAACGTGGTCTTCTCTGATGCGCCTGACCTCGAGATGGCGGCGAAAATGTCTGCCGCTGGGATCTTCCGCAATGCCGGTCAGGTCTGCGTCGCGGGCTCGCGATTGCTGGTCGAGGAAAGCGTGCATGATGAATTCGTTGAAGCTGTATCCCGACACGCCGCGGCCATGAAGGTTGGTGACCCATTGGACCTGACCACCAATATCGGTGCGGTGAATAACTTGACCCAGCTTGAGGGCAATCTGGGTTTTGTCACCCGTGCGCAGGAAGAAGGCGCGCATGTCGCGCTGGGCGGGTCGCGTGTGCTTGAGGACACCGGCGGATATTATATGGAACCGACCGTGCTGACTGGCGTTCAGCCACAGCATCATGTGGCCCAGAACGAGGTATTTGGCCCGGTCCTTGCCGTGACCCCCTTCAAGACCGATGAAGAGGCCGTGCAAATAGCTAATTCTACAAATTTCGGTTTGGCCGCAGGGGTTTGGACGTCGAACCTAAGCCGTGCGCACAGAATGGTGCGCGACATTCAGGCGGGCGTGGTGCATGTGAACACCTATGGCGGTGCGGACGGCACGGTGCCGTTGGGTGGCGTCAAGCAATCCGGCAATGGGCATGACAAATCAATGCACGCGTTCGACAAGTATTTCGACCTTAAGACAGCCTGGATGCAGCTATGAGCGATAAGACAATTCTGGTCGTCGGGACCTATGACACCAAGGATGACGAGCTGAATTACATCGCGGACGTGATCCGTGGGCAGGGCGGTGCGGTCAGGACGATGGACATCTCGGTCCTGGGCGACCCCAACGCGCCGTGCGACTATTCAAAGCATGACGTGGCCCAGGCTGGTGGGTCGACGATACAGGCCGCCATCGACAGCGGGGATGAAAACACTGCCATGCAGATCATGGCGCAAGGGTCGGCGGCGCTGGCATTGAGGCTCTATCGCGAAGGTGTGTTTGATGGGCTGATTGTGTTAGGCGGCACGATGGGCACCGATGCGGCGCTGGACTTGTGTCAGGCACTGCCGATCGGGGTGCCGAAATACGTGGTCTCGACCGTCAGCTTCTCGCCCTTGATCCCGCCAGAACGCCTTCCGGCTGATGTGCAGATGATCCTGTGGGCAGGTGGGCTTTATGGGCTGAACTCGATCTGTAAGGCCTCGCTGTCGCAGGCGGCGGGGGCCGTGTTGGGCGCGGCGCGTGCGGTTGAAAAACCTGACTTCTCCAAGCCACTGATCGGCATGACCAGCTTTGGAAAAACGGTCCTTCGTTACATGGTCAGCCTGAAGCCTGCGCTGGAAGAACGCGGGTTTGAGGTCGCGGTTTTCCACGCCACTGGTATGGGTGGGCGGGCATTTGAGTGTCTTGCCAAAAACGGGGCGTTTGCCGCCGTTCTGGACTTTGCCCCGCAGGAACTGGGCAATCATATCATGGGGTCGACAATTTCGGCGGGGCCGGATCGGATGACTGGCGCGGGGGCGTCTGGCACGCCTCAGATGGTGTCCATCGGGTGCTATGATCTGGTGGATTTCATTGGCTGGCAAGAGGTGCCATCGAAGCTCGCCGGGCAAGAGGTCCACGCTCATAACCGCCTTCTATCGTCGGTGGTGATGTCGCCGGATCAGCGCCGTGAGATGGCGCGGGCCATGTGTGCCCAGCTTTCCGACGCGAAGGGGCCTGTGACGCTGCTCCTGCCTTTGAAGGGTGGCAACGAATGGGACCGTGAAGGTGGACCGCTGCATGATGCCGATGGGCTGGCGGCCTTCATTGATGAAATCCGCACCCAATGCCCGGACAACGTGACCCTTCTGGAATTGGACGCCCATATCAATGACCCGGCGTTTTCAGACCGCGTGTTGACCGAATTCGATGGATGGGTCGCGGCAGGCATCGTCAAGGCATGAGGCAACTTGTTGCACCTACAATGAATTGCGTTTCCCAAGCGCGCGGTGTTTACTGCCAGTGTTAAGGAGTGACCATGCCGCACCTGTCTTTCGAATGCAGCCACGGGCTGGGCCAGCAGGCAGATTTGCCAGCGCTGGCCGAGACCATGCGCGCCGCACTGGCCGCCACGGGGCAGTGCCCCATCGGCGGCATCCGCGTGCGTGGGTTCGAAGCGGACGTTGACGCCATCGGCGACGGGGCAGGCGGGTACCACTTCCTTGATATGATCCTAAGGCTTGGACAGGGTCGGGACGAGGCGACGCGCGACGCCATCGCCGACCAGCTATATGCGGCAGTTGAGGCTGCTCTGCGCCCACAGATGGGCGATACGCCCTTCATTCTTAGCCTTGAGGTTCAGGACATTGAAACCCGCTTCAGCCGCAAAAGCTGGAGCACGATCCACGCGGCCCTCCGCGAAAAGGACTTGGAATGAGAAAACTTGAACGCGCCCTTCCCATCGCGCTGCTTCACGCGCGTGAAGCAACCCTGAAGCCCTTCCGCCACGAGCTGGACCAGATCGACCTGACCGTGCAGCAATGGCGGGTGATCCGGGTGCTGGCCGAGGGCAAAGCCTGCTGTGCGACCGAACTAGCGGAACGCTGCGTGCTGATGCCGCCAAGCCTGAGTCGCATCCTGAAAAACCTGACGGAACGTGGGCTGATTGAGCGGGTGAACGACAGCGACGGCCGCCGTCGAAAGGTGCAGATCGCGCCTGCGGGTTGTGCGAAATACACGCAAATGTCGGGCAAGGCCGCGAAGATCTATGAGGATCTTGAAAACCGGTTCGGGCACGAGAAGATGGAAACGCTGCTGGACCTGCTGAACGAGCTTTACGCGGTGGCCGAAGCCTCCTGACGCTGCAATGCGCTTGCGTCGTGACAGTGCGCGGCTTACCCATGGGAAAGGTTAGATTAGAACGAGGTTCCCATGAGCGACCAACACACCGCGCCCGAAGGCGACATTATCCTGCGAACACTGGCGATGCCCAAGGATACCAACGTGTCCGGGGACATCTTCGGTGGCTGGGTGCTGAGCCAGATGGACATCGCAGGCGGCATCATCGCTGGCGAACGCGCACAAGGCCGCGTTGCCACGGTTGCGGTGAATGCAATGAAGTTCATCCAACCGGTGAAAGTGGGCGACGTGCTGTGCGTCTATGGCCGGGTTGGACGGGTCGGCACCACGTCGATGGCGATTGAGCTTGAAGCCTGGGTCAACCGCGATCGTCTTGGCGAGCGCCAGAAGGTCACCGAAGGGGTGTTTGTGTTTGTGGCGTTGGATGACAAGGGGCTGCCGGTGGCGGTGGAGAAGGGGTAGCGCCCCAAACTGCAATGCCCCGTCCGGTCGATAGACCGGACAGCGCCCCGCTGATCGGCAGGTGATTGCTTGCAATCACCGAGAGATGACCCTCCCCACGGGAGGGCGCTTCACGCCCGCCTAGAGGTCAGGCGCTGTCCTTGTGTACCAAAGAAGAAGGGCGATCCGAAGACCGCCCGACGTTCAAACGAACAAGCCGATGATTGTCAGCAAGAGCGCAATGGTTCCAACAACGTCACCATATGACACTCGCCCCTCTATCTTGTATGAAAATCGCATTGGAATTGTCCTTAGCGATGCCCATGCGCACGAGCGTTAAAGAACACTCAGTGGATTATACTGCCCTTGCTAGCAGTTTGAGCAACCGTTCGGCCGATTGGCTGCTCGAGCGGAGCGCGACCCGCTAGCATTGCTCGTTGAATCACTCGCAGAGTTGCCTCGGACGTCCTTCGCCTTTCACCGCTAGGCTACTCGACTTAGCGCCGCTAAGCACTTCCCAGATCGTGGGCAGGTTTAACCTTGTTCCCGAAGGAGTGGCGCACCTTCCCTACAGCCGACCTCGTCGGCCTCCATGGGCTAGAACAATATAAGAACTTCCGCGTCGAGCTTCAATAGCAAACAAGCGCGAACGCGGATTTGAAGTCAAATCCACTGCCTCGCGCCGATGAAAAACGGCCCCTTAATCGGGGCCGTTTGTTCATCTCGTAAACTTCTTATGCTTCAACCGCTTGGGCTCCAGTGCATCCGGCCCCAGCCTGCGCTTCTTGTCCTCTTCGTAATCCTCGAAGTTGCCTTCGAACCATTCCACATGCGCTTCGCCTTCGAAGGCAAGGATGTGGGTACAGATACGGTCAAGGAAGAAGCGGTCGTGGGAGATGACGATGGCGCAGCCGGCGAAGTCCACCAGCGCGTCTTCGAGGGCGCGCAGGGTTTCCACGTCGAGGTCGTTGGTGGGCTCATCGAGCAGCAGGACGTTGCCGCCCTCTTTCAACAGGCGCGCCATGTGGACGCGGTTGCGTTCACCGCCCGACAGCAGGTTCAGCTTTTTCTGCTGATCGCCGCCCTTGAAGTTGAAGGATGAGCAATAAGCCCTTGAATTGACTTGCGCATCACCCAGTTCGATCAGCTCGGCCCCGCCAGAGATCGCTTCCCACACGGTTTCGTTCGCGTTCAGATCATCGCGGGACTGGTCGACATAGGACAGTTTCACGGTGTCGCCGATTTCGATGGTGCCGTCGTCGGGTGTCTCTTCCCCGGTGATCATCTTGAACAGGGTCGATTTACCGGCGCCGTTGGGGCCGATCACGCCGACGATGCCGCCGGGGGGGACGCTGAAGGACAGATCCTCGATCAACAGTTTATCGCCCATGTGTTTTTTCAGGCCGTCGACCTCGATCACCTTGGACCCCAAACGCGGCCCGTTCGGAATGACGATCTGTGCGCGGCCCACGCGGTCACGTTCAGACTGGCCTGCCATTTCGTTATAGGCGTTGATCCGGGCTTTGGATTTCGCCTGCCGGGCCTTCGCGCCCTGACGCATCCATTCCAGCTCTCGCTCCAGCGTTTTTTGCTTGGATTTGTCTTCGCGCGCTTCCTGCGACAGCCGCTTGGCCTTCTGTTCCAGCCAAGCGGAATAGTTGCCTTCGTAGGGGATGCCACTGCCGCGATCGAGTTCCAAAATCCAGCTGGTGATGTCATCCAGGAAGTAACGGTCGTGAGTGACGATCAGGATGGTGCCTTTGTAGTCGATCAGGTGTTGTTGCAGCCACGCGATGGTTTCGGCGTCCAGGTGGTTGGTCGGCTCGTCGAGCAGCAGCATGTCGGGAGCTTCAAGCAGCAGCTTGCACAGGGCCACACGGCGCTTTTCACCGCCTGACAGCTTGGTGACGTCGGCGTCATCGGGGGGGCAGCGCAGGGCCTCCATCGACACGTCGATTTGCGCGTCCAGATCCCAGAGGTTCTGGGCGTCGATTTCATCCTGCAGCTTGGCCATTTCCTCGGCGGTTTCGTCCGAGTAGTTCATGGCCAGTTCGTTATAGCGTTCGAGGATCGCCTTCTTATCAGCCACGCCTTTCATGACGTTGCCGCGCACGTCCAGCGATGCGTCCAGTTCCGGTTCCTGTGGTAGGTAGCCAACCTTGGCGCCCTCGGCGGCCCACGCTTCGCCCTGGAAATCCTTGTCGATCCCCGCCATGATCCGCATCAGCGTCGATTTACCGGTGCCGTTCACGCCGACCACACCGATTTTCACGCCGGGCAGGAAGCTCAGACGGATGTTCTCGAAGCATTTCTTGCCACCGGGATAGGTCTTGGAAACCCCGTCCATGTGGTAAACGTATTGATAAGCGGCCATGGGATGTGTCCTCGCGTTTGACTTCCGGTTGTCTTAGCCAGACAAAGGGGGCAGGGCAACCCGAAGGAGCTTTCATGACCTACCATCCGGCTGAAGATCGCTATGAAAAGATGGAATATCGGCGTTGCGGGGCGTCGGGTCTGAAACTGCCTGCGGTCAGCTTGGGGCTGTGGCACAATTTCGGGCATGACTTTCCACATTCAAACAAGCAAGCGATTTGCCGCGCGGCGTTCGACAACGGGATCACGCATTTCGATTTGGCCAACAATTATGGCCCGCCCGCTGGCAGTGCGGAGGAAGCATTTGGCGAGATTTTGCGGACGGATTTTGTGGGCTTCCGTGACGAGTTGATCATCAGCTCCAAAGCCGGCTACGACATGTGGCCGGGGCCCTATGGTGAATGGGGCAGCCGCAAATATCTGATTGCCTCGTGCGATCAAAGCCTGAAGCGGATGGGCGTTGATTACGTCGATATCTTCTACAGCCACCGGTTTGACCCTGACACACCGCTTGAGGAAACCATGGGCGCGTTGGATCACATCGTGCGGTCAGGGCGGGCGCTGTATGTCGGGATTTCCAGCTATAACAGTCAGCGCACGCGCGAGGCGGTGGCGATCCTGAATGATCTGGGCACGCCCTGCCTGATCCACCAACCCAGCTACAATATGCTGAACCGCTGGGTCGAGCGGGATGGGTTGAAGGATACACTGGCCGAATTGGGCGTCGGGTCCATCGCGTTCACACCGCTGGCGCAGGGCTTGCTGACGGGCAAATACCTGAAGGGCATTCCCAAGGACAGCCGCGCCAGTCAGGGCAAATCTTTGGCCCCATCGCTGGTGTCCGACAATGTGGTGAAAAGCCTTCGTGCGCTGGCGGGTATTGCAGAGCGTCGCGGGCAGACGCTGGCGCAAATGGCGATCGCATGGGTCTTGCGTGATGGCGGGATTACGACGGCCCTGATCGGTGCGTCGCGGCCTGAACAGGTTCTTGATTGTGCGGGCGCCGTTCACAATCTGGCGTTCACCAAAGACGAGCTGGCCGAAATTGACGCCTGTATCAGCGAAGAGACTGCAAACCTGTGGGCCGCCTCGTCCGAGACGGACTAGGGCAGGCGACACGCGAAACAGGCCGGGCAAAGAGATCCAGATGCGCTACGAACTGCCATATGCACGGCCCGGACAGGTGGTCGGTCTGTTGGGAGGGTCCTTCGATCCGGCCCACCAAGGTCACGCACATATCACGCGAGAGGCGCTGAAACGGTTCGGGCTTGATCGTGTCTGGTGGCTCGTTTCACCGGGCAACCCGTTGAAAGAAAACGGACCCGCAGCGATCGAGGTGCGGCTTGCGCGCGCGCGTGTGGTGATGCAGCACCCGCGCGTCGACGTCACAGACATCGAGCGCCACACTGGAACGCGCTACACCGCGCAAACGCTGAAAGCGCTTCAAGCCATGTATCCCGGTGTTCGGTTTGTCTGGTTAATGGGCGCGGACAATCTGGCCGACTTTCACCGCTGGGGCAGGTGGGAGTGGATTATGGCCAATTTCCCGGTCGGTGTGATCGCACGCCCGGGCAACCGGGTGGCGGCACGGATGTCCCCGGCGGCCAATCGGTTTCGACAGGCGAAAATATCGGGGCGCGCCTCGCATCTGCTGGCGCGCGCGCCATCACCCGCTTGGTGCCTTGTGAATGTGCCGATGGTCGATGTCTCGTCGTCCCAGATCCGCGCGCAGGGCGACTGGTAGGGGCACTCTTGCAGGCCCGCGGCCCCCTCCAAGCGCGACGTTCAGTCGTGGGCGGTTCTTTATCGGCTTGCTCTCATCGGGTCGGCAAGGTTTACTTGCCCGTATGACGGGAGTTATTTCACGGCGTGCGGTTCTTGGGGGGCTTGGATCAGGCCTTGCAAGCGTGGCTTATGCAAATGCACCGACCCGGTCGATCCGACCTGCGTCCAAAGCGCCGGGGTTTGACAAGCTTACACTTCCCAGCGCCGATGCCTTGGTCGCACAGGCAAATCTTGGCGGTAAGCTGGGGTTTGTCGTCGCCGACGCAAACACGGGCGAGGTGCTGGAAGTGCGAAGCCCCCTGTTGCCACTGCCGCCAGCCAGCGTCACGAAGGCCATCACCGCAGTCTATGGCATGTCGGTTCTGGGCGCCGAGCACAGCTTTCCGACCGAGGTGATCGCCACAGGCCCGATCGAGGCGGGTGTCGTTCAGGGTGATCTTGTCTTGGTGGGAGGGGGCGACCCGACGCTGGACACGAACGCACTTGCAGCAATGGCTGCGGCGTTGAAAGCCAAGGGCGTGCTGGCGCTGAAGGGAAAGTTCCTGGTGCACGGTGGACGGCTTCCCTATCAGCGTGTGATAGATCCCGGACAACCTGATCACCTTGGCTATAATCCGGCCGTTTCGGGATTGAACCTTAACTACAATCGCGTTCATTTCGAATGGAAACGCGCAGGGCAAAGCTTTGACGTTGCGATGGATGCAAGGTCGGACCGGTTCCGTCCATCCGTCAATATGGCCAAGATGCAGATCGTTGATCGCAAGGTGCCGGTCTATACCTATGAAGATGCGATGGGGGTGGACAACTGGACGGTGGCGCGCGGGGCGTTGGGCAATGGCGGATCACGTTGGCTGCCAGTCCGCCGCCCTGACCTGTATGCGGGCGAGGTGTTTCAGGTCTTGGCGCGTGCACAAGGCGTGCGGCTGCCGCCACCTGTCGCCTCTGGCGATGCGCCGCAAGGCGTGGTGTTGGCGCAGCACAGGTCACGCGCGCTGACAGAAATCGCGCGGGGTATGTTGAAATACTCAACCAACCTGACAGCCGAAGTCATTGGCCTGTCTGCCAGCACCGAGCTTGGCGCAGCACCAACCAGCCTGTCGGGGTCCGGTGCCATGATGGCCACCTGGGCCAAGGCCGAGCTGGGGGCAAACAGGCCGCAATTTCAGGACCATAGCGGGTTGGGTGATGGATCACGCCTATCGGCGCTGGACATGGTCAAGGTGTTGGTCAGCGCTGGTCCCGCCGGCGCGCTGCAGGGGCTGATGAAAGATGTCACGCCGCTTGACGTCAAGGGTCGGCCGAGAAACGCAGCCCCTTATGGCATTCAGGCCAAAACAGGGACGTTGAACTTTGTCAGCTCCCTTGCTGGCTATGTGACGGCACCGGATGAGCGGCGCTTGGCGTTTGCGTTTTTCTCGGCAGATTTGGACCGTCGCGCCGCGATTAGCCGCCAAGACCGAGAGCGACCCGCAGGCGCAAAGGGTTGGAGCCGTCAATCCCGCTGGCTTCAGCACCAATTGCTGGCGCGCTGGGCCATCATGCATGGCACCTAGGCGCGTTGTGGTGCTGCCAACAGAGGCTAAGGGCGACCCTTCACCGCCTTTGTTTAGGGCCGTGGCGGTATGTTGACCGCGATTTGCGAGGCCGGGCGATCGGCGCATTCGGTGTGCCAGCGCAAGACATTGGCGTAGCTTTCAAGCTGTAGGACATCGGCCGCTTTGTAGCCTGTAAAAAGCGCACGCACCCAAGGCCAGATGGCAATGTCAGCGATGGAATAGTCGTCGCCTGCTACCACAGAACGCCCTTCAAGCCTTTGATCCAAAACAGATAGCAGACGCTTGGCTTCGGCCTTGTAGCGATCCAACGGACGTGGGTCTTCAATCTCTTTCCCGCCATAGGCATAGAAGAAACCGAACTGTCCCAACATCGGGCCAAACCCGCCCATCTGCCACATCAACCACTGAAGGACTTCGGCGCGCTTTGCCGGGTCCGTGGGCAGAAACTGTCCTGACTTTTCGGCCAGGTAGATCAGGATGGCCCCACTTTCCCAAAGCGGCAGGGGTTTTCCGTCTGGTCCATTGGGGTCGATGATCGCCGGGATCTTGTTGTTGGGATTCAGCGACAGGAATTCAGGTGTGAACTGGTCGTCGGTCGAAAAGTTGACCAGATGCGCCTCGTAAGGGAGCCCGGTTTCTTCCAGCATGGCAGATGCCTTGATGCCGTTGGGCGTGGGAAGCGAATAAAGCTGGATCACGCTGGGATCTTTGGCGGGCCAGCGTTTGGTGATCGCAAATTGTTCAAGCATGAACGTCCTTTCAGGGGCGAGCGCCGTGAGATGATTGCAAGAAAGCGGGATTGAGCGCGCTTAAGGCGACAGGGATCCGCTTATAGGGTTGCGTGGCGCGCACGGGCGCCGCGTTCGATGGCAGCGGCATGCAGGCGGTCGATGTTCAACTCATAGCGGATCTCTTCCAGCAGACGCAGCTCGGTCTCGCGCAAGGCACCATCGGCTGCTGCCACGTCGCAGGCCAGCGCATAGGCGGTTTCCCACAAGGCTTCGGGAAGGTTGTCGCGCACGAGTCCGAAAAGCGCATCAAGCCCATCTTCTACACTGAACAGGTCAAACACTGTTTGTGACACTGTCTTGACCCGATCTGCGTCGTATGTCGCAAAGACGGGAAGGTGGTTGACGATGACCTCGATCTTGACCAGTTCGGCCGAGTTGATCTGTTCGTCTGACGCCGAAACCGCGATCATGACAGCGATCAGACAATCTTCGGCAGTCAGGGAATGTGGGATGCTTTGCACGTTGGATGCTCCTATTCGTTGCAGTGCAGAATATTGACCCGACGCGTTCATCGCAATAGGGAGAGCAATGAGCACGATATTGGTGTGCGGGCGTGGTGTCCGTGCCATGAAAGGAAATGCAAATGTCCGAAATGCGAGACGCTGCGATGAGTTCGAAAGCCTGGCCCTTTGAAGAGGCACGCCGGGTTCTCAAACGTTATCAAAAAGGCGCGCCGGAAAAGGGCTATGTGCTGTTTGAAACGGGCTATGGACCATCTGGCCTTCCCCATATCGGCACGTTTGGGGAAGTGGCCCGCACGACGATGATCCAGCGCGCGTTCGAAGTCATTTCAGACATCCCGACGCGGCTGATCTGTTTTTCGGACGATCTGGACGGCATGCGCAAGGTGCCGGGCAACGTGCCCAATTCCGAGGGTTTGCATGAACATCTGCAAAAGCCCCTGACTTCGGTGCCCGATCCGTTCGGCACCCATGAAAGCTTTGGCCATCACAACAACGCCATGCTGCGCCGGTTTCTGGACACGTTCGGCTTTGAATATGATTTCTACTCGGCCACTGATTTCTATCGCTCGGGTCAGTTCGACGAGGTGTTGAAACGCGCCGTCGAGAAATACGACGAGATCATGGAGGTGATGCTGAAGTCACTGCGTGAGGAGCGTCGCCAGACCTATTCGATCTTCCTGCCGCTGCATCCTGAAACTGGGCGTGTGCTTTATGTGCCGATGAAAAATGTCGATGCGGAAAATCACACGATCACGTTTGATGACGAGGACGGACGCGAATGGACCCTTCCGGTCACCGGCGGCAATGTGAAACTGCAATGGAAACCAGATTTCGGCGCGCGCTGGGCCGCGCTTGAAGTCGATTTCGAGATGTATGGCAAAGACCATTCCACCAATACGCCGATTTATGACGGGATTTGCCGGATTCTGGGCTGGCGTCCGCCGGAACACTTTTCGTATGAGCTGTTTTTGGATGAGAACGGACAGAAGATCTCGAAAACGTCTGGGAATGGCGTGTCGATTGACGAGTGGTTGACCTACGCTTCGACGGAAAGCCTTGCCTATTTCATGTATCTCAAGCCGAAAACGGCCAAACGGATGCATTTCGATGTGATCCCGAAGGCAATGGATGAATATCACCAGCAATTGCGGGCTTATGAAACGCAAGATCTGAAAGCGCGGTTGAACAACCCGGTTTGGCACATCCATGGCGGAGACGTGCCGCAATCGAAGATGGTGGTGTCGTTCAGCATGCTTTTGAACCTTGCCTCGGTCGCATCGGCGGATGACAAGGAACAGCTTTGGGGCTTCATCCAACGTTATGCGCCTGACGCCTCGGCCCAGACCCATCCGGATCTGGATGCGGCGGCGGGGTATGCCGTCAAGTATTATCAGGACTTCGTGGCACCTGCGCGCACGTTCCGGCTGCCGACCGATCAGGAACGCGCTGCGATGGAGGAGCTTGCGACCGCGTTCCGCGATGGCGATACCGCACTGGACGTGATCGCGCGCAAAAACGCGCAGATGGGCAATGACGACCCGCTGCCCGAGGTGGATTTCACCTCGGACGAGTTCTTGCAGTCGATTGTTTTTGCAGTTGGCAAGCTGCACGGGTTCGACAATTTGCGCGATTGGTTCAAAGCCCTTTACGAAGTGCTTCTGGGGGCAAGCCAAGGCCCGCGCTTTGGAAGTTTCGCAGCCCTTTATGGAGTGAGCGAAACCGCCGAGTTGATTGAACGGGGGCTGGCGGGCGACTTGACCAGCTAGAGCTTTTTCAACTGACAGAAGAAGAACGGCGCGCCCTATTTGGCGCGCCGTTTTGCGTTGCGGTGTGGCTGTGCAACGCGCGCCCCCGTTAACGCTCGTTAAACCCTTGTTGATAGCCCTTTTGGCGTTTCTTGCCCCGTTCGCGCGCGCGTGTCTGCGCGGGTGGCCCCAGCAGCCTGACAGGCGCAGAGGGTCCGGGGCATGCATGTCTAGACCTGAAAGGGAACTCTATGAACAAGGCGATTACCGACGGGGTGGTGTTCATGCCACCCGCGTTCGAAAACGGGCTTGGCGTCTGGTCCAGTGAGGATGGCACGCCGGGCTCTTTGACTTATGTTGGCGCAGGCAATGCGGCATTGGTCCCGGCGGATCAGGATTTTGATGGCTGTCTTGAGTTGTTCAAAGATCAGAACACGCAAAAATTGCGCTACATGGGCCAGACGCCGTTTGAACAGGGGTGTTATCTTCGTGTCTCGGCGCGGGTGAAAGCGATTTCGGGTCCGTTGCCCGAGGTGCGCGTGGCCACATGGGCCGCGCAGGCGAGCGGAGCGCATGCCGGTGGATACGTAGAAAACGGTCCGGCAACCGCACTGACGGCCTATGGCGAAGTGGTCGAGGTGTCCGCCATTATCGGGTCAGGCAGCCGCAATGGCGTCGACATGATCTGGGGGGCGGATGTCGCCTATGCCCATGTCGGGATCGACCTGACGGGAACGAACGGCGCCGTCGTTCGCATCGACGATATTGTCGTCGAAGATGTGACGGGCGCCTATTTGCGGGACATGATGGACTGGGTCGATGTGCGCGACTTTGGCGCGGCAGGCGATGGCGTCACCGACGACAAGGCGGCGTTTCAAGCCGCAGACGCTGCCGCCAATGGGCGCACTGTTTTGGTGCCCGAAGGCACCTATCGCATTGCGTCGAACCTGACCCTGCACGCCGATGTCCGGTTTGAGGGCACGCTGACCATGCCGGACAACGCCTATCTGTCACTGACCCGCAATTTTGATCTGCCAACCTATATCGACGCTTTCGGGACCGAGCTGCTTGGCTTTCGCAAAGCGTTTCAGGCCCTGTTGCACTATGCCGATCACGAAATTCTGGACATGTGTGGCCGCCGGATTGATGTAACGTCACCAATTGACATGCAGGATGCCTACAATTCAGGCGACAGCTTCCTGATCCGACGGGTCATCAAGAATGGGCAGTTTTATGTCGTCGGTGGGTCCGCTTGGGATGACGAGGTGACCACCGCCACGGCGCAGTATAACGCCGCCAACCCCTATCGGTTGACCAATGTGGCCAATATTTCCGCAGTTATGCCGGGGTCGGTTGTCAGCGGTTTCGGTGTCGGGCGCGAAATCTATGTAAAGACGGTGGATGTCGCCAACTCCGAGGTCGAACTGAGCCAACCGCTTTGGGGTGCGGCCGCAAATCAGACATATACCTTTACGCGGCACAAATACGTGCTCGATTTCGGCGGGTTTGCAGAGGTGAACCGACTGAACCTGATAGAGGTCGAGCTTCAGTGCAACGGGCATGCCTCGGGCGTGATGCTGCCGCGTGATGGCGAAAACTTCGTGTTTCAGGACTGCTTTTTCATCAAACCCAAAAACAGGGGGATCAGCTCGGTCGGGCGCGGGTGTCAGGATCTGCATTTGGATCGCTGCCAATTCATCTCGAACGAACAGGGCATTGCGGCGACTGACCGGGTGTCGGTGGCATTCAACGTGAACGCAAATGACGCCAAGGTCCGCGATAACCGGTTCCAGCGGATGGGCACCTCGATGGTGCTGCACGGATCGGGTCACATCATCCAAGGCAACCACTTGTTTCAAGGTGACGAGGTGACAGATGGCCCACGGGTTGCGGGCCTTGTTTTCACCTATGAAAACAACAAGACCGTTCTGAATGGCAACTACATCGACAATTGTTTCGTCGAATGGAACAACGAACACGATGCCTTCCCAGATTTCGGGTCCGAATACTCCTTTGGCGGCATGACGATCACCGGCAACATCTTCACGGCCAATGATGTCGCATCCTGGTTCAAGTGGATTTATGTCAAACCCTTCGGCACCGGCCACTATCTGTCGGGGCTTCACGTGACCAACAACACCTTCCGGACCATCGCGGGTGCCATCAATCGGGTCGAGGGCGTGTCCACTACCCATGCCGATCTGGATTACTGGAGCATGAAAGATGTCACCTTTGAAAACAATGCATTCGTCGGGATCAGCCAGAAGACGATTTCGCCGGTGACGCTGGAATTCAACCAGAACACTGAAGCCGCCACCTGGGTACTCGACGGCTCGGATTATCTTCCGTTTGGCGGCAACGCGCGAACGGTGCAAAGCGTCACCATCGAAGGGGATCTGCGCGATGCTGGCAACAACCAAGTTTGGGACAATCCGCATGTGTTGGTCAATCAAGGGCCGAGCTACAAAAAGGTGGCGTTGGCGTGGTCAAAAGCGGTGCGTGGAACGGCACATGTAACAATGCGCGTGGATCGGCCGGTCTGACCGGTCGCCGCGCTGTTTCCCTTTCATATGCGACCAAGGCCCGCCGTATGGCGGGCCTGATTTCGTTGGGAATTCTGCAAATCCATTGACCCGGATCAATGCAGCCAACCGACGCCAGTGCTATCAGCAATCTGACAGCACAAAAGGAGAGATGCGCATGACAGCGAAGCAACCCGCAGCAGCCACCCAAAAAGCCACGGCACAAGCCAAGAAAGCGGAAACCAAACCGGACAACGTGGTGCCCGATACGGTATCGTCGGACAAAGGTGGCTTTCCTACCGTCAGCGAAGACAAGATCCGCCAAACCTTCGAGAACGGCAAGTATCCTTATGCGCACAAGCTCGGGCGTAAGGACTACGAGGCGCAGAAGGCGAAGCTTCAAGCCGAGCTTTTGAAAGTTCAGCGCTGGGTCGGTGAGACCGGGCAGAAATTTGTTTTGCTGTTTGAAGGTCGCGATGCAGCGGGCAAGGGCGGCACGATCAAGCGCTTTATGGAGCACCTCAACCCACGCGAAGCGCGTGTGGTTGCGTTGAATAAACCCACCGATGTCGAACGCGGCCAGTGGTTTTATCAGCGCTATATCCAGCATCTGCCAACCGCGGGTGAAATGGTCTTCTATGACCGCTCGTGGTATAATCGCGCCGGGGTCGAGCGCGTCATGGGGTTCTGTTCGCCCAACGAATACTTGGAGTTCATGCGCCAAACACCCGAGTTTGAACGCCACCTTAGCCGCTCGGGTATTCAGCTTTACAAATACTGGTTCTCGGTCACACGCGAAGAGCAAAAGCGCCGTTTTGACAGCCGTAAGGGTGACCCGTTGAAGCGTTGGAAACTGAGCCCGGTGGATGTGGCGTCGCTGTCAAAATGGGACGATTACACCGAAGCCAAGGAAGCAATGTTCTTCTATACCGACACGGCCGACGCACCTTGGACAATCATCAAGTCAAACGACAAGAAACGCGCAAGGATTGCTTGCATGCGGCATTTCTTGTCCACGATTGACTACCCGGACAAAGACCACGAATTGGTTGGTCAGCCTGATCCTCTGATTGTGGGCCATGCCAGTCAGGTGATCCACAATGCGGATCACATTCTGGGCGCAAGCTTGCACCCCGAACAGCGCCGCAACTGATCGCGCGGCCGGGCCGCAGCAATCAATACGACAGGAAAGGGGGCTTCACGGCCCCCTTTTTCTGTGTCGTTGCCCGCTGATTGCCGCCGGGCGTGCGACCAACCCTTGCCTTCGCCCAACGTCCAGCTAAGGTCGGTTGAAAATGGGCAAAGGTGAGCAGGATGTTACAATCAAGACGGTTCTTTACGTTCGGCCTTGCCGGGGTGTTTTTGACAGCGTGTCAATCAGGAGGCGCCACCGCGCCCGCCGCACGCCCTGCAACTGGTGCTGCCATGCGGTCGGTCCCCAACGCGGGCTTTGACGCGTGGGTCGAAGGCGCCAAAGCGCGCGCCATCGCCGGTGGTATCAATCCTGCGACCGTCCGGCAGGCCTTTCGCGGGGTTGGCTTTCTTCCCGGTGTGGTGGAGCGGGACCGCAACCAGACCGAATTCGTCCGCTCGTTCGAAGACTATCTGGCCATCGCAGCCTCTGACGATCGCATTGCGAAAGGGCGTGTGATGTTGCGCAGTCATGCCAGTTTGCTGGCCGCGCTCGAAGCGAAATATGGGGTCGAGAAAGAGGTTCTCGTCGCCGTTTGGGGCGTCGAAAGCCGCTATGGTGAACGGCGCGGCGATGTGCCGGTCATCTCGGCCTTGTCGACCTTGGCGTATGACGGGCGGCGCGGTCGGTTTTTTGAAAGCCAGCTGATCGCGGCGCTCAAGATATTGGAACGCGGCGACACCACGCCTGCACGAATGACGGGCAGTTGGGCAGGGGCGATGGGGCACACACAGTTCATCCCGACCTCGTATTTGGCCTATGCGGTAGACTTCAACGGGGACGGGCGGCGCGACATCTGGTCAGATGACCCGACGGATGCGCTGGCCTCGACGGCGGCCTATCTTAGCCGCTCTGGCTGGAAGCGCGGACAGCGGTGGGGGGACGAAATTACCGGCCGCGCACCGACCGGGCAGGGCAGTGTGGTGAAGCCGGCGGGCGAAAATGGCCCGGTCTTCGAGGTCTACCATAACTACCGCGTTCTGGGGCGTTACAACAACGCGCAGAAATACATTATCGGCGTGGGACACCTGTCTGACCGCTTGGCAGGGCGTGGCCCATTGCGGGCGACGTTCGGGCCGGACGAATATGGGCTGACCTTGGAGGATCGCAAGGCGTTGCAGGTGGGATTGACGCGCGCGGGCCATGATGTGGGTGAAGCAGATGGCGTGATCGGCAAAAAGACTTTTGCAGCGATCGAGGCATTCCAGCGCGCCCGCGGTTTGCCGGTGACGGGCCGTCCCTCGCGGGCGTTGTTGTCCATGCTGCGCTGACCCATGCGCACCTCGCAGACCAGGCGGGGATGGCACGAAACCAAGCTTGCCCCGCCTTACCTTCCGGCATAGGTCTGGGTGATGAACCAAAGCCTGTCCTTCCCCCTTCACATGCGAGCGGTCCTTGTCCTGGGCCTGCCACTTGTGGCGTCGCATCTGGCGCAGTTCGCCGTGCAGATCATCGATACGGTGATGTTGGGGTGGTATGGGGTCGAGGAACTGGCCGCCGTGGTGCTGGCAGGCACGGTCTTTCTGCTTTTCCTGATCGTCGGCTCGGGGCCGGCTTGGGCGTTGATGCCGCTGATTGCCTCGGCGTCCGAGGCAGGCGATGACACGCGGGTTCGGCGGCTGACGCGCATGGCGCTTTGGGTGTCGTTCGGGATTGCCCTGCTGGTCCTGCCGATCCTGTGGTTCGCCGCGCCGCTGTTGCGCGCGATCGGTCAGGACGCAGCGCTTAGCGAAATTGCGCAGGATTATCTGCGCATCGCAGGCTGGGGGTTGATCCCGGCCTTGTTCGTGATGACCCTGAAAAGCTATCTTGCCGCGCTAGAGCGCACCCGCGTGGTCTTGTGGGCCACCATTCTAAGTGCGGCCATGAATGGAGTGATCAATTACGCGCTGATCTTCGGCAATTGGGGCGCGCCGGAACTTGGGGTGCGCGGGGCGGCGATCGCTTCGGTCGTGATCCAGGTTGCAGCCGGGTTGGTGATGGCAGTGTATGCCACCCGCGCCTTGCCGCAACACGCGCTGTTTCAGCGGATCTGGCGACCTGACTGGGAGGCCTTGGGCGAACTTGTGCGGATGGGTGTTCCGATCGGGTTGACCGGGCTGGCCGAGGTCGGGATGTTCTCGGCTTCCACAGTTGTTATGGGGTGGATCGGCACGTTGGAGCTGGCCGCCCACGGCATCGCCCTGCAGATCGTATCGGCGTTTTTCATGGTGCACCTTGGGTTTTCAAATGCCGCCACGGTGCGGGCGGGCCGCGCCCTTGGGCGGCGGGACGAGGACAGTCTGCGCCGCGGCGCACTGGCGGTTTTGCTGATGTCGGCACTGTTCGGCATCGTCACGGTGATGTTGCTGGTCGGTGCTCCCGACCCCATGATCCTTGCGTTCCTTGATCCCGATGAACCCCTGAAGGACGAGATCTTGAGCATCGGACGTTCGCTTTTGATCGTCGCGGCGCTGTTTCAGTTTGCTGATGGGGGGCAGGCGATCACCCTTGGCCTGTTGCGTGGGGTGCATGACACCAAGGTGCCGATGATCATTGCGACAGTCAGCTATTGGATCATTGGGGTGCCGATGTCCTATGTGATGGGGATCACATGGGGCTTTGGCGGCGAAGGTGTGTGGATGGGGTTGGTGATCGGGCTGCTGGTCGCGGGTGTCTTGATGTCGTGGCGGTTCTGGGCGCGATCGTCGCGCATTGGGCAGGCGGCCGAGGTCTAAGGGTCGTCTTATTCCTCTTTCATCAGCCGGTCAGCTTTCTTTCGCACCAAAACCGTCCGCAGATCATGCATCGCCAACAAAAGGGCATCCGTCACCTGCTCCAATGCCTCGTCCGAGGCGCGCGTCTGCGCCCAATGGGCGGTCAGATTCAGGTGGTCAACGGCGCGCAGAATGTCGTCAATATCCCGCTTGGCAAGCGTGTCGCGCCGGTCCCTGATCCAGTTGGAGATCGCGTCCTGATCTTCCTGGGTCAGCTCGCGCCCGCCACTGGCCTTCACCTCGCCATTCTTGATGTTGATCGCAGCGATCTGATCCATCTCGATCCGACGATGACGGTTTTCAGTGTCAACACGGAACACGAAAGCTCCGTTTTCACGGATGCGGAAGTAATAGTCCGGCAGGTCTGCGGGCATGGGTGCTCCTTGCCTTGGCGGCGTCTTGAGATGCTGGTTTCAGGCCAGTGCGGCACAGAAGCCTTGAATGCGTGTGCAGGCTTCTTTCAAAGCCGCGTCCGAGGTTGCATAGCTGACGCGGAAATTGGGGGACAGCCCGAAAGCCGCGCCGAAAACCACGGCCACGCCGGTTTCTTCCAGCAAAGCTTTGGCGAACACCTCGTCATCGGTGATTTTCACGCCTGCAGGCGTTGTCTTCCCGATGCAGCCCTTGATCGAGGGATAGACATAGAACGCCCCGTCCGGCACCGGGCAGTCTAGCCCTTCGGCGGCGTTCAGCATCTCAACCACCAGATTTCGACGGCGCACGAAGGCTTTGTTGTTTTCGGCGATGAAGTCCTGCGGGCCATTCAGCGCCTCGACCGCCGCCCATTGGCTGATCGAACAGGGGTTCGAGGTCGATTGCGACTGGATCTTGCGCATGGCTGAAATCAGCTCGACCGGACCGCCGGCATAGCCGATGCGCCAGCCCGTCATTGCGTAAGCTTTGGACACCCCGTTGCAGGTCAGCGTGCGGTCATACAGGCCCGGCTCTACCTCGGCCGGGGTGCAAAACTCGAACCCATCATAGGCGAGATGCTCATACATATCGTCTGTCATCACCCAGACATGGGGGTGACGCATCAACACATCCGTCAGCGCTTTCAGTTGATCGCGTGAATATCCCGCACCGGTCGGGTTGGAGGGCGAGTTGAAGATCAGCCACTTGGTCTTGGGCGTGATCGCGGCCTCCAGCTGTTCGGGCGTCATGCGAAAGCCCGTTTCAATCGGGCATTCGACCACGACAGGTTCGCCACCGGCCAGCAAGACCATATCCGGGTAGCTGACCCAATAGGGGGCAGGGATGATCACCTCGTCACCAGGATTCAGGGTCGCCATCAGGGCGTTGTACAGGATCTGCTTGCCACCCGTGCCGACCGAGATCTGACCTGGCGCATAGTCCAACCCGTTTTCCCGCCTGAACTTGTCGCAAATCGCCGCTTTCAGTTCCGGCATCCCGTCCGGGGCTGTGTATTTTGTCTTGCCCGCGTCGATTGCGTCTTTGCCCGCCTGCTTGATGTTGTCGGGTGTGTCAAAGTCAGGCTCGCCCGCGCCAAGGCCAATGACATCGCGCCCTGCGGCCTTCAATTCCGCGGCCAATGTCGAAACAGCGATCGTGGGCGATGGTTTTACGCGATCAAGTGTCGCTGATAGGAAAGACATGGGGCCCTCGGTTTGTAAGTTGGTCTCAATTCTTCTAGGGTCAGGCGCGAAACCGATCAAGCGCCAACCTTGGATCGGC
Organism: Aliiroseovarius sp. CAU 1755; assembly: GCF_054482655.1. NCBI lineage: Bacteria > Pseudomonadati > Pseudomonadota > Alphaproteobacteria > Rhodobacterales > Paracoccaceae > Aliiroseovarius > Aliiroseovarius sp. CAU 1755. The sequence goes on along the minus strand of NZ_JBTLRH010000003.1, from coordinate 629,139 downwards.
GCAAGCGACGCGATGGAAAAGGGTATGACGATGAGCGAAATTCTCGACGATGAGGGCTGGTTTTCGGAAGAGGCTGCAACCTTCGGTGATCGCCTTGCGGGTGCACGCGAAGCCGAGAGGTTGACCCAAGCTGAATTGGCGCGCCGCGTCGGTGTAAAGCTCAAGACCCTGCGCGGGTGGGAAGAGGACCTGAACGAACCGCGCGCCAACAAGCTTCAGATGCTGTCGGGCATTTTGAACGTGTCATTGCGCTGGATGTTGACCGGCGAAGGCACCGGTGTCGAAGCCCCGACCGAGGCGCCCGACGATGCGCCCGACATCCGGGATTTGCTGCTGGAAATGCGCGATATCAAATCCCAGATGGCCCGATCTTCCGAACAACTTGCCCGACTGGAAAAGCGTCTGCGCAAACGTCTGGAAGGAACTGTGGCATGAGCAGCCTATCACTCGATCAACTGAAAGAAACGCCCGGCGCGCGGCCGGGTGAAACGCATGATCACCGCGTGAAGCGGCTGGCAATGCGGTCCATGCGGCGCGGTATAAAAGAGATGGATATCATCCTCAGCAAGTATGCCGACGATCAGCTTGCTGATATGAACGGCGCCGAGCTTGACCTATACGAGGCGCTGCTGGGCGAAAACGATCAAGACCTGTATCAATGGGTTTCTGGCCAGCAGTCCGCGCCGGCGCATCTGTCCGAGCTGATCGAACATATCGCGCGACACACCGGCGCGCGCTAAGCGGCGCCACCGGTTCGGATTTTGCGAAATTTTTCTGCAACTCCTTTCTGCATTTAACTGAATGTTCTTTTTTTGCCGCGAAGGTCGCTCCTGTTAATTAGGTCGGAGAGACGGATGAGCATGCAAACCCCCATTGGGCAGACAGGCAGCCAGACTTTTGTGTATCAGTATCTTGAAGCGCTTGCGTTGGTGGAACGGTTACACCGGCTTCTTCTGGATGTGATCAAGGATGAATTCGAGCGTGTCGGCGTGTTGGAGGTGAACGCCGTTCAGGCGTTGTTGCTGTTCAACATCGGTGACAACGAGGTGACGGCGGGCGAGTTGAAGTCGCGCGGCTATTACCAAGGGTCAAACGTCTCCTACAACCTCAAGAAGCTGGTCGATATGGGGTATATGCACCATCAACGGTGTGAAATCGACCGCCGATCGGTGCGGGTGCGGTTGACGGAAAAAGGTCGGTTCATCCGCGAAACTGTCGCGACACTTTTTGAGCGGCACGCAGACGGTCTGCAGTCGCGTGATGTGCTGAGCGCCTCGGGGATCGAAGACATCAATGCGTCACTCAAGCGGGTCGAACGGTATTGGACAGACCAAATCCGCTATATCTATTGACGGATCACAGTGGTGGTGTCGCCCGAACCGTCGGGCTCGACTTGGCTAACGATCATGCCCTGAAGTTCGCGTAGAAGTTTGCGCACCATCGCCTCTTCATAGTCTTGAAAGCCGAAGGCCTGTTCGACAAACCGTCCCCTGCCGTGGATCACAAGCTCTTTGTAATACGCAACAAGGTCGGACTTTGCATCGCCTGCCCCAATCACCAGACCATTGATCGTGATACCATCAAACCCCGCCAGATGCCTGACATCTTGCGGGCGGGGACCAGTATTCGCTGGCCCATCACCCGAGATATCCAATGTTCGCACCCAACAGTTTTGCTGCGACAACAGCCTCTGGCCGAAAATCATGGCCGCACCCAATCCCGTAGAAGGGTCGGCCTGAATACGTAGGGTCGCGCGCAAGCGATTGGCGACACCAAGCACCGCTGCACGGTCGGTCAACGACACCCAGTCCTGCAACAACCTCTGATGGCGTGGACCGCTCCATTCGAAAATCGAGACCTGAACCGGTGTCTTAGGGAAAGACAGGATCGCGCGCAGCACGTCTTCGTGTTCAAGGGCCGCAGCCAAGCCATTCATTTGCAGCCGATATTCGCCTGCATCGACCGACCCGGAAACATCCAAACCAAGCGCAAGGGCCTGCCGGCAGTCCGCACCAGTTTGGGCGCTGGCATCCGCCGGAGGTGTGATCCAGAACAGCCCGGCTGCGAACAGGAAGCCACAAACCGCAACACACCGTGTGACAACCCCGCGCGCGTGTTTCATCACCAGTGACCGGTGTTTTCCATGTTGACCCATGGCTCTGCCGGGGCCAGACGGTCGCCCGCTTGCAACAGCTCGATCGAGATATTGTCGGGCGAGCGAACGAAGGCCATGTGGCCGTCTCGCGGCGGCCGGTTGATGGTCACACCGTTGTCCATAAGATGCTGGCACATCTTGTAAATATCCTCGACCTCATAGGCCAGATGCCCGAAATGGCGACTGTCCGATGGCAGGCCTTCGTCGCCATCCCAGTTATAGGTCAGCTCCACAGGGCAGTCCGGCTGTCCCGGCGGGGCCATGAAAATCAGCGAAAACCGCCCTTGCTCGCTGTCCATCTGGCGGGTTTTCTCAAGCCCCAGAAGTTCAAAGAACCGAATGCTGTCTTCAAGGTTCTTCACGCGAACCATTGTGTGCAGGTAACGAATTTTCATCTGTATCCTCCGGTGATCAAGGCGGGTTCGCCAACAGCCTAACAGGTCAAGCGCCCAAGAAAAGCGCAAACGCCGCATCTACGGCATCTTGCTGTTTTGCGATCCGCCTCGACTATATATAGTGGCCGGGCAATCATGAGACGAGAGATTCGACATGCCCCTGAGCCCCGAACAGATCCGCGAAATCGAAGAACAACGTAGCACCCCACAGCCGACCCTTCGGGCGGTCAGCCCCGGCATGGAAAAGCACCTCTATACCGCGCATGAAGTGCTGGACCACGGCTTTGTCCGCGTCATCGACTATATGGGCGACGACGCTGCGATCTGTCAGGCCGCGCGGGTCAGCTACGGCAAGGGCACCAAAAGCGTGCAGAACGACGCGGGCCTGATCCGCTACCTGATGCGCCACTGGCATTCGACCCCGTTTGAAATGTGCGAGATCAAGCTGCACGTCAAACTGCCTGTCTTCGTGGCCCGCCAGTGGATCCGCCACCGGACCGCGAATGTGAACGAATACTCGGCGCGTTATTCGATCCTCGACCGCGAGTTCTATATCCCCGCACCCGAACACGTCGCCGCGCAGTCGGTGGTGAACAATCAGGGTCGCGGCGCCGCGCTGGAAGGCGAGGAAGCCGCGCGCGTGCTGGAAATCCTGAAAGCCGACAGCAACCGCGCCTATGATCACTATGAACAGATGATCTCGGATGACGGCCAACAGGGGCTGGCGCGGGAACTCGCGCGGATGAATCTGCCCGCCAATATCTATACGCAATGGTATTGGAAGGTGGACCTGCACAACCTGTTCCACTTCCTGCGCCTGCGCGCCGACCACCACGCACAATACGAAATCCGCGTCTATGCCGACGCGATCTGCAACATCGTCGCCGACTGGGTCCCCGCCGCATACGGCGCGTTCGAGGATTACCGTCTGGGCGGCGCCAACCTGTCCGGCCGCGCCATGGACTGCGTGCGCCGCATGCTGAAAGGCGAAGAGGTCACGCAGGAGAACTCCGGCATGTCGAAGGGCGAATGGCGCGAGTTTGAGGCGGAGTTGAAGGGGTAGCGGATGGATACGCCTGAACATGGGGCTTCAGAAACTAGTGGAGGCAACCGCTATAGCCACCAATACGCTCGCCCAGAGAAACTGTATTCTGATTCAAAACGGTTTAGGTTTCGGATGGCCCAGTTGTTTGAGGCGTTCTGCCGAGAGAAGGTCAAATCGACAGAACTCGGTGAGGAATTGGAATACGAACTCGGCGTCTCCGTGATTTCTCACGGGGGATACGCCCCATATGTCAATTGGGAACGCTTTTTTGAGCATTGCGAGCTGAGGGATGTCCTCGATACAGTTACGATAACCTATAGGTTCCTGAAAGATGAGCGATTAAGTGGCGCTCTTCTCGGTGAAACGAAAAGGTTTATGAAAGAGGAATGTGTTGGTTTCACAATTGATGATTCCGGAGGACTACATCCAATTGTAGATGAAGCTTTCGAAGTGAATCGGCAGCATCTACTTGAAGGGCTAACTGGAGAGCGTTTCGCGGCAGCTCTTGATCATTGCTCAGTAATTGACAAGGCAATGTTGCTATCTCCAATTGATGGAAGGCAGGCAATCAGGTCTTCTTTCGATCTGAATGAGAACCTATTCAAAACGGCTTTTGCGGGTGCAACCCACATCAATTCCAAAACGATAGAAAAGCATCTGAAACCTGCTGCAATGTCTTATGCTGATACCAATGGAGAGGTGCCCCACGTTATTGCAAAGCAAGTTTCTGGATTTGAAAACTGGGTAAACAGCGTGCACTTCTTTCGGCACGAAGCAGGCCGACCTGAACCGATGCAACCTTTAGAGGACACCGCCATCTTGTTGGTCTCTCAAGGATATTCCTACGCACGTTGGCTCTTGCGGGTTCTGCATGCAGGTTAGCCCGTGCGCCGCACGGGCAGCGCCCGACCCTCCCCACAGGAGGGCGCTTCGCACCATCCCAGGGTCGGGCGCTGCCCTTTGAAAACGAAGCGCGTCCCCAATCACTCGATCAGTTCTTAGGCCATAGCAGTCCCCCTTCCGTTTCACCCCGGACCAAGCCATAACAGGCGTTGGGCGGCATTCGTGCCTAGCCAAATTGATGCCAATCTAGGAGGCAATATGCGCGTTTGGGGTCTGAAAAACTGTGACACATGCCGCAAGGCGGTGAAGGCGTTGGAGGCAGCGGGCCTCTCTGTCGATTACGTAGATGTGCGTGCTGACGGCGTTGACCCTGCCGATCTGGCGCGGTTCCATGCGGCGTTTGGCGAGGCGTTGGTCAACAAGCGCTCTACCACGTGGCGCGGCTTGTCTGACAGTGAGCGCGCGGGTGATCCTATTGAATTGTTGACACAAAATCCGACATTGATGAAGCGCCCGGTGATCGAGGACAGGGACAAGTTGACGTTAGGTTGGGACGCAATAACGCGTGACAGCTGGTTGGAGGGCGCCGCCTGAGCGCCTATCTGTTCGGAAAGTAGGAGGTATCTGCATGCGCAACGCTGCATTGGTTTTGGGGATCATCGCCGGGATTTGGGGCATGATCGTTGGATTTTTCGGCTATGGCTATACCGAAGTGATCGCGCGGATGGGCGAGTTGCCCGATCTGGCCGAACAGGTGGATAATCCGGGCCGGGTCCGCGCCTTTGCCCTGATCGCGCCGGTGTTGGCGCTGGCAGGTGGGGCGATGGCCCGCTCGGCCGCGCAGATCGGTGGTATTTTGCTGCTTCTGTCCGCTGCGGGCATGTATTTCGCCTTTGGTTACGGCGTGTTCACCATGTTCCCAATTGCGCTGGCGGGTTTGGGTGGTTTGCTTGCGCTGATCGCGGTCAGGCCTGATCCGCACTAGCCCGCCGCGTCAGCGGATGTTCAGCAGTCGGTCGACAGATATCGGCCCCGCGCCTTTCAGCACCAAAGTCACCAACACCACCATCCAGAACAGACGTTGATCCAGGATTACGCTGTCTGGGATGCGGTCAAACCACGCGCCCAGCGTTTCGGGCTGCGCAATCCCGCCGTGGCCAAACAGGTCGGTCAGGCTTTGCACGATGACAAAGCCGATCATCCCAAGGGCGGTCAGGCGGGTCAGCAAGCCGATGGTGATCAGAAGCGGTAAGGCGAATTCAGCCAAGGTGCCCGCCACGACCACGGCCCAGTGGAACATGCCAAGCTGGCCCACGTCATACGATGCGGCCTCCATCGCTTTGGGGAAAATCTGCGCGTAGGCGCCAAGGCTGGGTTGGAAAACGCCAAGCAGGCCGTCGCCTGTTTTGGTCAGCGCCGAGGCCCAGAAATACCCAAGCAAAGTCGCGGCAAAGGTGAAGCGGGCCAGCGTGGGCAGGGTGGCCGGGGCCAACCGCTCGGCCAAATCAGCAAGCGGATTGTAGAGATTTGCCAAGGCGCGCATGGCGGTATCCTTCCGAGTATTTAGTCTGGTTTGTCGATGCCGATGATAGAGTGTGTTGCGATCAGGACGCCCAGAGTGGCAGTCAGATCGAAATCAGGTGTGTCTGCCGTGGCAAGCCCAAGCGCGGTTCCAAAGCTGCGCCCTTTGATCAGCGATGCGACGAAGCGCGCGCCGCCATCGGGCAGCCGTTCGGCCACGGGATCAAACCCAACACGGCTGATCAGGATGCTCTCAGCGCCACCCGTGGGCTGCGGGCCATCTTTCATATTGAAATCCCAGATCGCCTTGGCCGGCCATTTGGTGACCAAAACCTCGCAGGCAGGCGACATCTTAAGCCGGGTCGCCATTAACGCGCGATGGTCCAGCTTGGTCAGGTCATCAGGGTTAACAGGTGCCGCGTCGCCCGCGTGATAGGCACGCCGCAGGGCAAGTTCCAGCCGCGCCACATCGGGCAGGTATTTCAAATGAAGCGTGCCGGGGAAGCTTTCCAGAAACCCCGGAAGGGCGGCGCCATAATGCATCATAAGGGGCGAGGTTGGCGGGTGAATGCGTAGGTAAACCTTTGCCATTTCGCGAAAAAATTCGTCGCCGACCAATTTGGCAAGCACCGGGAACCCCGTCAGCATCGCCTCGGACAAGCCATGCACAACGTTGTTGCGGTAGACCGAGAACCGCTTGGAGGCTTGTTGACCGTCGGGGTTGGTCAGCCCGTCCGGAACCGCCTGTTGTGGATCAAGCAGCGCTTTGCGAAACGCCGTTTGCGTCACGGATACATCACCTGTGCGGGGAAGGGTTTCAGCGCGCGTCATGCCGAGACCTGCGCGGCCAATGCCGGTTCCATGTGGCGTGTCGCACGGGCGGCTTCGGCTTCCAGAATGTCCCAATCCGGGACGTCATTGTCCCATTCCACAAGGGCAGGGCGCGCGCCTGCACGGGCGATCACGTGGTCAAACAGGGTCCAGACGGGTTCGTCCACCGGCGTGCCGTGGCTGTCAATCAACAGCTTGCGACCCATCTCGTCGGCATCTTCGTCATGGCCAGCAAGGTGAAATTCTTCAACCAAGTCAAGCGGATAGGCGTCGATATAGGCGCGTGGATCAAAGCCCAGATTGGTCGCAGAGACAAAGACGTTGTTCACATCCAGCAGCAGCCCGCACCCGGTGCGCCGGGCAACTTCGCGCAGGAAATCCGGTTCGGACCACGTGCTTTCAGCGAAGGCCAAATAAGATGACGGGTTTTCCAGCAGCATCTTGCGCCCAAGGTGATCCTGCACCTCGTTGATATGCGCGGTGATGCGGGTGAGTGTGTTGGTTGTGTAGGGCAGCGGTAAAAGATCGTTCAGGAACGCGCCGTCATGGGTCGACCACGCCAGATGTTCGGAAAACATCGCGGGGTTCAGCCAATCGATCAAGCGCTTCAGGCGGGCAAGATGTTCGGGGTCCAAACGGGTTTCACCACCGATGGATAGGCCGACACCGTGCACCGAAATCGGGAAATGCTCGGCCAAGTGGCGCAGTTGCGCCATTGGGCGTCCGCCGTCGCCCATGTAGTTTTCCGCGTGAATCTCAAGCCAACTGACCGTGCCGGGGTTGTCGATGAGGGCCGCAAAATGCTGCGGTTTGTATCCGACGCCCGCCCCGTTGGGCAACGTGTTGTCATGGGCAATATCAAGCATGGAAAGCTCCATCGAAAGCTCGGGTCAGGCGGTTGACTTGGCAAAGGGTGCAGGCTGGTCAGGCGCGATGGTGGCTCCGGCCGGACAACCGGCCAGAGCGATTTGCAACCAGATTTAGCTGGCAGGCAGGTTGGTATCCAGAGCCTCCAACGAGCCCTTCATCATCATGCCTTCAGCGTCGGTGACCTCCATGGTCTCGCACGTGCCGGCCGGAACCAGTTTCCAGGCGTTGCCTTGGTAGTCGACGGTGGAAGTGCCTGCGCAGGTGGTGCCGGGGCCAGCGGCGCAATCGTTTTGACCTGCAAGGGACACACCAAAGCATTTTTCCTGCTCGCCATCAGCGAAAGCGGGCACGGCGCTGGCGGCAACTGCGGCAGAGACTGCACCAAGAACGGCGACGGTTTTCATGTTGTTGGACATCAAGTTTTCCTTTCGGGTTTTATTCTCACCGCTCATGGGCGGTAAGGGAAAGGTAAAGCGTGGGGGGCAGGCGGCTCCATTCACGAACGCGTAATTCACGGCTCCGTTAGCGGGAGTGATCGCTGCAAAGGCGCGTTCGTTGGCGTGGTGGCGCGTGGCTTGAGCCCGTTAAGCCCTCATATCAATGGGAAAATCTGGGCGATCGGAAAATCGACTTCGCAAACTTTGCGTGACCCGAGCCAATTGCGATTTCGAAAGTTTCAAGAAAAGCGCCGTCTTCTTGGCGTTTGTTACAGGCTTTTTAGCGAGTCTTTCCGTTTGTCACGGGCAATGTGAGGGGGTGCGACGTATTGGGATAGAAAAAAACCCCCGCGCTTGGCGGGGGTTTAAGGTCTTAGCCCTGCTATTCGGCCAGATCGGGCGGGGTCGCTTCGTGCGCCAGCATCCCGGCCACGTCTTCCAACGGCAGCACCTTCGAATGCTTGTCGCCCAAGCGGCGCATCGATACCGTGCCGTCTTCGACTTCCTTCATGCCGCAGGCCAGAATGACCGGCACCTTGCCGACCGAGTGTTCACGGACCTTGTAGTTGATCTTTTCATTTCGAATGTCAGCCTCTGCGCGGATGCCTTTTGCTTTCAGCGCGGCGACGACGTTTTGCACGTAGTCATCAGCGTCCGACACGATCGAGGCGACAACCACCTGACGTGGTGCGACCCAGAAAGGCAGCTTGCCCGCGTGGCTTTCGATCAGGATGCCAATGAAGCGTTCAAAAGACCCCAGCGTGGCGCGGTGCAGCATGACCGGGCGATGCTTGGCCCCGTCCTCGCCGATATAATTCGCATCCAGACGTTCCGGCAGGACGAAATCCACCTGCAACGTGCCACATTGCCAGTCGCGCCCGATGGCGTCGGTCAATACAAACTCCAGCTTGGGACCATAGAATGCCCCTTCGCCGGGGTTCAGTTCGCAGTCATAGCCCGCCGCTTTGGTGGCCCCCAAAAGCGCGGTCTCGGCTTTGTCCCAGACCTCGTCCGATCCCGACCGCTTTTCAGGACGGTCCGAGAACTTGATCGCGAAGTTTTCGAACCCAAGGTCTTCGTAGATCGCGGACAGAAACTCGATGAAGATTTTCGTCTCGTCCTCGATCTGCGCCTCGGTGCAGAAAATATGCGCGTCATCCTGTGTGAACCCGCGCACCCGCATGATCCCGTGCAGAGCGCCCGACGGCTCATACCGGTTGCACGAGCCAAACTCGGCCATGCGCAGGGGCAGGTCGCGATAGGATTTCAGACCCTGATTATAAATCTGAACGTGGCACGGGCAGTTCATCGGTTTCAGCGCGTTGACGGATTTCTCGCGCGCGTGTTCTTCGTCCACTTCGACGATGAACATATGCTCCTGATATTTTTCCCAGTGGCCCGAGGCTTCCCACAGTTTGCGATCCACGACCTGCGGCGTGTTCACCTCGACATAGCCGCCGCGCTTTTGCTGACGGCGCATATAGTCCTGAAGCTCTGTGTAGATCGTCCAGCCGTTGGGGTGCCAGAAGATTTGGCCGGGGGCTTCTTCCTGCATGTGAAACAGGTCCATCTCGCGGCCCAGCTTGCGGTGGTCACGTTTGGCGGCTTCTTCCAGCATGTGCAGGTGCTTTTTCAGTTGCTCCTTGTTCTGGAAGCCGACGCCATAGATCCGTTGCAACATCGCGCGATCTGAATCGCCACGCCAATAGGCTCCCGCCACGCTCATCAGTTTGAACGCGTCGGCGGGCAGTTGGCCCGTGTGTTGCAGGTGCGGACCGCGGCACAAATCCTGCCAATGGCCGTGCCAATACATGCGCAGCGGCTCGTCACCCGGAATGGCTTCGATCAGCTCGACCTTGTAGGGTTCGTTATTGGCCTCATAGAATTTCACCGCGCGGTCGCGTTCCCAAATCTCGGTGGTGACGGGTTCGCGCTTGTTGATGATCTCTTTCATCTTGGCCTCGATCTGGCCGAGGTCTTCGGGCGTGAACGGCTCTTCGCGGTCAAAATCGTAATACCAGCCGTTATCGATCACCGGGCCGATGGTAACTTTCACGTCGGGCCAGATCTCCTGCACCGCGCGCGCCATCACGTGGGCGAAGTCGTGGCGGATCAACTCCAGCGCCTGCGTGTCGTCCTTCATCGTGTGAAGCGAGATCGACGCATCGTCGTTGATCGGCCATTGCATATCCCAATGGGCACCACCGACCGTCGCGGAAATGGCTTTCTTCGCCAACGAATTTGAGATGCTCGTGGCGACCTCGGCAGGGGTCACGCCCGCGTCATAGTCGCGCGAATTGCCGTCAGGAAATGTAAGGGAAATCTGGCTCATTGGCCTTCTCCTCGTCGTTTTGGCGCCCACGGAACGCCCGGTTGCGGGTTATGTGTGGGCGACTTTTGAACCTTGCGTGCGCGGCTGTCAACGGCTTGAAGGGCAAGTTGGGGATTGCAGAGCATTTCGCGCCCGGTATGGTTTGCGCGACACATCAGACGGGAAAGACCATGACCGACATTCAGTATCTCGACACCGCCAATGGCCGCCGCATCGCTTACGTGAAAACAGACGGGCAGGGGCCGACGATCCTGTTTCTGTCCGGCCTAAAGTCGGACATGGAGGGCACCAAGGCGGTCGCGCTTGAGGCTTGGGCCAAGGCCGAGGGGCGGGCGTTCCTTCGGTTTGACTATTCCGGGCACGGCAAAAGCTCGGGCGAGTTTACCGAAGGCTGCATCGGAGATTGGCATGAGGACACACTGGCAGTTGTCGACCAGTTGATTGACGGCCCCGTTCTGGTGGTCGGCAGTTCAATGGGCGGCTGGCAGTCGCTGTTGCTGGCGCGCGCACGACCGGGCCGGGTGGTGGGTCTTGTCACCATCGCGGCTGCCCCTGACTTCACCGAAGATGGCTATTGGGCCGAATTTAGCGACGATCAGAAGGCGGAACTGGAGCGTAAGGGCTTCGTGACGCTCCCCTCGGACTATGACGAGGATTACATTATCACCAAGCGCCTGATCGAAGATGGGCGCGATCATCTGGTTCTGCGCAGCCTGCTGAAGCTTGATGTGCCTGTGCGTTTTCTGCAAGGGACCGAGGACACCGCCGTGCCGACCGCGCAGGCGGTGAAACTGCTTGAGCATGTCGAAGGCGCCGACATCCGGCTGACGTTGGTGAAAGGCGCCGATCACCGGTTTTCAGACGAAGAATGCCTGCGCACCATTCAGAAGATGGTGAAAGTCGTGCTGTCGCGCGGATGATTGCCGCATCTTTCTGCGGCTTCCGCGATAGCGCTTGCGCAATTCGGCGCTGCGCTTCAAAGTCCCGACCGAGGCAAGACAGACAAGCGAGCGAATGATGCCAGACCCCTTGGTGCTAATTCCGGGAATGATGTGTGATGCGCGCGTTTTCGGGCCGCAGATCAACGATCTTTCGCGTGATCACGCCGTTCACGTGGCCGCCCCCGTGGTGGGCGACACCATTCGTGAAATGGCAGCGCATATTTTGGATCAAGCGCCGGCGCGCTTTGCCTTGGCCGGGCTGAGCATGGGCGGCATTGTCGCGATGGAGATGGCGCGCCGCGCACCCGAGCGGGTCAACCGGCTGGCATTGATTTCAACCACGCCACTGCCCGACACCCCAGCGCAAGCCGCGTGGCGTGAACCGCAGATTGTGCGCGCAAGCGCAGGGCGGCTGGATGAGGCGCTGAACGAAGCAATGTCGCCGGACAATCTGGCCCCTGGCGCCGGTCGAGCTCCGATCCTGGAGCTTGTGCACGACATGGCGCACGGGCTTGGTGCCGAGATGTTCGTGCGCCAATCGCGCGCGCTACAGCGCCGCCCGGATGCACAGCGTGCGCTTCAGAAATTGCGTGTCCCGGCGATGGTCATGTGTGGGGCGCATGACGGGCTGACACCTCCGAAAAGGCATGAAACCATGGCGGCGCTTATCCCGGGGGCAGAGCTTGTCACATTGCAGGATGCAGGCCATCTGCCCACGCTTGAGGTGCCGCTTCAAGTCACGATCGGGTTGCGCGCCTGGTTGGAAATGCCGCTTGAACTTCGGTAGGTAAGTTGCAGAAAACAATAAAAGAAAGGCGCACCGTTCAGGCGCGCCTTCTTTTGTTTTTTCCGCCGGATGCTTGGCTGCTCAGACGGCTTTCAAAACAGCAGACTTGCGTGCTTTGGTCGCCCGTTTCTTCGCGGCTTGCGCGGCGTGGCGCCCTTTGTTCTGGTCAATGAAGTCCAGCACCAAGGGACGGATGTTGTTGCGCCAGCTTTTGCCCGCGAAGATGCCGTAATGTCCGGCGCCTTCTTCCACATGGCTGGCCTTCTTGCTGTCGGGCAGGCCGGTCAGCATCTCAAGTGCCGCGATACACTGGCCCGGTGCCGTGATATCATCTTTGGTGCCTTCGACAGTTTTCACCGCGACATCGGTGATCGCACCGATATTGACCTTGTGGCCGTCGACGACGAATTCGTTCTTGGCGATCTCGCCCTTTTTGAACACGCGTTCAACGGTGGACAGATAGAATTCTGCAGTCATATCCATCACGGCAAGGTATTCGTCATAGAACCGATTATGTTTGTCATTCTCGGTCGCTTCGCCTTTGGCCACGCGCATGACCTGATTTCTGAACGCCTTGGAGTGGGTTTCGGAATTCATCGACATGAAGCCGGCCAGTTGCAACAGTCCGGGATAAACCATCCGGCCTGCGCCCTTGTATTTGAACCCAACGCGCTGGATGGCGAGCTCTTCCAATTGTCCCATCGTCACGCGACGCCCAAAGTCCGTCACGTCGGTGGCGGCGGCGTCGGGGTTGATCGGCCCGCCAATCAGGGTCAGCGTTTGCGGTTGGGCCTCGGGGTCAACTTCGGCCAGATAGGCCGTCGCGGCAAGGGTTAGGGGGGCCGGTTGGCAGACCGCTACCACATTGATGTCCGGCCCAAGATGGCGCATGAATTCAACAAGGTAGAGCGTATAATCCTCGATATCGAACTTGCCTTCGCTGACCGGGATATCGCGGGCGTTGTGCCAGTCGGTGATATAGACCTCGGCGTCAGGCAACAGGCTGGCGACGGTCGAATGTAGAAGCGTGGCATAGTGGCCCGACATCGGCGCAACCAGCAATATGCGGCGCTCTTTCTCAGGCCGACCTAGAACTTTGAATTGGATCAAGTCTCCGAACGGGCGTTCGACCAACTTATCGATCTGCACGATGTGATCACGCCCATCTTCGGCGACGACGCTGGTGATGCCCCAATCCGGCTTCATCACCATGCGGTGAAAGCTGCGTTCTGTGACTTCGCCCCAAGCGGCCATCATTTGAAAGAACGGGGTCGGCATAAGCGCCGTTGCCGGATAGGAACCCATCGCGGCGGCGGTCGCACCGAGCCACTGATTCGTGTTGCGGATGGTTTCCATCAGGTCGTAGGTCGCCATATATCGCATGTGAATTACCCTTTGATTTTTGCTCGCTGCATTCGCATAGTCGAAAACACATGCGGATATCTCGATGCTGCACGTGCGAAATCATACGGGGGAAATTGCTTCATGACAACTGACCAAAATAATCAGGGCCAGGAGTTGAGTGAATTAAACGACAATCTTGCCCGTATCGAGGCATTGTCCACGCGACTTGCAAATATCATTGCGCATCGCAAGCCCGTCAGGTCCAGTTTGCAGGCCCCCGGTCAGGAATTCTTTTTGGAGACAGCCGGCAAGGTGTGGGCAGAGATCTTGGCCAACCCAGCCAAAATGATTGAACATCAGGCGAGCTATTGGGGCAAAACGCTTGAACACGCTATCGAAGCCCAGGCGGCGATCGCCAGAGGCGACTTCAATTCCGCCGATGATGAAACGCCCAAGGATCGGCGCTTTTCCAATCCGCTTTGGGATTCGCATCCGTATTACAGCTACCTCAAGAAACAATACCTCACGACCTCGCAAGCCATGAAAGAGGCTCTTGGCGATGTCGAGGGCGTGGAAGACAGCGAACGCAAGCGTCTGGAGTTCTTCACCCACCAGATCATCGACATGATGAGCCCGACCAACTTCCTGGCCACCAATCCCGAAGCGATTGAGCGCGCTGTCGAAACCAAAGGGCAATCCTTGGTCGCCGGATTGGAAAATCTGGTTGCGGATCTGGAAGCGCATGACGGCGAATTGCTGGTCAAGCTTGTCGACGATACCGCCTTCGAAGTGGGCAAGAACATCGCAACAACGCCGGGGCAGGTCGTCTATCGCAACCGGATGATGGAGCTGATTCAGTATGCCCCGACGACCGAAAAGGTCCACACCACGCCGTTGATCATCTTCCCGCCCTGGATCAACAAGTTCTACATTCTGGACCTGAAAGAACAAAACAGCCTGATCAAGTGGATCGTCGAACAGGGCTTTACGCTGTTCGTGGTCAGTTGGGTAAACCCGGATGCCTCTTACGCCGATGTTGGTATGGGGGATTATATCGAAGACGGCTATCTGGCCGCGATGCGTGAAGTGAAGGCGATCACGGGGCAGAAGAAGGTGAACGTGGTTGGCTATTGCATCGCCGGCACAACGCTGTCGCTGACACTGTCGCTGATGAAGAAGCGCGGCGATACCTCGGTGAAGTCGGCAACCTTCTTCACGACCCTGACGGATTTCTCGGATCAGGGAGAGGTCGGGGTCTTCCTCGACAATGATTTCGTGAACGGGATCGAGGAAGAGGTGAAAGAGGCGGGCTATCTAGACAGTTTCTTCATGTCGCGGACGTTTTCCTATCTGCGTCCCAATGATCTGATCTATGGGCCGGCCATCAACAGCTATATGCTGGGCAAGACGCCACCCGCCTTTGATTTGCTGTATTGGAACGGCGATAGCACAAACCTTCCGGCCAAGATGACGGTCGAATACCTGCGCGGGCTGTGTCAGGGTGACCAGTTCGCCAAAGGGGACTTCCCCTTGTTGGGCGAGCATCTGTCGATCGAAGATGTGAATGTCCCGCTGTGCGCGATCGCATGTGAAACGGACCACATCGCCGCGTGGAAATCGTCTTACGACGGTTTCCGGCAGATGGGGTCGAAGAACAAGACGTTCATCTTGTCGGAAAGTGGCCATATCGCGGGCATTGTGAACCCGCCTTCGAAAAAGAAATACGGACACTACACCAATGAGGACTGGCCAGCAGCGTCGTCGGATTGGCTGGACGGGGCCACGTTCCACGAAGGATCGTGGTGGGGCAGGTGGGCCGAGTGGCTTGGTGCGCAGTCTGGCAAGATGATCGACGCCCGCGAGATAGGCGATTCGGATCATAAACCGCTGGCGCCCGCTCCCGGAACATATGTCGTCGCGAAGCCAAATATCTGAATTTCAACGTCTTCTGAAGAAATTATGCTGCAGTGCAGAAAAAGACTTGATTTGCTGCGCTGCAGCATGCATATTGTCTTCAGTTGAGAAATTCAGACGCCACCTCCTCACATCGGCGTCGCACCACGGAGAATAGAAATGACTAAGACACAAGACTTCACCAAGATGTTCCAAGACATGATGGGTAACTTCCCTGTTGACATGTCGGTCGCTCAAGACGCTTTCAAAAACCAAGCCGCTCTGGCCGAAAAAATGTCGAAAGTTGCTCTGCAAGCTGCAGACAAATCGGCTGAGATTTCGACCAAGTGGACCAAAGAAACGCTGACCAAAATGGGCGACGTTACCACTGCAAAAGAAGAAGCAGCTGATTATGGCAAAGCCGTAACCGACTTCGCTTCGGCTCAGGCCGAGCTGGCCGCTGAGAACCTGGCTGCTTTCGCTGAAGTTGCTAAAAAAGTTCAAGCTGAAACAGTTGAACTGATGATGGCTGCTGGCAAAGAGATCGGTGACGACGCTCAAGCCGCTGTTAAAAAAGCCACTGACGAAGTTCAGAAGGCCGCCAAAAAAGCGACTGCTAAGTAATCGGAACAATCGCCGGACTTACCTCCCAACCGGCATTTTTCCTAAGGGCGAGCATCATGCTCGCCCTTTTTCTTTGTCGCGACTGTTCGGCCGATGCTGCATCAGGTGCGCAAAAGGCTTGCCTTTGAACTTGTCGCTGTTAGGATTTTGCAGTGCAGCACAAAATTGCTGCGGGGAGGTACAATGGCACAGAAACAGGACACGCTGCTGATCAAGCGCTACGCAAGTCGGCGGCTCTATAATACCGAAACCTCGGATTATGTGACGCTTGACGACATCGCCGGGTTCATCCGCGATGGGCGTGAAGTGCAGATCATTGACCTGAAATCCGGGGATGATCTGACGCGGCAATATCTTTTGCAGATCGTCGCTGAACACGAAAGCCGGGGCGAAAGCGTTCTGCCGGTGGATGTTCTGACGGATCTGGTCCGATCCTATACCACGCAGGCGCAAAGCATTGTGCCGCAGTTTCTGGCCGCAAGCTTCGAGATGCTGCGCGATGGGCAATCCAAGATGCTGGGCAACCTTGGCCCGATGGGAAACCCTTTGGCCCAGATGCCAGGGTTCGAGGTGATGCAAGCGCAGCAAGAAGCGTTCATGAAAGCAATGATGAGCGGATTTCCCGGGGCGTCTTCACCGCCGGAAGAGGATGAAGAGGCAGCGTCCACGGACGACAAAGCCGGCAATGACGATCTGGACGCGATAAAAAAGCAACTTGCTGAGCTGCAGAAAAAACTGTCCGGCCTCGGCTGACAGGCAAGCCGCGCGGGAAAGAGCGACTGATCCAAGTTGACGAAAAAAGAGACGCGCCCGAGGCGCGTCTTTTTTTGTGGCGTTGCGACAGATAGCCCGTGAGGGGCGACGCTCAATAGGTGCGGATCAACCCGACCAATTTGCCCTGCACCTTGACCTGACCTTCCGGTAAAAGCCGGGTTTCATAGGCAGGGTTTGCAGCCTCAAGCGCGATCATGTCACCGTTTTTGCGAAACCGTTTCAGGGTGGCCTCATAGCCGTCGACCTGAGCCACAACGATATCGCCGTTCTGGGCATGGCTGGTTTCGCGAATGACGACGACATCGCCATTGTTGATCCCGGCTTCGATCATCGAATCGCCTTTGACCTCCAGCGCATAGTGGCGCCCGCCGGTGCCCAGCATGTTTTCGGGAACCGAGACATGTTGAGCGCCGTCGGTGATCGCTTCGATCGGTTCGCCAGCGGCGATCCGACCCAAAAGAGGCAAGTCGCTGACGCCCATGCCTTCCAAAGCAATCGCGCTGGGGGGCGTGCTGGAGGGTCGATTGCCTTCAATCACCCTTGGTTCGAAACCCGCACGTCCAGCGTTTTCCATTGGTTCGGGCAGTTTCACGATCTCGATCGCGCGGGCGCGGTGGGCAAGGCGGCGAATGAAGCCGCGTTCTTCGAGTGCTGTGATCAAGCGGTGAATGCCGGATTTGGAGCGCAGGTCCAACGCTTCTTTCATTTCGTCGAATGAGGGGGGAACACCATCCTTCTGAATTCGCCCATGGATGAATTCAAGAAGTTCCAACTGTTTGCGGGTCAACATGATCGCGCGCCTCCATTTTTGTCTGATCGGGGATCAACGCGTAAAGATATGCCAATCCCGGCCCCGTGAATGGGGGCGTTCAAGGTATGTTCTATCCATGTTCCCTTTTTGTGTCAACATGGTGCAACTGGAGGGTGTGGGAGGTGTGTCCGATCAGATCGGCAGATACTCTGCCTGGCTGCCCGCATCGCCGGCGGGGGCGTTGACCGGGCGGACCAAAAGCGCGTTGGCTTGGGCCAGGACACTCAGAAGGGCGCTGTCCTGGCTGTCAAAGACCGTGATCTTGCCACCTTCGACGCGCGCGCGCATGTAGTGTTCGCGCGGCCCGTTGGCTTTGACTGGGGCTGCCAGCACCGCTGTTTGGCGCGGGGCTGGGGTCGCACCCAAGCCCAGCATAGCGCGCAGGGCAGGGACCAGAAACACATGTCCGCACACCATCGAGGACACAGGATTGCCCGGCAGTCCGATCATGGCAGCGTCGCCCATGCGTCCGGCCATCAGGGGTTTGCCGGGGCGCATCAGCACTTTGTAAAAGCTTTGGTCCATACCCATTTCGGCCGCCACAACACCGACCAGATCATGATCACCGACCGAGGCGCCACCAATGGTAACGATCAGGTCCGCACCCGCCGCCAGTTCAAAAGCCGTGCGCAAGCTGTCGAAATTGTCACGCGCGATGGGCAACATGCGGGCGTGGCCGCCATTGGCCTCGATCAGGGCTTTCAGGCCAAAACTGTTGGAGGCGATGATCTGGTCCGGTCCCGGTTCCTCGCCCGGCATGACAAGCTCATCGCCCGTCGCCAAAAGCGCCACGACAGGTTTGCGGGTCACGGTCAGCGTCGGCACATTCATTGCCGCAGCCAGCGCGAGATCGGCGGCGGTCAGAACGCGGGGGGCCGGGATCGTGTTACCGGGCGCAAAGTCAGCACCGGCAGGGCGCACATGCGGGCCCTTGTCCAGCTTGCGTGCCAGTGTGATCAGGTAGCCCTTACGCTCCACATCCTCTTGAATAATCACGCGATCCGCGCCAGTGGGCATCGGCGCGCCAGTGAAAATGCGCACGCATTCGCCGGGGCCGACTTTGCCGGCAAATCCATGCCCCGCCGCGCTTTCGCCGATGACGCGGAACATCGCTTCGGGGTCGGCCTCGACCCCGTTCAGCGCATAGCCATCCATGGCGGAGGCGGCAAAAGGTGGTTGCAGCCGGGTCGCGGTAACAGGGGCCGCAAGCACGCGACCAGCGGCGTCGGCCAGCGTCACCTCTTCGCTGTCCAGTGGCGTGACAAGATCGAAGATGGCGTCCAGCGCCTGGGTCACGGAGATCATCCGTCGGCCTCATAGATGCCTGATTTTCCGCCTTCCTTGCGCAGCAGGCGGATGCCGGTGATTTCCATCCCCTTTTCCGCCGCTTTCAGCATGTCATAGACGGTCAGGCAGGCGACGGATACGGCGGTCAGCGCCTCCATCTCGACGCCCGTTTGCCCGCCAGTCTTGACGGTCGCGGTGATCCGCACGCCAGGCAGGTCGGGGGCAGGGGTCAGGTCTAGCGCGACCTTGGTGATGGGCAGTGGGTGGCACAGCGGGATCAGGTCCGAGGTGCGTTTCGCCCCCATGATCCCGGCCAGCCGCGCCACGCCCAGCACGTCGCCTTTCTTGGCGCTGCCCGACGTAACCAACGCCAGCGTCTCGGGCGTCATTTTCACAAAGCCTTCCGCCAGCGCAACCCGGTCGGTCACAGCCTTGTCGGACACGTCGACCATATGGGCCTGCCCGTCGTCGTCGAAATGGGTGAGGGGGGATTTGTCGCTCATGCGGGCACCGGGTTGGCAAGCAGGTTTCGGGTCGCAGCCTCAACATCGTCCTGCCGCATCAGGCTTTCGCCAATGAGGAAGGACCGCGCGCCATATTCGGCCATATCCGCCAGATCCTGTGGTGTCGACAGCCCGCTTTCGCACACAAGGTGACGGTCGGCGGGGGCTAATTTCGACAGGCGGCGGGTGGTGTCGAGCGACGTCTCGAACGTCTTCAGGTTTCTGTTGTTGACGCCCAGAAGCGGGGATTTCAATGCAAGGGCGCGGTCGAGTTCGTCCTCGTCATGCACTTCGATCAGAACGTCCATGCCCCATGAAAAGGCGGCGTCCTCAAGCTCTTGCGCTTGCGCGTCTTCCACGGATGCCATGATGATCAGGATGCAGTCTGCGCCCAAAGCGCGCGCTTCAGCGACCTGATAGGTGTCATACATGAAGTCTTTGCGCAGGGCAGGAAGGCTGACCGCCGCACGGGCTGCGACAAGGAACTCGTCCGCGCCTTGAAAGGACGGTGTGTCCGTCAGAACCGACAGGCAAGTCGCGCCGCCAGCCTCATAGGCGCGGGCCAATGCGGGCGGGTTGAAATCGGCGCGGATCAAGCCTTTGGACGGGCTGGCCTTCTTGACTTCGGCAATCAGGCCATAGCCTGTTTCAGCAGCCTTCATCAGGGAGGCGGCAAAGCCCCGCGTGGGGGAGGCGTCACGGGCGGCGGCCTCAACCTCGGACAGGGGGCGGGCTGCTTTGCACGCGGCCACATGGTCCAGCTTGTAGGCTTTGATCTTGTCTAAAACAGTGCTCATGGGCTTGGTTTATGCCTTCGTGCGCTGGGGGGCAAGGCGTGGAATGTCACGCGGCCGAGGTCAGCTTTGCCAGTGCTTCGATCTTTGCTTTCGCGGCCCCGCTGTCGATACTGTCAGCGGCCATTTCAACACCGGATTTCAGGTCGCCCGCCTTGTCAGCCACCACCAAAGCAGCGGCGGAATTCAGCAGCACTGCGTCGCGAAAGGCGGATGCCTCGCCCGCCAGCAATGCGCGGAAGGCGACGGCATTCTCGGCAGGCTCACCCCCAAGGATCGACGCAAGCCGGTGCACTGGAAGCCCCGCATCTTCGGGGTGAATTTCGCGCGCATGGATCTTGCCATCCTCAAGAGCCGCCACCGACGTCACCCCGGTGATCGAGATCTCGTCCATCCCGTCCGCCCCATGCACCAGCCATGCTTTCTCTGATCCCAGTGATTGCAGTGTTTCCGCCATCGGAAAGATCAGATCGGCGGCAAAGGCGCCGGTCAGTTGGCGTTTGACACCGGCCGGGTTGGTCAGGGGGCCAAGGATGTTGAAGATCGTCTTGCACCCCATTTCCTGCCGCACGGGCATCACATGTTTCATCGCCGGGTGGTGCATGGGCGCCATCATGAAGCCGATGCCGACCTCGTTGATCGCGCGTTCGGCCACATCAGCACCGACCATGACGTTCACGCCCATCTCGGTCAGCGCATCCGCCGCGCCGGATTTGGACGACAGGTTGCGGTTGCCGTGCTTGGCGACCGTCACACCCGCGCCCGCCACGACAAAGGCCGTCGCGGTCGAGATGTTCAGCGTGCCCATCCCGTCGCCGCCCGTGCCGACAATGTCCATCGCACCGTCCGGGGCGCTGACCTTGGCGCACTTGGCGCGCATGACAGCGGCAGCGGCGGCGTATTCCGCGACGCTTTCCCCACGCGCCCGCATCGCGGCCAGAAGCGCACCGATTTGGGCAGGGGTTGCTCGACCATCGAACAGTTCTTCAAAGGCAAGCTCGGCCTGCGCGCGGGACAGGGGGCCTTCGGTCGCGGCATAGATCAGGGGTTTCATCGCGTCACTCATGCCGACACCTTCGTTCTGTTCAGGAAGTTTTCCAGCATCTTGTGCCCATGCTCGGACCTGATGCTTTCCGGGTGGAACTGCACGCCTTCAACCTCAAGCGTCTTGTGGCGCAGACCCATGATCAGACCATTGTCCAGCTCGGCGGTGATCTCAAGGCAGTCGGGCAGGGTGTCGCGATCCACCACCAGCGAATGATAGCGCGTGGCCAAAAGCGGCGAGGGCAGGCCTTCGAACACACCTTTGCCCTGATGGATGATCTCGCCCATTTTGCCATGCACGATCTCGGGCGCGCGCACGACCTTGCCGCCGAACGCCTCGCCAATCGCCTGATGGCCCAAGCAGACGCCAAACAGCGGCACTTTGGCTTCGGCAGCGGCAGCTGTCAGGGCCAGACAAATCCCGGCTTGTGCGGGGTCACAGGGGCCGGGGGACAAAACGATTCCATCCGCGCCCATGCCCATCGCCTCTTGCACATCCAGCGCGTCGTTGCGTTTGACCACAACATCTGCCCCCAACTCGCCGAAATAATGGACGAGATTGTAGGTGAAGCTGTCATAATTATCGATCAGCAAGATCATTTTGCGGCCTTTCGCCTAGTTTTTCGCAGCGGGGGTTACGTCCCGCGTCTGTCGGGCTATACATGATCCACGCAGGCGCCGAGGGTCAAGAGCGGCGCGCGTTTGGATTGAGGTTTCGGGGAGAGAAAGCCATGCCAAAGGGCTTCCTGTCAGGCGTATTGTGGGGATCGGTTGTTTCGGTCCTTGGACTGGGCGTGGTATCGCTTCAGTTGGATCCGGTTTCAATGAAACCATCGACGGTGCCGGTGGCGGAAACTCTGCCAGAACCGGACACAGACACAGCATCCGATGCCGATGCGCCCGAGGCGACAGAAACCGCCCCAGCTGACATCGCCGCACCCGAAAGCGCTCTTGATGATGCAGCGGTCGAACCGGCACCAGATACAGGTGTCGAACCAAGTGCGGCACCGGGGGCCTTGCCGGGTGCAAGTGCCTCGATCGACGCGGCGCCGGTCGAAACGGATGGTCCGGCAGCGGCCCCGGTCCCGGCAGAAACACCGTCTGCATCGGCCGCAGACACACCAGCGACTGCGCCAGATGCGCCGGTCGAAGAGACCACGCCACCGGAGGCCAACGCCCCGGCCCAGTCAATCCCCGAGCTTGCCAACACGCCTCAAATCAGAAGCGAACCTGTGGCGCCGATCAAAGATCAGGCCGACGGCGTGACAACGAACCGGTTGCCGACGATCGAAGCTGCCCCAACCGAAGAGGAAGGCACCGATGCACCAGATGCCGCCGAGGCGCAGCTTCTGACCGACACGTTGTCGCTTGCCATCATGCGAAACGCAGAAAGCTTCGCGGACCCTGAGGGGCGGCCATTGATGTCTGTCGTTTTGCTGGACCAAGGCGAAAAGCGGCGGGCGATGGGTGACCTCAAGAACCTGCCATTTCCGGTCAGTTTCATCGTGGACGCCAGTGCAAGCGATGCAAGTCAGGCGATTGCGTTTTACCGGGCTGCTGGTGCCGAGGTGATCGTCGAACCTGTTCTGCCCCCCAACGCGACGCCAACCGATGCCGAAGTAAACCTGCAAGTGCAGGCCCCGCTGTTGGACCAGGCGGTCGCGATTTACATGGACCAAGACAGCGGCTTTCAGAGCGACAGCCAACTTGCCGCCCAGATTGCCGCGATCCTGGCGGCCTCTGGCCATGGTTTGGTGACCCAGCCACAAGGCCTGAACACCGGCCATAAAACGGCGCTCAAAACGGGGGTTGCTTCGGGCTTGGTGTTTCGGGATTTGGACAGCGAGGGGCAGGACGGCAAGGTCATCCGGCGTTTCATGGACAATGCGGCTTTCAAGGCTGGGCAAGAAGGTGGCGTGATCATGTTTGGTCGCGCCAACGTTGAAACGGTTCAAGCCTTGATCGAATGGAGCCTTGGAAATCGGGTCAAGTCGGTGGCCATGGCGCCTGTGTCCGCGATTTTGTTGGGGAATTGATCACGCACCCGCAACGATCTTAGCTTCGAGGAATATCGAAACTTGGGGGCGCTAGGGTGAAACCTTCGAACCGGAACCCCGGCGACACCGTGCAGCTGACCAGCGTGTATTCACCGGTCGAGACCGCAGACTGCCAATGACCCCTCGGCACGATCAGTTGGGGGGCCTGATCGGCGGAAAGTTCAGGGCCAAGCACGCGGCCCTTCGCAGGCCCCGCGTCAGTCGCCGCCGTAGACAGAACCAATGGCGCCCCCGCGTGATACAACCAGATTTCTGTCGCATCGACCTTGTGCCAATGGCTGCGCTGGCCCTTTCTCAGTAAGAAATAGATGCAGGTGCCCGTCGGGCGACCATCGCTGTCGGCGTCCACCCAAGTCTGACGATAATGCCCGCCTTCCGGATGCGGGGCGAGGTTGAGGTGGCGAATGATCTGCTCAGCCGTCATGTTCATTTCGATCTCCGGTCCGGCCCCGTGGCGCGCGGGCCAAGAAATGACAAAAGCGCGCATCCATGATAGGGTCCGGCCACCAGACTGCACAATGGGGCAGGCGCCATCGGCATGAAACCTTCCAAACAAAAAAGGAAGATCAGATGTCGTTTTATATGTTCAAAGGTCAATACAGCACGGATTCATTGCGCTCCCTCGTGGAGAAACCGCAAGATCGCGAAGCTGCCGCGGGGAAGATGATCGCGGCGATGGGTGGGAAGTTACACCACATGTTCTTTTGCTTCGGCGAAGATGACGTGATGGCGCTGATCGAAGCGCCAAGCGACGAAGTCATGGCGGCATGTGCCTTGGTGGTTGGCGCCTCGGGGACCATGGCGGGTGGATCAACGACCAAGCTCATGACCAGTAAAGAGGCCATGTCAGCGATGAAAAAAGCGCAGGAAGGCCAAAAGTCATATCAGGCCGTGGCAAGCTAGGCGTCTTGATCGGGCCGCGCCGACCCGCGAGGCGGAGCGGCCCACTGCATTTGCTTGTAACGGGCCATCGCCTAATATCGCTTTGTGGTTAGTCAGTTGCGATGTCTGGTGCGTCACCGTCACCGTCACCGTCACCGTCACCGCCTTCATCCAGCAGCCGGTTTACATCTCTTGTCTCAACAGTGGAGGCAAATATTCCGGCTGCGGCCAATGTCGGGACGACATAGACCATTTTATCCGTCAAGTAGGCGACAAGATAGGACGGGACGAGGATCACCGCCGCCTTAAGGAATGACGCTCTAAGGTTTGGGGTGATCCTCTTGTTCATGGCTTACTTCAATATCGACCGCCCGGCATATTCTGCCGTTTCGCCCAGCAACTCCTCGATCCGGATCAACTGGTTATACTTCGCCAGCCGGTCAGAGCGCGCAAGCGAGCCGGTTTTGATCTGGCCGCAATTGGTGGCGACGGCAAGGTCTGCGATGGTGGCGTCCTCGGTTTCGCCGGAACGGTGGGACATGACGTTGGTCATGCGCGCACGGTGCGCCATGTCGACGGCTTTCAGCGTCTCGGACAAGGTGCCGATCTGGTTCACTTTCACCAGCATCGAGTTGGCCGCGCCCTTGGCGATCCCCTCGGCCAGACGTTCGGGGTTGGTCACGAACAAGTCGTCGCCGACCAGTTGGATCTTGTCGCCCAACAATTCGGTCAGCGCGACCCAGCCGTCCCAGTCATCTTCCGACATGCCATCTTCGATCGAGATGATCGGGTAGTCATCGCAGAGCGCTTTCAGATATTGCGCATTCTCTTCCGAGGTCAGCGATTTACCTTCGCCTGAAAAGACATATTTGCCATCTTTGTAATACTCGGTCGCGGCGCAATCGAGCGCCAGATAGATATCCTTGCCCGGCGTATAGCCCGCTTTCTTGATCGCGTTCATGATGAAGTCGAGCGCTTCACGGGTTGATCCGATATTGGGCGCAAAGCCGCCCTCATCCCCGATGCCGGTGGACAAGCCAGCGGCGGAGAGTTCCTTTTTCAGAGTGTGGAACACTTCCGACCCCATGCGCACAGCTTCGCGGATGTTTTCCGCTGCGACCGGCATGATCATGAATTCCTGAATGTCGATCGGGTTGTCGGCATGTTCGCCGCCATTGATGATGTTCATCATCGGCACCGGCAACACGCGCGCGGACGCTCCGCCGACATAGCGATAAAGGGGCAGGGCGGACGCGTCGGCGGCGGCTTTCGCCACGGCCAGCGACACGCCCAGAATGGCGTTGGCGCCAAGGCGGGCTTTGTTGGGCGTTCCGTCCAATTCGCACATGGTCGCGTCGATGGCTTCCTGCTCTGTCGCGTCAAAGCCGACCAGTGCATCTGCAATCTCGCCGTTCACCGCCTCGACCGCTTCCAGAACGCCCTTGCCCATATAGCGCGATTTGTCGCCATCGCGTTTCTCAACCGCTTCATGCGCGCCGGTGGAGGCACCCGATGGCACAGCCGCGCGGCCCAGCGTGCCGTCGTCCAGAATGACATCCACCTCGACGGTGGGGTTGCCGCGGCTGTCCAGAATCTCGCGGGCGAAAATATCGACGATGGTGCTCATGTTAGCGCTCCCAATAAGAAGAAAACTTCAGTTGAGGCTCTTTAGCGCGTCCTGCGCCTTTCGACAACTGTCATGCAGCTTGTTCGGGCGCCTCGTCGCGGGTGGCGCGGCGTTCGCGCAGGAAGGTGTAAATGCCCATGCCGATCACGATGCTGGCCCCAAGATAGGTCCACCTGTCCGGGTTCTCGCCAAACACGATCATGCCAAGGATCATCGAAAAGATCAGCCGGGCATAGCGAAACGGCATGATGATCGAGGTTTCGGCGATCCGCATCGCCAGAACGATCGCGTAATACCCGGACACGCCAAAGCAGATTGCGCCCAGGATAAACGCCCATTCGACCCCGACTGGCATGACGAACGGGGCGGTGAAAATCGACATGGCAAGCCCTGCCGGGATCACTGCGGCGAACCCATAGAAAGCCACGCTGACGGAGGGGATGGTAGGGTCGAGCTGGCGCGTCAGCAGATCGCGCAGTGCGATGCCGAAAACGGCCGCCAGTGGAAGTAGGGCGGCGATTTGAAAGCCCTCAGCGCCCGGTCGAATGATGATCAACACGCCGATAAACCCGACCGCGATGGCGGTCCAGCGGCGCCAACCGACCTGTTCGCCCAGAAAAAGCGCAGCCCCCGCGGTGATCGCCAGCGGCGTGGCTTGAAAGACGGCCGCCACGGTCGAGATCGGGACAAGTGATAGCGCGGTGATGAAGAACATCGCCGATATCGCCTCGGACGCGTTGCGCCACAGCATGATGGGTGCGCGCATGTCGCGATGCACCAGCGGGGCCAATGTGCCGCGTTGGACATAGGTCAGGATGGCAAATGCCACCGACCCGCCAAGCCCCAGCATGACCAAGACCTGCGACACGGGCAGGCCGCGCGACATGGATTTGATGAACGTATCCTCGACCGCGAAAGCGGCCATGGACACGATAACAAGGATGATGCCACGGATGTTTTGCATGGGGCGTCGGAGCTTTGCGCGGTTCGGGGACAGACAGTCACGCGACCAAACCCGTTTTTTCATGACAGGGCAAGTTGTTCCGGGTGATGGGGCAGATCACGCGGCGTGATCGGTCGCGCCTATTTCGGGTCTTTCCGGCGCACGCCATACAGCTCCAGCCGATGCCCTTTGAGCTGATATCCCAGCTTGGCGGCGATCTTTTCCTGCAAGGCTTCGATCTCTGGGTCCAGAAACTCGATCACCTGCCCGGTTGTCAGGTCGATCAGATGGTCGTGATGGTCGCGATCCGCGCTTTCATAGCGCGCGCGCCCATCGCCAAACTCGTTTTTGACAAGGATGCCTGCTTCTTCGAACAGTTTCACAGTGCGATAAACGGTTGCCAGAGAGATACGGCTGTCCAGACGGGCCGCCCGCGCGTGCAGCTCTTCTACATCGGGGTGGTCACGGTGGGCTTGTTCAAGAATGCGCGCGATGACGCGGCGCTGCTCGGTCATGCGCAGCCCAAGCTCTTCACAACGTTTCAAAACAGACGCAGCTGCCATGTAACCTCCGGTCGGCTCAATCAAGTGGTGTCCGTTATGACGTGAAATCGCACCGGGGGAAATGGTCAACCTGACGGAAGCGGCAGGTTGATTGGTCAGTGATGTATGCTTTCCCTTGCAATTGCAGTCACCCGGCGCGGATAGTAGGGCGGTATGATCAACTGGTGACCATTTCAGGGCGCGACTGCAAACGATCGGGGAACAGAATTGGACGGGACAGCGAAACGCGCGCGATCAGTCGACCAGAAAGCCGAGCGGCAGAAAGCGATCCTGTCGGCGGCACGTGGACTGATCAGCGATCTTGGGTTTGACGGCGTCACGATGAGCGCCTTGGCCAAACGTGCCCAAGTCGCCAAAGGCACCCTTTATCTCTATGTGCGAAGCAAGGAAGAGCTGTTTCTTTTGCTGTTCGTGGAGGCGATGGAAGATGTCGTGACCCGCTTCGAAGCCGAGGCATGTGCCGATCAATTGCCCGAGCAGCTGACCCGCCTGGTGTCGGACACACCGTTGTTTCTGCCGCTTTATGCGCGGCTCGCAGCGGTGATCGAGGCCAATGTCGCGGACGAGCCATTGTTTGCCGCCAAGCGCCGGATTCTTGCGACCAGCAACCGGTTTTCAAACAAGCTGGCGACCCTGTTGGAGGTGCCACCCGCCCGCGCCGAGGCGCTGTCTTTGGTGTTGTTTCAGGCTTTGCTGGGGGCGGCGCAGCTTGATTTGCCATCCGGTCGCGACCCCGCGACACTGCCCGCCGATTTGCGCGACAGCTTTGCCGTGCACCAATTCGACCGCGCCTTTC
This sequence comes from Aliiroseovarius sp. CAU 1755, assembly GCF_054482655.1. Taxonomy (NCBI): domain Bacteria; kingdom Pseudomonadati; phylum Pseudomonadota; class Alphaproteobacteria; order Rhodobacterales; family Paracoccaceae; genus Aliiroseovarius; species Aliiroseovarius sp. CAU 1755. The sequence goes on along the minus strand of NZ_JBTLRH010000003.1, from coordinate 601,040 downwards.
CACCGTCCGTCCGCCACATTCTTGGCGTGGACTGACGGCGCTACATCAGTTCAGGTTCGCGACCCAAGCGGGACGCAAGGGGGGCCACGGTCAAGCCCTGAACGATGATCGAAAACACCACGATGATATAGGTCGCCGTCAGGATCAGCGGTTTCCATTCGTTGTCAGGCAAGCTCAGCGCCAAGGCGACCGAAATCCCACCCTTCAAGCCGCCCCATGTCATGATCGGCACCACGCCCTTGGAAAAACTGCGGAAGGGTTTGAGCAAATACACCGGCACGGCGACGGCAGTCAGGCGGGCAAACAGGGCCAGAACGATCGACAGGACGCCGGCGGTCACGGCGTCGGTGGTGAAGGCGACGGCGAAGACCTCGAACCCGATCATCAGGAACAGGACCGCGTTCAGGATCTCGTCAATCAGCTTCCAGAACGCTTCGACATAGCGGCGGGTTTCTTCGGTCATGCCGTGTTTGGTGCCAACATCGCCGATCAATAGACCCGCACAGACCGCCATGATCGGGCCGGACACATGCAGCGCCACGGCCAGCTCGTAGCCGCCAAAGGCCAGCCCAAGCGTCAGCAGCACCTCAAGCGAATAGTCGTCGATGTGGCGCATCACGCGGAAGGTCAGCCACCCCAGCACAACGCCCAGCACCGCGCCGCCGACGGCTTCTTGAAAGAACAGGGTGAAGGCGGCTTCAATACTCGGGTCGCTGGCATGGTCACCGTGGCCGGACGGAAAGGCCAGCCCCACCAGCACCAAGAAAACCACATAGCCGACGCCGTCATTGAACAGGCTTTCGCCCGCAATCTTCGTCTCAAGCGACTTTTGCAGATTGGCTTCGCGCAACACGCCCAATACGGCCACCGGGTCGGTGGGTGAAATCAGAGAGCCAAACACCAGCGCGATCAGCAACGGTGCGCCAGTCAGCCAACTGAACCCGACGCCGACCACCAAGGTGGACAGCGCGACGCCCATCGTCGCCATCAAAAAAACAACGCCCCATTGCGCCCGCAAATCGCGGATTTTCACGTGCAATGCGCCGGCAAACAGCAGCAGCCCCAACATCCCCTCAAGCAATGTGTCTGAGAAATCGAGGTTCTCCACCGTGGTGCGCACCTGATCGGCAACGCCCATCGCGGGTATGAGAAAGTCCAGCCCCATCAGCGCCAGCGACGCCATCAGAGACACCAGCAAGATCCCGATGGGCGAGGGAAGCTTGAGGAACAGATAGTTGATCGACCCAAAAGCGCCAGCCAGCACGATCAGAAGTGAGGTGATTTGTAGGATGTTCATGCGCGGTCCTGAGAGGTTCAGCCCCCTCTTATCATGCGGGGTCGCCATGACAAATCGCCAAGACTGACCCAACACGACAATTGCGCGCTTAGTCCTTCAGGCGCACAGACGCCCAGACCGGCAGGTGATCGGATGCCACCTTGGCCAGCGGAGACTGGTCCACACCTGCGTCGCGCAGTTCGACACCACGGCTTAGCGCCAGCCTGTCCAACGCAGCAACCGGGCGGGACGCATGAAAGGACCGGCCGGGCGACACCACGTCGAAGCGATGTTCCAATGGCTCGAACCCGCGTTTCGGGGACCATTCGTTGAAATCGCCCATGATGACCGTGGGCAGCGGCGTGATGGCCAGCTTCTTGGCCAGTTGCCGCATCTGCTGGTGGCGATAGGGACGCAGCAGGCCCAGATGGGTGCCCACAAGTTTCAACCGCCCGTCGATCTCGACCGAGACGGCGCCGCGTGGTTCAAGCCCTGGCAGCTCCAGCTGTTCGGCCGCGTGAAAGGTCAGCCCCTTGCGCACAAGGATCGCGTTTCCGTGGCTGCCAAGCGACACGCCATTGCTTGCAAAGGGCACAGCCACGAAATCGGTCTCGTCCGACAACAGGTGATAGGGAAGGGCCGTTGGTCGGGGGCCAAGCCGGCGGTCGGCTTCTTGCAGCACGACCACGTCCGCCTCGAGCCGGTTGATCACGTCCAGAATGCGGTGCGGGTCGCGGCGCCGGTCAAGGCCCACGGCCTTGCGCATGTTGTATGTGACCAGTTTCAGGTCCTTGGCATGGGATTTCATACTCACAACTTAACAACCGCAGCAGGGCATTTCCAGAAGTCGGCCAGTTTAGGTGCCGCAGAACGTGCGCAACACGCGTTCATCTGCGCGCGGCGGGGTGGCGAGGTCCAGATGCTCGGGCAGCGGATCAAAGGGACGGGCGAGGGCATCGACAAGGCGGTGGAAAGGCGCGCAATCCCCGTCAATTCCGGCCTGAATGGCTTCTTCGACCCGGTGATTGCGGGGGATCAGAACGGGGTTGGCGGCGCGCATCGTGGCTTTGGGATCACCGGGTTCGCGTGACAGGCGGGCCTCCCAATCGGGTGCCCAACTGTCCCATGCGCCCTCATCGGTGATGTGGTCGCGCGCATCACCTTCGGTCAGCGCCGTGAAGGTGGCGGTGAAGTCCGCCTGCGAGCTGGCCATGCGGGACAAAAGCCCGGTGATCAGCGCCTCGTCCCCGTCTTCCTGCGTGGTCAGGCCGATCTTGGCACGAAACAGTCGCAACCATTCCGGGCTGAAATGGGTGGCAAACCCTTCCAGCACGCGTGTCGCTTCGCCTGCGGCATGTTCGGGGTCGCCATCCATCAGCGGCAACAGCGAGGTCGCCAGTTGCGCCAGATTCCAGACGGCCACGTTGGGCTGTTCCTGAAACGCATAGCGCCCCTGCTGGTCGATCGAGGAAAACACCATGCGCGGGTGATAGGCATCCATGAACGCGCAGGGGCCATAGTCGATGGTTTCGCCCGACACGGCCATGTTGTCGGTGTTCATCACGCCGTGGATAAACCCCACGCTCATCCATTTCGCGACAAGCCGCGCTTGTGCGGCCACCACTTCGGCAAGGAAGGATAGTGGGTCGTCCGCTTGGGGGTAATGGCGCGCGATGCAGTGGTCCAAAAGCAGGCGCAGGGCGGGGCGGTCGCCACGTGCGGCGAAATACTGGAAGGTGCCGACGCGGATATGGCTGGCGGCGACGCGCATCAGGACAGCGCCGGGATAGCGCCGCTCGCGTTGCACGCCTTCGCCGGTCAAAGCGGCACCCAGCGCGCGGGTGGTAGGGATGCCAAGCGCGTTCATCGCCTCGGAGACGATATATTCGCGCATCACCGGACCAACCCACGCCCGCCCGTCGCCGTTGCGGCTGTAAGGCGTGATGCCGGAGCCCTTAAGCTGAATGTCGCGCCGCCCGAAATCGCCGGCGACCTCACCCAGCAAAATCGCGCGCCCGTCGCCCAGACGTGGCACCCAACCGCCAAACTGGTGGCCCGCATAGACCTGCGCCAACGGATCGGTGCCGGGCAAAAGCGTGTTGCCGGTCAGAACCTCGGCGGTCAGGTCAGAGGGATCTATCCCAAGCTCCCGTGCAAGGGCGTCATTGACGCGCAAGACCTGCGGATTTGCGACCGGGACAGGCGGCAGCTTGGTGTAAAACCTGTCGGGCAGACGGGCGTAGGAATTGTCAAAGTCGTCGCGCATTGCCAGCACCCTATCAAAATTCACTACCCGCTACATCACCCGCGTCATCAGGTGATAGCGGTTGCGGGACTGGAACCCGACCCGTTCATACAAAAGACGCGCGCGGTCATTGTCGGTGTCGACCTCAAGATGCATGGCATTGATGCCCTGTTCGGACAGTGCCCGCACCAGAGCAGACAATGCTTCGCTGCCCATGCCGCGGCCACGGACGCGTTCGCGCACATAGATTTCGTCCAGAAAAGCATCCAAGCCGCCAAACTCGATCGACCAGCCGAAGCTGACAGCGATATAGCCGACCGGGGCGACGCGTGGACCGATCAGCCAGATTGCCCCATGCGGCGAGCCCTCCAGCAGAGGTTGCAGCGCGCCGCGCCGTGTCTCTTCATCTTGTTCGATACCGTTTTGGGCGTGAAAGCCGGCCACAAGCGGCATCAACCGGTCAAGATCTTCCGGGGTGGCAAGGCGCAGGCTGCTCATAACCGGGCGATCCTTTCGGTCAGAAGGGTGAAAAAGGCGTCGCTGTCCAGATCTCCGACAAACAGCGCGTTGGGCGCATGATCGGTCACGCCCCACCAATCGGCAACGGTCATGCCCATGGTCAGTTCGGACTGGGTTTCGATCTGCACATTCACGTGGCGGCCACGAAACATGTCGGGCCGGATCAGATAGGCGATGACGGTCGGATCGTGCAAAGGCGCACCGTCCGAGCCGTATTTTTCCTTGTCGAACCGCTCAAAAAAATCCGTCATCTCTGCCACCGCATGACCCACGTCACCGGGCAGGGCGCGAAAGGCGTCGTTGCGCGCTTTCGTCACCAGCGCCTTGTGGGTGACATCCAACGGCATCACTACCAGGGGCACGCCAGATCCGAACACGATATCAGCGGCTTGCGGGTCAACGTAAATGTTGAATTCAGCGGCGGGGGTGACATTTCCCACCTCGAAATAAGACCCGCCCATCAGGACGATTTCCTGCACGCGGTCGACGATGTCGGGTGCGCGTTCAAAGGCGGTGGCGATGTTGGTCAGGGGACCAAGCGGGCACAGGGTCACGGTGCCGGCATCATGGGCGCGCAGGGTGTCGATGATGAAATCCACCGCGTGCTGGTCTTGAAGGGGCATGGTCGGGTCCGGCAGAACCGGGCCGTTTAGTCCCGTCTTGCCATGCACATATTCCGCTGTGACCAGATCGCGGCGCAGCGGGCGGTCACAACCCGCGAATACCTTGGTGTCGGGCTTTCCGGCCAATTCGCAAACGATCCGGGCGTTCTTGGCCGTCAGCTCCAGCGGCACGTTACCAGCGACGGCGGTGATGCCCAGAACCTCGATATCCTCGGGGCTGGCCAAGGCCAGAAGGATGGCCACGGCGTCGTCCTGACCGGGGTCAGTGTCAATGATGATTTTTCTTACCATGTCAGGTCCTTATGCCGCCAACTCAATCCAAACCGGAACGTGGTCGGAGGGCTTTTCACGCCCGCGCACCTCTTTGTCGATCTGGCAGTCGGTCAGAAGGTCGGCGCATTCTGGTGACAAAAGGAAATGGTCGATTCGTATGCCGTCATTGCGCTGCCACGCGCCGCGCTGGAAGTCCCAGAACGAATATTGCTCTGGCGCTTGATTGCGGGCACGGAACGCCTCGGTCAGGCCAAGGTTCACGATCTTGCGCCATGCCTCACGGCTTTCGGGGCGGAACAGAGCGTCCTCAACCCAATCTTGCGGGCGGGCGGCGTCTTCAGGCTGCGGGATGATGTTGTAATCCCCCGCCATCAAAAAGGGCTCCTCGGCGGCGAGCAATTCTTCTGCACGCGCTTGCAGACGCTTCATCCACGCAAGCTTGTAGTCGTATTTCGGCCCCGGCACAGGGTTGCCATTGGGCAGGTATAGCCCACAGATGCGCACGGCGTGATCGCCGACCACCGTCGCCTCGATATAACGAGCCTGTTCGTCGGCGTCGTCACCGGGCAGGCCGCGCGTCACATCTTCCAGCGGCAGCTTGGACAGAAGCGCAACCCCATTGAAGCTTTTCTGCCCGTGGGTTTCGAGGTTATATCCTTTGTCCTCAAAGACTTCTCGCGGGAAGTTCTCGTCGATTGACTTGATCTCCTGCAAGATTGCGACGTCGGGTTGCGCCTCGTCCAGCCAGTCCATCAATGCAGGCAAACGTGCTTTGATACCATTGATGTTGAAACTGGCGATTTTCATGAGGCCCCTCCTGTTCGTGGCGGACAATGTGGGCGCAAACGGGCGGGTGTGCAAGCGATGCGTCTTAGGTTTCGGCGATATGCCGCCCGGCGGCATGCGCGCTGGACCACGCCCATTGAAAGTTGAACCCGCCAAGCCATCCGGTTACGTCCACACATTCGCCGACAAAGTATAACCCCGGGACCGTCTTGGACATCATCGACTTGCTGTCGATCCCATCGGTCGATATGCCGCCCAACGTCACCTCGGCTGTGCGGTAGCCTTCCGAGCCAGAGGGCGTCAGCACCCAATCCGACAAGTGATCTGTCAACGTGCGTAGCGCCGTATCCGACTGGTCTGCCAGACGAGCGGTCAGGTCGAACTGGTCGGCCCATTCAGTGGTCAGAAATTCCACCAACCGCGCGGGCAGATGGCGCGCAAGCTCGGTCGAGATCTGGCGACGTCCCTCAGTTTGGCGCTGGTCGCGCAAAGCTGTGAACACGTCGCGTCCGCCGGTCAGGTCCACATGGATCGGTTCGCCCTCGCGCCAAAACGATGAGATTTGCAGGATCGCAGGGCCGGACAAGCCGCGATGTGTGAACAGCATCGCCTCGTCAAAGCGGGCAGCGTCGGTCCAGACGCAAACGGGCAGGGACACACCGGCGAGGGCTGCAAAACGGCCTTCGGGGAAGGTAAGCGGGACAAGGGCGGGGCGCGGCTCGATTACCTCGTGGCCGAACTGGCGCGCAATGTCATAGGCAAAGCCCGTCGCGCCCATTTTAGGGATCGACTTGCCGCCCGTCGCAAGGACAAGATTGCGGCAGGTCAGATCACCGAACGAGGTTTTAAGGGCGAACGTCCCGTCTTGACGGTCAATGCGTTCAACCGTTGTGGACAGCCGGATCTCAGCGCCCGCCTCGTTCATCTGTTCCAGCAACAAGTCGATGATCTGCGTGGCTTTGCCGTCGCAAAACAACTGCCCCAATGTCTTTTCGTGCCACGCGATGCCCGCGCGGTCGATCAGCTCGATGAAATCCCACTGCGTGAAGCGGGCCAAAGCTGACTTGTGGAAATGCGGATTCTGACCGGTGAAATTGGGGGGCTCGCAATTCATGTTGGTGAAATTGCAGCGTCCACCGCCCGAGATCCGGATCTTCTCGCCGGGTTTGGCGGCGTGGTCGATCAGCAACGTGCTCTTGCCCCCCGATGCCGCGAAGGGCGCACAGAACAGGCCGGCGGCGCCTGCGCCAATGATGATCGTATCCCAGTCGGTCTTCATGGGCTGCACCTAGCGCGTTCGAATTTTAGGGGGAAGAAAAATGCGACGTTGGGGCAGATTTTCTGCACTTGGTTAGCTTTTGTTAACGCAGATCCGTCAAATTCGACGCAAATCTGCATCATCGCAAAAGGATCGCGACCATGGATCAACTCACACGCGCACAATGCCAACACAGTCTGGATCTTCTGGTCGGGCAGGAACGGGAAATTGCCGACGCCTTTTTTCCACTCCTGTTTGAACGGGCGCCCGAATTGAAGGCGATGTTTCCCAAGGGTATTGACGACCCGATGGTGCAAACTCACACGCTTTATCAGATGATTATAGCGTTTGTCGGGGATGAGCAGGCCTTGGCAACGAAGCTGCAAGTGCTCGGCTTTCGAATGGCAATGCGCGGCATGTATCGTGATCACGCCGACATTCTGGTCAACACGCTGATCGGTTCGCTGAAACGACAGCTCAAACAATCCTGGCAAAGCGATTTTGCCTATGCGTGGCGGATTGCGAAGATGGAAGCCTTGCGCGACATAGAAGCGGGCGCTGTGTTGATGGCAGCTTAGGTGCCGCTACATCGAAAACGACGTGCCACAGCCACATGATGCCGAAGCATTGGGGTTTTCGATGACGAACCGAGCGCCGATCAGCTCTTCGGAAAAGTCGATGACCGCGTTGCCAAGAAATGGCAGCGATACCTCGTCCACCACCACCTGTTCGCCGGCCCCTTCCAGCACCAAATCGCCTTCGGCCGGCTCATCCAGAGAAATGTCATATTGAAACCCCGAACAGCCACCGCCCTCGACGGCAACGCGTAGGGCTTTCCCCTGTGCGCCAGCGCCGATTTCGGCCAGTCGCGCGAAGGCGCGTTCGGTGACGGTTGGGGGAAGGGTCAGATCCATAGGAAATCCATTTCATGTTCACGCTAAACAGAATATAGGGGGGGCATGCGGGCGCGACAAGACGCCCGGACGGCGCGTTTCGGTCGGGACAACCGCACGCACCAGCAGTGACAGGCAAAAAGGGGGCAGAGCATGCTCGCCATTTATGCAACCCAACCGGGCAATTCCCGCGGTCGGCTTCACGATGAACCCGAAAGCGCGTTTCGCGAACCGTATCAGCGCGATCGCGACCGGATCATCCACAGCTCGGCTTTTCGGCGCCTCAAGCACAAGACGCAAGTTTTCGTCGAGCATGAGGGCGATTATTTCCGAACCCGACTGACCCACTCGATCGAGGTGGCGCAGGTCGCGCGCACGATCGCAGGTGCGCTGGGGTTGAACAGCCACCTGACCGAAGCTGTCGCGCTGGCCCATGATCTGGGCCACACGCCCTTCGGTCACACCGGCGAAGACGCGTTGAACGCGTTGATGGCGCCCTTTGGCGGCTTTGATCACAATGCACAGGCATTAAAGATCGTGACATCGTTGGAACGCCATTATGCGGAATGGGACGGGTTGAACCTGACCTGGGAAACCCTTGAAGGAATTGCCAAACATAACGGCCCTGTGGTGGGTGATCTGCCCTATGCGCTGGCCGAATATGATGCGCGGCACGATCTGGAGCTCAACACCCATGCAGGCGCAGAAGCGCAGGTGGCGGCACTTGCCGATGACATTGCCTATAACAACCATGATCTGCACGACGGTTTGCGGGCGGGACTGTTTACCATGGACGAGATTGCCGCGCTGCCCATCGTCGGCCCGGCCATCGCCGATGTCGATGCCACCTATCCCAACCTTGATCCCGGCCGTCGCCAACACGAGGCATTGCGGCGCGTCTTCGGGGTGATGGTCGAAGATGTGCTTGCCACCTCGCAAACCCATCTGGCCCGCGCCGCGCCGCAATCAGTCGAGGACATTCGCGCGCTGGATCATGCTGTGATCGGGTTCTCTGCGGATTTGTGGGGCGATCTGAAGGCGATCCGCGACTTCTTGTTCACCCGCATGTATCGCGCCCCGTCGGTGGTCGCGATGCGCAAGCGCGTCACCTGTGTGGTTGAAGAGCTGTTTGCCCATTTTCAAGCCACGCCAAGCGACTTGCCGGAAGAATGGCGCGACGAAATCGCAGCCGCCCGAAGCGACATCCAACTGGCGCGGCTGGTGGCCGACTATATCGCGGGCATGACCGACCGCTTCGCGCTTCAGGAACACAAACGTCTGGGGCTGGGCAGCTAGGGCGTGGCTGCGTTTGGGTTTCGGGGTTGCACGTTGCCCGCTTGACCTTTGGGGCGGGACTGGTAGGAGTGCGCCACGAGAAAAGGACCCAAGCTATGAACCTGTTTGCCGATATCCGCAGCCTTGTGATCGACGCCCTGAACGCGATGGTTGCCGAGGCAGCATTGCCCGAAGGCCTGAGCTTTGACAACGTGACTGTCGAACCGCCACGCGATGCGGCCCATGGCGACATGGCGACCAACGCTGCGATGGTGCTGGCGAAGCCTGCCAAGATGAAGCCTCGCGACATCGCCGAGGCTCTGGCGGCCAAGTTGGTTGAAGACGCACGGATCGACACAGTCGATGTGGCCGGACCCGGGTTTCTGAACCTGCGTTTGGATGCGGTGATCTGGACCAAGCTGGTAGAACAGGTTCTGGCGTCTGATCACTATGGCCAATCGTCGATGGGGGCGGGGCAAAAGGTGAATGTGGAATATGTGTCGGCCAACCCGACCGGCCCGCTTCATGTGGGTCACACGCGGGGTGCGGTATTTGGTGACGCGCTTGCCAGTTTGCTGGAATACGCCGGTCATGATGTGACGCGCGAGTATTATATCAACGATGGCGGCGCGCAGGTCGATGTGTTGGCGCGGTCCGTTTACCTGCGGTATCTCGAAGCGCACGGTCAGGCCGTCGCGTTCGAAGATGGCACCTATCCCGGCGATTATCTGGTTCCGCTGGGCCACGCGCTGAAAGACAGGGTTGGTGACGCCTATGTCGGTAAGGGCGAACAGTTCTGGTTGGCCGAAATCCGTGAGTTTGCCACCGAAGCCATGCTGGGCCTGATCCGCGAGGATCTGGCGATGCTGGGGGTGAAGATGGATGTCTTCTTCTCGGAAAAATCGCTGTATGGCACGGGGCGCATCGAAGCGGCCCTTGAAGCCTTGGAAAGCAAGGGCTTGATCTACGAAGGTGTGTTGGAGCCGCCGAAGGGCAAAACGCCTGAAGATTGGGAGCCGCGCAAGCAGACATTGTTCAGGTCCACCGATCACGGCGATGATGTCGATCGGCCGGTCAAGAAATCTGATGGCAGCTGGACCTATTTCGCCCCCGACATTGCCTATCATTTCGACAAGATTGAACGCGGCTATGACGCCTTGATTGATGTGTTCGGGGCAGATCATGGTGGCTATGTAAAACGCATGAAAGCCGCGGTATCGGCGCTGTCGGATGGCCGTGTGCCTCTGGATGTGAAGCTGACGCAGCTTGTGAAGCTTTACAAGAATGGTGAACCGTTCAAGATGTCCAAACGGGCGGGCACGTTCGTGACCCTGCGCGACGTGGTGGAACAGGTTGGTTCCGATGTGACCCGTTTCGTGATGCTGACGCGGAAAAACGACGCGCCGCTGGATTTCGATTTCGACAAGGTGTTGGAGCAAAGCCGCGACAACCCCGTGTTCTACGTTCAATACGCCCACGCACGGGTGCGGTCGGTGTTGCGCAAGGCAGAAGATCAGGGGATTGCCCTGACCGACACGCCCAAGATCGAGGACGAGGCCGAAGTTGCGGTGGCCAAGAAGCTGGCCGAATGGCCGCGCCTCGTCGAGATTGCCGCGCGCACCCATGAGCCCCACAGGATCGCGTTTTACCTCTATGAGCTTGCCTCGGATTTCCACAGCCTGTGGAACCGCGGCAATGACAAAGCTGAACTGCGCTTCCTTCAGGATGGCAATAACGCATCATCAGCGGCGAAAATCGCCCTACCGCGCGCAGTAGCCGTTGTTATTTCGGCCGGCTTGGGTATTTTGGGCGTCACCCCGGCTGAGGAAATGCGCTGATCACAAGTGCTGTTCGGTCTTGGGGAGAGGTTGATGCAGTAACCGGAACAGGACGCCGACAGAGCCGAAAACGGCCAGGGTGTCCATCGCCGGATGTGAGGCAAGATGGCAGAAACGAATTGGAGTCACCGCACTCCGCAGGCGACGTATCAGAACCAATATGATCAGGGCCACGCCCCAGCATATCGACCGGAGCCTCCGGTCGTTGATCCGAGACATACCATGGCAGCGTCGCGGCATGTTCATCCCGCCCACGGTGGGCCCGCGCCGCATCCGCAACAACACCCGTCACATCATCACCCGCATCTGAGCGCGGTGCCCTATGGGCATGACGCGCCGATGGCAGACCTGACCGAAGACCCGACACAGACCGACCCCGGTGCCATGGGCGGGCCTGCCGCACCTGGTGGGCTTGGAACAGTCTTCAATTACGCCGGAGCCGCCCTGTCTTTGGCGTTGATCGTCGGGCTGGGTGTCTGGGGCTACAAGCTGGCGGTGCGCGACGTGACGGGTATTCCGGTCGTGCGTGCGCTGGAAGGCCCAATGCGTGTGCAACCTGACAATCCCGGCGGCCTTTCGGCGGCCCATCAGGGTTTGGCTGTGAACAGCGTTCAGTCCGAAGGCCAAGCCTCTGCCCCGGCTGACCGGCTTGTCTTGGCCCCCGCACCTGATGAACTTGCCGACGAGGATATCGCCACCCAGGTATCTGCGCGCAGCGATACATCGCCATCGGAACTCTTGCCCCTGCAAGAGGCATCCGCTGTCATACCTGCGCCCGAACCGCTGCCGGTGGACCCGGTCGCTGCTGCGTTGGCAATTGCCGAACGCGTGGCCGCCAGCGCCGAACCGCTAAGCAGCGATGCTGTGGTGGCCGCTGTCGCCGCAACTCCAGAAACTGCGCCTGCTGCCGAGGCTGCCGACGGGCCGAAGATCATCCCGGCCTCGGTTCCCGGCGTGCGCCAATCGCCGCGCCCCGAAGGCCGACCGATGGATTTGGACACTCGTGTCGCAGCCGCCCCCGCAGCCGGAGCCGCCAACGGTGTGGCCGCCGTCACCGATGTCGCCCCTGACCAGATCGCCGCTGGCACCCGTCTGGTTCAATTGGGCGCGTTTGACAGCGCCGACGTGGCGCGTGCCGAATGGGACAAACTTGCTGTGCGCTTCGAAGACTATTTGGACGGTAAATCGCGGGTCATCCAACAGGCACAATCAGGTGGCAAAACCTTCTATCGCCTGCGCGCGATGGGGTTCGAAGATCTGGCCGATGCGCGTCGGTTCTGTTCGGTGCTGATGGCCTCGAAAGCTGCGTGCATACCGGTCGTAAACCGGTAAAATCATGACAGGGCAGGGCGCCTATATCTTCGGTTGCAAGGGGCCACGACTTACCCCGGACGAACGAAGTTTTTTTGAACGCGCCCAGCCTTGGGGCTTCATTCTGTTCGGCCGTAATGTCGAAACCCCCGATCAGCTCCGCGCGCTGACCGCCGAGCTGCGCGGTGCGGTTGGTCGTGATGCCCCGATCTTTATCGACCAAGAAGGTGGGCGCGTGGCGCGGATGACCGGGCCGCATTGGCGCGAATGGTTGCCTGCGCTGGATCAGGTGACGCTGAACAAACGCGACGCCCTGCGCACGCTCTTTATCCGGTATCGCCTGATCGCCGATGAATTGTTGGCCGTCGGCATCGACGGAAACTGTGCGCCAATCGCTGACATTGCCAACGCCGACACCCATCCTATCCTGCGCAACCGCTGTTACGGCGAAGATGTTGTGCGCGTGGCTGAACGCGCAGGCACGGTGGCGCAAGCGCTTCTGGAAGGCGGCGTCTTGCCAGTGGTCAAGCACATCCCCGGCCACGGGCGCGCCAATTTGGACAGCCACAAAGTGTTGCCGCACGTGAAAACCAAGGCCAAGGAATTGGCGCGCACAGATTTCATGGCGTTTGAACCCTTGGCCGGTCTGCCCATCGGCATGACCGCGCATATCGTCTACGAAGATATCGACGCTGAAAACCCTGCCACGCAAAGTCCCGCGGTGATTAAGCTGATCCGCGACCGGATCGGGTTTGGCGGCCTGTTGATGACCGATGATCTGTCGATGCAGGCGTTGTCGGGCCCGCTGTCTCTGCGCGCGCGCCGGTCGTTGCAGGCCGGGTGCGACATGGTCCTGCATTGCAACGGTGTGTTGGAGCAAATGGAAGAGGTTGCTGACGCCACCGGGCCGCTGGGCGGCCCCGCGCAGGCACGCGCTGATGACGCGCTGACATGGCGCAGGTCCCCCGATCCCATTGACATTCCCGCGCTTGACACCGAGTTTCAGAACCTGATGACAGGTCAGGGGTCTGAACGGGCGGCGGATGAACGAGACTGACGAATTTGAAAGCGACGCGATGTCGGTCTCGGAACGCTTGGCGGCCGAGGCTTTGATCGTGGATGTCGAGGGGTATGAAGGCCCGCTTGACCTGCTGTTGACGTTGAGCCGCACCCAGAAGGTTGACCTGCGCAAGGTCTCGGTTCTGGAACTGGCCGAACAATATCTGGGGTTTGTGGAAAAGGCGCGCCACCTGCGCATCGAACTGGCGGCGGACTATCTGGTGATGGCGGCGTGGCTGGCGTTTCTGAAATCCCGCCTGTTGTTGCCACCTGATCCGTCTGAAGACGGCCCGTCAGGCGAAGAACTGGCAGCCCACCTCGCGTTTCAGCTTGAACGCCTTCAGGGGATGCGTGATGCGGCGGCCAAGCTGATGGCGCGCGACCAGTTGGGGCGCGATTTCTTTGCCCGCGGTATTCCCGAAGACGTGACGCGCGTGCGCCGCGTGACCTATACCGCGACCCTTCTGGACCTGATGCAGGGTTACGCACGCATCCGCACCAAGGATGAATTCCGCCCCTTCGTCATGGACCGTGACGCGGTGATGACGATGGAACAGGCGCTGGACCGGATGCGGGGGCTGATCGGTTATGCGGGCGACTGGACCGACCTGACCTCGTATCTGCCGGAAGGCTGGCAAACCGACCCTGCGCGCCGCCGCTCGGCCACCGCCGCAAATTTTGCAGCCACGCTGGAACTTGCCAAACGTGGTGCCGTAGAACTTAGACAGGGGGAGGTCTTTTCCCCCATTCAGATCCGCAGGAAGACACATGACGGATGATGTAACGCGTGACGATGTACCCGCCGACAAGGGGGCAGCCGCGCCCAATGACAGCCTGTTTGAGGCCCCGCCGATGGGCGAACAGGAACGCATGGTCGAAGCCATCCTGTTTGCCTCTGCCGAGCCTGTGACGGTCAAGGAACTTGAGGCGCGCATGCCGCATGGGTCAGACGCCGCTGAAGCGCTGGTCTATCTGCGCAAACGCTATGAAGGGCGGGGCGTGTCGGTGGTGAAGGTCGGCGACGCGTGGGCCATTCGCACCGCGCCGGACCTTGGCTATCTGATGCAGAAAGAAACGGTTGAGACGCGCAAACTGTCGCGCGCCGCCATCGAAACGCTGGCGATCATCGCCTATCACCAACCTGTCACCCGCGCCGAGATCGAAGAAATCCGTGGTGTCTCGGTCAGTCGCGGCACTGTGGATCAGTTGATCGAAATGGAGTGGATCCGTTTCGGCCGCCGCCGTATGACACCGGGCCGTCCGGTGACGTTCGTCGTGACCCAGATTTTCATGGACCATTTCGGACTGGAAAGCGCGCGCGACCTGCCGGGGCTGAAAGAACTGCGCTCGGCTGGCCTTCTGGAAAGCCGCCCGCCGCCCGGAACCCTACCCGGCCCGGACACGGATGACGAAGATGAAAGCCCTGAAGGCCAGTCAGAGCTGTTCGAGGACTAAGCGAGCCCGCGCGCGATCTGCGGCATGTCTTGTGAAGGGACATGAAAATACCCAAATATTGGGATAGACTGCGCCTGAGCAGGCAAAGGAAACACGGATATGAATGTGAACCAGATCATCAATATGATCATCCGTCGGGTGACCCGTCAGTTGGTTAACAAAGGCGTTGATGCCGGGATTGATATGGCGGCGCGGCGCGGCAAGTCTGACGACGAGATGTCGCCAGAAGACAAGGCGCGCGCGCGTCAGAGCAAGGACTTGGCCAAACGTGCCCGGAAGGCGCAGAAAGTGTCACGCAAGCTGTTCTGATACCGCGGTATGGCCAGACCAAACGTCATACGGATTTGAAATGTTTAGATAATTTCAATCCCTGCCCCTGATAGTTCGATTTGATATCTTCCCCATAAAGGGCGCTCGGCCGGTCCGACATCTTCTCATAGACCAGCCGTCCAACAACCTGTCCGTGTTCCAGCACAAATGGCGCTTCGTGACAGCGCACTTCAAGCACGCCGCGCGACCCTGAGCCACCCGCGGCGTCATAGCCAAAGCCCGGATCGAAGAAGCCTGCATAATGGACGCGAAACTCGCCGACCATGGCAAGGTAAGGGGCCATTTCGGCGGCGCAATCGGGTGGGATTGCGATGGCTTCACGGCTGACCAGAATATAAAACGCACCGGGGTCCAGGATGATGCGTCCCTCGGTGGTGTGCACCTCTTCCCAATAGTCTGCCGGGTCGTAATGGGCGAGCTTTGACAGATCAACCACGCCGGTGTGCCGTTTGGCGCGGTAACCGACCAGATCGCCCGAGCGCGGTTTCAGATCGACCGAAAACCCCAACCCGTCGGAAATTACCGGATCGCCCGACACGATCGGTGTGCGGGCATGAACCGCGAGCAGTTCGTCATCCGTCAAGATCGTTTTGCCCTGCCGAAAGATGATTTGGTTCAGCAATTGCCCCGGCTGCACGACGACGGAGAAGCTTTGGGGGCAAAGCTCGGCATACAAGGGACCGTCATAGCCTTCGGGCACACGGTCAAACTCGATCCCCTGATCGGTGATCACGCGGGTCATCAAGTCCACCCTGCCAATCGAGCTTTTGGCGCTGGCGGCGGCGGTCATGCCCTGGGGCAGCTGCAGGCGCTCCATCAACGGGACGACATAGACGCAGCCTTTCTCCAGAACGGCACCACCGGTTAGCGTGACCTCGTGCATGGTTAACTGGTCCAGGCGCTGGGTCACGGTGGACCCCTTGCCGGGCAAGAACGAGGCGCGCACACGATAGGCGATGTCACCCAGACGCAGATCAAGCGATGCGGGTTGAATCTGTTCGTTCAGGATCGGGGACGAGGCCGCGATTGCGCCGCCCACGACCATCTGCTTGATCTGGTGGTCTGCCAAAACGCCGGTTTTCATACCCATCCTCCCCTTGATCCTGATCGCGGATACAAAAACACCCGCCCGAAAGTCGGGCGGGCGGTTTTGAATTTGGTCGGGCTAGCAGGACTCGAACCTGCGACCTTCCGTCCCCCAGACGGACGCGCTACCAGGCTGCGCCATAGCCCGACTGGAGACCTTACATAGTGATTTTCGCAGGCAGGGCAAGCGGGAAACGGCAGGAAAGTCATGTTTCGCCTGTCCTTTTTCGGGGCGCGACAAAGCGGGGGCCGCAAGCGCTGCCTATGGCTGGCGCCCACGCGCCTGACGCATCTGTGCGGCCAGCGTCTCAAGGCGATCAGCAAGTGCCTGCACCGCTGCAATATGCGCGTCGGTGCCATTGGTCCGCGCTTTACGCAGGGACACGGCAAGGATCGGGGCGTCTGCGATGGCATCCTCATCCGACGGATCATCAGGGATATGCGAGATGTCGGGCAGGGCAGGGCCGCTGGGTGCCGCATCAGCCGAGGGCGGCGATTCGGCTGAAGCTGTTGGGTCGACTGCAACGTCAGAAGCGGTGGGGCCTTCTGGCGTTTCGACTGCGGGAACAGGGTCAGAGGTCACATCATCTGGTGCAGACGCTGCCGTTTCTGCGTCAATTCGCTGGCTGATGTCGTGCTGATCACCGGCGGACGTCGCAGCCTCAGCGGCGACCTCTGACGGGGCGTCAGGTGCTGTGTCAGGCTTGGTGTCAGACGTGTCCACGTGCTCTGCGGCTTTCGATGCGTCAACGTGTTCGGCTTGTGTCGTGTCCTGCATGGGCATGTCAGGCTCGACGTCGGTCTCGACGATCTCGGCATCCTCGACCAAATCGGCCTCAGCGCGTTCGCGCGGCTCTTTGGGCACCTCGGACGTTGTGTCGGTGGATTGCACGTCAAGCGGCACCACATTTGAGGGCGTCACATCGCGCATATCGTCGCTGTCCAGTGATGGCGACATGGCGGCCACGTGTTTGGCGCCTTCTTCGCGCAAAAGCTTCTGCACACCGCGTATGGTCATGCCATCTTCGTGCAGAAGTTTGCGAATGCCGCCCAAGAGCTCCATGTCCGACGGACGATAGTAGCGACGGCCACCCGCCCGTTTAACCGGTTTGACCTGACTGAACCGACTTTCCCAGAACCGCAGAACATGGGTCGGCACGCCCAACCATTCGGCCACCTCGCTGATGGTGCGAAAGGCGTCAGGAGACTTCTTTTCCATGCTCAGACCTGTCCGTTCTACTGGTTATCAAATGGCGTGACCCGCACACAGCCCCACGCGCAGGATCAGCGTTTGTTGCCGTCTGCGACCCGGTCTTTCATAAGGTGCGACGGGCGGAAGGTCAGCACACGACGCGGCAAGATCGGCACTTCTTCGCCGGTTTTTGGGTTGCGCCCGACGCGCGCGGCTTTGTCTCGGACGGAAAAGGTGCCGAAGGACGAGATTTTGACGCTTTCGCCGTCGACAAGAGAATCGGAGATGTGGCCCAGAACGGTTTCGACAAGCTGCGCGCTTTCGTTGCGCGATAAGCCCACTTCGCGGAACACCGCCTCGCTCAGATCCATCCTGGTCAAAGTCTTTTCACTCATGCTGTCCCCCTGAAATGATTTCCGGAAGCATGGGAGGTTTGAATTTCCGAGTCAATATCAATGACTTGTTCTGTTGATCTGCGTCAGGCGTTCAGGCCAAGGCCACGGCCTACCAGCGAAGGACCACAGCCCCCCACGCCAAACCGCCCCCGATTGCCTCGGTGACCAGAATGTCGCCCTGCTTAATCTTGCCCTCGGCCTGTGCGACCGACAAGGCCAGCGGGATCGACGCGGCCGAGGTGTTGCCATGATCTTGAAGCGTGACGACCACCCGATCCATCGGCACACCCATTTTCTTGGCGGTGCCCTGAATGATGCGGATATTGGCCTGATGGGGCACGATCCAGTCAACATCATCATCGGTCAGGCCGACCTTGGTCAGCGCTGTCTCAGCGGTTTCGGTAAGCTTTCCAACGGCTTGGCGGAATAGGGGGTTGCCTTGCATGCGCAAATGGCCCGATGTCTGCGTGGTCGACACACCGCCATCGACATAGAGCATGTCGCGCATCCGCCCATCTGAATTGAGGTCCGCCGACAAGATGCCACGGTCCGTGGTGTCGCCTTTGCCGTCTTGCGCCTCAAGCACCAGTGCGCCGGCGCCATCACCGAACAGCACGCAGGTGGCGCGGTCGGTCATGTCGAGGATCCGCGAGAACGTCTCGGCGCCGATCACGAGCACACGATCAGCCTGTCCCGCCATAATCAGCGCGTTCGCATTGGTCAGCGCAAAAACGAAGCCTGCACAGACGGCTTGCACATCAAAACCGAAGCCACGTGTCATGCCCAGTTCGTTTTGAACCATGGTCGCAACAGATGGAAAGGTCAGGTCAGGGGTCGAGGTCGCCAGAATGATCGCGTCGATATCGTCCACCACCAACCCCGCATTGGACAGTGCGGCGCGGGCGGCATGGGCTGCCATTTGCGAGGTGGTTTCCCCCTCGGCGGCAAAGTGGCGCCGTTCGATGCCAGAGCGGGTGCGAATCCATTCGTCCGTGGTGTCCACGATGTCTTCGAAAAAAGAATTCGGGACAACGCGTTCAGGCAGATAGTGCCCGACGCCTTTGACCACGGCGCGTCTTATCATTCTTGCTGCTCACCTTGCCGGCTTTCCGTAGCGACATCTTGGCGTGATGCGTCCCCGGATGCAACCCGAGCTGCGAGCTTCTGGTTGAAACCGCTTTTGCCCAGTTGAAAGGCCAGCCGGACCGCTGCGGAAATACCTGTGGCATCTGCTGATCCGTGGCTTTTCACAACCGTCCCGTTCAGGCCTAGGAACACACCGCCATTGTTGCGGCTGGGGTCCACGCGCTGGCCCATACGCTTCAGCGGTCCCATTGCCAGAACGGCGGCGATCTTGGAGAAGATCGTGGCGCCGAACGCCTCGCGCAACAGACCGGAAATCAGTTTGGCTGTGCCTTCGCCGGTTTTCAGGGCGACATTTCCGGTGAACCCGTCGGTGACGATCACATCGACGCGATCCGACGGAAGATCAACCCCTTCAATGAAGCCGACAAAGTCGATTTGCGCGCCATCTGCGGCATTCGAGATCAGCTCATGCGCCGCCTTCAATTCGCTGCGGCCTTTGTGTTCTTCGGTCCCGACATTCAACAACCCGACGCGGGGGCGGTTGATGCCCAGCCCGTTGCGCGCATAGGACGCGCCCATCATGGCATATTGCAGCAGGTCGTTTTCATCGGCGCGCACATCGGCACCCACATCCAGCATCACGTTGAACCCGGACGGGTTGTGCGACGGCCAGAGGCAGGCGATGGCGGGGCGGTTGATGCCGGGCAGCTTGCGCAGGCGCACCATCGACAACAGCATCAGCGCACCGGTGTTGCCGCAGCTGACCGCCACATCGGCGTCGCCGTCGCGCACCGCCTCGATTGCCGACCACATAGAGGTCTTCTGACCGTTGCGCATCACATGGCTGGGTTTGTCATCCATCGTGACGACTTCGTCGGCGTGACGCACTTCGCACACCTCGGACAGGCCCTTGGTGCGGGCGATCAGTTGGTCAAGTTCTGACTTGTTGCCGTGCAGGATGAACCCGATATCCGGGTTCTTGTCCGCAGACAGCGCAAGACCGGCAACAACGGCTGCCGGTCCAAGATCTCCGCCCATGGCGTCG
Organism: Aliiroseovarius sp. CAU 1755; assembly: GCF_054482655.1. NCBI lineage: Bacteria > Pseudomonadati > Pseudomonadota > Alphaproteobacteria > Rhodobacterales > Paracoccaceae > Aliiroseovarius > Aliiroseovarius sp. CAU 1755. The sequence goes on along the minus strand of NZ_JBTLRH010000003.1, from coordinate 581,095 downwards.
ACCGATACGATTGTGCGTTTGGGGGCGTCCATTGTCATTCTTCATCCCATGCTCGGGGATTTTCTGACACGACCACCCGCGTCGGGCAAGAGCCTTACGCCGCGTCTTCGTCGTCAAACTCGACTTCGTCGGCAATTGCGACCACTTCACGGTCGTCATAATGGCCGCACGAAGGGCACACGTGGTGAGGGCGCTTCAGCTCGCCGCAGTTCGAACATTCGTTCGGGTTTGCAGCAACCAGAGCGTCATGTGCACGACGGTTGTTGCGACGCGACTTTGATACTTTGTTCTGTTGGACAGCCATCGTCTCAACCTTTGGAATTCGGGGGCATAGAGCCCGGTGTATTTCTGGGGCGGGATCGCCCGGTGTTCTCAAGTCATTCCTGAGTCTCGGCGCCTCATACGCTCTTTGCGGTGCGCTGTCCAACCCATCTTGTGGAAGAAGGCGGGAAAATACTGGGATTCGCTCGCGGCGCAAGGGGGTAATTGCACCGAATTCGGCAGATTTCCGTCGTTTTTGCACGCTTATCGGTGAATACCCCGGATCTGCGTCACAATTAGGCGCTTTGGCACCCTATGCAGCCCCACCTTCACCACCTTCGCCATCATCGCTGTCGCTGTTGTCACCGAATTTGTCGCGCAAGGCGGCCAGCCCGGCAAACGGTTTGGCATCTTCGTCGGTCATCGGTTTGGCGTCAGGTTCGGTAAAGATCAGCTCTCCCGTCTGTGCACCCTCGGCGCGGGGGTATTGCGGCAGGGCAAGCGCAAGCGCCTCGATCATCACCTGACCCAGATCGATCACCTCGGTCAGCGGTTCGGTGCTGACATCCCCAGCCATCTCGACCTCGGATAAGGTGGTGTCCGTTTCGGGCATGTTCTGCAGCCAGCGCAGATCGACAGTGTCTTCCAGCCGCGTGGTGACAGGTGCCAGCGTGACGACACAGTCCTGAACGACGGTGGCGCCAAGCTGCGCCTGCATCTGCCAGTCACGCTTGCCCAAAGGACGCAACGCGCCCGTGAAGCGCAGTTTGCGCAGCCCGGTCAGACCCAGATAGGCAGCGATTGCGTCGCAGTCCTGTGCGGACGGCACCAGTTCGAAAGATGTCGGCGCACTGGTGGAAAGCGCAGCAGGCCGCACCGGATGGGTATAGGGCAGGGCGTCCGAAAGGGGGTCCGCGCCATTGGGTGTCTCAGTCATCTTGCGTCTCCGCGTCCTGTGGTGGATATTCCGACCGGGGTCGGGACATCCAAGAGGGTGTCACGTGCCGGGTGATCGTTTCTTGAACCAGCGGCGATCCTAGGCTAAGCCGATACCCAAGAGCGAGTAGCTAAGGCAAGGGGGGCGGCATGTCTAATCTGCACCAGATAGGCAAAAACATCAGCAAGGCAGTCACTGCATTGCTGCTGGTTGCAGTCGTAAGCGGCTGTTCTGCAACCTTTCGCAACCATGGCTACATGCCACCGAACGAGGATGTCGATCTGATCGTGGTCGGCAAGGACACCCGCGAGACGGTTGCGGCCGCCATCGGCAAACCGGGCACGGCGGGGCTGTTGGTTGACAGTGGCTATTACTATGTGCGCTCGCGGTTCAAGCACTACCTCTATAACGCGCCGCAAGAAATTGACCGCGAAGTGCTTGCGGTCTCGTTCACCGAAAAGGGCGTCGTTGAAAACATCGAGCGGTTTGGCCTGGAAGACGGGCGGGTCGTAGTGCTTGAGCGTCGCGTGACCGACAGCAACATCAAAGGCGTTGGGTTCCTGCGCCAGCTGTTCGGGTCGATCGGACGCATCGACGTGGCAGAGCAGTTGACCGGGCGCTAGACGCCCGGCCGGAATTGCCAACGAATAGAAACGAATAGATAAGGCGCGGGGCTGTCACGGCCGCCGCGCCTTTTTCGTTTGCCAACCTTCAAGAGGGCGTCAGGCGTCCGTGTCGTCGGTGGCCTGATCCGGTTCGAAATCCAGCGCAACCCCGTTGATGCAATACCGCAAGCCGGTCGGGCCGGGGCCGTCGGGAAAAACATGCCCCAAATGGGCGTCGCAATTGGCGCACAGCACCTCGGTGCGGCGCATGCCGTGGCTGGTATCGACCTTTTCCGCCACTGGGGCGGTGTCGCGCGGGGCAGAAAAAGCGGGCCAGCCGCAGCCGCTTTCAAACTTCTCGGCCTTGTCGAACAGGGGTTCACCACAGCATGTGCAGCGAAAGACGCCGTCGCCTTCGGGAAATCCGGGATGCGAAAAGGCGCGCTCGGTCGCCGCATGACGGGTCACTTGAAAAGTAAGCTCGTCGCCAAGTGTGTCGCGCCATTCCGCTTCGGTTTTCTTGATCTTCGCCATAAGGCCTCCTTTTCTATCCGGTCAGGAACAACATCATCCAGTTGCACCTTGCGGCGGTCGTGTGCCGCAGACATATTTAGGAACGAAAGCGCGTTGCGCCAAGGGCGGAGAGCCTTGATGCCGAGTATGTGTAAAGCCCGATACAGGGCAAGGTTTGCCGATGACGCCCGTGATCTGCGTGCCGCGCAAGCCTTGCGCCACCGTTGCTTTCGCAAAGGCAACGGGGTCGACAGCGACCGTTTCGATGACCTGTGCCGACATGTGTTGGTCGATGATGCCACGTCAGGGCAGCTTGCCGCCTGTTTCCGGTTGTTCCCATTGGCGGAAGGGCACCAGATCCATGACAGCTACTCTGCGCAGTTCTATGACCTGACGGCACTTGGCCAGCTCAAGGCCCCGATGGTCGAGGTCGGCCGGTTCTGCATCGACCCAGAGGCCAAGGATGGGGTCGAGGCGCTGCGCGTCGCGTGGGGATCAATAGCGCGGTATGTGGACGAGCAGGGGATTGCAATGCTGTTCGGTTGTTCCACGTTTCATGGCACCGACCCGATCCAATACCGCGACGCCTTCGCGGTCTTGCACGACCGGCATCTGGCGCCCAAGCGCTGGCGGCCTCGCATCAAGGCCCCGCACGTTATCCGATTCTCGCAAGATACAGACCATGTGCCGGATCTGAAACGCGCGGCGCAAACAATGCCGCCGCTTCTGCGGTCGTATCTGGTGATGGGGGGCTGCGTGTCGGACCATGCTGTGGTTGATCGCGATCTGGACACGCTGCATGTGTTCACCGGCGTCGAGGTGAACGCGGTGCCGCCGGCGCGGGCACGCCTGTTGCGCGCACTTGCAGGCGCGCAGGCTGGTTGACGTCATGGCGTCAATTGCCTAACCCGGCGCCATGGCTCGTATACCTCTTTTACAATTGACCGATATCTCGCTGACCTTTGGCGGCGATCCGGTTTTTGATGGTCTGGATTTGGTCATCCAACCCGGCGACCGGGTTGCGCTGGTTGGCCGGAACGGGTCAGGCAAGTCCACCCTGATGAAGGTCATGGCGGGGCTGGTCGAACCCGATCGTGGCGCACGGGTTTTGTCGCCCGGCGTGTCGGTGGGGTATATGGAACAACACCCGGATTTGTCCCAATACGCCACTTTGGGCGATTTCGCGGTATCGGGGCTTGAGCCGGGGCAGGACTATCTGGTTGAACGGGTGGCCGAGGGCTTGAAGATGCGGCTGGACGCCCCGGTCGGCACGGCGTCGGGCGGTGAACGGCGGCGCGCGGCGCTGGCCAAGTTGCTGGCCGAGGCGCCTGACCTGATGTTGCTGGACGAACCCACGAACCATTTGGATATCGAAGCCATCGAGTGGTTAGAAGCCGAGCTGACGCAAACGCGCGCGGGTTTTGTTCTGATCAGCCACGACCGCGCCTTTCTGCGGGCGCTGACACGTGCCACGCTTTGGGTGGATCGTGGGCAGGTGCGCCGACAGGAAAAGGGCTTTGAGAATTTCGAAACATGGCGTGACAAAGTCTGGGACGAAGAAGACACCAGCCGCCACAAACTGAACCGCAAGATCAAAGCCGAAGCGCGCTGGGCGGTCGAAGGCATCAGCGCACGGCGCAAGCGAAATCAGGGACGATTGCGCGCCCTTGGCGATCTGAGGGCGGAACGTTCGGCACAGATTTCCCGGCAAGGTGCTGCTGGAATGATGCTTGACGCGGGCCCGAAATCGGGCCGCAAGGTGATCGAGGCGAAAGGCATCTCTAAATCCTACGGTGACCGTGTGATCCTGCGCGACTTCGACCTGCGTGTCATGCGCGGCGAAACCCTTGCGCTTGTGGGGCCGAATGGGGCGGGCAAGACCACGCTGTTGAAAATTCTGATTGGGCACGAGGCACCCGACACGGGAAGTGTCAGTCATGGCACCGGGTTGGAAATCGCAGTGTTCGATCAAAATCGCACCGGGTTGGTCGAAGATGACAGCCTGTGGGAAAATCTGGTGGGTGATCCCGAAATGCGAGTGTCGGGGAAGGCCGATCAGGTGATGGTGCGCGGCACCCCGAAACACGTTGTCGGCTACCTGAAGGAATTCCTGTTCTCTGACGCGCAGGCCCGCGCACCGGTCCGGTCGCTGTCGGGTGGCGAAAAGGCACGCCTGATCTTGGCCAAGATCATGGCGCGGCAATCGAACCTTCTGGTGATGGACGAACCCACCAACGATCTGGACGTTGAAACGCTGGACCTGCTGCAAGAGCTTATTTCAGCCTATGACGGCACGGTTCTGGTGGTCAGCCACGACCGTGATTTTCTGGACCGCGTCGCCGAACGCACCATCGCGATGGAAGGGGACGGCCGCGCCACGATTTATCCCGGTGGCTGGTCGGATTATCAGTCACAGCGCAAGGCGCGCGCGAGTGAACCAGAGCAAAAAGCCACAAAATCAAAGCCTAACGAGGTGAAGGTCAAGCAAAATCCGCGCCACGAACAGGCAGGCCTTTCTTTCACCGAACAGCACCGTCTTGACGCGCTGCCCGCCGAAATGGACCGTCTGTCTGCCGAGATCGCCAAGCTGGAAGAGTTTCTGATGGACCCCGATCTGTTCACCAAAGAACCGGTGAAGTTCAAGAAAGCATCAGAAGGTTTGGCCCAGCGGCAACATGCCTTGGCCGACGCCGAAGAGGAATGGCTGGCGCTCGAAGAAAAGGCAGAGGCCGCGCGCGGGTGAGGCGGGGCCGCAGGCCCCGCATCTTATCTTTTATACGGGAAGGTGAATGTTGAACCGCGCCCGGATCGCCGCGTCAACTTGCGGGTCAAAGCGCGCACTGCCCCGCTGCGCCAGAATATCCTCTTTCCGCGCGGTGGCGGCAGCGATCAGATCGGGTTTGCCAACCTCGGCCCATTCTTTCGGGGATGTCCGATCGCCAAGGGTCGGATAGACAAAATCTGTCTGCATCCGGCTCAGCGTCTGATCTTCCCCGAGGTAATGACCCGGCCCCCCAAGACAGACCGATCTCATCATTTCGATGCTGACCGAATCCTCAGTGATCTCGATCCCGCGCACGCAGCGCAACGCCTGCCCGACGATGTCGTCGCCAAGGATCAGGCTTTCATGACAGAAGCCCAGAAGCGAAGCGTGCATGCCTGCGGCCTCGTAGACCATGTTCAGACCCGACAGACCGGCCAGCACATTGGAACACATCTGTTCCCAGCCAGCCTGCATATCCGGCAGTTTTGAATCCGAGAACCCGGCGGCCGCCCCACCGGGCAGGCCATAGAACTGGTGCATCTGCGCGCAACCAGCCGACATCAAAGCCTGTTCGCCCGATCCGCCCGACATCGCCCCGGACCGCAGATCGACCAGGAAGGGCCACGTGCCGAAGATCGCGGGGTGCCCCGGTGCGATTGAATTGACATAGACAACGCCCGCCAGACATTCCGCCACGGCCTGAACGATCGCGCCGGCCAGCGTGGGGGGCGCAGTGGCTGTGGCCATGCCGGCTGACAACAGCAACACGGGCATGCCAGCCGCGATGACCTTCTCCATCACCTGACAGCTTTCGGTGGCGAATTTCATCGGCGGCACGACAAAACAGTTGGTGTTCGACACGAAGGGGCGCGTGCGCCACGCGTCCTCGCCGCCCGCGATCATGTGCAGAAGCTCGATCCCGTCTTCTACAAAGTCGGGCTCTGAAAATGAGACGCCGACATGCTTTTTTGTCCCTGATGTGCAGGCGTAGATTGAGTTCAGGTCCATCTCGCGGTTGTCGGGAATATCCCGGCAGACCATGGGCCGCTGAAGGAAATGGATGTTGTCCAGCTGATCGACGATGCGTGCAGCATCATGCAGGTCCTGAACCGTGCTTTCTCGGTATTCCCGTCCATGTGGGTCGACCATGTGAACTGCCGCGCCTGCGGTGCCGTAATGCACGCGCTTGCCGCTGAGGGTCAGGTCGTGCTGTGGATCGCGACCGCACAGGGTGATGTCCTTGGCCGCCTTGGCCAGCATGTCTTCGACCAATGCGCGTGGGAAGCGAAGGCGCCCGTCATCTCCCAGAATGGCCCCGGCGCGGGTCATATGGTCGATGCCTGATCGCGGGGCATCCGCCAGTCCGATCTGTTCGAGCGCGTCCAACGCTGCGGCATGGATGCGCGCGATGCCATCCGGCGAAAGCGGCGTGTATGTTCCGCCTTCCATCCCCGGGCGCACTGGGCGAAGGTCACGGGACAAAGGCGCTGAACGAAGGGCTTGCCGGGCGAGGCGACCACCAGAGCGGCGGGCAGAGGAATTGGTCATGTGAGAAACCTGAGGATAAGGGCAAGGAATGGCGACAAAATTGCGCCTTCAGGGCCGCCCGCGCGCGGCGCGCCCACGCTCTGCACCGATGGTGCGCGTGATGATGGTCACGAGCCAGTCCAGTTGGTCCATTCCGCCCCCTCCTGCCGAGCAGCCTGGAAGACAATTTGCGACAGGTCTATCGCGTTTGCGGCATCCCGCGTCGCTCAGGCAGGGTCAGAAGCCGGCAACCATCACCACAGCCGCATAATGGGCCGCAGCCCCCAGCAGCACATGGGCATGCCAGATCGCCCGATTGAACGGAAGATGATCGCCCAGATGAAATACGATACCTAGGGTGAACAGAACGCCGCCACCGACCAGCAACACAAGCACGACGGGGCTGAACACAGCGATCAACGGGCCGATCATCAGCACAGCCATCCAGCCCTGCATCAGGGTCAGCATAAAGCTGAGCCGTTCGAAACGGCGAAAAAAGAACAGCTTCAGCGTGACGCCGATTAACGCCAGCGTCCATGCCCCGGCCGCCAGTGCGATGCCATTGGTCCCGCCAATGCCGATCAACGCAATCGGCGTGTAAGTTCCTGCAATCATGAGGTAAATGGCTGCATGGTCGAAGCGACGCAAGACCCTGCGCGCTGATTTGTGCAGCGTCATGTTATAGGCTGCCGAAAGCGTGAAACTGGCGATCAATCCGGCACCATAGGCCAGCATGGGAGGCAAATATCCCATGGGCGCATCCCCCAGCGCCCAATAGATCAGAGCCGCTGCGCCGATCAGGGCGGCAAAAACACCAAACCCATGGACAACGCCATCTGCGATATATTCGCGGTATGTAAAGTCCTTCCCGAACTCCATCGAACCACCCTTTCGCTTATCTAATAGATAAGAGCCAATACGGGCATCGGCATGTCGATATGCGGGAAATAAAATGTCAACCGCACGTGACACGACGCACTTTCAGTCTAAAAGCTGGCAGAGAAATGTAAAGAAATAATGACCTTAGAGGCCCTGCGACATTTCCGACAGGATGGTTGGGATCATCATGACATCGTCGCGTGTGCAAGCGAACTGGCCGACCGTGACGCGAATGACGAACTGGCCCTGGTGGCTGGTCTGCGTCAGATAGATCCGCCCGTCCCGGTTCACACGATCCAGAAGGGTGGCCGTTGCCTCATCATCCTTGAAGCGGAAGGTGAACAGCGACAGGATCGGGGGTGTCGTGATGGCAAAGCCGGGCAGGGCCGCGATGGCACGCGCGGCATCATTGGCCCATGCAACATGGTTGCGGATGCGGGTGCGCAGGCCGGACAGTCCCTCGGACCGCAACAAGAACCAAAGCTTCAACGCCCGAAAGCGGCGCCCCAGCGGCAAGGTCCATTCGTTGTAGTTAACGACCTCGTCGCCACCTTGTGTCTTCAGATATTCGGGCCGCAGTCCCATGGCCCCGATCTGGGGGGCGGGGTCGCGCAGAAACTGCACCGCACAGTCGAACTGCGCACCAAGCCATTTGTGCGGGTTGAAGACGATGCTGTCGGCGGCTTCGATCCCAGCCCAGAGCGCCCGAAACTCTTCGCAGATCATTGCCGAGCCTGCCCAAGCCGCGTCGACATGAACGGTCAACCCGTGGCTATGCGCCACTTTGATACAGGCGCCGATATCATCACACGCCCCGATCGATGTGCCACCGACGCACAGAACGACGCCTGCGGGTTTCATCCCCGCCTGAATATCCGCGCGGATCATTGCCTCCAGCGCGTCAGCGTCCATCGACCAGGTGGGGTGGTCGGGGATGGTCGGCACTTTCACAAGGTTGTCTTGCCCGATCCCGGACAGGCGCACCGCCTTGTCCACGCTGGAATGGGTTTGCGCGCTGGCATAGATGCGCAGGCGGGGCGCACCAGACAGGCCCTTGGTGATCCCTTGATGGCTCAACGCAAGCTCTCGCATCGTGGTCACGGCTGAAAATGTCGCGGTGGTCGCGCTGTCATGAATGGTGCCGGTGAAATCGGCAGGCAGCCCCAAGGCGTCGCGCAGCCAGCGGATGACAAGGTCTTCCATCTCGTTGGCCGCCGGCGCCGTTTGCCACAGCATCGCCTGCGCCGACATTGCGTTGGCAAGCTGTTCGGCCAGCATCGAGGCCGGGGCCGCATTGGCTGGGAAATAGGCAAAGAAGCGCGGGTGCTGCCAATGGGTCATCGCGTCGGGCACCAGCCGGGTGAAATCGTCGAAGATCGCCTCGATCGGTTCGGGCGCTTCGGGGACGGGGGCCTCGATCCTGGCCAGAAAGTCGCCTGGCGCGATGTCGGGGCGCACCGGGCGGTCGCGCAGCCCGGCGTGGTAGTCACGCGCCCAGTCGGCTGCGCGTTTTTGCCAGTCTGCCAGTTCTGAATAGTCCATTGCTCGCTCCAACAGGTATATTGTTAACTTGTTAACCGAGTGAGTGGCAGCGTCAAGTTATCCATAGCGTCAACACCAGACGATCGGATCGGCTCAGGCGTTTTCAAGTGCCGTGATGATCGGCGAAAAATCCGCGGCCGACAGGCTTGCCCCGCCCACCAGCGCGCCATCCACGTTGGACACGGCAAAGATCTGGGCCGCGTTGGAGGCTTTGACCGACCCGCCATACAGGATACGCGTCGAGCGGCCGACCCCTTCGCCAAAGCGGCGTTCCAGACGGGCGCGGATGAAATCATGAACCTCGCCGATCTGGTCCAATGTCGGAACCTTGCCCGTGCCGATGGCCCAGACCGGTTCATAGGCGACGACAAGGTTTTCGCCCGTCATATGGTCCGGGATGGACCCTGCCATTTGACCTCCGATGATTTCCAGCGTGTTATGAGCGTCGCGTTCGTCAAGCGTTTCGCCGACACAAACCACGGTTTTCAAGCCTGCGGCGATGGCGGCATACACCTTCTGGCGGATATTTGCGTCGCTTTCCTTGTGGTCTTCGCGCCGTTCTGAATGGCCAAGGATCACAAACTGCGCCCCCGCATCCGCCACCATCCCGGCCGAGATATCGCCCGTATGTGCCCCGCTTTCCTGCGCGTGGCAGTCCTGCCCGCCGATGGCAATTTGTTCAGGCACTATGTCAGCGGCCCGCGACAGAAGCGTTGCCGGGGGACAGATCAGGATGTCGCATCCCGGCGTGGGGTGGGCAGATGCCAGTGCCGTCAACTCGGTCAGGCTGGCGTTGGTTCCGTTCATCTTCCAATTGCCCGCTGCCAGTTTGCGCCGCATCTTTTTTATCCTTCCTCTGTCTGATGGGACCGTTGTCCGATGCAGGGCGGGGGGCGTCAAGCCCCGGCGCAATCCGCAGGCCTTGCGCGGGCAGGTGGGATCGCTACAACCATACGGCACAATGGACTGCCAGAAGGAATGTCGCCATGGTCCCCAGACTGGACGCTGCACTGATTGACGCGCGCGATCCTGCGACAATGGATGCCCTTCGACACGCCGTCGAAAAGGTCGGCTTTTTGACAGTGCACAACACAGCGATTTTGCGCGCCGACATTGCGCGCGTCATCGAAGCCTATCGCGCCTTTTTTCATTTGCCCGACGCTGAAAAACGCGCCGTAGATATGGCCCAGACCGGGGCCAACCGGGGCTGGGGCGCTCAGGGGGCCGAGCAGGTCGACCCGGCGGCCAACCCCGACTACAAGCAAGTCTTTGATAGCGGCTTTGCGTTGGAGGCCGACGATCCCTTGCGCGCCCAAAACCTGTCGGTCTACGGCGACAACCTTTGGCCTGACGTGCCGGGCTTTCGCGACGTGATCGAAGGCTATTATGCAAAGGCCCTTACGGTGGCGATGGGGCTGTTGCGCGCAATCGCCGCCGCGATTGGTGAGGACGAGGACCATTTCGACGCAGCCTTCACCCGACCGATGGCGCTGTTGCGCGGAAATTACTATCCGCCGCGGCCCGATTGGGCGGCTGAAAAAGACTTCGGCATCGCAGCCCATACCGATTATGGCTGCCTGACACTTTTGGCCTCAGACGGCGTGGCAGGGCTGGAGGTTCTGAGCGCCGATGGCAGCTGGTCCAAGGTGAACGCCCCGATCGGAGACTTCGTCATCAATTTCGGTGAAATGCTTGAGATGTGGACGGCAGGGCGCGTCAAAGCAACGTTGCACCGCGTCATTGGCACGGCCGAGGAACGCATTTCGGTCCCTCTGTTTTTCAACCCCAATCACGACACCAACGTCGCGCCGCCGGGCGCGGGGCGGGTCATACTGGCGGGGGATCATATGAAGAAGAGGTTTGACGAAACCTATCTGCACCTGAAAAAGGCCGCGCGGGATTAAGACAAGGCCGCAAGCGCCCGCTGCGCCCAATCGCAGGCAAGCTCCGGGTCATCCAAAGCGGCCTCGGGCAGGGTCCAGTAGCCCATCGTCTTTCCATTCATGCCGAAGATGCGGCTGCCGTCAGCCTGCAAAGCGTCGGCAAAATCGCCCTTGGCCTTCAGAAAAACCTGGCCGTCGCTGGACAGGATCGCAAAGACTTGCCCGTCGGCATAAAAGGTCGCGCCGCCCATCATTTTGCGATGTGTCAACGGGCCAAGTCCGCTGAACAGCTCTTTGACGAAGGCGATATCGGCGTCTGAAACCGCCATCAGCTGGTTGAGGTCTGCGTGGTCAGGTTGTCGTCGAACTTGATCGATTCTCCGCAGCCGCAGGCTTCGCTGACATTGGGGTTGCGGAACTTGAAGCCAGCTTCAAGAAGCGACACCTCATAGTCGATTTCGGTCCCGAACAAGAACATCTGCGCCATCGGGGCGATGATCACACGCGCATTGCCTTGTTCGACAACCTCGTCATGGGGGTCGACCTCGTCGACATAGTCCATGGTGTATTCCATACCCGCACAGCCACCTTTCTTGACGCCGATGCGCAAGCCTTTGTGGCCCCCAGACGCCATAAGCTTGGCGATCTGCGCTTCTGCGGTGGCGGTCATGGTGATCGGCGATTTGCCGGGAATACCAAACATGGATGTCTCCTTCGCCTTCAAGGTAAGGTCTCGAAGGGTGTCACTCAAGTGGCTGGCGTCCGGGCTTACATGAAGCCCAGTTCAAGTCGGGCTTCGTCGGACATCATTTCCATCCCCCAGGGGGGATCCCACGTCATTTCCACGTTCACGTGCTTGATGCCCGCCACCGGCTCGATCGCTTCGACCAGCCAACCCGGCATTTCACCGGCAACCGGACAACCGGGCGCGGTCAGCGTCATGGTCAGATCAACTTCATTCTGGTCGTTGATCTCGATCGTGTAAACAAGGCCCAAATCATAGATATTGACTGGAATTTCGGGGTCATAGACCGTTCGGCATGCCTCGACAACACTGTCATACAGGGGGTGATCCACTGTTGACGGCTTGATCAGGGGTTCGCCTTCAAGTTGGTCCGGAGTGTTCATGGTCATGCTGTGTCCGTCTTAATCCTGACTGAACATATAAGGATTGGAGCGGCAGAGGTCCAGTGGCGGCGTCGCGTTCAATGATGTGTTTGCAGCGCGACCTTTGCGCACAGCGGAACAGACAACCGGCGCGGTGGCCGCTTGGGCCACATTGCGCGGCTGCCTTTCGTTTCTTTTCCGACGCCAATAAGCGTCAAAAGCGAGAACTGTCGCCCAATTGCCAGAGGATTGATGCGCAATCGACAAGAATTTGCCTTAAAATGGACGATATCCGCGCTGACGTTGACGATGGGTCAATCATTTGCGTCCATGCAGAATCCGTGTTGTTAGGGGAGCACAAAGAAGTGAAACCGACAGGTAGTGGCGAAAACCGTTCACCTACATGTAAAGAGCAGTTGGATGAGGCTGCACGCATGGTGCAGGACGTGGCCTATACGCTGGCCAACCGTGTCGACAGCACGACCCTGACGGAGCTCATGCTGGCCTGTCGCAAGCTTGAGCGGCTGTCTGAACGGTTTTCGACCAGCAGCTATGGACGCGTCCCGTTAGAACAGGACGAAACGACCTGACATGTCGCGCCCAACACCCGTTACATCACCTGCGAACAGAAAACTCTTGGCAATCTTGCCGGCATGCGCCACATCAGCCGCATGCAAGATCAAAACCCACCCCGCATAACGTTTTCCCTTAAGACCACGGACGGCAAGGCCCGCACCGGTGTGATCGACACGCCGCGCGGCCAGATCCGCACACCCGCCTTCATGCCTGTCGGAACGGCGGCCACGGTGAAGGCGATGATGCCGGAAAGCGTGGCGGCGACCGGGGCCGACATTTTGTTGGGCAACACCTATCACCTGATGCTGCGCCCGACGGCAGAGCGGATTGACCGTCTTGGCGGGCTGCACAAGTTTATGAACTGGGACAAGCCGATCCTGACCGACAGCGGCGGATTTCAGGTGATGAGCCTTGCGGGCTTGCGCAAGCTGACCGAAGCGGGCGTGACCTTCAAATCGCATATCGACGGCTCGAAGCATGAACTGACGCCGGAACGCTCGATGGAGATCCAGAAGCTGCTTGGATCGGACATCGTGATGTGTTTCGACGAATGTCCTGCGCTGCCCGCTGATCGCGACCGGATTGCCGAAAGCATGCGCCTGTCGATGCGCTGGGCCGCACGGTCGCGCGATGCGTTCGGGGATCGCCCCGGCCACGCCCTGTTCGGGATCATGCAAGGTGGGCTGGAACGCGACTTCCGCGAAGAAAGCGCCGAGGCCCTGAAAAAGATCGGGTTCGACGGCTATGCGGTGGGCGGTCTGGCCGTGGGCGAAGGGCAGGCGGCAATGTTCGATTGCCTTGATTTTGCGCCGGATTTCCTGCCCGACGACAAGCCGCGCTATCTGATGGGCGTTGGCAAGCCTGATGACATCGTCGGCGCGGTCAAACGCGGCATCGACATGATGGACTGTGTGTTGCCGTCACGCTCGGGGCGCACAGGGCAGGTGTTCACCCGTCACGGCGTTTTGAACATCAAGAATGCCCGCCACCAGGACGACCCGCGCCCGCTGGATGAAAACTGCGGATGCCCCGCCTGCCGCAACTATTCGCGCGCCTATCTGCACCATGTTTTCCGCGCGCAAGAGATGATCTCGGGGATGCTGCTGACATGGCACAATCTGCACTATTTCCAAGACATCATGCAGGGTATGCGCGACGCAATTTCAACGCACAGCTTTGTTGATTGGGAAGCAGATTTCCACGCGAACCGCGCGCAAGGCGATATTGAACCGCTTTAAGGGTTCCGAAACCCGGACCATGCCAATTTTGCGCCAGCTTTCCCCTTGTCGTCAGCGCGCGGCAGGGGCAGAGTGTTGGGGCAAACCGGGTTGACGTTGGGCGGCACGATCCCCATCTGAATACCCGAACAGGAGGTGCCCGCGCTGCCGAAACACAGGGGCAGGGCGCTTTGCCAATAACAAGGAAATCCTATGAGTGAGCAACTGAGCCAATCCTTCCCGGTCCTGCCGCTGCGTGACATTGTGGTCTTTCCCCACATGATCGTGCCGCTTTTTGTCGGACGTGAAAAATCCGTGCGCGCGCTGGAAGAAGTGATGGCGGATGACAAGCAGATCCTTTTGTCCAGCCAGATCGACCCGTCGGTGGATGAACCAGACGTGGATGGCATCTATTCTGTTGGCGTTCTGGCGAATGTCTTGCAGCTTTTGAAGCTGCCCGACGGCACTGTGAAAGTGCTGGTCGAAGGGCAATCGCGTGTGCGCATCAGCGACTATGTCGACAATGCAGATTATTTCGAGGCCTTCGCTGAGGTGATCGAGGAACGACCCGGCGATCCCAACGACGTCGAAGCGTTGCTACGGTCAGTCGGGGACGAGTTTGAACGCTACGCCAAGGTCAAGAAAAACATCCCGGAAGAAGCCCTTGCCGCCGTGTCCGAGACGCGCGCGCCTGACAAGCTGGCCGACCTTGTGGCCGGCCATCTGGGCGTCGAAGTTGATCAAAAACAAGAGCTGCTGGAGACCTTCGTGGTCAGCGAGCGGCTGGAAAAAGTCTATGGGCTGATGCAGGGCGAAATGTCCGTGCTGAAGGTCGAGAAAAAGATCAAGACCCGCGTCAAAAGCCAGATGGAGCGCACTCAGCGCGAATATTATCTGAATGAGCAAATGAAGGCCATTCAGAAAGAGCTTGGTGACGGCGAAGAAGGCCAGAACGAACTGAACGAACTTGAAGAAAAGATCGAAGCCACCAAACTGTCGGCCGAGGCGCGCGAAAAAGCGGATGCCGAGCTGAAAAAGCTCAAGAACATGTCGCCCATGTCAGCGGAAGCGACCGTTGTGCGCAACTATCTTGACTGGATGCTGGGCCTGCCATGGGGCACGAAAAGCCGCGTCAAGCGCGATCTGAACAACGCTCAAAAAGTGCTCGACGCAGATCACTACGGGCTTGAGAAGGTCAAGGAACGGATCGTCGAATATCTGGCGGTTCAGCAGCGCTCGAAAAAGCTGAAGGGGCCGATCATGTGCCTTGTCGGCCCTCCGGGTGTGGGTAAGACCAGCTTGGGCAAGTCGGTCGCCAAAGCCACGGGGCGCGAGTTCATTCGCATCTCGTTGGGTGGGGTGCGCGATGAAAGCGAGATTCGCGGCCACCGCCGGACCTATATCGGCTCGATGCCCGGCAAGATCATTCAGGCGCTGAAAAAGGCGAAAACCACGAACCCGCTGATCTTGCTCGATGAGATTGACAAGATGGGGCAGGATTTCCGTGGCGACCCGGCGTCGGCGATGCTTGAGGTGTTGGACCCGGAACAGAACTCGACCTTCGTCGACCACTATCTTGAGGTCGAATATGACCTGTCGAACGTGATGTTTCTGACCACGGCGAACTCCTACAACATGCCCGGGCCGCTTCTGGACCGGATGGAGATCATCACGCTGGCGGGCTACACCGAAGACGAGAAGCGCGAGATTGCGACGCGTCACCTTCTGCCGGAAGTGATCAAGGATCATGGGCTGAAAAAAGACGAATTCGCCGTCAAGGAAAGCGCGCTGACGGACATGATCCGGTATTACACACGCGAAGCGGGTGTGCGGAACCTGAAGCGCGAACTGGCCAAGCTGGCGCGTAAAGCCGTGACCAAACTTGTGAAAAAGGAAGTCACCTCGGTCGAGGTAACGCCCGATCTGCTGGACGACTATCTTGGCGTGCGCAAGCACCGCTTCGGGCTGGCAGAACAAGAAGATCAGGTGGGTGTCGTCACGGGGCTTGCCTGGACCAGTGTCGGCGGTGACCTTCTGTCGATCGAAGCCCTGCGTCTGCCGGGCAAGGGTCGGATGAAGACCACGGGCAAGCTGGGCGATGTGATGAAGGAATCAATCGACGCGGCCAGCTCCTATGTTCGTTCGATTGCGCCTGAAATCGGCGTGGAGCCTCCGAAGTTCGAAAAGTGGGACATCCACGTGCACGTGCCCGAAGGCGCGACGCCCAAGGATGGGCCGTCGGCGGGTTTGGCGATGGTGACCTCGATCGTGTCGGTTCTGACGGGTATCCCGGTGAAGAAGGACATCGCCATGACCGGCGAAGTGACCCTTCGCGGCAACGCGTTGGCCATTGGCGGGCTAAAGGAAAAGCTGCTGGCGGCGTTGCGTGGTGGTGTGAAAACCGTGCTGATCCCGCAAGAGAACGAAAAAGACCTGCGTGAGATCCCCGACAATGTGAAAGAGGGGCTGGAGATTATCCCGGTCAGTCACGTGTCGGAGGTTCTGAAGCATGCGCTTGTGCGCCAGCCCGATCCCGTCGAATGGGACGAAGCCGCCGAAGAAGCCGCCGCCAAGGCCTTGGCCAAGGACGCGGCAGGTGCGGCGCCCATGGCACACTGACCCCAAACGGGACGTATGAAAGACCGAAAGGCGCGGCAGCCGATTGCCGCGCCTTTTGCTTTGCCGCGTTGCAAAGGTGGAAGTCTGCAGCCCGCCAGCCTATGATGTGTTCAAACGCATATAATGAGGTTCCAGACATGGCGAGCAAGCCGAAATCCCCCGCGACCGCGACCCGCAAGACGACTGCCAAGGCGCCTGCCGCTGCAGGGTCCGTCCGAAAGACGGCCAGTACGCCTGTGCCCCGCAAAACGTCCACGTCACCCAAAACCGCGGCATCCGCCAAGCCCGCCGCGGGCTTCCAAACCAGCGACGCGGTGGTTTCGGTCGTCAACAAAAAGGCGATGCTCGCGCGCGTCGCCGCACGGGCCAACGTGCAACCCAATAAAGCGCGAGAGGTCTATGAGGCTGTGCTGGAAGAGCTTGGTGATGCCTTGCTGAATGGAGACACATTGAAGCTTCCACCTTTGGGAACGCTAAAGGTGAACCGCCAAAAAGAGCTGCCGAATGCAAATATCGTCATTTGCAAGTTACGGCGCAAAAAGCCCTCTGCGGTGGCCACAGACCCCCTTGCACCCACTTCGGAGTGAAGCTAAAACCCCGATGGCTTGGGTGATTAGCTCAGTGGTAGAGCGCTTCGTTCACATCGAAGATGTCAGGAGTTCAAATCTCTTATCACCCACCATTTTCTTTTTGAGGTCAGCAAAGACAGCGTTTCCCTGATCGTCTGAGAACAGGTTTTTCAGGCGCCGCGATTTGTCGGAAGCACGCGTGTTCAGCCGCCACCCGCCGAGAATTTGTGCGGCGACATGCCGAAGGCTTCGCGAAAGCGTTTCGAAAAGTAGGCCGCGCTGTCATAGCCGCAGGCCGCAGCCACATCGACCACAGGCATATCCGTTTCCGCCAGCAAAATCCGCCCCCGTTGCAGTCGCAGGTCCTGCAGGTATTTCTTTGGGGTGGTGTTCAGGTGATGGCGAAACAGACGCTCCATTTGCCGCCGCGAGACGCCCAGCTCTTCGGTCGCGATGTCCAGATTGACGTGGTCTTCCAGATGCTCTTCGAAATGGGCGATGATACGCACCAGCTTTTCGTTGCGCACCCCGATCGAGGCCGAGGTCGAGCTTTGTTGCCGGTCGGTTTCAGACCGTTGCACGCTGTGCAGGCACATGTTCAGAACCGCTTGCGACAAAACCGGGCCATGCGTTTCATAGATCAGCTTTAAAAACAGATCGGTGGCCGCCGCCCCGCCTCCGCAGGTCATCACCCTGTTGTCGATCGTATACAATTGCTCGACCGGGGTCAGATCGGGGAAATGTTCGCGAAAGGGTGCGATGTTTTCCCAATGCAGGGTGAATTTATGCCCTGCCAGAATGCCCGCGCGCGCCAGTGTGTAGGCACCCGTGCACAGCGCGCCGACAGTTCGCCCAAGGCGCCATTGTTTGCGCGTCCAATCCGCCACTTTGGCGCTGGTCGACAGGTCTGGCTGGACCCCTGAGCAAATGAAAATCCGGCTGTTGATGGGCGTTTCCCCCAACGCGCAGTCGATGCCGATCTCGATCCCGTTCGAACAGCGCACGCTTTTGCCGTCTTCAGACATGGTGGTCCAGCGATACAAGGTCTTTCCGGTCAACTGGTTGGCAATGCGCAACGCTTCTATGGCCGAGGTGAAGGCCAGCATCGAAAGGTTGTGAAGCAAAACGAACACGATGGTTTCCGGCGTTTCCGGCGCGTCGATTTCGACACGCGCGATACCTTTGGGAATGACGGGGCCGGTCATGCTCACTTCCTTGCAGTTTGGGTGTGTGACACCATATGACACATCGGCCAATGTTCAACTGACAACATCCAAACCGCGAGCTCATGCGCTTGTGAGCGGGAAGGATTTCAGTTGGGTTCAGCCCACGCCTGGCCAGTGTGATCGCCGCAGCGGCGCTGCATGAACTTTTTTCGGGATTTCCGCAATCCGCCTCTTGCATTCAGCATTATGAGGACGCTATTAGCAGGCCTTGGAAGGGTGATTAGCTCAGTTGGTAGAGCGCTTCGTTTACACCGAAGATGTCGGGAGTTCGAGTCTCTCATCACCCACCACTTTCCTGTCTGTATGAATACGGTTGCGAAAAGAGCATGCTGGATGGCATGTGTCGCAGACCTTGCGAGGCGCCTGCTTATGTCGACGACCTATCCCGAACTCTTCGTCATCCGCCACGGTCAGACCCTATGGAACGTGGAAGGGCGCCATCAGGGGCGGCTGGATTCTCGTCTGACGGCCACGGGCACGGAACAGGCGCGGCGCATGGGGACCATGCTGCTAAAGCGGGTGAAAGATCGTCGCGATATGACGGCCGTTACATCGCCGCAGGGTCGGGCGCATTCGACCGCTCAGATCGCCATGGCGCCGCTGGGGTGGCCGGTGACGGTTGATGACCGGCTGTGCGAAACCTCTTTTGGCGCATGGGAGGGGCTGGCCTTGGATGAAATACGCCAAAACTGGCCGCAACAGGCGACTTTTGGCGAAGACAACCCGCTGGAATGGAACTTCAAGTCGCCCGGCGGAGAGAGCTTGACGGACTTGCAGTCGCGCGCTGACAGCTTCTTGGGTGACCTTACCGGACCAGCCATCGTGTTTACGCATGGCATCTTTTCGCGCGTGCTGCGGGCGCGCTGGTTGGGGCTGACAGACGAGGGCATGCTGGCCCTTCCGGGCGGGCAGGGGGTCATCTTTCACCTGTGCCCCGATCACGGCCATCAGCTGATCGAAAAATAATTTGTAAAATCTCTATTGGCCGCTTGACGCCCCCCGGCCTGCGGCCTAGAACGCCCGAACAAGCCGAAAGGCTGGCAGTGAGCGGTTGTAGCTCAGATGGTTAGAGTACCGGCCTGTCACGCCGGGGGTCGCGGGTTCGAGCCCCGTCAACCGCGCCACCGCTGCCCGAAAGACACCCCGCCTCAGGCGGGGTTTTTTCGTTTTGAACCTGCCGTTGAAGGTGCAATTGCGCGGGTCGGACCACGTGATTTCCCCATTGACGCCTGCCCATGCGCGCTGTATCCACGCCGCCACGCGCGGTTGTAGCTCAGCTGGTTAGAGTACCGGCCTGTCACGCCGGGGGTCGCGGGTTCGAGCCCCGTCAACCGCGCCACTTCACCACATTTTCGGCTGTTTGCAGTGCAGTTAGTTTGATGTGGCAGCCGTTCATGGCCAAGAGAAAGGTGAGGTCCGCGCATGTCTGTCATTGATGACATCCCACTTCTGACGGTGCTCATCTTTTGTGCGACCATCGGACTTGCCCCATTCACCCCCCCGCATGTCTGGGAAAAGCTTGTGATGCTGTTCAGCGGCACGTTGGTGCGACCCATAGACATGTTTGATCTTTTGATGCACGGCACGCCGTGGGTGGTGCTGGTTGTGAAGCTTGTCAGGATGCGCGGTGGCGATCAGCCCGGGGAAGAGGGCTGACCGTAGCGGTTTTCGCGGCTGTTGCGGGCACCTTAACTGGGTGGCTTAGGACAGCTCCGCCAGAATGCGCGCCCAGCTACGGATGCCCTTGTGGAAGCTTTCCAGATCGTATTTCTCGTTCGGGCTGTGGATGTTGTCGTCATCCTTTGCAAACCCGATCAGCATCGCGTCCACACCAAGGATGTCCTTGAAATAGCCCGCAATCGGGATCGACCCACCGCAACCCGCAAAGGCAGCAGGGATGCCCCATTCGTCACTCAGCGCCTTGCGGGCTTGTTCGAACATCGGATTTTCCGTTGAGACCTGCGCGGCGGGCGATCCTTTTTCGGTGCGATATTCAACCGTGAAGCCCTCGGGCAAGCGGTCTTCCAGATAGGCGCGGAAGGTCTTGCGGATCGCGTCTGGGTCTTGCTTGCCGACCAGTCGGAAACTGACCTTGGCCGAAGCTTTGCTGGGCAGCACGGTCTTGAACCCGTCGCCGGTGTATCCGCCCCAGATGCCGTTCACATCGCAGGTGGGGCGCGACCACAGCATCTCGATCGGCATACGGTCTTGTTCGCCCGCCGGGTGTTTTAGGCCCACGTCACCAAGGAAAGACACGTGATCAAAGCCCAACCCCTGCCATTGGGCGCGCATCTCGTCTGACAGTTCCTCAACCCCGTCATAAAAGCCGGGCAGGGTGATGCGGCCCGTGTCGTCATGCAGATCGGCCAGCGCACGGGTCAGGATGCGGATCGGGTTCATCGCGATGCCGCCATACATGCCTGAATGCAGGTCGCGGTCGGGGCCGGTGATGGTGAAATCTTCGCAGGTCATGCCGCGCAATTGGGTGATGATCGCGGGGGTCTTTGATTCGAACAGACCGGTGTCGCAGATCAGCGCGATATCGGTGGTCAGCTCGTCTTTGTTGTCCTCCATGAACGGGATCAGCGAAGGCGAGCCTGATTCTTCTTCGCCTTCGAAAAACAGCGAGATACGGGCGGGCAGGCTGCCATGGACTGCGATCCAGGCGCGGCAAGCCTCAACGAAAGTCATCAACTGTCCCTTGTCGTCAGATGACCCGCGGCCCCGGATCACCTTGCCAGCAGGTGTGTCTTCCAACTCAGGTTCAAACGGGGGTGTATCCCACAAATCCAGCGGGTCGACCGGCTGCACATCGTAATGGCCGTAAAACATCAGGTGTGGGCTGCCTTCGGGACCGTCTGCGTGCCCGACGACCATAGGGTGGCCGGGCGTTTGGCGTTTATCTGCCTGAAACCCAATGGTTTTTAGATCCTCCACCAACCAATCCGCGGCCTTCTGACATTCCACGGCATAAGCAGGGTCCGTCGAAATGGACGGGATGCGCAGCAGCGCAAGAAGGCGGTCGATGGCATCGGGAAGGTCTGCGTCAATACGGGCCAGAACAGGGTCGAGCGACATGGGAAAGGCTCCAATTTGGTGGTTGTTGGCGTCGAGCCTACCAGCCCGGTCGCCGCTGTCCAGCCGGTGTGACAACGGAGGCGTAGTGTCGCGGAAATCCCAAAAAGGGTTCCGTTTGCGCTGGATCAATGTAAAACCCGCGTGCAAACCGTTAACACGGCAAGCAGCGACGATCAGGGAAAAACATATCTAATTTTTGAATATGTTTGTGAGGTGATACCCTGTATGTTGAGCGAACGAACAGGATCAGACCGGCCAGGAGGGAACCTTGGACTATAATCACGAGCTCGACGCAGCGCTGCAGCGCCTGCACGACGAAGGCCGCTATCGCACATTCATCGAGATTGAGCGTTGCCAAGGCCAATTCCCCCACGCCACTTGGAACAAACCCGATGGCACCGAAGCGCCCGTCACCGTTTGGTGCGGCAACGACTATCTGGGTATGGGCCAGCACCCCGCTGTGCGCGATGCCATGCACGAAGCGATTGAAGCCACCGGCGCCGGTTCGGGCGGCACACGCAACATTTCTGGCACGACCGTCTATCACAAACGCCTAGAGGCCGAGATCGCGGACCTTCACCAGAAGGAAGACGCACTGATCTTCACCTCGGCCTACATCGCCAATGACGCAACCCTGTCGACATTGCCGAAACTGTTTCCCGGCCTGATCATCTACTCTGATGCATTGAACCATGCCTCGATGATCGAAGGTGTGCGCCGCAATGGTGGGGCAAAACGTATTTTCCGCCACAACGACCTGGCGCACCTTCGCGAGCTTCTGGAGGCCGACGATCCCGCCGCGCCCAAGCTGATTGCGTTTGAAAGCGTCTATTCGATGGATGGTGATTTCGGCCCGATTGAGGCGCTGTGTGATTTGGCCGACGAGTTCGGCGCGCTGACCTATATCGACGAAGTGCACGCGGTCGGCATGTATGGCCCGCGCGGGGCTGGCGTGACGGAACGCGACAACCTTGCCCACCGCATCGACATCATCAACGGCACGCTGGCCAAGGCCTATGGCGTGATGGGTGGCTATATCGCGGCGTCGGCGAAAATGTGTGACGCCGTGCGCTCTTACGCGCCGGGCTTCATCTTCACGACATCGGTGCCGCCTGCGGTTGCAGCAGGGGCGGCGGCGTCGGTCAAGCACCTGAAGACCGATCAAGCGTTGCGCGACGCGCACCAGACGCAAGCAAAGATTTTGAAAACCCGCCTGAAGGGGTTGGGCCTGCCGATTATCGATCACGGTTCGCACATCGTGCCGCTGATCGTTGGCGATCCGGTCCACACCAAGCAACTGTCGGATATGTTGTTGGAAAACTTCGGAATTTACGTCCAGCCGATCAATTTCCCCACCGTGCCGCGCGGCACTGAACGGCTTCGGTTTACGCCGTCGCCGGTGCATGGTCCGAAGGAAATGGATGCGCTTATCAATGCACTTGACCAACTTTGGTCGCATTGTGAGCTAAATCGCGCCGAACTGTCCGCGTAACCTCAATCGTCGACTGCACATATTGTGGAGTTGTGTTAGGTTACCACTAGGGAAGGCGATGGATTCGAATCGTTGCCTTTTTTCGGGACAAGAGAGGCAGTAGGAGCAGCTGGATGATCGGGCGTTGGACCACGTCTCGGGTCGAGGAAGAAGAGAAGCCGACAGGCTTCGATTCCTTTGACCTTCGCTTGGGCGACGTCATGCGTGGCGAGCGTGCGACGCTCGGCAAATCGCTGCTTGATGTGCAGCGCGAACTGAAGATCAAAGCCACCTACATCGCCGCCATCGAAAACGCGGATACCTCGGCGTTCGAGACGCAGGGTTTCATTGCCGGCTATGTCCGGTCTTATGCGCGTTATTTGGGGATGGATCCGGAATGGGCCTATAAGACCTTTTGCGCCGAAAGCGGTTTCACCACCGCGC
The DNA here is from genome assembly GCF_054482655.1 of Aliiroseovarius sp. CAU 1755. Taxonomy (NCBI): domain Bacteria; kingdom Pseudomonadati; phylum Pseudomonadota; class Alphaproteobacteria; order Rhodobacterales; family Paracoccaceae; genus Aliiroseovarius; species Aliiroseovarius sp. CAU 1755. The sequence goes on along the minus strand of NZ_JBTLRH010000003.1, from coordinate 557,877 downwards.
ACGGACTTGCCCCAAGTGCTTCAAGCCAAACTGACAAGGCGGCGAAAGCGGCCAAACGGGCCGACCACAAGGGCGACCCGCTGGCCAATCCAAACGCCAAATGGGTGCCTCAAACCGAAAGCGTATTTGCCGGGATTGAACCGGGTGCCGTCGGATCGGTCGCTGTGTTGGCGGCCTTGGTCGGCGTCTTGGGCTTTGGGGGCTGGTCGGTCCTGCAAGAAATTCAACGGGTCGATTTCGCCCCGATCGAACAAACGCCCGGCGTGCTGTCCGAGCTGCCTGATGTGGGGTCTGGCCCCTCTGTGCTTGGTGAAAGCGACGGCACTGAACGGTTGGCGGATGCAGGTGTCGGTCTGACTTCTCCGCCGTCTGCCGAGGCATTGGACCGGCTCTATCGCCCTCAGGCGCTGGATGTGCCGGTTCTGACCCATCGTGATGCGCCGATCTCGACGCTTGATCCGTCCAGTGTTGGCGTGTTGGCCAGCGTGGCGACACCGACATTTGGTTCAGCGCCAGAGCAGCCGGGCATCGGGCAAGGCATCGGATCTGGCATTGCGTCGTCATTGCCAGGGAACATGGGGCTTGACGATATTGCGGTCGCCGCGTTGGAGGCTGATGGCAACGCTGCCTCCACACCGCGTGCGGTGAAGGTGCTGGGCGACGATGCGGCCGAAGTGGCAGTCTTCGCGGTGCGTCCGTCATGGGTGCGCATCCAGTCTGCCGACGGCACCGTGATTTTCGAGAAGATCCTTGATGCCGGTGAGCACTATGTTCTGCCCAAGACCGAGCAGGCGCCTGTCATGCGCACCGGTAACGCGGGATCGGTCTATTTTGCCGTGAACGGAACGGCCTACGGGCCATCGGGTGACGGGCCATCCGTCGTCAAGAATGTCGCCTTGTCACAAGAGGCGCTGACAGATGCCTTTGCACTGGCTGATCTGGCTCAGGATTCGGACCTCGCGACCTATGTGGCCGAGCTTCAGCCCAGCCAGTAGTCTCACCAGCTAACCTACGAACGAAACTTCGATATCGCCACGACGCAGGGGTGCTTGTGGACGCTGCGCGTGCACGTTATTCCTAGCGCCAAGACAACAGGCTGAAGGGTGGTCCCCATGTCCCACAATCCAATCCGTCCTTGGCGGGATATCGAGCGCCGCAAATCACGTCAGGTGATGGTGGGCAATGTCCCTGTTGGCGGCGACGCGCCGATCGCGGTGCAGACCATGACCAACACTGATAGCTCTGATGTAAAGGCGACGCTTGGTCAGGTCATCGCGGCCGCAGAAGCAGGCGCGGACATCGTCCGTATTTCCTGCCCCGATGTCGGGTCGACAAAGGCGCTGAAGGAGATCACGGCTGAAAGCCCGGTTCCGATCGTTGCAGACATTCATTTCCACTATAAGCGCGCCATCGAGGCCGCCGAAGCCGGCGCTGCGTGTCTGCGCATCAACCCCGGCAATATCGGTGATGAAGGCCGTGTGCGCGAGGTGATCAAGGCCGCGAAAGACCATGGCTGTTCGATCCGGATCGGCGTGAACGCCGGGTCGTTGGAACGGCATCTGCTTGAAAAATATGGCGAACCTTGCCCAGAGGCGATGGTGGAAAGTGGTCTGGAGCATATCCGCATCCTCGAAGACAACGACTTTCGCGACTACAAAATCAGCGTGAAGGCGTCTGACGTGTTCCTGTCCGCCGCCGCCTATCACGGCATCGCAGAGGCCACAGATGCCCCGATCCACCTAGGCATCACCGAGGCCGGAGGCTTTGTGTCGGGCACCATCAAAAGCGCCGTCGGGCTTGGCACGCTCTTGTGGGCGGGCATCGGTGACACGATCCGCGTCAGCCTGTCGGCAGATCCGGTGGAAGAGGTCAAAGTCGGCTTCGAGATTCTGAAGTCCCTTGGTCTGCGCCACCGGGGCGTCAACATTATCTCGTGCCCCAGCTGCGCCCGTCAGGGGTTTGACGTGATCAAGACAGTGGCCACGTTGGAAGAACGCCTTGCTCATATTCACACCCCTATGAGCCTGTCGATCATCGGCTGCGTTGTGAACGGTCCGGGCGAAGCCTTGATGACCGATGTCGGCTTCACCGGAGGTGGTGCGGGGTCGGGCATGGTCTATGTGGCGGGCAAGCAGGACCACAAGCTGGACAACGAGAAAATGGTGGATCACATCGTGGCGCTGGTCGAAAAGCGCGCGGCGGAAATCGAAACGGAAAGCAGTGAGGTCAGTGCGTAAGGGGCTTGCCCCTTTACCGCCCTGCCAATCACAGACCGGCTTAGTTGCGCGCCACGGATTGGATCGGGAACCGCAAGCCGTCTTCGGTGATGACCACCAGCGCGTTGTCGTTCATCACATATAGATCGCAACGTGACACGCCAGTTACAAATGTAACGCAAGCGGTGCTGTCGTTGCCAAGCACATATTGGCCCAGCCACGTGCCACCGCCGCCATAGGTATAGACATAGCGCCCATCAGGATAGAAGGCCGAACGACCCTGATCGTAATAGATCAATGTGTTGCCCGTCAGGTGTTGGGAAAGCTCGGCAGGGCTGAGCAAAACATCATCCGTTCGGGTCTGCCAGTCTGTGGCGAAGGCCGGGCTAGCAAGCATGAAAGAGGCCAAGAAGCGCGCGGTGGTGGCGAAGGGACGGGTCATCGGCAGTCCTTTTACCCCAGCCTGCGCGGTCGGCGCGACCGGGTCACGTCACGAAGAGGTGAGCACGGTCACTCTTTCGCGAGGCGAGCCTTGCGACCCCCACGGCGTTTGGTCAACAGCTCTTTGCGCGCTGGCAGGTCAGCCATGACCGCGCGCCGCGCTGCCGGTGACAAGCGCGACCAAATGCCGATTTCCTCGATCGACCGCAGGCATCCGGTGCAGATCCGGGCCGTGGGGTGGACGACGCAGATCTTGACGCAAGGGCTTTCGACTTCGTCCCGCTTCCACAGCTCATCTGCCATCACAGGTGCCTCATTCGGTCCAACACACCTTGCAGGATATACCCGGCGGCAACGTGGTCGATCACCTCGGCGCGACGCTTTCGGGACGTATCCGCCTCCAGCAGGGCGCGCTCGGCGGCGACGGTCGACAGGCGTTCATCCCAAAAGGTGATCGGAATATCCGTCAGCTTTTCCAGATTGCGCGCGAAAGCTCGGGTGGACTGGCAGCGCGGACCTTCGCTTCCGTCCATATTGCGCGGCAGGCCGAGAACCAAGCCTCCAAGCTGGCGGTCGGTGATGATCTTCAGCAGGTGCGCCGCATCGACCGAGAACTTCGTCCGTTTGATCGTTTCCAGCGGCGTCGCCACCTGCCGGAAACTGTCAGAGACCGCGACGCCAATCGTTTTGGTGCCAAGGTCCAGCCCACCCAAAGCCGCCATCGGGGGCAAGGTGGGTGCGAACGCCTCGATCGTGTCAAAGATCACTTGGCGACCCCAGCCTGTTCAGCTGCCGCGCGCACGGTTGCCAAGGCGTCGGGATAATCCGCAAAGAGGCTTTGCGCTTCGCCCCAGATCGCTGTGGCCCGTTCGGTGTTGCCGACAACGCCAAGAACGCTGATCAGACGCGCCCATTCTTCGGGGCTGCCGCCTTCGGTGGCGAGGCGCTCGGACAATTGTTCGATCATGCTTTGGATCATCGCCGTGCGATCTTCTGCGTCCATGTCCTTTGCCGCTTCGATATCTTCGGCAGTTGGACCAGACAAGCCGGGCATGGCGCTCGGGGCGGTCGGGGCGCTCGGGCGAGTGGGTGCCTCAGGCGGGCTGTAATCTTCGCCGGCATGGGCGGCCAGGCTGCCAATCTGCGACCGGACTGAGGTCCACCAGATCGCCGTTTCAGGCCCTTCTTCCAGCAATCCGCGCCACAGGCGAAAGGCCATGTCAGGTCGTCCGTTCTGGGCGAACAAAAGACCTGTGTAATAGCGGGCCAACTGATGACGGGGCTCGCGTTCCAATGCCGCTTTCAACATCGCCTCGGCTTCGGGCGAGATGAAGCCGCCGGTTGCGTTCACCATCAGGTCCGCTTGCCGGACAAAGTCGTCCGCGGTTGCGGTTTCACCTTTTACCTCAATCAGTTGCCCCATGGCTTTGCGGGCGGCGATCATGTTGCCAAGCGCCGCTTCGTGCTGTGCCAAAAGGTCCAGACCACGCGGATCATCGGGGCGCTGTGCCACGGATTGGCGCAGCCCTTCGATCAATTCAAGGTAATCGGCGGGCGCTTCGGGCGGTGGTCCGGGCCACGCGGGCATGTCGGCTTCGACCTCTGCCTGACTGGGGCGACTTTCACGCATCTCCTGGCTAAGGGCGATCCGTTTGGCGCGGCCAAGGTCCTGATACCCCGGTGTGCCCAGTTGCCAGTAAAGCCCGAAGGCACTGGCGGCAATGATGACGGCGACCACCCCCATCATCACGCGGTTGGTCGTCGCCGGCGCATTTACCGGAGCCTCTTTCGCTTGTGCGATGCGGTCAGCCTCAAGCAAGCGGCGCGAAATCTCGACGCGCGCGCGGTCGGCCTCTTGTGAGGACAGGGTGCCGCGCGCCACGTCGCGCTCCAGTTCCTTCAACTGGTCGCGATAGACCTTCATATCGGAACTCTGTTTGCGATCGCCCGTCGGTTCAGCACCAGACGACGTATGCCCCTGCCGGAGCATCTTTTGCGCCAAGACAAGAATTGTGACGAGCGTCATCGCCCCTACGATCAGCCAGAAAACCATGTTCCCTCCGCGAATTGCGTTTCCCCCCATGTAAAGGGCAAAGCACCGGTGCAAAACCCCCAATGGTCAAGTGCGACAATCACGTTCGCGCGTGTGGCGCGCTTTTTCATGCCATGTCGTCTTTTTCTTTCCAAATGACGCTGGTTCGACTTCTTTTACCGGCGCTTGGGCGTAAAAATTAACAGGAACCGGGAACCCAACAGGGGAATCGCATGCGACGTTATTCTGCATTTGCCATTGCGCGCGAGGCTGCGCGCTATCACCAGGGATGGGAGCGCGCGTGGGCGTCGCCCAAGCCGAAGAAGAAATACGATGTGGTCATCGTGGGCGCGGGCGGCCACGGGTTGGCCACGGCGTTTTATCTGGGCAAGAATTTTGGGATCACCAATGTGGCGATCATCGAAAAGGGCTGGCTGGGCGGCGGCAATACGGGTCGTAACACCACGATCATCCGGTCGAACTATCTGCAAGATCCCTCGGCCGCGATCTATGAAAAGGCGCGTTCGCTTTACGAGACGATGAGCCAGGACCTGAACTATAACGTCATGTTCTCGCCCCGTGGCGTCATGATGCTGGCCCAGACCGAAAGCGAAGTTCGCGGATACGAGCGCACGGCGCATGCCAACGCGCTGCAAGGTGTCACGACTGAGTTCATCAGCCCACAGCGGGTAAAAGAGCTTGTGCCGATCATGAACATCGACGGCCCACGCTATCCCGTTCTGGGCGCGTTGTGGCAGGCCCGTGCGGGCACCGCGCGTCACGATGCGGTGGCTTGGGGCTATGCGCGTGCGTGTTCAGACATGGGCATGGACATCATCCAGAAATGTGAAGTGACCGGGGTGCGCCAGTCGGGCGGCAAGGTCACGGGCGTTGATACCACGCAGGGTCAGATTGATTGCGACAAACTGGCCATGCTTGTGGCCGGAAACGCAAGCCATCTGGCCGAAATGGCGGGCTTCCGTCTGCCGATGGAAAGCGTGGCGTTGCAAGCACTGGTGTCCGAGCCGATCAAACCCTGCATCGACGTGGTTGTGATGGCCAACACCGTGCACGGCTATATGTCTCAATCCGACAAGGGCGAGCTGGTCATCGGTGGCGGCACGGACGGCTACAACAACTACACCCAACGCGGATCGTTCCACCATGTGGAAGAAACCGTGCGGGCCTTGGTCGAGACGTTCCCGATCATCTCGCGCCTGAAAATGCTGCGCCAATGGGGTGGCATCGTGGACGTGACAGGCGACCGTTCGCCCATCATCGGCAAAACGCCTTTGGGCAACTGCTTCATCAACTGCGGCTGGGGCACCGGCGGCTTCAAGGCGATCCCCGGGTCGGGCTGGGCCATGGCCGAAACCGTCGCCAAGGGCGAACCCGGCGCCTTGGCCAGCGAATTCGGCCTGAACCGCTTCACCGAAGGACGCTTCATCGATGAAAGCGTGGCTGCGGGGGTGGCTCACTGATGGCTTTTGAAATGCATTATATGAATTCTTCCGTCGCGCTTGCCGCGACGGATCACGCCCGACCCGCCCCACAGGGCGGGCGTGAATACGCCCACCCTCGGGCCGGGCGCGATCCTCTGTTTATCTTGAAAGGAATGCAGCCATGCTGATCCTTGAATGCCCCTATTGCGGCGTGATGGCCGATGAAACGGACCTGCATGGCGGCGGCGAGGCGCATCTGAAGCGCTATGGCCCCGGCTCGTCCGATGAAGATTTTCAGACCTATCTGTTCCACCGCGCGAACCCCAAAGGCGTTCACTTTGAACGCTGGCGGCACGTGTCGGGTTGCGGCAAGTGGTTCCACGCGGCGCGCAATACCATGACGCTCGAGGTTTACGGCACCTATTCCGCCCAGACCTTTGAGCCGCCCAAAGCGATCATCAACGCGGTTCAAAAGAAACATCCCGAATGGGAGGGCTATAAATGAGCACCCGTCTGGCAAAGGGCGGTCGTCTGATCGACCGTTCGAAACCGAAAAACTTCACCTTCAACGGCAAACGCATGAAGGGGTATGAGGGCGACACGCTGGCAGCAGCCCTTCTGGGCGAAGACCAGATGCTGGTCGGCCGGTCGTTCAAATACCACCGTCCGCGCGGCATCGTGGCAAGCGGCGCGGAAGAACCGAACGCCTTGGTCAATCTGGGGCAGGGCGGGCGTTTTGAACCCAACCAGCGCGTCACCACGACCGAGCTGTTTGACGGCCTGACCTGCACCTCGCAAAACCACTGGCCGAGCCTTGAGTTCGATGTGGGCGTGATCAACAACTATGCCGCGCGTTTCCTGCCGGCGGGGTTCTATTACAAAACCTTCATGGCGCCCGCGCCCGCATGGAAACACGTGTTCGAACCGATCATCCGCAAATCCGCTGGTCTGGGCAAAGTCCCGACCGAGGCTGACGTGGATCGTTACGAGCATTTCTATCACCACACTGATGTGCTGGTGATCGGCGGCGGTGTCGCCGGTCTGGCCGCCGCTCTGGCTGCAGGTCGGTCGGGCGCGAAAGTGCTGGTGATGGAGCAGACGCACCATTGGGGCGGCCGTGCGCCGGTTGATGGCGGCGAGATTGACGGGCTATCGCCTGAAGATTGGATCAATGCCACTCTGGCCGAGCTGGAAGGGATGGACAGCGTCACCCTGCGCACCCGCATGATGGGCTCGGGCGTTTATGATCACGGCTATGCGCTTGGCTATGAACGTGTGGCGGATCACACGCCGGGCGATGACCGCCCGCGCCATCGCCTGTGGCGCATCCGTGCACAGCAGATCGTCACCGCGACGGGGTCGATCGAACGCCCGTTGTCCTTTGCGGGCAACGACATCCCGGGTGTCATGCTGGCCGCTGCCGTGCGTGATTACGCCGTGAATTGGGGCGTGTCGGTGGGCGACCGCACCGTGGTTGTGACCAACAATGACGACGCCTACCGCACGGCACTTGTGTTGAAAGAGGCCGGGCTGGACGTGCCGGTCATTCTGGACGCACGCGACCAAGCCACCGGTCCGCTGGCAGAGGCTGCCCGCGCCGCTGGCATTCGTGTCGAGGTCGGCAAAGCAATTGCCAAGGTGAACGGCGGCAAGCGCGTCACGGGCGTGTCGATCTGTTCGCAGGCAGGCGAGGGTTCGGCAGTCGAAGATATCGCTTGCGACGCGGTCGCCATGTCGGGCGGCTGGTCGCCTGTCGTGCACCTGTGGTCGCATTGCGGCGGCAAACTGATCTGGGACGACGAACAGAGCCATTTCCGCCCCGACCCTGACCGCGCGCCCACAGGCCATGATGGCCAATCCTTTGTGGTCACCGCGGGTGCCGCTTCGGGCGCGATGAGTTTGGCGGATGTGCTGTCGGACGCTTATGCGGCGGGCCAGCAAGCTGCGAAAGCGGCAGGCGGCAAGGCCGTGCGCAAGGCTGGCCCCAAGGCAGACCCCGAGGCGACACAGCCAATGGCTCCTGTCTGGATCATGCCGCAGGGTGCTGGTCATCAGAAACGCATGAAAATGTGGCTGGATTATCAGAACGACGTGAAGGTGTCGGACGTGCAGCTTGCTGCCCGTGAGGGATATGAAAGCGTTGAGCACACTAAGCGTTATACCACGTTGGGCATGGCGACGGACCAAGGGAAGCTATCTAATATCAATGGTTTGGCGGTGCTTTCTGATGCATTGGGTCAACCCATTCCGGCAACCGGCACAACCACCTTCCGCCCGCCTTACACGCCGATCAGCTTCGGCGCGATTGCAGGCGAAGCGCGTCACGAGATCTTCCAACCGATCCGTCGCACGCCGATGCATCAGTGGCACGAAGACGCGGGCGCCTACATGGAACCTGTCGGCCATTGGCGGCGCCCCTATTGCTATGCCAAACCGGGTGAAACCAACGAACAGGCCGTGCATCGCGAAGTTCTGAACACTCGCGAAAAGCTGGGCCTGCTCGATGCCTCGACGCTGGGCAAGCTGATCGTCAAAGGTCCGGACGCGGGCAAGTTTCTGGACATGATGTATACCAACATGATGTCGAACTTGGCGGTGGGCAAATGCCGCTATGGTCTGATGTGCTCGGAAAACGGGTTCCTGTCAGACGATGGTGTTGTCGCCCGAATCGACGAGGATACGTGGCTGTGCCACACGACCTCGGGCGGGGCCGACCGCATCTATGCGTGGATGGAGGAATGGCTGCAAACCGAATGGTGGGACTGGAAAGTCTACGTCGCGAACATCACCGAGCAACTGGCGCAGGTCGCCGTGGTCGGCCCCAACGCGCGCAAGCTGTTGGAAAAGCTGGGCGGGATGGATGTGTCCAAGGAAACGCTTCCCTTCATGCAGTGGAAAGACGGCAAGATCGGCGCGTTCGATGCGCGCGTCTATCGCATCTCGTTCTCGGGCGAGCTGTCATACGAGATCGCCGTGCCCGCCAGCCAAGGCCGCGCCTTCTGGGATGCGCTTCTTGAGGCCGGAGAAGAATTCGGCGTCATGCCGTATGGCACCGAATGTTTGCACATCATGCGGGCCGAGAAGGGCTTTATCATGATTGGGGACGAAACCGACGGCACCGTGATCCCGCAGGATCTGGGGCTGAACTGGGCGATTTCCAAGAAGAAAGAGGACTTTCTTGGCAAGCGCGCTCAGCTTCGTAGCCATATGACAGACCCGGATCGCTGGAAGCTGGTGGGGCTGGAAACGCTGGACGGATCGGTTCTGCCGGACGGCGCCTATGCGGTTGCCGACGGCAATAACCAATACGGCCAGCGCAATATGATCGGGCGCGTCACCTCGACCTACTATTCGCCGACGCTGAAGAAAGGCATCGCGATGGGGCTTGTGAAGCACGGGCCAGACCGGATGGGCGATGTGCTCAGCTTCCCGACCGTGGATGGCTCTAACACCGAAGTAAAGGCGCGGATCTGCGATCCGGTCTTCTATGACAAGGACGGGGAGAAGCAGAATGTCTAATGCTGTATCCGCACTGCAAGGCGCGTCGTTTGATGGCTATTGCAAGGTCGAAGAGGCCGGATTGGTCGGCATGATCACCCTGCGCGGCGATCTGTCGTCTGCGGGCGTTGCCAAGGCGGTCAAGGCCGCAACGGGCGCAGACATGCCAGGGCAGGGCGAAATCATCGAGGGTGCAAAAGGGCGCGCGGGCTGGATGTCGCCGGACGAACTGTTGTTGGTCGTCGATCACGCCAAGGCGGTCGACGTAGTTGCGGCCGCCAGCAAATCGCTGGCGAAAGAGCACGCGCTGGTTGTGAACGTGTCTGACGCGCGTGCGGTCTACCGCGTGACCGGAGACGCTGTGCGCGAGGTGCTGGCCAAGCTCAGCCCTGCCGACACAGCCGCCATGGTGCCCGGCCAACTTCGGCGCACCCGGATCGCGCAAATCCCGGCTGCGTTCTACCTGACCGACGAGAAAACGGCGGAACTGATTTGTTTCAGGTCGGTGGCACAATACGCGTTTGATATCTTGAAGGATGCAGCGATGTCTGGCGGAGAAGTCGGCGTTTAAGAACTGCGCCGGCTCGAAAGCAATTTGCAACCAATGGTTGAGATGCTAGAGTGCGGGAATGCGTATTCTCGCCCTCTTCCTCATACTTCTAACGCCGGCCACCGCGACGGCCACAATCTACAATTGTGACATCACGCCCAGCGGAACGGGGGACTGGCTGCCGACGCGGCTGCTGGTTGAACATGAGGTTGGAGCGCCTTCAGCGGATGTTTGGGACCCCCTGATCAAGTATTTTGTAGGGGCGCCAATGCAGGCCCGTGTTGTTGTAGAGAATTCCAAACGGGTTACCATGACGTGGGACATAACGCGCCTGACAAACACCCAAAGAGGTGACCGGCAATATACGCCAGCGCTCAGTTTTCGGGCGACGATCCTGAAGCCGTCCCTGAAACTGGTAATTCGGTCGAAACCTCGCGGGTATTCGAACGCCTATTTGGGGCAGGGCATTTGCCGAACGAAGTGAACGCGAAATTGGCAGCACGGGTTCATTCGCACGACGCCGGTCGATACGAATATAGCCGGTTCTCTGGGTTGCCCCTTGACCTTCCCCCGCCCGCTGCCCCATCTAAGACGTAACGGAAACACGCACGAACAGGAGGCCAAAATGGCTTTTGAACTTCCCGATCTTCCTTACGCACATGACGCACTGGCCGAATTCGGCATGTCGGCGGAAACGATGGAATTCCACCATGACCTGCACCACAAAGCCTATGTCGACAATGGCAACAAACTGATTGCCGGGACCGAGTGGGAAAACAAGTCGCTGGAAGACATCATCACCGGCACTTACGACAAGTCGGCTGTTGCTCAGAACGGTATTTTCAACAACATCAGCCAGCTTTGGAACCACAACCAGTTCTGGGAAATGATGGGTCCGGGCAAGACCGCGATGCCGGGTGAGCTTGAAAAAGCGATCAAAGACAGCTTTGGCTCGGTCGACGAATTCAAGTCGCAGTTCGCCGCTGCCGGTGCAGGCCAGTTCGGCTCGGGCTGGGCGTGGTTGGTGAAAGACACCGATGGCGGGCTGAAGGTCACCAAGACCGAAAACGGTGTGAACCCGCTCTGCTTCGGCCAGACCGCTCTGTTGGGCTGCGACGTGTGGGAGCATTCCTACTATATCGACTTCCGCAACAAGCGTCCGGCGTATCTGGACAACTTCCTGAACAATCTTGTGAACTGGGAAAACGTGGCCTCGCGCCTGTAAGGCATTGCGGCACGCAACCGAAGATCCGGTTGCGCGACGCATCACAGAATGTCATGGCGGTCACCCCTTGGGTGGCCGCTTTTTCTGTGCCATGACAGTCCGATACGCAGCAGGAGCGCGCCATGAGCGACACCACAAAAGGGATTGCGGCAATAATAGCCGCCTGCGTCGTCTGGGGCACGTCTCCGTTGTTCTACAAGATGCTGGAACACGTGCCGCCGCTTGAGCTTCTCAGCCACCGAACCTTGTGGTCGCTGGCACTGTTCGGGTTGCTCTTGGGCGTGCAGGGCCGGTTGGGCGAAGTCCCAAAGCTGTTGCATGGCCGATCGCTGCTGCTGATCGCGGTTTCGGCTTTCGTCATCTCGGTCAATTGGGGCGGCTTCATCTTGTCGGTGCAGATCGGCATGGTGGTGCAAAGCAGCCTTGGGTATTTCATTTTCCCGCTGGTGATGGTCGCTTTGGGGCGCCTGCTGTTTGGGGAAACCATCACCCGCGCCAAGGCGATGGCCTTGGGGCTCGGTATTTTAGCGGTGTTGACGCTGACGTTCGGTTTGGGTGTCACGCCATGGCTCTCGCTGCTTTTGGGGGGGACATTTGCCGTCTATGGCGCGGTCAAAAAGGTCGTCGCCTCGGGTCCGATCGTGTCTGTAACCGCCGAGGTTTTGTTGCTGGCCCCCTTGGCCATCATCTGGTTGCTGGGCACGCATTTGGCCGGCTGGGAGGGGATCGTAGGCCGCAACGGCGCCGTTTTCGGCCAGCATCTATGGGACAGCGTGTTGCTTGTCACATCGGGTCTGATCACGGCAGGGCCGTTGGTGATGTTCAGCTATGCCTCGCGCCGGTTGGCCTTGTCGACGGTGGGGCTGGTGCAATACCTGAACCCGAGCTTGCAATTCACCTGTGCCGTGGTTGTTCTGGGCGAGGTGATAACCCCGTGGCATATGATTGCCTTCCCAATGATCTGGTTGGCGCTTGCGATCTATTCTGCAGATGCCATCCGTCGCGACAGAGCATCGCGCAAGGCCGCAACGGCCTGATCCACTGTGTCTGCAACGGTGATGAAATCACGCAAGCTGGCCTCGGCGTAGCCTTGGTCGATCACGTGGTCCACCAATCCGATCAGCGGGTCCCAGAACCCGTTGACGTTCAGCAGCAGGATCGGCTTGTCATGCAGCCCAAGCTGGCGCCAGGTCAGCACTTCAAAGAATTCATCCAGTGATCCGGCGCCGCCGGGCAAGACCACGACGGCGTCTGAGTTCATGAACATAACCTTCTTTCGCTCGTGCATGTTCTCGGTCACGATGAAGGTGGTCAGGTCGCGCTTGCCCACTTCGCGCTGTAGCAGGTGCTGGGGGATCACCCCGAAGGTTGTCGCGCCCTGCGCCTTGGCTGCCGCTGCGACCGTGCCCATCAGCCCGACATCGCCCGCACCATAGACCAGCCGCCATTTGTTTTCGGCAAGTGCGGACCCGAGGTCGCGTGCAGCCTCGGTGAAAGCCGGATCAGCGCCAAATCGTGAGCCACAGTAGACGCAGACAGAAGCAGGTAGAATGGGCATGGAGCATCCCTTTGGTGCAGTGGTGAGAATGAGCTTTTGACCGGTGTTAGCGGGATTGATAGACTTCAACAAGGCAGTGCGACGCAAAGATCGCCAGCAGAGGAAGCATATGACAGCAGAAACAGGCGGCACCGGCCCCTCGAAAGGGCTTTTGATTGCAGGCGGGGTGGCAATCGTGCTTGGCCTTGCGGTCTTGGGATATGTGATGCGTCCAGACCCGGCGCCGATGGCTGACACGACCGCTGATCAAACCACTGACACAACGCCCGGTGGGCAGGTCGCGATCACGCAGGACGCCACCACGCCCGACGCGACAGACGCGACGCCACCCGCTGGATTGGCGGGCTTTGATGTGGTGCGCGTGGACCCCGAGGGTCGCGCCGTCGTGGCAGGGCATGGCACTCCGGGCAGCACACTTCAGTTGACGATCAACGGTGCGCCGCTTGAAACGGTGATTGTCGATGCTGATGGAAACTTCGTGACCTTGCTGGACATGCCCGCGGACACGCCGGGCACGCTGGGGCTTGACGCTTTGGATGAAACCGGTGCCGTTATCGAAGGCGGGGCGATGGCGCAGACGGTGTTGATTGAACCTGCTGCCTCTGCGACGGCAGACGACCAAGTTGCCGACGCGGGGCCTGCGCCCGAAACAGGCGACGCCACTGTCCCGACAGTGGAAACAGGCGAACAAGCCGCTGCCCCACGCGTTCTATTGGCCGACGATCAGGGCATTGCCGTCTTGCAGGATGGCACCGGGCGACCTGCGGTGGGCAACGTGGTCATCGACGCCATTTCCTATAACGAAGCCGGAGAGGTCGCGCTGTCCGGGCGCGGGCAGGGCGGCGGCAATGTGCGCGTCTACCTGGATAACACCCCCGTTCGAACGGCCAAGATCGCCGAAGATGGCCAATGGCGTTTGCCGCTGCCCGAGGTCGAGGGCGGCGTCTATACACTCAGGGTCGATGAGTTGTCAGACGATGGCACGGTTCTGTCGCGCACAGAGACACCATTCAAACGCGAAGAGCCTGAACAGTTGGCGGAGGCCACCGCACAGGTGGCGGACGCGGCGGCCCGCGTTCAGGCGGTCACGGTGCAACCGGGTTTTACCCTTTGGGCCATTGCGCGCGACCATTTGGGTGATGGTCCGCTATATGTGCGGGTGTTCGAAGCCAACCGCGACCAGATCCGCAATCCCGACCTGATCTATCCCGGACAGGTCTTTAAAATTCCGGACGCCAACTAGCGCCTCGCCACCGCATCACGCATCTGATGCGCTGCGATCCGGTCGCTATGGCGTGACGCGGTCCGTGCAGGCGCAAATATCCGGGTCGCGGGCGCAGCAATCGTTCAGCAGATAGGCAATGACACCACCAAGGGCGGCGCGGTCGGTGGCGTAAATCACCTGGCGTGAGACCCTGCGCGATGTCACCAACCCCGCGGCCTCCAGTTGCGACAGGTGAAAGGAAAGCCCTGACGCCGAGACACCAAGCGCATCCGCGATCGACCCTGCGGGCAGTCCTTCCTCACCCCGCGGCACAAGAAGACGCACGATCTCCAACCGTGTGTCATGTGCCATCGCGGACAGGGATTTGAGGACTCGACTCTGCTCCATATTTCAAATATCGGTGAAATATTGAAATAACACAAGCCCCAGAGAACCCCTTGCGCGCGTTCCTTAAGTGGGCCTGCGAGAATAAGGTTTCGAATGGCTCCCTCCCGTATCACATCGACAGAAACGCCAAAAGATGGCTGGCGCACGATCAAGCGCGTCGCGCCGTATCTTTGGCCCGAAGATCAGCCCTGGGTAAAACGGCGCGTGGTCATTGCGCTTGTGATGCTGCTGGCATCCAAGGTGATTTCGGTGCTGACACCGTTTCTTTACAAAGGCGCGGTCGATGCGCTGAGCGGCGAGGCGACCAACGAAGCGTGGATGCTTGGGGCGGGCGCGATTGGGCTGACGCTGGCCTATGGTATGGCGCGGATGATGACCAACGGGTTCCAACAGCTGCGCGATGCGGTGTTTGCCCGTGTGGGCCAGCGCGCATTACGTCAACTGGCGCTGGAAACCTTCACCCACATTCACCGCCTGTCGATGCGCTATCACATCACGCGCAAGACGGGCGGGTTGTCGCGGATCATCGAACGCGGGGTGAAGGGCGTCGAGTTCCTGTTGCGCTTCATGCTCTTTTCCATGGGGCCACTGGTGCTGGAACTTGCGCTGATCTCGGCCATCCTCTTTTTTGTCTTTGATGTGTGGTATCTGGCGGTCGTTGTGGGCACGATCGGTGCGTATGTCTGGTTCACCTTCAAAGTGACCGAATGGCGTGTGCGCATTCGCAAGGAGATGAACGACCAGGACACCGACGCCAACCAAAAGGCCATCGACAGCCTGCTGAACTTCGAGACCGTGAAGTATTTCGGGGCCGAAAAACGCGAAGCCGCGCGCTATGATGTGGCCATGGCTGGGTATGAGGTTGCCGCGCTCAAGACCTCGTATTCGCTGGCGTTCCTGAATTTCGGGCAGGCCTTCTTGATCACGCTGGGGCTTGTCGGTGTCATGGTTCTGGCCGCCATTGGTGTGCAGGCGGGCGACCTGACCGTGGGCGATTTCGTCATGGTCAATGCCTATATGATCCAGATCACCATGCCCTTGAACTTTCTTGGCACGGTCTACCGCGAGATCCGCCAATCGCTGGTCGATATGGGCGAGATGTTCGACTTGCTTGAGCAACCAGCCGAAGTGACGGACAAACCGGATGCACCCGATATCAAGGTCACGGGTGGTGCCTTGCAATTTGAAGATCTGAAATTTGGCTACGACGCCAAGCGGCCGATCCTGAAAGGTGTCTCGATCGACGTGCCGGCGGGCAAGACGGTTGCCATTGTCGGCCCCTCAGGGTCTGGCAAATCTACCATCGGTCGATTGTTGTTCCGGTTTTATGACGTCAGCGGCGGCAGCCTGAAGATTGACGGGCAGGACGTGCGCGACGTGACCCAAGACAGCCTTCACGGTGTCATTGGGGTCGTGCCGCAGGACACGGTGCTGTTTAACGACAGCGTCTATTACAACATTGCCTATGGTCGGCCAGAAGCCTCGCGCGACGAGGTCGAAGGGGCTGCGAAGGCGGCCAAAATACACGATTTCATCATGAGCTTGCCTGACGGCTATGAAACACAGGTTGGCGAACGCGGGTTGAAGTTGTCGGGCGGTGAAAAACAGCGGGTGGGCATCGCACGCACGCTGTTGAAGAACCCGCCGATCCTGCTGTTGGACGAAGCCACATCGGCGCTGGACACCCAGACCGAACGGGATATTCAGGAAAGCCTGCGCGAAATGGGCGAGGGGCGCACGGTGATCACCATTGCACACCGCCTGTCCACCATTGTTGATGCCAATGAAATCATCGTGCTGGAAGCCGGCGAGGTGGTCGAGCGTGGCAGCCACGACGCGCTTTTGGATCACGGCGGCCGCTATGCCGCGATGTGGGCGCGTCAGGCCAGCGAAGAAGAAAAGAGCGATATCGCTGCCGCCTGAACAAGTGCCACGCACAACAGGCGCCAGTGGACCCGGAGAATGAAAAAGGGGCGCCCGCTTTGACAGCCGGGCGCCCCTTTTTTTCCACGTGCTGATCGCGTGACCGGTTACTCTGCCGCTTTCATCGAGCTTTCGTCGCCGTCTTCTGGCGCTGCATCATCGATGTCCGCGTCACCCTCGCGCTTCGCGTGTTTCACGTTCAGGTCATCCAGTGTTGCCTGCGCGGTGTTCAGGACCCGCTGCAGGTCTTCAAGACTGACGGGTGTGTCATCGGTGTCGTCGTGTTCGGCATCGTCAAGCTCGCTTGCGGCGACCCAGACGACCTCTCTCACAGGTTGCTTTTTGGCAGCCTTTTCAAGCGCGACATCGCGCGCAGTTTGTCCCGATCGGCGGGCCAGTGCGCGCAACGCATTGGTGGACCGATAGGCGCCCGCTGACACCCAGACCCGCAGCGCCAACATCGAAGGGGTGAAGACCAGCGTCAACACCGTTGCGATGCCAAGCCCGAACACGACTGCCGTTGCCAGTTGTTTCCACCACAACGCCGTGGGCGCGTCGATGGAATAGCCCCCGTTGAAGAAGTCCAGCGACAGGCCGAACATCATCGGGGCAAGCCCCGCCATGGTCGTGATCGTGGTCAAAAGGACGGGGCGGATGCGCGCCTCGGCGGTGCGGGTGATGGCTTCGAGCTTGGGCATGTAGCGCGAATAGTCCTGATAGGTGTCGATCAGCACGATGTTGTTGTTCACCACGATCCCCGCCAGCGCCACAATGCCTGTCCCTGTCATGATGATCGAAAACGGCTGTTGCATCACCATCATCCCCACCAGAACACCGGTGGTCGACAGCACAACCGCAAGCAACACCAACACCGAGTTGTAGACGCTGTTGAACTGCGCCAGAAGGATGATGAACATCAGGCCAAGCGCGCCGAGGAAGGCCTGGCCCAGAAAGGCCTGACTTTCGGACTGGTCTTCCTGATCGCCAGTCCATTCATAGCTGACGCCTGCGGGCAACCCTGCGGCTTCGACCCATTCGGTCAGCGCGGCAATGCGATCATTTGGTGTCACGGGCGTGCGGGTCAGATCTTTGCCGGCATCATCAGCCATGATCTGGTCGGCCTGGGCAAGGTTGACATATCGGTCCGCACCCGCGTCATCTGTCAGGCGCACGAGGTCGGGAACCACGCCCGCTTTCACATCGTAATAGCGGCTTTGATCGACACGGTCGATCTGGGCAAGGCTGGGCACCGGTTTGCGCGTGACGAAGTTGGACAGCGGCACAAGGCCGGTAGCTGTGCGCAGTTTCAGCGCGTCTAGCGTGGACAGCACCCGGTCCTGTTCGGGCAGACGAACACGGATTTCGATTTCCTCGTCCGAGCTGTCGACCCGCATCGTATCCAGCAAGATCCCGTTGGTGATCAGCTGCACCATGCCACCCACGGTCGCCACGTTGGTGCCATAGCGGCCAGCCTCTTCGACATCGACCTGAAGCTGCCAGTCAACGCCAGGCAGGGGCAAGGTGTCTTCGACAGCCACCAGACCGGGCGTGTCGTTGAACTTGGCGATCACAGCGTTGGCGGCGGCCTCAAGTGTCTTCCAATCCTGACCTTTCAGGCGCATGTGAACGGGCTTGGCCGAGGCCGGACCACGATTGAGGTTCAGCACCTCGGACCGCACCCCCGGAATGGTTGCAAGCCGTTCCTCCAACCGGGCCATCACCGCGTCGCCGTCAAAATCCGGGTCAATCTCGGTCGTGGTGAAGGGGATCAGGCCCAAAAGCTTGATTTGCTTCTCGATCGAGGGCCGATCATCCCAAGCCACAAGCTCGATCTGAAGCTGGCCGACCGTGTCGCGCGGACCTTGCGCCCCGCCGGTGTTCTGGTTCAGCCCGCCGGCCCCCGCGAAGGCAAAGACGCTTTCGATGCCCTTGGTGGACAGGGCGATTTCTTCTGCCTGACGCACCATGGCGTCTTTTTCCTGAAGGCTCAGATTGCCACGCGCACGGACATAAACGATCGCCTGTTCCGGCTCGCTATCGGCAAAGAACTCGACGCCCAGATTGTTGCGGCCATAGAACATGAAGGTCGTTGCCACAAAGCCAACCACCAGCGCGATGGTGACCAGCGGCATGACCGGGTTGCCTGAAATGAAGTGTATGAGGTGGCCGAACCATGTGCGCCGATACCCGCCCTTGATCTTCTTGGCCGCCCGCTGGCGCGAGATCGAGCCAAGCGTGATCGAGGTGGCCGAGGTGCCAACAAGAAACATCAGTGCGCCGGGCAGGATCGCCATCGCCCCGTCAAAGGGCGCTGTGCCGCCAAACAGGTAACCGGGGTTCAAGAGCTGGAAGGCCGACAGGTAAAGCACGTAGGCCGAAGGCACCACCAGCGCGAGCCGCACCCAGATCGGAAAGCCGCGCAGCGCAGTTGATAGGGTCGCAAACATTCGACTGATCCGGCCCGAAACGCCGCCCACCACCGGAAGATAAACAAGCGCGACCAGAAGCGAGGCGGACAGCACATAGATCAACGTCTTGGGCAACCAGCCCATGAACTCGCCCGGAATGCCGGGCCAGAACAGCATGGGAAGGAACGCACACAGGGTGGTGGCTGTTGAACTGACGATGGGCCAGAACATCCGTTTGGCCGCCGCCGTGTAGGCCGCCATAGGCCCAACCCCGTCGCGAATTTTCTTGTCGGCATATTCGACAACCACAATGGCGCCATCGACCAGCATCCCGACGGCAAGAATGAGCCCGAACATCACGATATTCGAGATGGTAACCCCAAGGGCGCCAAACAGCGCGAAGGTCAACAAAAACGAGGTGGGGATAGCGAAACCGACCAACAGCGCAGGGCGCGTGCCAAGCGCCCCAAGCACCACGATCATAACCAGTGCAATCGCCGTGATGACCGAGCCTTCGAGTTGACGCACCATACTGTCGACGACAAAGCTCTGGTCGTTGGAGGTGCCGATCCAGACCGCCTGCCGCAGATCTTCTGGCCAGGAATCGCGCGTTTCCGCAACAATTTTGCGCACCTCGGCGGCGGTGTCGATCAGGTTGTAGCCTTTGCGCTTGACCACCTGAAGCGCCACAGTTGTGTCGCCATTGAACCGCGCGGTGCCCTCTCGATCCTCAAAGGTCAGACGGATCGTTGCCAGATCACCAAGCGTGATGACACTGTCGTCGTTCACCTTGACGGGCAAGTTATACACATCCTGCACCTCGTCGAAGGAGGATGGGATTTTGACGGCGGTTGATCCGGTTGGGGTCTTGATATCGCCCGCAGCAATCAGCTGATTGTTGCTTTGCACAACATTGATCAGCTCGTTGGCCGTTACGTTGTAGGCCTCAAGCTTCAGCGGGTCGATTTCGACCTCAAGCATCTCGTCGCGATATCCAGAGAGCGACGCCTCCAACACCGCATCCAGCCCTTCCAGCGTATCCTGCAGATCACGCGCAAGCCGCACCAGCGTGCGTTCGGGCACATTGCCGGTCAGGTTGACGATGATGATCGGGAATTCGGAAAAGTTGATTTCGTTTACGGAATAGCTGTCGAACCCCGAGGGAAACTTGCCTTCAGCAGAATTCATCGCGTCGCGCACGTCGGCCATGACGGTGGTCTTGTCCCAGCCGAACTCGAATTCCAGCGCGACACCGGCATACCCTTCGGCGGCTGTCGCGGACATGGTTTTCAGCCCGTCGATATCGGCCAATTCGGTTTCCATCGGCCGGACCAGAAGCTGTTCTGCATCGGCGGCGGAAATGCCGGGGAAGGGGACCGAGACGAAAAGAGCCGGGATTTCGATATCCGGCTCTCCTTCCTTGGGCAGGCTGACATAGGCGATCGTGCCGGCAAGCACCGACAGGATCACGAAAGCTATGACCATCCGGGCCCGATTGGCGGCCCAGTCAACGATCCCTATCATGTGCCGGGCTCCTGATAGGTGATGTTGAGCGCGACACCATCAATGACATAGTGCTGGCCAATGACGATCACTTCGGCGTTGGCGTCCAGACCAGACACCCAGACCCCTTCGACGCTGTCTCGGATCATCGTCACAATCGCGAAGCCCGCGGTGCCATCGGGGTTGACGATCCGAACCCCTAGTTGCCCGTCATCGTCCAGTGTCAGAGCGCTTTGTGGCAGCAAATGAGCCTCCAGCCCATTGCCGGTGATGACGACTTCGGCCGTCTGACCCGCGCGCACAAGGGCGGCGTCAGGCAGCTGGGCGACCTCGACATCGACACGGAAGGTCCGTGTGACAGGGTCCGCAGTGTCTGCAACAAAGGATACCGCGCCGGTCAGGTCGCGGCCCGAGGCCAGACGCACCGTCGCTTCAAGACCGGGCGTCAGTTTGTCCACCTGCAATTCCGAGACATAGCCCACGACGCGGACGGGATCATATTGAACGACCGTGGCGCAGGTTGCGCCCGGTTGCAGCAAAGTGCCCAATTCAGCACTGTCGGTTTCCAAAATGCCGGGGAAGGGCGCTCGTATCTCAAGCCGCGCAATCTCGCGTTCGGCGGCGGCGACGGCCGCTTCGGCGGATTGGATCTGGGCGGACGAGCTGGCGGCGCCGGATTGTGCGGCGATGAAACCGGCGCGCGCACCTTCAACCGAGGCCCTTTCGCTGGCCACACGCGTGTCCGAGGCGAACCCGCCTGCCGACAGTTTTTCAGCCGCATTCAGATTGATCAACGCTTCGTCCAACCGGGCCTGCGCTTCGATCACGCGGGCGTCGGCCTCTGGTGCGCGGGCGCGTGCTTCGGCCAGCCGGGCGCGCGCTTCGGCAAGGCTGGCTTCGCGCGTGCCGGGGTCAAGGCGGCAAAGCACATCGTCCGTTGCGACCTCGGCACCCTTGCCAAGCTTGGTCGAAATCACCTTGCCCGAGGTTTCGGCCCGCAGTTCAACGCGCCGGTTTGCCTCGGTCTTGCCACGCAGAAGCACTGGCATATCAATGGTGCGCGCTGCGCTTTTCAAGACAACCACCGACACCCCGCCTTGTGCGGCTTCGGTTTCAGCTGTGGCAGATGTTGCTTGATCCGTTTCGACTGTTGCGGCGCTTTCGCTGACCCCCGCTGCAGTTTTCAAACTGTCCCGCTGAAATACCAGCATGAACAGGCCTGCGATTACGAGCAAAGCAGTTAGAATCGGCAAAAGGCGCATAACAAGTCCTGTTCAATAAAGCTTTGCTGTGGAAGATAAGGTTAGTTTACCAGCGTCACAAGCGCACAGGTGCGCTTTTCTTAACGGATCAAGTAAATCTGCCCCCGCCTTTCCTGACCCAAAAACCCATAGCTTTACGCCCCACCGCCTTGCCCTCTTGGCAACCGGGCACCTTTGAGGCAAAAGGAACCAACAACAACACGCCGGAGGCAAAGTCGTGAGCGAGACCGACACTTTTATTGATGAAGTGACCGAAGAGGTCCGCCGCGACAAGTTGTTTGCGATGATGCGCCGTTATGGCTGGATCGCCGTCTCCTTGGTTGTTTTGCTGGTGGGGGGCGCGGCCTATAACGAATGGCGCAAAGTCAGCGAACGCGCTGCGGCGCAAGCCTTGGGCGACACCATACTTGCCGCTGAAGAACAAGATGACGCAGTGGCGCGGGCCGAAGGGCTGGCCGCCATTGACGCCAGCGGTGATGCGGCTGCGGTCATTGCCCTGTTGGCGTCCGTGGACGGGGCGGAGGGCGCGCAGACCCTTCGCGACGTCGCCGACAATGGCGATATTGATCCGCTGTATCGCGATCTGGCCCAGCTCAAGCTGGTGTCCATGACCGAAAGCGGCCTGTCGCCAGTTGATCGCCGCACACGGCTTGAACCGCTGGCCATGGCAGGCGCGCCGTTCCGTGTGTTGGCCGAAGAACAGTTGGCATTGGTCGAGGTCGAAGCGGGCGACGTGGAGGCAGCCCTTGCGCGCCTTCGGGCGCTTTTGGTCGATGACGAAGCGTCTGGGGCCTTGCGTCGACGTGCGTCTCAGTTGATTGTGGCGCTGGGTGGGTCGTTGGAGGCATCCTGACCTGCACCGCTGGGGCTCAACACCCCGGCTGCGCCAAGAAAAAATTATCGGGTATCTCGGGGGACACATCGTGAAATTGACACAGAGCGCCGCAATCTTGGTCTCGCTTGGTCTTTTGGTGGCCTGTTCCCAGCGGGAATACATTTTGCCGGGGGACCGCGAAGAGTTGCGCAGTCCAAATCCGCAGACGTTGGGCGCCGATGCCGCAGCAGCTGCCGCGGCCAAGGCGGATGACCGTCAGGACGGACCCCGCCCCATCGCGCTGCCCGCGCAGGTCAACCACGCCAGCTGGACCCATTTGGGCGGCAGCGTGACGCATCAGGTGCAGCACCCGGCCCTGTCGTCCGCACCGCAGTTGCGGTTTGCCGCCCCGATCGGGCAGGGCAATGACCGAAAACATCGGATCACCGCCGAACCTGTCGTGGCCGGTGGGCGCATCTTCACGCTTGATAGCCGCGCGCAGGTCGTCGCGACCTCGACTTCAGGCGCGTCGGTCTGGGCGCGCGACCTGACCCCTGCCTCTGACCGGTCAGACGACGCATCCGGTGGTGGCTTGGCCTATGCGGACGGCACCGTCTATGTAACCTCGGGCTTTGGCCTTGTCAGCGCGCTAGACGCCGCAACGGGCAAGATCAGGTGGCAACAGAAGATGGATGCGTCTGGCTCGGGCGCGCCTGCCGTGTCAGGCGGGCTTGTCTATGTGGTCAGCCGTGACAACACCGCCTGGGCGATTGAAACGGGCACGGGCCGGGTCAAGTGGCGGCTTTCCGGCACCCCCAGCCTTGAAGGTGTGGTAGGTGTCTCGTCGCCCGCCGTGACCGACCGCATCGTGCTTCTGCCCTTCGCCTCTGGCGAGGTGGTCGCCGCCCTCAAGCAAGGCGGGCTGCGCACGTGGTCGAATTTCGTCTCCGGTGAACGTGCGGGTCGGGGCTATTCGATCGTCACCGACATCACCGGCGAGCCCGTCGTTAAAAACGGCGTGATCTACACCGGCAACCCGGTTGGACGCACACTTGCCCTCAACATGTCAGGCGAACGCCTTTGGACCGCCAAGGAAGGCGCGACCGGCCCCGTTTGGGTGGCCGGTGGATCTGTGTTCCTTGTTTCGGACGAAGCGCAACTGGTGCGGTTGGATGCCGCCACAGGTGAACGCATCTGGGGCGTTCCGCTGCCCTATTACACCAAATCCAAAACACGTCGCCGCAAAGCGATCTATGCCAATTTCGGCCCGGTTCTGGCGGGCGGAAAGCTGTGGGTCGCGTCCTCGGATGGGGTCATGCGCGGGTTTAACCCGGTGGACGGGGCCATGGTCAGTCAGGTCGCCATTCCCGGCGGAGCGGCAACGCGTCCGGTGGTTGTGAACGGCACCGCATACCTGGTCTCGCGTGACGGTAAACTTCTGGCTTTGCGCTAACCGAAAAAACCGTGTAAGCGGGGCGCTTGACGTGACCCGGAGAGCGAAATGAGCTTCACCCTTGCCATTGTGGGGCGCCCGAATGTGGGCAAATCCACCCTGTTCAACCGACTGGTCGGCAAGCGCCTTGCGTTGGTCGATGATCAGCCCGGTGTGACCCGCGACCTGCGCGAAGGCGAGGCGCGGCTGGGGGATCTGAATTTCACCGTGATCGACAGCGCCGGACTTGAAGAAGCCACTGACGAAAGCCTTCAGGGCCGTATGCGTCGGCTGACCGAACGCGCCGTGGAAATGGCAGATGCCTGTCTGTTTCTCATTGATGCGCGGGTAGGTGTTTTGCCATCGGACGAGGTGTTTGCAGACATTCTGCGCCGCAAGAATGCACATGTCATCCTGGCGGCCAACAAATCCGAAGGCAAAGCGGGCGAAGCCGGTTATCTCGAGGCGTTCTCGCTTGGGCTGGGCGAGCCAATCCGCCTGTCGGGTGAACATGGCGAAGGCATGGGCGAGCTGATGGATGTTCTGCGCCCACTTTCAGAGAAATTCGAAGCGCGAGCGGCTGAGCTGGCCCCTGAAACAGATGTGGATTTCGATGAGGACGCAGACGAAGGCCCGCGTGTCCCGACCATCGACAAGCCCCTTCAGGTGGCTGTGATCGGTCGCCCCAATGCAGGCAAATCGACGCTGATCAACAAGCTGATCGGCGAGGAACGACTGCTGACCGGGCCAGAGGCCGGCATCACCCGCGATGCGATTTCGCTGCGGTTTGACTGGGGCGGCGTGCCCACGCGGATATTTGACACGGCCGGGATGCGCAAACGCGCCAAGGTTCAGGAAAAGCTAGAGAAACTGTCCGTCTCGGATGGATTGCGGGCGGTGAAGTTCGCCGAGGTGGTCGTGGTCTTGCTGGACGCGGCCATTCCCTTCGAGCAACAGGATCTGCGCATCGCTGACCTGGCCGAACGCGAAGGCCGCGCTGTGGTCGTCGCGGTGAACAAGTGGGATGCGGAACCTGAGAAACAGGCGAAGCTGAAAGAGTTGAAGGAAGCGTTCAACCGACTGCTGCCACAGCTTCGGGGCGCCCCCCTGATCACGATCTCGGCCAAGACGGGCAGGGGCATGGAGCGGCTGCAAGAGGCCGTGATGCGCGCCCATACCGTTTGGAACCGCCGCGTGAAAACAGCGCAATTGAACGGCTGGCTGGCCGAAATGGTTTCGGCGCATCCGCCGCCTGCTCCGGGTGGCCGCCGTATCAAGTTGCGCTATATGACACAGGTCAAAACGCGCCCGCCGGGGTTTGTTGTGATGTGTTCGCATCCTGACAAGCTGCCGGAAAGCTACAGCCGCTATCTGGTGAATGGACTGCGGGAAGACTTCGATATGCCGGGCACGCCGATTCGGCTGACGATGCGCGGGCAGGGGGACAAGAACCCCTATAAGGACCGCAAAAAATCGACGCCATCGCGGTTGCGCAAGCACCTCGGAAAGGGGCGCGCAGACGACTAGAATGTGGCGCAACCGGCCATCGAATGAAGCTCGAAACGCGCTCTGCTGGTCTGACTGATCGGCAGGGCGTTGCTTTGCAGCTCGGTTAAATTTGCCAAACCAAGCCTTTCACTGTCATGATGAACGCCTAGCCCGTTTCCGTTCACATCTTGACCCGGAGGTTTCCATGTCTCTTACCCTATCACGTCGCGGCTTTCTTGCCGGCACGGCTGGGTTCATCGCCCTGCACCCTTATTCCTTGCGCGCGTCACCCAATCAGGCGCATCTGCGGATCATGGAAACCACGGACCTGCACGTGCATGTCTTCCCCTACGACTATTACGCGGACCGTGAAACCGACACGGTCGGGTTGGCGCGCACCGCGTCGCTAATCGGTGATATCCGTGCCGAGGCGACGAATTCGTTGCTATTGGACAATGGAGATTTCCTGCAGGGCAACCCGATGGGCGACTATATCGCCTATGAGCGGGGCATGAAGGAGGGCGACACCCATCCGGTGATCAACGCCATGAACACGCTGGGGTTTGATGCCTCGACCCTGGGCAATCACGAATTTAACTATGGGTTGGAGTTTTTGTCAAAGTCCCTTGCCGGCGCTGGGTTCCCGGTGGTGTGTGCAAATATTGCGAAGAAAATGGGCGCGACCCCGCGCGAAGATGAAACTCTGCTTCCCCCGTATGTGATCGTGGACCGCGAAATCACCAATGGGGGTGGAACAGTGCAACCTATTCGCATCGGTTTCATCGGTTTTGTGCCGCCGCAGGTCATGAATTGGGACCGGCGCCATCTGGAAGGCAATGTTATGGCGCGCGATATCATCGAGGCTGCCCGCGCCTATGTGCCGCAAATGCGCGAAGAGGGTGCGGATCTGATCATCGCCTTGTCCCATTCGGGCATCGGCGCGGCCGAGCACACAGATGGGATGGAAAACGCCTCCGTCCCGCTGGCCGCGGTCGAAGGCATCGACGCGATCCTGACCGGCCACTCGCACCTTGTGTTCCCGTCTTCGACCTATGCCGATCATGAGGGGGTGGATGTCGAGGCCGGAACGATCATGGGCATCCCCGGCACGATGGGCGGCTTTTGGGGGTCGCATATGGGGTTGATCGACCTGATGCTGGAACATGACGGCGGCGCATGGCGGGTGGTGTCGCATTCCAGCGAGGCACGACCGATCTACAAGCGCAACGAAGACCGCTCGATCACGCCCTTGGTGGAAAGCAGTGCTGCTGTGCTGGCATCGGTTCAAAAGGAACATGACGAGACTTTGGAATATGTCCGCCGTGCGGTCGGCAAGACCGATGCACCACTACATTCCTATTTTGCGCTGGTCGCCGATGACCCGTCCGTGCAAATCGTGTCGAATGCCCAGCGGTGGTATATCGAACAGATGATGAAGGGGACCGAACACGAAGGTCTTCCGATCCTGTCTGCGGCTGCGCCCTTCAAGGCTGGCGGACGCGGGGGGCCTGACTACTACACCGACGTGGCCGTCGGGGATGTGGCGATCAAGAATGTGTCCGATCTTTACCTGTATCCCAACACGGTGCGGGCGGTTCGGATCAACGGGGCAACAGTGCGCGAATGGCTGGAGCGTTCGGCGGTGATGTTCAACCAGATTACGCCGGGATCACAGGACGCAATTTTGCTGAACCCCGAAATGCCGTCCTATAATTTCGACGTGATCGACGGTGTGACATACCAGATCGATCTGTCCCAGCCACCGCGCTATAACAAGGACGGCGAGGTGATCGCACCCGACGCACACCGCATCGTGAACCTTAGCTTCGATGGTCAACCCATTGAAGATGAACAGGAGTTCATAGTCGCCACCAACAACTACCGGGCCGGTGGCGGAGGCCATTTCCCAGGTGCGGGTGGCGATACGACGGTGTTCGAGGGCCCGGACACCAACCGCGATGTGATCGTGCGCTACATCGTTGAAAAGGGCACCATCAACCCGCGTGCCGATGCCAACTGGACCTTTGCACCACTGCCCGACACCAGCGTGTTGTTTGAAACGGGCCCTGCTGCATCGCCCCATGCCAGCAACGTCGATGGCGTAACCATCGAAGAGGCCGGAATGTCAGACACTGGGTTTGCACTGTTCCGCATTTCGCTGTGATCATGTGTCATATCACACCAAAAGGGCCACCTTCGCGGGTGGCCCTTTTGTTTTCAGCAAACACAATGAATGCCGGTTAATTCAAGTAGGGCATAGGGTCGACGGGTTCCGTGCCTTTGAAGACCAGAAATTGCACGGCGTTATACTGGTTCTTCGATGCAACCGCGATCTGTTGACCGCGTTTGATCTTTTGACCCTTCTTCACCTTGATGCCTTCGATGAAGCTATAGGCGCTTTGGGTGCCGTTGCCATGGTCGATGACCACGATCTCTTCCCCTTCGACATCCTTCGAGACAAGCCGGACCGTGCCGTTGGCGGCGGCTTTCACCGGGTCACCCGGTTTGGCCGAGACAAGGATATAGCCCGCCTTTTCAGCGTCAAACAGGCTGGTCACCTTGCCAGCAACGGGCAGTGACATGCGCGATGTGCTGGCTTGCGTTCTGGTGTCCGACAGCTTGGGCGAGGCCGGTGTTTCAACCTTTGCAGGCGTCGCGTCGACTTTTGGCAACGGTTTTGTCGCAGATGGCGGTGTCGGGGTCGATGACCCAGAGCCCGGCTGGCTGATGCGGGTCTGCGCCGCAGGCGTGTCCACCTTGACCGGGATCAGCAGATGCTGCCCTTCGCGCACGTCCAGGCTTGACCCCAGGCCGTTCCAATCCGCAAGCGCGCGGACCGACACGCCGTATAGGCGGGCAATGGAGTAAGCGGTTTCACCGCGTTTCACACGGTGGCGTGTGGGTTCTTCGCCAGATGCCACTTTGCCGGAAGCTGCAGCAGCAGGTTTGGTATCTGCGCGATCAATGGCGTCGCCCGCCAAAGTTGTGATGTCGATGCTATCTGACGGCTGGATCACACCAGTTGCAGGTTCAGCGACACGGCGTGGCAGGGCCAGCACCTCTCCATCGCGCAAGGAGGCGTCGATCGGCAGTCCGTTGTAACGGCCAAGTTCAGCGGGCGCCATGCCGATGCGGCCTGCAACCTGCGCCACGGTATCGCCACGCCGCGCCACGGCGACCTGATAGCCGGGATAAGAAATCACACCGCGCGCGTCGGCCTTGGGCCGGCTTGCCGTCTGAACACTTTGCGCGGCTTGCGTGGTCGAAAACCCGCCATCGGCAAACCGTCGCAGATCCATGTCGAAATTATTGTCGCAGGCCGTCAGCCCGGCCAAAAGCCCGATCAGGGCGGCAGAGCGCAGATGGCGCCCCCGCTTGGCGCGGGGCGCACGCAATTCGGTCGTGCAGTGGAGTGGCATTGCTCGTCTTCCTCAATCCATTGGCCTGTTTTCAGGCTCTGGTTGCGACCCTTTGCGGGCCTTGTCACTAGGGTGCGGGGTTTGGTCCCCGCAGGTCCGGTTCATCCGGCACGTATCTTGGTTCGGGTCCGCTATTCCTGCCCCAGCCCTTCTAAAAGGGGCACGAACCGCACCGGCAGAAGTTCCTCATACTGAAAACCATCTTCGTCGCGCGTGACCTTTATCAGGCTTTGCACGGTGTCGGACTGGCCCACCGGCACGATCATGATACCGCCAATAGCAAGCTGCGCCAAGAGGGGACCGGGAGGGTCCTCGGCGGCGGCGGTCACGATAATGCGGTCAAAGGGCGCTTGATCCGGCAAGCCGCGTGATCCATCGCCGGTGATCGCGGTGATGTTGTGCAGATCCATCGCTTCGAAAAGGTCGCGGGCTTCGCGCACCAGTCTTTGGTGTCGGTCGATGGTATAGACGCGCCGCGCCAGACGCGACAGGATGGCCGCCTGGTAGCCAGACCCGGTGCCCACTTCGAGCACCTTGTCACGCGGGGTGATTTTGGCGGCCTGGGTCATCAGACCGACAACCGAGGGCTGCGAAATGGTCTGCCCGCAGGCGATCGGCAGCGGCATATCTTCATAGGCGCGTTCAGCAAACAGGCCGCGCACGAAGGGGCCTCGGTCGATTTCTTCCATCGCAGACAGCACGCGCGGGTTCGTCACCCCCTTCGAGCGAAGGGCGAACAGAAACTGCATCTTGCGTTCCGCGTCGTTCGCGCTTGTTTCGTTCATGTGAACAGCGACCCCAGTGCATCCAGTTGATCATGCGCGGTCAGATCGGCGCGCATCGGCGTCACGGAGACATAGCCATCAAGGTTGTGCGTCACATCCATGCCCGGCGCGGACCGGTTGGCCTGTGGGCCCCCCTTGATCCAGAGAAATTTGCGGCCTGACGGGCTGTTCTGGGCTTCGATTTTGAAGAAGGCATCATTGCGCCAGCCTTGCGGGGCAGCCTTGACGCCTTTCACCTGATCCGCCCCGACGGGGGGGAAGTTTACGTTATAAAACAGTCGGTAATCTGCCCCGTGTTCCCACGGCGCGTCGGCGAGCAAGAGGCGCACGATGTCGCCACCGCATGCAGCGGCAGCGTCAAAAATGTTATCCAACCCCATCGTGCCCTTGCCCATGTATTGCGACAGGGCAATCGCCGGAAGGCCCTGTAGGGCGGCTTCCATCGCGGCCCCGAGGGTGCCAGAGTAGAGCGCGTTTTCAGCCGAGTTGTTGCCTCGGTTCACGCCGGAAATCACCAGATCGGGACGGTCTGGCATCACGTCATAAATCGCGGCGATGACGCAATCGGCGGGGCTGCCTTCGGCGGCAAAGCGGCGCGGGGCGTGTTCGGCAATCATGAACGGATGGGTGTAGGAAATGCAGTGACCGACACCTGATTGTTCGAACGCAGGCGCGACGGTCCATATTTCAGCCTTTTCGCCTGCAAGCTCCAACGCGACCTCTTGCGCGATGGCTTCGGCCACCTTCAGGCCTGGCGCGTTGATCCCGTCGTCATTGGTGATGAGAATACGCATGGTCTGGCCCTTCCGCCCTTGGCGAGTTGCGGTCTTGTTTTCTCAATAAGACAGCTTGGCGCGCGCGGCAAGCACAGCGCGCCGTTTGGCGAAAGGCTTGTCGGGCAAGATCGCCTAGGTCAGCCCGGCATCGGACAAAATGCGGCGTGCCTCGTCCTCGGCCGCGGCCAGTTTGCTGCGGTCTTCACCGGGAAAAAACCGCGTGCGCATGGTTGTGGCAAGCGGCTTGGGTTCGGCAATGACAATGCGCGGACCAAGCTTGGTGTTCTCAGCCGCCCAACTGCGCACCAAGGCCATCTGAGCAGCCTTCGTGGCTCCGTAACCAGCAAAGAATTTCTGCCCAGCGTGATCGTCGGCAAAGAACAGGGCGGTGCTGTCATCGGTCATAAGGGCGTTGACCATGAAAATCAGGTTGCGCGTCGCTTCGACATTGGTGTTCAGCGCCTGCGTCCAACCCTTATCATCCAGATCCGGCGTGGGCATCAGCGCGGGTCCATAGATCGCCGTATGCGCCCAGACATCAATCGGGCCCCAACGATCATGGATCGAGCGGCACAGATGCGCCATCGCATCCTTGTTGGTGATGTCCATCGGGGCCAGCGTGGCCGCGCCGCCTGCGGCTTTGATCTTGTCGTCCAGTTCCTCGAGCGCGCCGGTGGTCCGGGCCACCGCCACGACGTGGTGGGTCTTGGACAGTTCCAGCGCCAATGCCGCGCCAAGACCGCGCGAGGCACCAGTGACCAATGCAATTTTCTGTGTGTCTGTCATGACGGCGTCATTTCATCCATGTGTTTGTAGGGCAGGGCAAAGCTGGTCGCGGGTTAAGGCGTCACTCTGCCGCTTGAAGCTTGAACCCACTTTCGACCTTGTCAGAAGGCGTAACCGGATATTCACCGGAAAAACAGGCATCGCAGTATTGCGGGCAAGCCTTGTCGCGGCCCTTCGCCTCGCCAACTGCGCGATACAGGCCGTCCAGCGAAATGAATTTCAGGCTGTTGACATTGAGGTGCTGTCGCATCTCGTCTTCGGTCATCGTGGCTGCCAGCAGCTTTTCACGCTCGGGCGTATCCACCCCGTAAAAGCAGGGCCAAGCGGTGGGGGGGCTGGCGATGCGGAAATGAACCTCGGCGGCACCGGCATCCAGCATCATGTCCTTGATCTTGCGCGTCGTCGTGCCACGCACCACGCTGTCGTCGACCAACACCACCCGCTTTCCCTTGATCAGCGCGCGGTTCACGTTGAGCTTCAGGCGCACACCCATGTTGCGGATCTGCTCGGTCGGCTCGATGAAGGTGCGGCCCATATACTGATTGCGAATGATCCCCATCGCATAGGGGATGCCGCTTTCCTGACTGTAGCCGATGGCCGCTGGCGTGCCGCTGTCGGGGACGGGGCAGACGATGTCGGCCTCCACCGGATTTTCGCGGGCAAGTTCGACACCGATCTGGCGGCGGGTTTCATAGACGGACCGACCGTCATAGCTGCTATCGGGACGCGAGAAATAAACATGTTCGAAGATGCAAAACTTCGAGGGTTTCGGACGGAAGGGGAAACTGCTTTCAACGCCGCTCGCGCTGATCACGACCATTTCGCCCGGTGCAATTTCACGGATAAACTCGGCCCCGATGATATCAAGCGCGCAAGTCTCGGACGACAAAACCCAGCCATCGCCCAGTCGGCCCAGCACCAGTGGGCGCACGCCGTGCGGATCGCGCACACCAATCAGCTTGGTGCGGGTCATGGCGACCACCGAGAACGCACCTTCGACGCGTCGCAGGGCATCTTCCATCCGTTCGGGGATGCTGCGCTGAAGTGATCGCGCCATAAGGTGGATGATGCATTCGCTATCCGACGAGCTTTGAAAGATCGAGCCGCGCTCAATCAGCTCGCGGCGCAGGGCATTGGCATTGGTGATATTGCCGTTATGTGCAATCGCTGCGCCACCCATGGAAAACTCGCCAAAGAAGGGCTGCACATCGCGGATGACGGCCCCTTTGGACCCAGCGGTGGAATAGCGCACGTGACCGATGGCGATCGGTCCGGGCAGGGTCTCCATCAAGCTGGCTTTGGTGAAGTTGTCGCGCACATAGCCAAATCGCCGCGCAGAGTTGAAGCCTTGTTCGGCGTCATGGCAGACGATACCGCCCGCCTCCTGTCCACGGTGTTGCAGCGCGTGTAGGCCAAGAGCCACAAAATTTGCGGCATCCACCATGCCAACGACGCCAAATACGCCGCATTCTTCTTTCAACTTATCATCGTCAAAAGGATGCGCAGGCGGCATGGAAGGCGTGTCGTTGGGCGAGGTGTCGGACATGGCAGCGAACTCCGATTCCGTGGCGTTGGCCCCGTCTTAATCGACAGTCCACGATCTGTCACGAAACTATCTGGCAACTGTGATGGTTTTCGGCAACGCTGCGTGGCTGGTTATGCGGCCAAACGCAAAAAAACGCGCCGGGTCAGGCGCGTTTTTCGTTCCGTCGCGGCAAGCCTGCGTTGGTTACTGTGCAGGTCCTGCGCAGGCGCCAACCAGCTCTTCGTATTTACCGACGATCCAGCCCGGCGCATCCTCGGGGATCTGTTCGTTGATCTTATCTTGCGCGCGCGCAAAGATCTTGGCGGTGCGGCTGTCATCAACCATCGGAATGGTGTCCGTGGTGACGATCCGATCATAAACGACCAACGCAATGGCGACCAACAAAAGCCCGCGCAGAACGCCGAAAACGAAACCAAGGCTTTGATCCAAACCGCCAAGTGCCGATCGTTGCACGGCAGAGGAAAAGAGCGGTGTGAAGATCGACACGATCACCAGCGCCAGTGCAAACACACCTGCGAAGGCTGCGATCATCGACAATTCGCAACTGTCGGCGATGAAGTCCTTCAGGACCGGGATTTCCTTGACCAGCGGCAGGGCGCGCGGCGCAAAGATATAGGCCAGAACGGCCGCCGCGATCCACCCGAGGATGGACATGCCTTCGCGCACGAACCCACGCGAATAGGCCAGAATGGCCGAAATCAGGATGACCGCCGCAACGATCCCGTCAATCAAGGTAAAGCCTTCCATGTCGTCTCACTTCGGTCCGGGAAATAGTCCGTAACCGTCCTTTATCGAGGGGCTAACCGGCCCCGAAAATCTCACCAACGAACCCGGTCAGGTCCGCCATCTTTTGTATCTTCAACCCGGAGCCCGAGCCGATCTTGCTGCGCGTGGGCGCGATTGCGGCGGTAAAACCAAGTTTTTGCGCTTCTTTCAACCGATTTTCGGTCTGTCCCACGGGGCGCAACGCCCCTGATAGACTGATTTCGCCAAAAACCACAGTCTCTTTCGGGATTGCGGCGTCCTCGCGCGCGGAAAGTAGCGCCGCCGCCACAGCAAGGTCGGCAGCCGGTTCGGAAATCTTCATGCCGCCTGCGACGTTAAGATAGACGTCAAGCCCGGCAAACGGGATGCCGCAACGCGCTTCCAGCACGGCCAAGATCATCGCCAGGCGCCCGCTGTCCCAGCCCAGAACCGACCGGCGCGGCTGGCTGAGGGAGGAGGGCGCGACAAGGGCCTGAAATTCGACCAGCACAGGGCGCGTGCCTTCGATACCGGCAAAAACAACCGAGCCGGGGGCCGGGTCTTCGCGGTCAGACAAGAACAGGGCGGATGGGTTCAGCACTTCGGCCAAGCCTTTGCCTGTCATCTCGAACACGCCGATCTCATCAGCCGGGCCAAAGCGGTTCTTGACGGCGCGCAGGATGCGGAACTGGTGGCCGCGCTCGCCTTCGAAATACAGCACCGTGTCCACCATATGTTCGACCACGCGGGGGCCAGCGATTTGGCCGTCTTTGGTGACGTGTCCGACCAGAACGACCGAAATGCCGCGTTTTTTGGCGAAGGTTGTCAGCTCATGCGCAGCGGTGCGCACCTGGCTGACCGATCCCGGTGCACTGTCCACGTGGTCGGCCCACATGGTTTGAATGGAATCGATGATCGCCAGCGCCGGGCGTTCGGTGTCCAGCGTCGTCATGATGTCGCGCAGATTGGTCTCGGCGGCCAGGCGGACCGGGGCATCGGTCAGGCCCAAACGCTGCGCGCGCATCCGCACCTGGGCCGAGGCTTCCTCGCCCGAGACATAGATCGTCGGCAACCCAGCACGCGCAAACTTTGCGGCGGCCTGCAACAGCAAGGTCGACTTGCCAATGCCGGGGTCGCCGCCGACCAGAATAGCCGATCCGGGGACCAACCCACCGCCCAACACGCGGTCAAGTTCGGCCATACCGCATTCGGTGCGCGGTGGCGGGGCCTCTTCGGTGGATAGGTCTGTCAGTTTGATCGCCGAGCCGCGCTTGCCTCCCAAGGATTTTGAGGCAGGGCCAGCACTTAGCGGCACCTCTTCAACGATCGAGTTCCATTCCCCACACGCCTCGCACCGCCCCGACCATTTGGACGAGGACGCGCCGCAGGCGTTGCAGGTGAAGGTTTTCTGAGCTTTTGCCATGGGGCTTTTTGCCTGACGGCGCAGGGGTGTGCAAGAGGTGTCAGACCCGCTGACGTTTGGCCGTCGTGAAGCTGATCGAGATGGAGGCCAGAACGCAGGCGGTGAACAGATAAAGGCCCCAGCCGGTTTCAATCTTCGCCATGCCGACACCCTTCACGATCACGATGTAAAGCGCGATCAGGAAGATGTCGGCCATCGCCAGTTTGCCCAAGACGTTGAAGATCGGCAGCATCTTGCGGCGCATCATGCCGAACTGGATCAGCGCGAGGCCAAGCACCTTCATGATCGGCGCAAAAACCGCGAAGAAGGTGACGAGCAGCGCAAGGATCACGTCTGTGTCCCACAGCGCTTGCAGGCCCGAGATCACGCTGACTTCCGTGAGGCCAAAGAGCGGCAGGTTCAGACCCGCGCGCATGAGAGGGGCGAACCATGCGATGGGGAAGGCGATGAGGAGGGCGAGGTTGAGGTATTTGAGCATGGGGAAGTGCCGTCCGGGTTGGTGAGTTTCAAAGAGCGACAGAGGGCTGCAAAGACACGCGGGGTGGCGCAATCGCGCCGCCCCATGGGGGCGGGTCGGCGCGGCCCGGCAGGCCTGCCGGGCGTCTTTCCCTACCGCACCGCTTCAATCGGCCCCTCGGCACTGCCCGAAATAAACTGCGTCAGGTAAGGGTCGCCCGAGGCATCCATCTCACTCACCGGTCCCGTCCACTGGACCTTTCCGCCGTGGATCATCGCAACCTTGTCGGCGATCACGCGCACGGATGACATGTCGTGGGTGATGGTCATGGCGGTGGCGCCCATTTCGACGACGATCTCGCGGATCAGGTCGTTGATGACGCCGGACATGATGGGGTCAAGGCCGGTGGTGGGTTCGTCAAAGAAGATAATCTCAGGCTCGGCGGCGATGGCGCGGGCAAGGCCGACGCGTTTTTGCATCCCGCCCGAAAGCTCAGCGGGGAACAGGTCGGCCACATCCGGGGTCAGGCCGACACGGCGCAGCTTTTCGACCGCGATCTCGCGTGCCTCGGGCCACGGGCGGGCCAATGATCCGCGCAGCAGGCGGAAGGCGACGTTTTGCCAGACCGGCAGGCTGTCAAACAGCGCGCCACCCTGAAACAGCATCCCGAAGCGGGCCAGAAACGCGTCGCGTTCGGCTTTCAGTGTGTCTTCGCCATCCAGCGTGATGGTGCCGCTGTCTTGTGTCATCAAGCCAAGAATACATTTCAGAAGCACCGATTTCCCGGTGCCTGAGCCGCCGATCACCACCATGCTTTCGCCACGCGGAATGGTCAGGTTGACACCTGCCAGAACTTGCTTGGGGCCGAACCCCTTATGGACGTTTGATAATTCAATCATGAGGTAAAGAAGAAGCTGGTGAGAAGGAAGTTGGCGGCAAGGATCAGGATGGCGGCGGCCTCGACCGAGGTTTTGGTGGCCCGGCCCACACCCTGTGCGCCGCGTCCGGAATTCATCCCGTGATAGCAGCCCATCACAGCTGCAATGAACCCGAAAACTGCGCCCTTCACAAGGGACGACACGATGTCAGCGGTTTCAAGGAAGTTCCACGTGTTGTTGATATAGGCGCCCGGCGCGAAGCCCAACTGCTCGGTGCCGACAATATAGCCCCCCATGATGCCGATGATATCTCCGATGCCGACCAGAGCAGGCACGACAAGGATTGCGGCCAGCACACGGGGCGCAGTCAGGTATTTCATCGGGTGGGTGGACAGGGTGACAAGGGCGTCGATCTGCTCGGTCACTTTCATCGTCGCAATCTCAGCCGCAATGGAGGAGGTGACACGCGCGGCAATCATCAGGCCCACCAGCACCGGGCCAAGTTCACGCACCATGCCGATGGCAACGATCTGCGGCACCACGGCCTCGGCCGAGAACCGCTGGCCGCCCGAGTAGATTTGCAAGGCAAGCGCCGCGCCGGTGAAGATCGCGGTGAGGCCCACCACGGGCAGGCTGAAATAGCCTATATTCAAAAGCGCGTTCAGAAACTCGCGCGGATAATAGGGTGGGCGCACGATATGGCTAAGCGACTGGCCCGCGAAAATCGCGACGCGCCCCACCATGGCCAAAAAGCCCAGCGTGGCACGGCCAAGAGCCGCCAGAGGGTATGTGATCGGCTTCATCCGCGACCTCGCGCGTAATAGCGGGCATAACGCGCGCCAAGTTGTGTCAGGACTTCATAACCGATTGTGCCCGCCACGTCAGCCAGATCATCAACGCTTTGGTGGTCGCCCAGTATGGTCAGAGCCTTGGGTGTCTCGCTCAGGTGGGTGACATCGACGCAGATCAGGTCCATGGACACGCGGCCAAGGATTGGGCAGGGCGTGTCTTGATGAAACATGACCGCCTTGTTTGATACGTGCCGGGCGAGGCCGTCTGCGTAACCGCCGCTGACCGTGGCCACGCGGGTCGGGTGTTCGGCGATCCAGGTGTTAGAATACCCAACACTTTCGCCCGCAGCCACGTCGCGAATTTGCACCACAGGCAAGTCGAGCGAGACGACGGGCTGGGCCTTGTCGAAGGGCAAACCACCGTAAAGACCGATACCGGGTCGGGTCAGGTCGAAATGGTAGTCAGGCCCCATCAGGATGCCGCCGGTCGCCGCGAGGCTGCGGGGTGCGTCCACGTCGTCGGTCATTTCATGGAACGCATCAAGCTGTTGGCGGTTCATCAGGTGCGTGGGTTCATCCGCGCAAGCCAGGTGGCTCATGACAAGACGCGGACCTTGTGCCAGAACCAGTTCCCGCAAGGCGGCCCATTCTGCCGGTTCCAGGCCAAGGCGGTTCATTCCGGTATCAAGCTGCACACCGAACGGATGGCCCGGCAGGGCTTCAAAATGGCGCGTCAGCTGATCGACGGAATTCAGCATCGGCACGAGACCCAGATCGTGGATCATGTCGGTGTCGCCAGACATATGCCCGGCAAAAACGCTGATCTCTGGCCCTGGGCCAAGCGCTTCGCGCACCGCGGCGCCTTCTTCGGCCACCGCAACAAAGAACCGTCGCGCACCGGCTGCAGCAAGCGCACGTGCAACTTTTCCGACGCCCAGCCCATAGGCATCGGCTTTGACCACGGCGGCTGTTTGCACACCTTGGTCGCTTTTTGCATCGAGCGCCCGCCAATTGGCGGCCACGGCGTCAAGATCAATCGTTAGTCTACCCGTACTCATGAGGGGGTTTTTGACGTGCGTGTGGCTCAGGTCAAGGCAAAAAGCCTGTCGCAAGCAGTGTCACGCGGATTTCCCCGTCGCGTGTCGTTGAGGTCGCGCGTTGGCAGTCAGTCCACCAATGTCGTTTGGACCTTGCTTGACCCTTCCAATGTGCGGTGAACCGGGCAGCGGTCTGCGATCTCCAACAAGCGGGTCCGCTGTTTTTCATCCAATGTGCCATCAAGGTGAATGGCGCGGTGAAACCTGTCGATCCGGTCGCGCGTGCCTGTTTCTGCGTCCTGTGCATGCACTTTTTCGTGGCTGACATCGACCCAGACATGATCCAGCGCCCAGCCCTTGCGCCGTGCATACATACGAATGGTCATCGAGGTGCAAGCGGCAAGGCCGGCTGCCAAGAAACCATAGGGCGACATGCCCTTGTTGGTTCCGCCATAGGCCAAGGGTTCGTCTGCCAGTGTGTGATGGCTGGGGCCGGACTGAATGTCTTGCAAAAACCCGCGGGGGTCGGCCTCGGTCGCGCGCACGACCCCTTCGGGCGCGCCCGGCGGGGGGGCAGGGGCTGCAAGGCGCACATATCTTGCCGCCCATGCCGCGATCACTTCGGCCACGTATTCCGCGTCTTGCGGACGCGTGATCAGGTGATCTGCGTCATCCAGAGTCACAAAGCTTTTTGGATGCTTCGCTGCGGTGAAGATGCGCGCGGCATTGTCGATCGACACGATGGCGTCGCGGGGTGCATGAAGCACCAGCAGCGCCGGCCGAAACGAGGAGAGCGTTTCCTCCAGCTTGCTTGTGGTCACGTCGTCGAGAAAATCAACCCCGACCTGAAAGGGCCGCCCACCCACAGAGACTTGGGCCACGCCCTCTGACCGGATGCGGGGCACGGCGTCTTCGAAGGTCTTCACCACATGGGCCGGGTCCGCAGGGGCGCCGATCGTGACCACCGCTTTGGTCTTGGGCAGGTTGGCCGCAGCCATGATGACGGCAGCCCCACCCAGCGAATGCCCGATCAACAGGCTGGGCGACATGCCGCGATCGGACAGCGCCTTGGCCGCGTGTTCGATATCGCGGACGTTTGAGGTGAAATGGGTGTTCTCAAATTCGCCG
The DNA here is from genome assembly GCF_054482655.1 of Aliiroseovarius sp. CAU 1755. Lineage (NCBI taxonomy): Bacteria > Pseudomonadati > Pseudomonadota > Alphaproteobacteria > Rhodobacterales > Paracoccaceae > Aliiroseovarius > Aliiroseovarius sp. CAU 1755. Next base: position 518,703 of record NZ_JBTLRH010000003.1, on the reverse strand, counting down.
CCCGAATGGCCCAGACCGGTGAAATCAAAGCGTAGAACGGCGATGCCAAGCCCGGCCAGACGGGCCGCGATCCGGCGGGCTGCAATGATGTCCTTGCCGCATGTGAAGCAATGCGCGAACAGCGCGGTGGCCAGATGTGGGCCATCCGGCAGATCCAGTCGCGCAGCCAACGAATGGCCGCCATGGCCGGTGAAGGTGAATTTTTCAGTGGTCATTGGGCCTCCAGACGATGTGAGTTGCACATTGGGTGTCTTGGCGCAGCCTCACAAGGTCGGCGGAGCGTTGCTCACGCACAGGTGATGGAATGTTCCCTTTTTCGAAGGAAGGCGTATCAAGAGCGCATGATAAAGCGCGGTCTGAAAATCTTGCTGGTGGTGCTGCTGTTCGCGGTCGGTGTGGGCTATCTTGGCCACCACCACCCGGCAGGGGACAGTTTCGCGGTGTTTCGCCCGCAACTGGCCGCTGGTCTGTTGGCGCTGGGTGTCCTGCTCTGGCTGGTTTCGGCGCGCAAGCTGGCCGTGTTCGCCATTGCGGTCGCAACCCTTGCTCTGGGTCCAATCTTGCGCATGAACGGTGTTCTGAATGCCGCAAGCGAGATGGACCTGAGCGTGTATCAAAAGAACATGCGGTTCCGTGTGGAAGATCCCAAGCTGCTGGGGGACGACGTTATGAAACGGCGTCCGGATTTTCTGACCCTACAAGAGGTGAGCGGGGCGAATATGGCGCTGTTTGACACGTTGGGGGCAACCTATGGCGCGCGTCAATTCTGTCCCTTTGCCACGGTTGGCGGGGTCGGTGTCGCGTCGCGTTGGCCGATTGTCGAAGGGTCTGGGTTCTGTGCCGAAGCTGACGGGCTTGCCGCTATGCAGGTCACCACCCCGAAAGGCCCGGTCTGGGTGGTGTCGATCCATCTGCACTGGCCATGGCCCTACAGCCAACCCGCCCATCTGGCGCGTCTTTTGCCCCGGCTTGCGAAAATGTCGGGACCGATGGTGATTGGTGGTGATTTCAACATGGTGCCTTGGAGCGACGCGCTGCGCAACGTCGCCATGGCAAGCAACACGATGCGGATCGGGCCGCCCCACGTGACTTTGACCAAGCTGAAGGGCTGGATGCGTGTGCCGATTGATCATATTTTTGTCAGCGAAGGAGAGGGGATCGTCCAGCGGTTGCCGCGTCTCGGATCTGATCACTATGGCCTGTTTGCACGCTTCGCGCTTCCTTTCAACTAAGCGCGCGCGTCGAGCTTGCCTTTGCGCGTTGTCGCGCAGATGCTGCAGGGCGCATGAGAACGAGGCCGCAGATGGTGGAAATCTGTCAGAACGACCTTCCCATACGCCCGTGGGAGGACACCCGCCTGAACCGGTTGCCGGGTCTGAACCCGACCGCGCCTGGCGAATGGTTGATCCAAGACGATGCCTATGCGGCGCAGATGGCCTATCGGGTTACACTTATGCGCGACCATCAAGACGCTGTGCATCGTCTGTCACCTGATGCGCGGGCCGCGGCGCGCGAGCTTCTTGATACGGTGTTGGACGAGCTCGCGAATACGGACGGGTTTCAGGTCTCAAGGACCGAGGTGCGCTGTCCCGACGGGCGGGTGGTCAAGATAGACGAGCGCGCGCCCCTTCTGACCTGTGGGGCATTGGTGCAGGAAGACTTTGTCATCATGCAAAAGCAAGGCGACGAGCATGTGCTGACCGGTGCCATCCTGTGTTTTCCGGCTAGTTGGTCGCTGGCGCAGAAATATATGCGACCAATGCTGCGCATTCACAAACCGGTCGCTGCGTATACGGACGACATCGCCCGACGGGTTCAGCGGTTGTTTGATGGCATACGGACCCAGCGCCCGATGTGGCGCGCCAATCATCTGCTCTATGACGACCCGGAGCTTCATCAACCCAGAACCGAAGAGGACCGTCGCGACGGGTCGGGCGAGGGGCCAAAATGGCTGCGTGTTGAGCGTCAAGGAATGCGGCGGTTGCCGGTGACGGATGCAGTCGTGTTCTCGATCCATACATATGTGCTGTCAGATGTGCGACTTAGGCAGTTGAACATCCAGGTGCCGGGGCTGCACAACTAGGCGCTTTCGCCAAACGATGGGTTTTGGCGCGCTGATATTCTCCTGCAGGTAGGCGAAATTCGCCTCATGAGAGCGGTGCGTTGCCTGTTCGCATCGGATTTAGACTTCGGGTCGAGATGACCGCTTTTTTCATGGTAGATTCTGACAGCAGCAATATGATCCGCCCGAAATTCGGTCACGCGCGTGGTTTTGCACGGGTTGGTCTGATCGGACACCTCGCAACGAGGTGCATTTTATTGTTGAATGAAAGTAGGGTAGATGATGAAGCTCAAAATCTCCATTCTCGCGGTTGCATCCGCAACTATCTTGTCAGGTTGCTTTGATCGGGCCGGCTATGAAACCATCCCCGTCAAGCTTGAGACGCCGGAAGGTGTTGTGACCTGTCAGCTTTACACCCCCAAGCGCGTGATGTGGGATCGCGCGATTGCGGCGCCTGATGGAATGACCACCGAAGAAGCGAACGCCTATTGCGTCGAAGAAGGTCAGCGTCAGGTGGATGCCTACAAAGCCAGCAAAGGCTAGGCGACACACTGTTCTAGAATGCCAAAAACGGGCCAGTCGCGAACTGGCCCGTTTTTTGTTGTCTTGTGGTTCAAGCCTTCACAGCTTTGGCGCAGCCAATCGCGCGGTGGCAGTTGACCTGCGGGTCTTGAGCGGTTCGCGCATCGTATGGCGAACGCGGTGAGAGCCGCTTATTTTGCCGGAGCCTGATTGGTTTTCAAAATGCTTTGCATCCACCGCCGAAGTCCGGTCTGTGCAGCGCCCTTGTTTGGTGCGTCTTTAGACCCGACCTGACGGAAGGCATCGTTCAAGCGAAGCTCGGCCTGGCGAGTTTCTTTCGCAGAACTGCGGTAGTCGCTTTGTGATGTCATCAAGCCCATGTTCATTTCTTTCCCGTAGTAATCCTGACACCTCGCAAGCTGCACACAGAGCATGAGATTTGTTGGGAAAGATTGTGGCATTTTCGCAGAAGATTTGGCGGTGGTCGCCACAATTCAGGGTGGTGGGGTGCCGGGGTGCGCACGCAAAAAGGGCGCCGCATGGGCGCCCTTTCAATTGAAGTGCCGCGCGTGGATCAGCAGCTGTAATAAAGCTGGTATTCCACTGGGTGGGGTGTGTGTTCGTAAACGTAAACCTCTTCCCATTTCAGGTCCATATAGCCTTGGATCTGATCCTTGGTGAACACGTCACCGGCCAGAAGGAAGTCGTGATCCGCCGCAAGACTGTCCAGCGCTTCGCGCAGGGATGCACAGACTGTGTCGATGCCTTCCAGCTCTTCTGCCGGCAGGTCATAGAGGTTTTTGTCCTGTGCGGGGCCCGGGTCGATCTTGTTCTTGATGCCGTCAAGGCCCGCCATCAGCAGCGCTGCAAAGCACAGATAGGGGTTTGCGGCCGGATCGGGGAAGCGGGCTTCCACGCGCTTGGCTTTCGGGCTTTCCGTCCACGGGATGCGGACGCAACCCGACCGGTTACGGGCCGAATAGGCGCGCAGGACGGGGGCTTCAAAACCGGGGATCAGGCGCTTGTAGCTGTTGGTCGACGGGTTGGTGAAAGCGTTCAGCGTCTTGGCGTGCTTCAGGATGCCGCCGATGAACCAGATCGCTTCCTGGCTGAGGTCGGCATATTTGTCGCCCGCGAATAGCGGCTTGCCGTCTTTCCAGATCGACATGTTCACGTGCATCCCGGTGCCGTTGTCGCCCGCAATCGGTTTGGGCATGAACGTCGCCGTTTTGCCGTAGGCGTGCGCCACGTTGTGGATCACATACTTATACTTCTGAAGTTCATCGGCCTGTTTGGTCAGGGTGTCGAAGATCAAGCCAAGCTCGTGCTGGCACGACGCCACCTCGTGGTGGTGCTTGTCGGTCTTCATGCCAAGCTGTTTCATCGTGGTCAGCATTTCCGACCGCAGGTCTTGCGCGTCGTCAATCGGGTTCACGGGGAAATAGCCGCCTTTCAGGCCCGGGCGGTGGCCAGTGTTGCCCATTTCATATTCGGTGTCCGAATTCCACGACGCATCAATCGCATCGACTTCGAACGAGACCTTGTTGATGGTGTTCGAGAAGCGGACATCGTCAAACAGGAAGAACTCGGCCTCCGGACCCATATAGGCGACGTCGCCGATGCCAGAGGCTTTCAGGTAAGCCTCGGCTTTCTGGGCGGTGCCACGCGGGTCACGACCGTAGGCTTCACCGGTGTCCGGCTCGACGATCGAGCAGTGAATGCACAGGGTCTTTTCCGCATAGAACGGGTCGATATATGTGCAGGTCAGATCGGGCATCAGCTTCATGTCTGAGTTTTCGATCGACTTCCAACCCGCGATGGACGAGCCGTCGAACATGAAGCCTTCTTCAAGGAAGTCTTCGTCGACAAGGTCGCAATCCACGGTCACGTGCTGCAGCTTGCCGCGCACATCGGTGAAACGGATGTCGACATAGGCAATGTCGTCTTCCTTGATCTGTTTGAGTACGTCTTTAACGCTCATGTCTCTTATCCTCTGGTTCTTATCTTAACTGGGACTGTGTCAAACCGCGTCCAAACCGGTTTCGCCGGTGCGGATGCGGATCGCTTGTTCTACGGGGGTGACGAAGATTTTTCCGTCACCGATTTTATCTGTCTTGGCGGCCTCGACGATCGCCTCGATGGCTTCGTCCACCTGATCGGCGGGCAGGACGACTTCGATCTTCACTTTGGGCAGGAAGTCGACGACATATTCCGCGCCGCGATAAAGCTCTGTGTGGCCTTTCTGACGGCCAAACCCCTTCACTTCGATCACCGAAAGGCCTTGCACCCCGATGTCCTGAAGCGCTTCTTTCACTTCATCCAGCTTGAACGGCTTGATGATGGCTTCGATCTTTTTCATTGCATCCCTCATGTGGTTGCTCGCGTCGCGACCCAAAGACCACTTTCCCAAGGGCGGGACAATTGGATAGGCTGACGCAGGGCGGTCCCATCTGACCGATTTCCGGGCAACTGCACAAAATTTAGGCAGTTGGTTCAAGATTTGAGCATGTGACGAAAGGTGATCCATGAGTGAATTGCTGACAGCGGCCCAGATGAGGGCCATCGAGCAAGCCGCAATCGACTCAGGCGAGGTCACCGGGCTGGAACTGATGGAGCGCGCGGGTAGGGGCGTGGTTGAAGCCATTTTCGAGGAATGGCCTGAGCTGGCGAAGACCTCTCACAAGGCGGTGGTGCTGTGCGGGCCGGGGAACAACGGTGGCGACGGGTTCGTTGTGGCGCGGCTTCTGAAAGAGTGGGGCTGGGCGGTGGGGGTGTTCCTGTATGGGGACGCCGAGAAGTTACCGCCGGATGCGCGGGTGAACTATGAGCGGTGGCTCTCCATTGGTTCCGTGTCGGGTACTAGCGCCGATACAAGCGTATTCAATGATCAAAACGAGACTCGGGAAGATGTCGCTCTGTATGTAGATGCCCTTTTAGGAACCGGTCTGATGCGTCATTTTGGCGATCTGCCGGTCGTGCAGGACGATTTGAACATTGTAGCAAAGCAGTTTCGTAAGAAAGCTGGTGTTGGACGTGTTGTCGCCATCGATATTCCCAGCGGTCTTTCATCAGATACTGGATATTACCCGGGGTATACTCACAGTGATCCGATTGAGGATTGTATAATCGCAAACCTCACAGTTTCTTTCCATACTAAGAAGGTAGGGCACGTTCGCGTTTTTGGACCTGCTGCTTGTGGCAAGGTTGTAGTCAAATCGATCGGACTTGAGGGCAGTCCCCGGCCGCGGGGGGGGATGCAATCCCCGCCCGGGAGGGCGGTCGGGGATTGCCCGGCGGTTCCACCGGGCGAGATCGTCAAATTGGTCGAGCGGCCTAATTCGTTGGGCAAACAGAGCAACACCCACAAATACTCCCACGGCCACGCCCTCATCCTTGCGGGCTCTTCTGGCAAAGGCGGCGCGGCGCGTCTTGCGGCACGTGGGTCGTTGCGTATCGGGGCAGGGCTTGTGACCGTCGCGCCGACACCTGGCGCGCTTCAGGAAAACGCGGCGCGGTTGGATGCCATTATGTTGTCGCCTGTTGGGGATGCCCCGACGCTTGAGGCCGTTTTGGCGGACGAGCGGCTCAATACACTTTGTCTTGGCCCCGGATTGGGGCAAGAGCGGGCGCGGGAGTTGGTGCCGGTGGCGCTGGCGGCCAAGCGGGCGACGGTGCTGGATGCGGATGCGTTGACGGCTTATGCCGACAACCCTGCCGAGCTTTTCAGCATGCTGCATGAAAGCTGCGTAATGACGCCTCACGCGGGTGAGTTCGCGCGGTTGTTCCCGGACATCGCGGAGAAACTCAACGCCCCCGCCACCAAGGGCCCGGCCTATTCCAAAGTGGACGCGACACGAGAGGCCGCCGCGCGAGCAGGGTGCGTGGTGCTCTTCAAGGGGCCGGATACGGTGATCGCTGCTCCGGACGGACGGTGTTCCATCAACTCCGCTGCATATGAGCGGTCCGCGCCTTGGTTGGCGACAGCCGGATCTGGCGACGTGCTGGCGGGGTTCATCACCGGGCTGCTCGCGCGGGGCTTCAACCCGATGCAAGCGGCTGAGAGCGCCGCTTGGCTGCATGTGGAATGCGCGCTGAGTTTCGGACCGGGGTTGATTGCCGAGGATTTGCCAGAGGCCCTGCCAGAAGTGTTTAGAAAGCTGGATGTTTAGGCGTCTCGGTCGCTGTCTGGCGCGCGGGCGTAGCAAGGACGTTCAGCCCTCCGACGCGGACCAACTGCGGTGTATCAAAATGCAGCTGGAACAGGGGCAGTTCGGCGTCCAGATCCATGTGGCGGATCAGTTCTCCGTCTGTGATGGCGGAGACGGGCACAAGCGCCCGGTCGTGTCCAAACATAGCCCGCGCCATCCAGCCGTCCACCATCACATGCTGCTGATCTGATAGGACAACAGGGTTGGGGTCGGTGCGCGCGCGCCCCGCGGCCAACTCATTGGGCGAGATGCGGCACAGCTTGCGTGCAGGGGCGACATGGCGACTGACAGAGGCAAGACGCGCGCGGGTGCCATCAGAGGTGAGGATGCGGTCGCCGGGGGAGAGTGTGTCGATCGCGCGATTGCCGTGCAAGGTGCGCACCAATGCGCCGGGGCCAATACCAGCGGTTGGACATGTGCTGCGCACATATCCAGCCACCGCGCCCCCTGAAAAGGAGATGGGTGTCATAGGTCGTCCTGCCTTCGTCTGTGGCCCGGTTGTTGGGCTCTGCTCATTACCGGCAGGCTAGCAAGCTGGTGGGCGAAATCACCTGTTTTCTGGTGGGCAACGGGGTCTTGGGGCAGATCGCTGCAATCACTGTGGCCATTTCGTCGCGAATTGCCGCTGATCAATGGCCAAAGCGGGCGTTTTTCCTCTCGCATCCCGTCCATACCGGTGCTAGAAGGGCGCGAATTTGGGCGGCCCCTCCGATTTGGCGCGGGCTGCCCACGGTTTTTTGCGGGTGTGGCGGAATTGGTAGACGCACCAGATTTAGGTTCTGGCGCCGCGAGGCGTGGGGGTTCGAGTCCCTTCACCCGCACCAGAAATGGAAAAGGACAAGATGATGCAGGTCACCGAGACCCTGAACGAAGGTCTGAAACGCGGCTATAAGATTGTGGTTCCGGCCTCTGATCTGGACGCAAAAGTCAACGAAAAGCTGATCGAGGCGCAGCCCGAAGTCGAAATGAAGGGCTTCCGTAAAGGCAAAGTGCCGATGGCTCTGCTGAAAAAGCAGTTTGGTCAACGCCTGATGGGCGAAGCCATGCAAGAAGCCGTTGACGGCGCGATGAGCAAGCATTTCGAGGACAGCGGCGACCGCCCTGCGATGCAGCCCGACGTGAAGATGACCAACGAAGATTGGAAAGAAGGCGACGACGTTGAGGTCGAGATGAGCTATGAAGCTCTGCCCGATATTCCCGAGGTCGACCTGAAGAAGATCAAGCTTGAGAAGCTGGTCGTCAAAGCCGGTGACGCGGATATCGAAGAAGCGCTGGGCAGCCTTGCTGAAACCGCGCAGGACTTCAAAGACCGCAAAAAGGGCTCTAAGGCGAAAGATGGCGATCAGGTTGTGATCGACTTCCTTGGCAAGGTTGACGGCGAAGCTTTTGACGGTGGTGCGGCGGAAGATTACCCGCTGGTGCTGGGGTCAGGTTCGTTCATTCCGGGCTTTGAAGAGCAATTGGTTGGCGTGAAAGCCGGCGACGCGCTTGACGTGAAAGTGGCCTTCCCGGCCGAATACGGTGCGGAGAACCTTGCGGGCAAAGACGCTGTCTTTGAATGCAAAGTGAAAGAGGTCAAGGAGCCTGTTGCCGCAGAGCTTAACGACGAGCTGGCCAAGAAGTTTGGCGCAGACGATCTGGCGGCCCTGAAGGGTCAGATCGGCGAGCGTCTGGAAGCCGAGTTTTCGGGTGCGGCGCGTGCCGTGATGAAGCGCGGCCTGCTGGACGAGCTGGACAAGTTGGTTGATTTCGACCTGCCGCCGTCGCTGCTCGATGCAGAAGCCAAACAGATTGCCCACCAATTGTGGCATGAAGAAAACCCGGACGTTCAAGGTCATGACCACCCGGAAGTCGAGCCGACCGAGGAACATGTCAAACTGGCTGGTCGCCGTGTCCGCCTTGGCCTTTTGCTGGCCGAGCTGGGCCAAAAAGCCGAGATCGAAGTGTCCGACGCTGAGATGACCCAAGCGGTCATGAACCAAGCGCGCCAATACCCCGGTCAGGAACGTCAGTTCTTTGAATTCGTTCAGCAAAACCCGCAGATGCGTCAGCAAATCCAGGCGCCGCTGTTTGAAGACAAAGTCATCGACTATGTTTTTGAACTGGCCAAAGTGTCGGAAAAAGAAGTGTCCAAGGACGATCTTCAAAAGGCTGTTGAGGCTTTGGAAGAAGAATAAGACCGGCCACGCCGATCAAAGAAAAGGCCGCCTGATTGGGCGGCCTTTTTTTGTTTTGGGGCATCGATGGTCTGGGCAAAGATCTAGCCGGGTCTCAAGCCCGTTTCGACCAACAACCCCTTACGCTTGGCTTCGTAGTAGTAGCCCCTCGCATACCATTTCATCGCTCCGTCGATATTGCCACCTGACACGATATAGGCGCCGCGCAGGTATTTGCCGGCGTATTTCAGGTTCACGTCCGGGTTCAATAACTCTTTGGCCGGGCCGCGATGCCCCATTGTTCGTGCCGTCTGTGGAAGGATCTGCAACAGCCCCCAATATGGCCCATTGCGCGCTGACGGACGGTGCGTGCTTTCGCGCACGGCTTGCCGGTGCACCAACTCGCGCGGGATCTGATAGTGGTCCGCCCATTTGTTAATAAGCGCGCGAAGTTCAGGCGTTTCGTTGGGGTAAAGGGGTGGGTTGAATCGTTTACCCGCATTGGTGCTGGAGGCACGTTCAGACCTGTCACGGCCCATGCAGGCAGAAAGCGCCAAGGCGGGGACGGCAAAAAGGAGCGCACGGCGCGTGTGATGTTTCATGCGACGACTGTAAGACGGACAGAAACGCGTGGGTAGGGGCTGTTTCGAAATGGGCGAAAGGGTGCTGGTTGGCGTTAGGGTAACAGCGGCGTATCCCTGTCTTTCCTTGGCGGCCCGCTATAACCACTTGGCGAATTTGAAGATCAGGAACAAAGCGATCCCCAAGAGCGCTGAAACACCGGCCAGAAGCCAGAACGCCATCGGTGCGCTGGTTCCCGGCATTCCGGCGACATTCACGCCGAACAGGCCCGTTAGGAACCCCAACGGCAAAAAGATCGCCGCGACGACCGACAAAACATAGCTATTGCGGCTGAGGGCGTGGGCCCGGTTTGCGTCGACGTGATCGTGAATCGTCGTCAGGCGGTCCCGTGTGGCGTCAAGTTCCTCTACGATGCGCCGTGTTCTGTTGCTGGTTTCGCGCAACTGTGCCAGTTCGTCCGGCGCAAAGATCCACCCTTCGATTGCAGCCAGATTCGCGATGGCGTCGCGTTGCGGGTTGATGAAACGGCGCATTTTTATCACCGCGCGGCGCAGCTTGGCGAGCTGATCCGGGGCAAGCGTGCTTCCTTCTGAGGTGGTCTCTTCCATCTCATCGGTTTCGTCTTCCAGCGCAAGAGAAACAGCTTCGATCCGGTTGGTAAGCCCATTGGTGAGTTCTGCCAGAAACTGCCCAACCGTTGCCGGTGCGATACCATCTTCGGCGGCTTCGCGAATGGCATCGACGGCCCAGACCTTGCGCAGCCGCGCCGACACGATTGCGCTTTCTGTCACCCACATGCGAAGCGATACCATATCTTCAGGATCGGATTGTGGGTTGAGGTTGACGCCTCTCAAGTTCAGGATCAAGCCGCCCTGCAGGCGTTCGCATCTGGGCCGGGTTTCGCTTTGCAACAATGCCCGTGCGGCGATATCGGGCAGGTGTTCGTTGACCCATATCGCCGTTGCCGGATCATCCAAAGCGAAGTGCAACCAACGGTAGCCCTGCACAGCGTCGATGTTGGGCCAATCATCTTCGATTGGCCGTAGTGAGTTGCCTTCAAATGCAAATGCGGCGATGGGCTTGATAGATTTGCTGTCCATAGAACTAGCTTATTGCCGAACCAACCCCTATTGCAAAAGCCTTCGTGGACTTGCGAAGATATTTGTTCGATTGAGACGCAGGACAGTCAAGACGCGACACACGAGCGGCGCTTAGAAAACCAAAAGGCCGCCCCAATCAGGGCGGCCTTCGGTGTTAGCATGAAAGGAGGATTAGTCCTCTTTCTCAGCCTCTGCGGGCGCGGCTTCTTCTTCGACAGCTTCAGCCAGATCGTCGTCTTCGGACGCAGCGGCGCCGATGTCGTCGAACAGTTCACCGATCTCGAATTCAGCTTCGGCTTCGGCTTCAGCAGCCAATTCCTGAATGGACTTGCCCGAGGCTTGCAGTTCGGCCTCTTCGATCGAACGTGCGACGTTCAATTCGATTTCGACTTCGACTTCGGGGTGCAGAACCACGTGCACACTGTGCAGGCCCAGATCCTTGATCGGGGCTTTCAGTGCGACTTGCTTCTTGTCGACGGTGAAACCGGCTTCGGTGGTGACGTCAGCGGCGTCACGCGGGGTGACCGAACCGTAAAGCGCGCCAGCGTCCGAGGCGGAGCGAATCACGACAAACTGCTGTCCGTCGAGTTTTGCGGCCAGTGCTTCGGCTTCTTTCTTGGTCTCCAGGTTGCGCGCTTCAAGTTGCGCTTTCTGAGCCTCGAAATTGTCGATGTTGGCTTGCGACGCGCTAAGCGCCTTGCCTTGCGGCAGAAGGAAGTTACGAGCAAAGCCGGACTTGACGTCGACGACGTCGCCCATCTGCCCCAACTTGGCCACACGTTCCAGAAGGATAACTTGCATGTTCAGATCTCCTTACTTCACGGCGTAGGGAAGCAGGGCGAGAAAGCGGGCGCGTTTGATGGCGCGCGACAGTTCACGTTGCTTCTTGGCCGACACTGCAGTGATCCGTGAGGGGACAATCTTGCCACGCTCAGAGATGTAACGCTGCAGAAGGCGCGTGTCTTTATAATCGATCTTCGGCGCGTTGTCGCCCGAGAACGGGCATACTTTGCGACGGCGGAAAAATGGTTTAGCTGCCATGGTTTAGATCCTTTCGAACTTAGCGGTCACGAGGGCGGCGATCGGCCCGCTCGTCACGCTTTTGCATCTGGACCGACGGACCTTCGGCGTGGTCGTCAACCTTGATGGTCAGAACACGCATGACATCGTCATGCAGGCGCATCAGGCGTTCCATTTCCTGAACGGCCGGTGCAGGTGCATCGGTGCGCAGGAACGCATAGTGGCCTTTGCGGTTCTTGTTGATCTTGTAGGCCATCGTTTTGACGCCCCAATACTCGCTGTCAACGACTTTACCGCCGTTGTCACCCAGCACGGTGCCAAAATGTTCGATGAGGTTCTCAGCTTGCGTGTTGGAAAGATCCTGACGCGAGATGAAGACATGCTCGTAGTGCGGCATGTGAACTCCAGTTCTATTGTAAGCGCGCTTCAAAGGATGGGTGCTTATGCCTTCCCGCTACCCACCCACGAGAGGCCACGCGGTTCATTACTTACGGAAAGGACGGTGCCTTATACACGCCTGACCTTGTGGCGCAAGGCTGTTCTGGCCAAATGGCGAACGGGTGCTGTGCGGAGGCAAGGGGGGGGGCGATGAAACGTTGCTGATCCGCGCAATGCCCTTGAATGACCAGTCGCTTGCCGCAATCCCGTCACAGTTCGGTGCGAGCAATAAACCATACTGGTGGTGGGAAAGACTTCGCCATCAAACGTTGCCAATACTCAAGGACGAGGGTGCCCGATGTCGCTTTCCAACACGTTCAGTCAATTTCAAACACGCCAAGACGAACCCGTCGCCGGGCCAGAGCTTGTGCACACCCATTGGGGCTATCGGCTTCATACCGCAGATTTTGACGAAGGGCTGCCGCGCTTCGGTCGGGCCATCGGACGGTTTGTCGGGCTTGTGCTGTTGTTGGTGATTGCCGGCATCTGGTCTTATTCCGCAAATACCTTTGCTGATCCGCTTATGATGTCGATGAAGCTTGGCATGACGGGGCTTTTGTTTGTGTTCGGCTGGCTTTTGTTCTGGTTTGGTCGCGACACCAGCCGCCCTGAAGCGCAGATCGACCTGAACCATCGTGAAATTCGGATCGGGCGGTCTGACCGGTTGGGCCGCTTCAACCTGGACACGCGAGTGACCTTCAGCGAAGTCGGTTCCGTCCTGATCTTGCGTGACGCAGACACGACAGGCAAAGCAGGGCTGTATGCGCGTATCGGCAGCGGTATGGACGCATTCGAGATTATCTCGGGCCAAGAAGACGTGCTGGAGCCGATCCAGAACCGGTTGGTTCAAGACCTGACAACGGCCCGCCGCACCGTGCGCAACAAATCCGCCTGGCCGTCGTTGTCCGGCGAAGGCTCGGTTTCGCTGGCACGTGTCTCGGCGTCCTGACACGGCGACGCCTGCACACACGAATTAATCTGCATTCAGGCACGCACCGGTATCCGGCTGCGTGCCTTTTGTGTTCTCACCAAAGCTGATTGCGCCAGAGCCCCCCGCGCGCTATTCCCAAGGGGAACGTTCTTGGCAAGAGGAGAGCCCATGAGCCGCGCATTCGTATTCCCCGGGCAGGGCGCCCAAGCGATTGGTATGGGCAAGGCCCTTGCAGATGCATACCCAGCCGCAAAAGCCGTTTTTGACGAAGTCGATGACGCGCTTGGCGAAAAACTGTCGGCTCTAATCTGGGAAGGTGCGCAGGAAGACCTGACACTGACACAGAATGCCCAACCTGCGTTGATGGCAACCTCGCTTGCTGCGATGCGTGCGTTGGAGGCAGAAGGGGTGACGATCGACGCTGCATCCTATGTCGCGGGCCATTCCTTGGGCGAGTATTCGGCACTGGCAGCGGCGGGCACGTTTTCAATAGCGGACACAGCGCGCCTGTTGCGCGCGCGTGGCAAAGCCATGCAGGACGCCGTGCCGGTCGGCGTCGGCGCGATGGCGGCCTTGTTGGGGCTGGACTTCGAAACGGCGACCGCTGTAGCGCTTGAGGCGGCGCATGATCAGGTCTGCCAGGCGGCCAATGACAATGACCCGTCACAAGTGGTCGTTTCAGGCCACAAAGAAGCGGTCGAGCGCGCGGTCGAGATTGCCAAGGCCAAAGGTGCGCGCAGAGCGGTCTTGTTGCCAGTCAGTGCGCCTTTTCACTGCGCCTTGATGCAGCCCGCCGCAGAAGCCATGGCCGAAGCGCTGTCGCAGGTCGAACTGAAGACCCCGAAGGTGCCATTGGTGGCCAACGTCCGTGCCGCCGAGATTTCCGACCCGACTGTGATCCGGTCGCTGTTGGTCGAGCAGATCACCGGGTCGGTGCGCTGGCGTGAAAGCGTGATGTGGATGGCCGAGCACGGTGTCACCGAGATTTGGGAAATCGGCGCGGGTAAGGCGTTGTCCGGCATGATTCGGCGCATCTCGAAAGAGGTTGGAACCCTTGCCGTCGGCAGCCCTGAAGATGTCAAAGCCGCAGCGCTGTCCCTGAACGGCTGACGCCAGAGTTTACAAGAAGAAGGAAGAGCAGATGTTTGATCTGACAGGAAAAACGGCACTTGTGACAGGTGCATCCGGGGGTATTGGCGGTGAGATCGCGAAGGCTCTGCATGAAGCGGGCGCCACTGTTGGCCTGTCGGGCACTCGCGTTGCCCCACTGGACGCCCTGGCGACCGAGTTGGGAGAGCGGGCGCATGTTCTGCCTTGCAACCTGTCGGACGCAGATGCCGTCGATGCACTGCCCAAACAAGCCATTGAGGCGATGGGGTCCGTCGATATTCTGGTGAACAACGCCGGTATCACGCGCGACCAGATTTTCATGCGGATGTCGGATGAGGAATGGGACAGCGTGATCAACGTAAACCTGACCTCGACCATGCGCCTGTGCCGTGGCGTGATGCGCCCCATGATGAAGTCGCGCTGGGGCCGCATTATCAACATCAGCTCGATCGTGGGCGCGACAGGCAATCCAGGGCAGGTGAATTATGCGGCCTCCAAGGCTGGGATGGTCGGATTGACCAAATCCATCGCCTATGAGGTTGCAAGCCGCGGGATCACGGCCAACTGCGTTGCCCCCGGTTTTATCGCCACCGCGATGACCGACAAGTTGACGGATGACCAAAAGGACAAGATCAACGCCCAAATTCCCGCCGCCCGCATGGGCACCCCCGAAGAGATCGCGGCGGCCGTTTTGTATCTTGCATCGCCGCAAGCTGGATATACGACCGGCGCGACGATCCACGTCAACGGCGGTATGGCGATGCTTTAACCCGAACGGCCGGATTGGCAATGATCGACTTGATGATCTATTGTCCTCCGAAAGCGTTTGCCTATCGAATGTGATGTGCTATAGGCGGCGCATGTTTTTCCCCAAAGAGCCCTTTCGGGTCGGGGAGCTCGGCGTAACGCGCTGGAAACTGAGTGGCCCAAGCCGGGTCTATCGAAGAAGGGCCAAGTGCCTGAATAAACGTGAGGATTTATCATGAGCGACGTCGCAGATCGCGTGAAGAAAATCGTTGTTGAGCACCTGGGTGTTGAAGAGGACAAGGTTACGGAATCGGCCTCGTTCATCGACGACCTTGGCGCTGACAGCCTGGATACTGTCGAGCTGGTTATGGCTTTCGAAGAAGAGTTCGGCATCGAGATCCCGGACGACGCTGCTGAAACCATTCAGACCTTCGGCGACGCCGTGAAATTCATCACCGAAGCCGTCTGAGCGCTCGGTTGAAAAAGTCGGAACGCGGCGTCCTTCGGGGCGCCGTTTTCTTTTGCGTTCAGGGATTTGCAGCACGTGGACAAGGTTCTGCTGCCGCCGGATGGCGTTTGCCGCCGATCCTGAGAGGTCTTGGGTGAAGCCTCTTGCCCCTGAACCCTTCACCGCGCTATCAAGCGTGGGATTTCAGACTTCCTGAGAAAGGGCAGCACAAATGCGTCGAGTGGTCGTTACGGGTCTTGGAATGGTTTCTCCCCTTGCGTGTGGGGTCGAAGAAACTTGGAAGCGTATTCTAGATGGTCAATCGGGCGCCGGTCCGATCACCAAGTTTGATGCCTCGCGTGTGACAACAAAATATGCGTGCGAAGTGCCGCTTGGGGACGGAACGGATGGCACGTTCAATCCCGATGATTGGATGGAGCCGAAAGAACGCCGTAAAGTAGATGACTTCATCCTTTACGGTCTGGCCGCTTCCGAGATGGCGGTGAAAGACGCTGGCTGGATGCCGGAAGACGAAGAAAGCCGGTTGCGCACGGGCGTGATGATCGGGTCCGGCATTGGCGGTCTGGCGACCATTGCCGAGACCTCGATTATTCTGAACGAGCGCGGCCCCCGACGGGTTTCGCCCTTTTTCATACCCGGATCGCTGATCAATCTGATTTCAGGTCAGGTGTCGATCAAGTTTGGCTTCAAGGGGCCGAACCATGCAGTTGTTACCGCCTGTTCGACGGGCGCACATGCCATCGGTGACGCCTCGCGTTTGATCCAGACGGGCGACGCGGACGTGATGATCGCAGGCGGGGCCGAGGCTGCGATTTGTGAGCTTGGCATCGCCGGGTTCAACGCCTGCAAGGCGCTGTCGACCAAGCGCGCCGACGATCCGCAAGCCGCAAGCCGCCCCTATGACGAAGACCGCGACGGGTTCGTGATGGGCGAAGGTGCTGGTATTGTCGTGCTTGAAGAATACGAACATGCCAAGGCGCGCGGCGCCAAGATCTATGCCGAGGTGCTGGGCTACGGCCTGTCAGGCGACGCCTATCACATCACAGCCCCGTCCGAGGACGGTGATGGTGGGTTCCGTGCGATGCAGGCTGCCCTTGCCAAGGCGGGGCTTGAGCCGTCGGCGATTGACTATATCAACGCGCATGGCACCTCGACCATGGCCGACACGATCGAACTGAGCGCCGTCGAACGCCTGTTGGGCGACGCGGCGGACAAGGCCACGATGAGCTCGACCAAAAGCTCAATCGGTCACCTGTTGGGGGCTGCGGGCGCGGTGGAGGCGATTTTCTGCATCCTCGCCCTTCGCGACCAAATCGCTCCGCCGACCATCAATCTGGACAACCCCGCCGTTGAGCCGCGCCTGAGTTTGGCCGCCAACAAGGCTGAGAAGCGCGTGATCAACACGGTTCTGTCCAACAGCTTTGGTTTTGGCGGCACCAATGCCAGCCTGATCATGGGCAAGGTCGCTGACTGATGTGGCGTAATATCGCCTCGAACGCGCTAAGCCTGTTCGTTGTCATCATGATCGTTGCGGTCGGGGTGATCGCATGGGGCAAGAAACAGTATACCGGTCCCGGTCCTTTGGCAGAAGCCATTTGCCTGCGCGTCGAGAAGGGCTCTAACTTCTCTCGCGTCGCAGATAAGCTGACGGATCAGGGCGCGATATCCAGCGCCACGATCTTCAGGTTGGGGGTTGAGTATTCCGACAAGACCTCGGCGTTGAAGGCCGGGTCTTTTCTGGTGCCCGAAGCCGCGTCGATGCAGGATATCGTGGATGTTGTGACGCGCGGTGGGGCCTCGACCTGTGGCACTGAAGTGCTGTATCGGATCGGCGTTCTGACGGCGGTCATGCAGGTGCGTGAACTGGATCCGGCAACACAGGAATACGAAATCACAGCTGAGTTTAAGCCGGCTGAACTGGAAGGCGCTGCACCCGAAACCTATACAGAGGTGCGCGGCGAGAGCGACACGCGCTATCGCATCGCGTTGGCGGAAGGTGTGACCAGCTGGCAGATTGTGGACAGCCTGAACAAAGCTGATTTTCTTGCCGGAGATGTCACCGAAATTCCAGCCGAAGGCAGCCTTGCGCCAGACAGCTATGAGGTTAAGCCGGGGGCCGAACGCGCGACGCTACTGGCCAATATGCAGGCGGCCCAGAGCAGCATTCTTGCCGCTGCCTGGGAGGCGCGCGCGCCTGATCTGCCCTATGCCAGCCCGGAAGAAGCGTTGATCATGGCGTCTATCGTCGAAAAGGAAACCGGCGTGGCCGAAGAACGGCGGCAGGTGGCAAGCGTGTTCGTGAACCGTCTGAACCAAGGGATGCGGCTGCAAACCGACCCGACCGTGATCTATGGTGTGACCAATGGTCAAGGGGCGTTGGGGCGAGGGTTGCGCCAGAGCGAGCTTCGTCGCGAGACGCCTTATAATACCTATGTGATTGAGGGCCTGCCGCCGACACCGATTGCCAATCCCGGCAAGGCGGCCATCGAGGCGGCGATGAACCCGGACACGACGGACTACATCTTCTTCGTGGCCGATGGCACGGGCGGTCATGCATTTGCGGAAACGCTGGATGAACACAACCGCAATGTCGCCAAGTGGCGCGAGATCGAAGCGGAGCGTGCGAACCAGTGATTTGGTAAATAAAACATGACCTTGCCGCACGCTGTTGCCGCGGGTCAGTTTGACAGAACGCACGGTCGCCCGTAGGTTCTGAGATACGCTAGAAGACGTGAATGTAACGGCCTTGGGCACCTGCCCGGGGCCGTTTTTTCATGTCGCTCGTGCGGAGAAGAGCATGAGAGGCAGACACAATAATGACAATGATCACGCCCTTGGGGAAGGATGCGGCTTCGGAAGATTACCTGAAGATCGCGGACACGTTTTTTCTGCGTGTTTTGAAAGAGCTAGACCGCCAGTTGAGCGCGGCGGAACTGGCCGATTGCGAGACCACACCGGGATTGGCGCGCGCCGTGACCGAGGTCCGTCGAGCCATGCAAACAGTATTTGAGGAAAGGAAACGTCTTGAACAAAGTGGAAGCAACGCCTTTGGCGGGGCCGGAGCGGTCGCACTCGACCTTGCTCAGGCCCGGGATGAAATCGGGCGCCGATTGGCTTGCCTGCGCGACGCAAGAGGAGCGGGCGGCGTTTCTGAACAGCCTGAGTGATGGTGCCTTGGTGGCATTGCCTTACCTGTTCGAGTTCTGGGCGCTGGATCACCAACTGCCCCCGGAAGGCGACTGGCGCACATGGGTCATCATGGGGGGGCGTGGGGGGGGGGGAGAAGA
>NZ_JBTLRH010000003.1:0-500061 GCF_054482655.1 Aliiroseovarius sp. CAU 1755 | reverse complement strand
TGTGGCGTGGGGAAAACCCGCGCCGGGTCCGAATGGGTGCGCGCCGAGGTTGAGGGGGCTGGCCCCCTTGATCCCGGCCGTTCGCGCCGGGTCGCGCTGGTAGGCGAAACCATTGACCAAGTGCGCGAGGTGATGATCTTCGGCGAAAGCGGCATTCTAACGTGTTCGCCGCCGGATCGCCGCCCGGAATGGCAGGCAGGTCGGAGACGGCTGGTCTGGCCAAACGGGGCGGTGGCACAGGTGTTTTCGGCCTATGAGCCGGAAAGCCTGCGCGGTCCGCAGTTTGATGCGGCATGGGTCGATGAGCTCGCCAAGTGGAAGAAAGCGGAAGAAACGTGGGACATGCTCCAATTCGGGCTGCGTCTTGGCAGCCATCCTCGGCAATGCGTCACCACCACACCGCGCAATGTTGGGGTGTTAAAGACGATCCTGAAAAACCCCTCGACAGTCACGACACAAGCGCCGACGGAAGCCAACCGGGCCTATCTGGCGAAAAGTTTCCTTGAGGAGGTGCGCAGCCGATATGCGGACACGCGACTGGGCCGGCAAGAGTTGGACGGTGTGCTGTTAGAAGACACCGAGGGCGCGTTGTGGACCATGGCCGGGCTGGATAAGGCACGCGTCACGGGTGACCTGCCAGCCTTTGATCGCGTGGTGGTGGCGGTTGACCCGCCGGTCACGGGACACAAGGGGTCGGATGAATGTGGGATCATCGTCGCAGGCGTCGTGGCGCAGGGCGCGCCGGGGGATTGGCGCGCCGTTGTGCTGGATGATGCGAGCGTATCGGCCGCCAGTCCATCTCAGTGGGCGGAGGCAGCACTGGAAGCCATGCGCCGCCACAAGGCGGACCGTTTAGTGGCCGAGGTCAATCAAGGCGGTGATCTGGTGGAATCGGTGATCCGACAGATTGACCCGACCGTTTCGTTTCGCGCCGTGCGCGCCACGCGGGGCAAGTCGGCGCGGGCCGAGCCTGTCGCTGCGCTTTATGAACAGGGGCGGGTGGCCCATGTGGGCGGGATGCCTGCGCTGGAAGACCAGATGTGCCGCATGACCATTCAGGGCTTCGAGGGCAAGGGTAGCCCGGACCGTGTTGATGCGTTGGTCTGGGCGCTGCATGAATTGATCATTGAGCCCGTTGCCAAATGGCGCAGGCCGCAGGTGCGCACGCTGGGTTAAAGAGTTTTTTAACCTCGGGTGGCAGAGTGCAAAACATCGAAAGGCGGGGTCCTGAGCCCAACCAGCCCACGGGTCCCGCCTGACATCAACGAGACAGACTTTTCACCGACCGGTAGCGCGACACGCGTTTCGCCGGGCGGGAGAGGTTTGCCGGGGGTCATCCCCGACTTGGACAGAACGCGAGGAGCACCAGCCGATGGTATTCGACTTTCTCAAGCGTGGCGATGCAGCGCATATGGCCACGCAGCCGACCGAAACCAAAGCGTCCGCGACCGGGCCGGTCATCGCCTATGGCGGTGCGGGTCGTGTGGCCTGGAGCCCGCGCGATGTGGTCAGCCTGACCAAGACTGGCTTTGCGGCCAATCCGGTCGGGTTTCGGTCGGTCAAGCTGATCGCAGAGGCCGCCGCCGCGCTGCCCTTAGTGCTTCAGGACGATGCGCAGCGGTTCGAGGTTCATCCGCTTCTAGACCTGTTGGCCCGCCCGAATGCGGCACAGGGCCGTGCTGAACTGTTTGAAGCCTTCTTCGGGCAGTTGCTGTTGACCGGGAACGGTTATTTCGAAGCGGTGGCCAGCGAAGACGGGTCGGTGTCAGAACTTCATGTGCTGCGTTCGGACCGGATGAACCTGGTGCCGGGGGCGGATGGCTGGCCGGTGGCATATGACTACACGGTTGGCGCGCGCAAACACCGCTTTCATGTGGGAGAGGGGTCATCGCCGATCTGCCACGTCAAAGCCTTCCACCCGCAGGATGATCATTACGGGCTGTCCCCTTTGCAAGCCGCCGCCACGGCGATTGATGTGCACAATGCGGCGAGCCGGTGGTCGAAAGCACTGCTGGACAATGCCGCAAGGCCGTCGGGCGCTATCGTCTACAAGGGCGCGGACGGGCAGGCGCAGTTGAGCGCAGACCAGTATGACCGGCTGCTGTCCGAGATGGAAAGCCACCACGTGGGTGCGCGCAATGCCGGTCGTCCTATGTTGTTGGAAGGCGGTCTGGATTGGAAGCCGATGGGGTTCAGCCCCTCGGATATGGAATTCCAGAAAACCAAGGAAGCCGCCGCGCGCGAGATTGCGCAGGCCTTTGGGGTACCGCCGATGCTGATCGGCATTCCAGGTGATGCGACCTATGCGAACTATCAGGAAGCCAGCCGGGCGTTTTATCGCCTGACCGTGGTGCCCTTGGTGTCGCGCGTGGCGGCCAGTGTCGGCCATTGGCTGGCGGGGTTCACCGGTGAAAGCGTGGTGCTGAAGCCCGACCTTGACCAAGTACCCGCACTGTCCGCTGAGCGTGACCAGCAATGGCGCCGCGTGGCCGAGGCCAGTTTCCTGTCCGATGCCGAAAAACGCAGCCTTCTGGGTCTGCCGCCTGTCGCCTCTGACGACGTTTAACAATTGAGGAAAAGCCATGAGTGAATTTCAGCCCGATCTGGGGCTTGAGCATAAATTCGTCAAGCTGGGCGACACGTCCGAAGTGGACGAGGGCATTCTGATCGAAGGCTATGCCAGCTTCTTTGACCAATGTGACACGGGAGGCGACATCGTGGCCCCCGGTGCCTACGGCAAATCCCTGCGCGCGCTGAAAGGGGCGGATCGTGGCGTGAAGATGCTGTGGCAACACGACCCGGCACAGCCGATTGGCGTGTGGGACGAAGTGCGCGAGGACGCGCGCGGGCTTTACGTCAAAGGGCGCATTCTGACGGATGTCGCCAAGGGGCGCGAAGCCGCCGCACTGATTGAAGCCGGCGCGATTGACGGTCTGTCGATCGGTTATCGCACCAAGCGGGCGACCAAGAACGACAAGGGCCAACGGCTTTTGACCGAGTTGGAGCTTTGGGAGGTGTCGCTTGTCACCTTCCCGATGCTTCCGACGGCGCGAGTGGGGGCAAAGGGCGATACGCCCGCTGCTGATGCCACTTTGCGTGAACTGGCGGCTTCGATCACCGAAGCCCGCCACATGCTGGCCCGAAAATCCTGAGCCAGCGATCTGACCCCCTGAGAAGGACCCATAGATGAGCAAGAACGAGACGAAAGCTCAGGGCCAGTCGGCCGCGCCCACAGGCCCGGATTCTGGCCCGGTTGCGGGCTTGACCCCGGCTGCCGAGGTTAAGACCGCGCTGGCTGGTTTCATGAGTGATATCAACACGTTTCACGACGATATTTCAACCAAACTTCAACAACAGGAAGAGCGACTGACCATGCTGGATCGCAAATCTCAAATCACCGCGGCTCGTCCGCATCTTGCCGCTGCTGCCGATCTGGAAGCACCGCATCAAAAAGCGTTCGAGGCCTATCTGCGCTCTGGCGACGATGACGCGTTGCGTGGTCTGGAACTGGAAGGCAAAGCCATGTCGACCGCCGTTGCTGGCGATGGGGGCTACCTGGTCGACCCGCAGACGGCTGCGACCATCCAAAGCGTGCTGAAATCGACCGCATCGCTGCGCGCTGTCTCCAACGTGGTCAACGTCGAGGCCACATCATATGACGTGCTGGTTGATCATTCGGATGTGGGCTCGGGTTGGGCCACGGAAACCGGATCGACCGTCGAGACCGGCACCCCGTCGATTGAGCGCATCACCATTCCCCTGCACGAGCTGTCGGCGCTTCCCAAAGCATCGCAGCGCCTGCTGGACGACAGCGCGTTCGAAATCGAGACATGGTTGGCAGCGCGCATTGCGGACAAGTTTGCCCGTGCAGAAGCTGCGTCGTTCATCTCGGGCGACGGTATCGACAAACCGACCGGTATCCTGACCCACACCACGGTGGACAACGACAGCTGGACCTGGGGCAATCTGGGTTACATCGCGACCGGCACTTCGGGCGACTTCGACGCTTCGAACCCGGCTGATGCGATCATTGATCTGGTCTATGCGCTGGACGCTGAATACCGCGCGGGCGCGAGCTTCGTGATGAACTCGAAAACTGCGGGTTCGGTGCGCAAGATGAAGGACATGGATGGCCGTTTCCTGTGGTCGGACGGTCTGGCTGCCGGTGAACCGGCGCGTCTGTTGGGTTATCCGGTGCTGATCGCCGAGGATATGCCGGATATCGGCACCGACGCCACGCCAATTGCCTTTGGCGACTTCGGCTCGGGTTACACCATCGCGGAACGTCCTGACACGCGTATCCTGCGTGACCCGTTCTCGGCCAAGCCGCATGTGCTGTTCTATGCGACCAAGCGCGTTGGCGGTGATATCAGCGATTTTGCTGCGATCAAGCTTCTGAAGTTCTCGGTCTCGTAAGAGCCTGAACCCGAGACCCGCTCTGCGCCTTTTTGGCGGGTGCGGGACCGGGCGCGCGCCGACCTCACCCCGTGTTGTCTAGCTGCTCCCCCTCCGTCCGAGCAATGCGGAAGGTGCGCGCCCACCCTAATCCTCGTGACGTGAGGGGCCCGAATTTCGGAGATGATCCATGATGTTAGTCGAGCAGACCACTGTGCCGGGCGCGGTCCTTCCGGTTGCCCAATTCAAGGACCACCTGCGGCTTGGCACCGGGTTTGCCGATGACGGCGTGCAGGATCAGGTGCTTGAAAGCTTCCTGAGGGCTGCCATGGCGGCCATTGAAGCGCGCACTGGCAAGATCCTTCTTACCCGCAGCTTCACGTGGTCGCTGACCGCGTGGCGCGACCTGGCCACGCAGGCGCTGCCTGTCGCCCCGGTCTCTCAGATCGCCAGCCTGTCGATCAAGGATCGTCTGGGCGGAACCGAGGTGATCGCGACCAGCCGCTATGCGTTGGAAGCTGACATGCACCGCCCGCGATTGGTTTCCACCGGTATCTGCCTGCCTGCCATTCCGGTCGGTGGACAGGTTGTGATCGAGTTCGAGGCAGGGTTTGGCCCCGCTTGGACCGATATCCCGGCTGACCTTGCACAAGCGGTCATGATGCTGGCCGCGACTTACTACGAACAGCGTTCGGACAGTGCTTCAGCTGCTGTAGGGCAGGCCAATTTGCCTTCGGCGGTCAACGCGTTGATCCAGAAATACCGCATTGTGCGTCTGTTTGGTGGTGGGGGTGCGCGATGAAAGCTCCGATCCTGAACCGCAGACTGACGTTGGAAGACCCTGTTAGATTGCCCGATGGGGCAGGTGGGTTCAGCCAGGTTTGGCAACCCTTGGGGGACCATTGGGCAGAGATCAAACCGGGCACAGGTCGCGAACGCGCGGCGGGGTTCGCCACGGTGTCGTCGATCCGGTTTCGCATCACCGTGCGCGCCGCACCAGATGGTGCGCCGTCGCGCCCGAAACCCGATCAGAGGTTTCGCGCCGGTGCGCGGGTTTTCAGAATTCTTGCCGTAACCGAAGCGGATGCCGGCGCGCATTACCTGACGTGTTTCGCACAAGAGGAGATCTCGGCATGAGCTATGGCGTATCAGCTGCTCTGCAACAGGCGGTCTATCAACGTCTGACCGCAGACAGCGCTCTTTCCACACTGGTCAGTGGCGCGATCTACGATGCCGTGCCAGCGGGGATCATCACCGGCACCTATGTGAGCCTTGGTCCTGAGGACGTGCGCGAACGGTCTGACATGACCGGGCATGGTGCCATGCACGAAATCACGGTCAGCGTGGTCACAGATGCTGCAGGGTTTCAAAGCGCCAAAGAGGTAGCCGCGGCGGTAAGCGACGCCTTGGTCGATGCGACCTTGGTTCTGGCGCGTGGTCACCTTGTCTACTTGAACTTTCACCGCGCCCGCGCGCGACGGGTCGAAGCGGCAGATGTGCGCCGGATCGACTTGTTCTTCCGCGCCCGCGTGCAAGACAGCTAATTCCTTTTTCACAACACGGAGAGTTCCCATGGCTGCCCAAAACGGCAAGGACCTTTTGATCAAGCTCGACATGACCGACACAGGCGTGTTCGAAACCATTGCGGGCCTTCGGGCCACGCGCCTGAACTTCAACGCGGAAAGCGTAGATGTCACCAGCTTGGAAAGCACCGGCGGATGGCGCGAGCTTCTGGGTGGCGCCGGCGTGAAGTCGGCCTCAATCTCGGGGTCGGGGGTGTTCAAGGACGCCACAACCGACGAGCGGGCGCGACAGATCTTCTTCGACAATGAAGTGCCAAATTTTCAGGTGATCGTGCCTGATTTTGGTGTGGTCGAAGGCCCGTTCATGATCACCTCGATCGAGTATGCGGGATCGCATAATGGCGAGGCGACGTATGAGCTGTCGATGGCCTCGGCAGGTGAACTCAGCTTTACGGCACTTTGATCATGGCAAACCCTTGGACCGGCGAGGTGCGCCTTGTAATCGACGGCACACCCCGTGTGATGAAGCTGACCTTGGGCGCATTGGCAGAACTTGAGGATCAACTGGGCGAGGACACGATCCTAAGTCTTGTCGAACGGTTCGAACGCGGTGCGTTTTCCAGCCGTGATGTGCTGGCTTTGATTGTGGCCGGGTTGCGCGGTGGTGGATGGCAGGGGCGCGCCAGCGATCTGCTATCCGCCGAAATCCAGGGTGGCCCCGTGGCCGCAGCGCAAGCGGCGGGTCAGCTTCTGACCCGTGCATTCGCGCTGTCTGGTGGCGATGGAACAACAGATGAGACCACGGGGTGAGCACCCCCGTCGCGATCGATTGGCCCGGTCTGATGCGGCTTGGCCTTGGAAAGCTGGGGCTTCGTCCAACTGAGTTTTGGGCGCTGACCCCGATCGAGCTGGCTGTGATGGCCGGGTTAGATGGCAAACCAACCGCTTGTTTACGCACGCGATTGGAAGAACTCGCACAGGCTTTTCCCGACGAAGGGCGTGACGTGCAAACAGGAGAAACGTGATGGCTGGACTGGACAGTATCGACAGCTTTGACGAACAGGTCGACGCCTTGGAGACCGCCCTTGGCGGTGCACAGGCGATGACGGCTGGGTTTGTTTTCGAACTCAAGGGGATGCATTCGACCATCTCGGACTTGAGCAGTGATGTGAACACGTTGTCATCAGGCATTTCGTCGGGGTTACGCAAGGCGTTCGACGGGTTGGTGTTTGATGGCATGAAGCTGTCGGATGCGCTGAGTGTGGTCGCGAAGTCAATGAGCGACGCGGCCTATGGCGCGGCAATCCGGCCCGTCACCGACCATTTCGGCGGCCTTTTGGGACAGGCGGTTGGCGCGATGACCAATGCGGTTTTGCCATTCGAGAACGGCGGTGCGTTTGCACAAGGCCGGGTGCTGCCATTTGCCAAAGGCGGCGTGGTGTCCAGCCCGACAACTTTCCCCATGCGCGGAGCGACCGGGCTGATGGGCGAAGCGGGGCCAGAGGCGATCATGCCACTGTCGCGCGGGGCTGATGGTCGGCTTGGTGTGCAGGCGGGGGGCGGTGCCGGGCGGCCCGTCAACATAACCATGAATATCTCGACCCCGGATGTCGAAGGGTTCCGGCGATCTCATAGCCAGATCGCAGCCCAGATGTCGCGCGCGCTCTCGCGTGGGCAGCGTCATCGCTAAGCATCCAATCTGACGAGCCAAGGAGGGTTCACCCATGTCATTTCACGAAGTCCGGTTTCCGGCCAATCTGAGCTTTGGGTCCGTGGGTGGACCCGAACGGCGCACCGAAGTGGTGACGCTTGCCAACGGGTTCGAAGAACGCAACTCGCCGTGGGAGCATTCGCGACGCCGCTATGATGCCGGGATTGGCATGCGCAGCCTGGACGATGTCGAGACGCTGATCTCATTCTTCGAGGCGCGGCGCGGGCAGTTGCATGGGTTTCGCTGGAAGGACTGGTCGGATTACAAAAGCGGGCTGCCCTCGCAACCGCCAGCCTATACCGACCAGATCATCGCCTGGGGTGATGGGAATACGACTGAGTTTCAGCTGACCAAAACCTATCGCTCGGGGGCCAACAGTTATGCCCGGCCTATTCGCAAGCCCGTGGCTGGAACGGTAATGGTCGGTCTGAAGGGGGATCCCCTGACTGAAGGCACCGACTTTACAGTCGATCATGACACAGGCCTTGTCACGTTCGTGACAGCCCCTGAAACTGGGGCAGAGGTAACGGCTGGCTACGAGTTCGACGTGCCGGTTCGGTTCGATACGGATCGCGTGCACACGTCAGTTGCCTCTTTTCAGGCAGGCGATGCGCCCAATGTGCCGGTGGTGGAGGTGCGGGTCTGATGTCGATTTCCCCTGAATTCGAGGCTCACCTGGGCGAAGGCGTGACCACAGTCGCGCGCTGCTGGAAAGTGACACGCCGCGATGGGATTGTGCTTGGGTTTACCGACCATGATCAGGACATCGACTTCGATGGCGTTGTCTTTCGGGCTGACACAGGTATGACCGCACGCGCGCTCAGCCAGACCACCGGCCTGTCCACCGACAATACCGAGGCGTTGGGGGTGCTCAATGACGCATCGATTTCCGAAAAGGATATTCGCGCCGGGCGCTATGATGGGGCCGAGGTCGAAGCCTGGCTTGTGAATTGGTCCGAGACCAACCAGCGCCACCTTAGGTTTCGCGGCACAGTGGGTGAACTGGCTCGTGAAGCAGGTGGTTTCCGTGCCGAGCTGAACGGCCTGACCGAAGCGCTGAACCAGCCCCAAGGGCGGGCTTATCAATTGCCTTGTGCCGCCGTTCTTGGCGATGGGATGTGTCGCTTCAACCTGTCCCAGACAGGCTATTCCGTGGAACTGGCAGTGGGCGAAAACGTCGCTGAAACCACGTTCCAATGCGCGGGTTTGGAACTCTATCCGAACCGCTGGTTTGAACGTGGCCGTTTCATCGTGTTGAGTGGCGAGGCGAAGGATCTGACCGGGCTCATCAAGAATGACCGAAAAGGCACAGACGGCCTGCGCACGATCGAGCTTTGGGAAGCGCTGCGTGCCAAAATGGAGCCCGGTGACATGGTGCGACTTGAAGCGGGGTGCGACAGGCTTCCGCGAACGTGTCGCGTCAAGTTCAACAACTTTCTGAATTTCCGCGGGTTTCCTGATGTTCCAGGCGAAGACTGGCTGATGTCTTACCCGGTTGGACATAGACAGAATGACGGTGGCGACGAACGTGAAGCGTCAGATGTTTTGGATGCGCTGCTGAACGGCGACGATGAAAACCCGTTCAACCCCTTGGGCGGGTTGTGACATGAGCGATCTGGCAGTTGCAATCGTGGCCGAGGCGCGCGCGTGGCTTGGCACGCCCTATGTGCATCAAGCCTCGTGCAAGGGGGCAGGCAGTGATTGCCTTGGACTGGTGCGTGGTGTCTGGCGCGCCGTCTTGGGTGAAGAGCCAATAAAGGTGCCACCCTATACGCAGGACTGGTCTGAAGCGTCTGGTCTGGAGAGCTTGTGGGACAACGCGCGTGCGCACTTGATCGAAAAGCCCATGTCACAGGCAAATCCCGGCGATGTTGTCCTTTTTCGGATGCGCGGTGGGGCTGTTGCCAAACACCTTGGGATCCTGACGCAAGTGGATCCCTCTTCTTCCTTCATCCATGCCTATAGCGGTCATGGGGTCGTTGAAAGCACGCTTTCCACCCCTTGGGCGCGCCGGGTCGTGGCATGTTTCGCATTTCCTGAAAGGACAAGCTGATGGCGACGATCGTACTTTCTGCAGTTGGCGCGGCGGCCGGTGCCTCTATTGGTGGCGGGGTGTTGGGCCTGTCATCGGTGGTCATTGGCAAGGCAATCGGCGCGACCCTTGGTCAAGCGATTGACAACCGCATTCTCGGTGCCGGGTCAGAGCCGGTCGAGACCGGAAGGGTCGATCGTTTGCGACTGACCGGTGCCTCAGAAGGGGCAACCGTCCCGATGGTCTATGGGCGGGCCCGGCTGGGCGGACAGGTGATTTGGTCCACGCGCTTCAAGGAAACCACCGCGACCACGGGTGGCGGCGGGAAAGGCATGTCGCCGCCCGAGCCGGAAGTCACGACCTATAGCTATTCCATCAGCCTCGCGATTGCACTGTGCGAGGGCGAAATCACGCGGCTGGGCCGCATTTGGGCGGATGGAAACGAAGTCGCAGCAGAAGACCTGACCTTGCGCGTTTACCGGGGAACCGAGACGCAGGGGCCAGACCCGAAGATCGAAGCCGTCAAGGGGACAGGCAAAGCGCCTGCGTATCGCGGCATCGCTTACGTGGTGATCGAGGACTTGCCGCTTGGCCAGTTTGGCAACCGCGTGCCTCAGTTCAGCTTCGAAGTGTTCCGCCCCGAACAGCGCTATCAACCCAATGAGGTCGCGCGCGGCACGCGCGCTGTGGCCCTGATCCCGGGGACAGGTGAATATGCCTTGGCGACCTCGCCGGTGCATTATGGTGACGGTCCGGGTGTGACTGAGGGGTCAAATATGAACAGCCCCTCAGGTCTGACGGATTTCAAGACGTCCTACCGGATGATGCGACAAGAGATGCCCAACTGTAAGAACACGGCCCTCGTTGTGTCGTGGTTTGGCGATGATCTGCGGTGTGGCGCCTGTCAGATCCGCCCGCGGGTCGAGCAAAAAGCGTTGGATGGCAAGTCCATGCCATGGACCGTGACCGGGCTTGGCCGGTCACAGGCCGGGGTGGTGCCGAAGGACAGCGATGACCGCCCGATCTATGGCGGAACGCCCTCTGACCAAGCGGTGAAAGAGGCGATTACGCATGCCTCGAGGAATGGTCGCAAGGCGACGTTCTATCCGTTCATCCTGATGGAGCAGATGAAAGGGAATACCTTGCCTGATCCATGGTCAGGTGGCGCCGGGCAAGCTGAATTGCCGTGGCGTGGTCGGATCACGACATCGCTTGCACCACATCACGCAAATTCGCCAGACGGATCCGCTGCGGCGATCCAGCAGGTTGCGTATTTCTTTGGAGATGCTGCGCCAAATGACTTTGCGGTCACGGCTGATGGTGTTGACTACATCGGCCCGGCCGAGTTTTCGTATCGTCGGTTCATCCTGCACTACGCCCATCTGTGTGCCGCGGCAGGCGGCGTGGATGCGTTTCTGATTGGATCAGAACTGCGCGGCCTGACGCAGATCCGTGGGCCAAACAACAGCTTTCCGGTTGTGGACCAGCTTGTCACGCTGGCGGCAGATGTGCGGTCGATCCTTGGGTCTGGGACCAAGATCTCCTATGCGGCGGATTGGTCCGAGTATTTCGGCTACCACCCACAGGATGGATCGGGCGACGTGTTCTTCCACCTCGATCCGCTCTGGGCAGACCCGCAGATCGATTTCATCGGCATCGACAATTACATGCCGCTGTCTGATTGGCGCGACGGGTTCAATCATGCGGACGCCCACCACGGCGCGATCTATGACCTTGCCTATCTGCAATCGAATATCGAGGGCGGTGAAGGCTACGACTGGTATTACAAGACGCCGCAAGCCCGTGATCTGCAGATCCGCACGCCGATCACCGATGGCGCCCATGGCGAGCCTTGGGTGTTTCGCTACAAAGATTTGCGCAACTGGTGGCTCCAGGCGCACCACAACCGTGTGGGCGGGGTGCGCGCCGTTGTGCCCACCGACTGGCTTCCAGGCTCCAAGCCGTTCTGGTTTACTGAACTGGGGTGTGCTGCGATCGACAAGGGCACCAACCAGCCCAACAAGTTTCTTGACCCCAAAAGCTCGGAAAGTTCTCTGCCTCGGTATTCGAACGGGCGGCGTGATGACTTGATGCAAGCGCAATATCTGCGCGCGATGTACGATTATTGGGGCGATGCAGGAAACAACCCGACGCATGACGCAAGCGGAGTGAAAATGCTCGACATGGGTCGCGCGCATGTTTGGGCATGGGATACGCGTCCTTTCCCTCAATTCCCGAACCGCAAGGGATTGTGGAGCGATGGTGCCAACTATCGTCGTGGGCATTGGTTGAACGGTCGGGTGTCGGCTCGGTCGCTTGCCTCTGTGGTGTCCGAGATCTGTGATCGCTCTGGTGTCAGCAATTACGATGTAAGTCGTCTTTACGGGTTGGTGCGTGGCTATGTGGTGGACCAGATAGGTGGCGGCCGCGCAGCCCTTCAACCCTTGATGCTGGCCTACGGGTTCGAGGCGTCTGAACGCGAAGGCACGTTGGTTTTCAAGTCCCGCACCGGGCGGTCTGATTTCGTGATTGACCCCGACAAGATGGCCTTGTCGCCGGATCGTGAGACCACGCTTGAACGTGTGCGCGATCCCGAGGCTGAACTGGCAGGGCGCGTGCGCCTGAACTATGTGGAAAGCGAAGGCGACTATGACATACGTTCGGTCGAGGCAGTGTTTCCGGACGCCGCCAATCGCGCGGTGACGGTATCCGAGTTTCCCCTGATCCTGACACGGGTCGAAGCAAGATCCATCGCCGAACGCTGGTTGTCAGAAGCTCGTGTTGCACGGGACCGCGCCAGTTTCGCTCTGCCGCCGTCAGAATTGGCCAAGGGGGCAGGGGATGTCATCGAAATCACGACCGATGCGGGCACGGAACAGTTTCGGCTGGATCATGTCGAAGATGCGGGGGTGCGGTCCATCCGGGCCGTGCGGGTCGAACCTGGGCTGTTCCAGCCCTCTGATAGCGTCGAACCCGCGCCTGCGGTCAAGCCCTACATCCCTCCGGCTCCGGTGTTTCCGGTGTTTATGGATCTGCCGCTTCTGACCGGGGACGAGGTGCCGCACCAGCCGCGCATTGCGGTGACGGCGCGCCCGTGGCCGGGACGGGTGGCACTTTACAGCTCGGTCACGGACAACGGGTATGCGATCAATCGCACGATCACGGAAAGGTCGGTTATTGGCGTGACGCTGAACGACATGACGCAGGCCTCCTCAGGGTTGATTGATCGTGGCCCTGCGTTGCGCGTCAAGCTGACCGATGGCACGCTGTTTGCCACCTCGATCGAAGATATGCTGAACGGTGCGAACGTGGCCGTGATTGGTGACGGAAGCCCCGACAATTGGGAGGTGTTCCAGTTCGCTGGCGCAGATTTGGTCGATGAGCGCACATACGATCTGACCCTTCGGCTTCGAGGACAGGCAGGCACCGACGGGGTTGCGCCATCAGTGTGGCCTGCCGGCAGTATCTTTGTGCTGCTGGGCGGGCATCAAGATCAGGTCAAGCTTGCCTCATCCGCGCGTGGGTTGAACCGCCACTATCGGATCGGCCCGGCCCGCAGGCCGTTGTCAGACCCTTCTTTCCTGCACAAGGTGCATGCTTTTGCAGGCATTGGCCTCAGGCCCTATGCGCCTGTGCACCTGTCCGTGCGTGATGTGGCCGGAGATCACACGATCAGTTGGATCCGCCGCACCCGGTTGGATGGCGACAGCTGGCAAGACGGTGATGTGCCATTGGGAGAGACCTCTGAAACCTATCGGTTGCGAGTGCTGGATGGGCCGACCATCAAACGGCAACTTGATGTTGCAAGTCCACACTGGACCTACGGCGCCTCGTTGCGCAGTGCAGACCTTGTTGGCGCGTCCTATGCCATCGAGGTGGCGCAGGTGTCTGACCGGTTCGGACCGGGCCCATACACCCGTCTGGCAGTGGCGCTATAGCCGTGCGGCCGCTCTTGCCCGGAGACATTGCCGCGGCCGCCTGTGCCCTGCTGGCGATGCCTGTCGCAAAACGACCCGGCGCGATGCTTGAAATGCTGCATCGCGCCGAGGCGGCAGACAGGTATCGCAAGACGCTGGGTTATGCTCACCCAAACTGGGGCAACGGGAGCCTTGCTGCCGTGGCAATGTCGCTGGCGCGCCGGGCCGAGCCAATGCAAAGCGACCCCGACTATGTCGACTGCATGCTAACGGTTTTTGCCGCACTGAAGGCCCGTCACGATCGGAAAACGCGGCTTAGCCGGTCGCGCAACTGACGCATTTGCAGGCACAGGGATCAAGGTCAAGCCTGGCTGCCGGGATCGGGTCACCGCAATCGTCGCAATAGCCGAACTCGCCATCTTCTAGACGCGCAAGGGCTGCGTGAAGGCGCCGGCGCTGGGTCGCGCGGTGCGCGGCCGTTGCTTTGGCCATCGCTTGGTTCTGCAGGGCGTCCATCCGGCTGAGCCGGCCAACAGCCTGTTGATCCAATTGAACGATCTGCTGACCCTCCGCGCCAAGCGCGTCCTCTTTGCCCAGTTTTTCCAAAGCCTTCAACAGCCTGAGACGGAAGACTTCTTTGGTTGGGTCATTCATTTTGGATATCTCGGCGATCACGGCTTTGCATTTTGAACTTCGACCCTATCTGGTGTATGCAGAGCGTTCAACGAAAGGAACAGGTATGGCCGAAACGCGCGCGATCGTGACCGAGATAGACCCGGTCTGGGATCGGATTTCACACGAAGCCCACAAAGCCGTGGCAGATGAACCGCTTTTGGGCGGTCTGATCCATGCCTGTGTGCTGCATCACCGGTCACTGGAAAAGGCGCTGTCTTATCGTTTTGCAGCCAAGCTGAGCTCGAACGAGATGAGCATGGTGTTGCTGCGCGAAATCGCGGACGAAGCCTATGCTGAAAACACCGCGCTGGCTGATGCAGCGCGTGCGGATATCCGGGCCGTGTTGGAACGTGACCCGGCCTGTCATCGCATGTTGCAACCGATCCTGTTCTTCAAAGGTTTCCAAGCGATGCAGGCCTACCGGCTTGGCCATTACTTGTGGAAGAAAGGGCGAAAGGATCTGTCCTATTTCATCCAGATGCGCTGCTCCGAGGTCTATGGAATCGACATCCACCCCGGTGCGCGTATTGGCAAGGGCATCATGATTGACCATGCCCATTCGATCGTGATCGGCGAAACGGCGGTGGTCGGCGACAACGTGTCGATGCTGCATTCCGTGACGCTTGGCGGGACCGGCAAAGAAGACGAAGACCGCCACCCCAAGATTGGTGATGGTGTGCTGATCGGTGCAGGCGCCAAGGTGCTGGGAAATATCAAGATTGGCACCTGTTCACGAATTGCCGCGGGGTCTGTCGTGTTGGAGGATGTGCCGTGCAACAAGACCGTCGCGGGAGTGCCTGCGCGCATTGTTGGCGAAGCGGGGTGCGATTGTCCATCGCTTGAAATGGACCAGACGCTTCTACAATAATTCTCGGGTCGGCGGAAAACCGCAAACTTGCTTCAGATCAATGTTTTAATTCGGCGACTTCATCTATACGGAGCCGTGGAACCAATATTGGAGATCCGAGATGAAACAGATTTGGCTTGCGACGGTTGTTGGCTTTTCAGCCCTTTTCCTTGTCGCCGTTGCCGGGTAACCGACACGCCAAAGCCGGGTGATACACCCGCAAGATGACGAAGGGCGACGCGATTGCGCCGCCCTTTTGTTTTGTCTGGTGGACAGTTTATTGGGACAGTTGGTCGAAAGCCTGAAGCGCACGCGACCCATACATATAGCCGGGGCCGCCACCCATCATGATCGCCACCGACACGGTTTCCGCAACTTCCTCGCGTGTGGCACCTGCTTTGATCGCCGCCCGCACGTGAAACCCGATGCAGTCATTGCACTGTTTGGCGATGCCAATGGCGATGCACTGAAGCTCTTTTTGCTTGGTCGACAGGACTCCATCACCCATCGCCGCGCGATGCATCGTCACGAACCCTTTGGCAGCTTCGGGCTGAACAGCGCGAAAGCTGTCGGTGTTGGCGCTTGTGTCGTCAAGTAGGGCTTTGAAATCCATTGTGTTCTCCGAAAGTTATGTTGTTGGAAAAGCAAATGGCTCAAGACAGAAATGCCCGCCTTGAGCCATGTCAATAGATTGCACATTTCGAATGTGACGTTACGCCAGCATCGACATCGGGTTTTCAAGGTTGTCCTTGATCGCGGTCAGCAGCTCTGCGCCCAGTGCACCGTCAATGACCCGGTGATCAACACTCAGGGTAACCGACATGACCGTTGCCACACCCAACGCGCCCTCTGCGTTGACCACGGGCTTTTTCACACCGGCGCCAACCGCGAGGATCGCACCATGCGGCGGGTTGATCACGGCGTCGAAATTGTCGATGCCGAACATCCCAAGGTTTGAAATGGCGAAGCTGCCGCCCTGATACTCGTGCGGCGCAAGCTTGCGGTCACGCGCGCGGGTGGCCAGGTCTTTCATTTGGGCCGACAGGCTGGACAAGGACCGCATTTCTGCGTCTTGCAGAACCGGTGTGAACAAACCACCTTCGATCGCGACGGCAACCGCCACGTCCGAGGCTTTCATCTTCAAAACCCGATCACCGGCCCAAACGGCGTTTGCGTCGGGCACCTGTTGCAGCGCAATCGCGCAGGCCTTGATGATGAAATCATTCACCGACAGCTTCACGCCGCGTGCCTCAAGCTGCTTGTTCAACTGGCCCCGGAAGGCCAGCAGCGCATCCAGTTGGATGTCGCGGCGCAGATAGAAATGCGGGATGGTCTGTTTGGCCTCTGTCAGACGGGCGGCGATGATTTTGCGCATCCCGTCCAGCTTGACCTCTTCATACGCCCGACCCTCATACATCGCAGCAATGGCGTCGGACGAGACCGAAGGCGCAGGCGCCGCCACAACAGGTGCACCGGCGGCGGCAGGTGCTGCTTTAGGTGCGGTTGCCGTCGCGCCTTCCACATCGGCTTTGACAATCCGACCCTTGGGGCCAGAGCCTTTGATCTGCGCAAGGTCCAAACCTTTATCCGCCGCGATCCGGCGCGCCAGAGGCGAGGCGAAAATACGTGTGCCGTCAGCGGCTTGCGGGGCAGGGGCGGCGCTGGCAGGTGCCGCTGCCTCAACCGCTTTGGGAGCGGCCTCGGCTTCGGCAGCAGCAGGCGCTGCGGGTGCGCTGGCGGCCACGTCGCCGACCTCTTCGCCGTCCTCGACGATGATCGCGATGGCGGTGTTCACTTTCACACCCTCGGTGCCTTCAGCCACAAGGATCTTGCCGATGATCCCTTCATCGACCGCTTCGAACTCCATTGTGGCCTTGTCGGTTTCGATTTCGGCCAGAAGATCGCCCGACGCGACCTCGTCGCCTTCCTTGACCAGCCATTTGGCCAGCGTGCCTTCCTCCATCGTCGGGGACAGGGCGGGCATCAGTATTTCGGTTGCCATGTCAGTGTCTCCTTACCGATAGGTCACAGCTTTGGCGGCGTCGATGACCTCTTTCGTTGTCACGAGCGCAAGCTTTTCAAGGTTGGCGGCATAGGGCATGGGGACGTCTTTGCCCGTCAGGTTGATCACCGGTGCGTCCAGATAATCAAAGGCTTCTTGCATCAAAACCGCCGAGATATGGTTGCCGATTGACGCGACGGGCCAACCTTCTTCGACCGTGATGCAGCGGTTGGTCTTCATGACCGATTGGATCACGGTCTGGCTGTCAAGCGGGCGCAAGCTGCGCAGGTCGATGACCTCGGCCGAAATGCCGTCCTTTGCCAGCGCGTCCGCGGCCTCAAGCGCATATTTCATACCGATGCCGAAGCTGACGATGGTCACATCATCCCCCTCGCGCCAGATGCGTGCCTTGCCGAAGGGGACGGTATAGTCGTCAAGCACGGGCACATCGAAGGCCTGCCCGTAGAGAAGCTCGTTCTCAAGGAAAACGACAGGGTTCTGGTCGCGAATAGCCGATTTCAGCAACCCTTTTGCATCTGATGCCGAATAGGGCATTGCCACATGCAGGCCCGGGATTTGTGCATACCACGCCGCATAGTCCTGGCTGTGTTGCGCGGCGACACGGGCGGCGGCACCGTTCGCGCCACGAAAGACGATGGGACAGGACATCTGGCCGCCCGACATATAGCGCGTCTTGGCGGCTGTGTTGATGATGTGGTCAATCGCCTGCATGGCGAAGTTAAAAGTCATGAACTCGACAATCGGTTTCAGGCCAGCCATGGCCGCGCCGGCGGCAAGACCGGTGAAGCCGTGTTCGGTGATCGGTGTGTCGATCACCCGCTTGGCGCCAAATTCATCCAGCATGCCCTGACTGACCTTATAGGCGCCCTGATATTCTGCGACCTCTTCGCCGATCAGGAACACCGTGTCGTCTTGGCGCATTTCTTCGGCCATCGCGTCGCGCAGGGCCTCGCGCACGGTCGTTGAGCGCATTTCCGTGCCGGCGGGTATGTCCGCTTCGGCTGGGATCACGGGCGTGACGGGGTGTGCTGCGGCGCGGGCGGGTGCCTCTGCTTGCGCAGGGGCAGGGGCGTCAGATGCCGGGGCTGACGTTTCGATGTCATCGGCGCTTTCGCCCTCTTCGATCATTATCGCGATGGGCGTGTTCA
Organism: Aliiroseovarius sp. CAU 1755; assembly: GCF_054482655.1. NCBI lineage: Bacteria > Pseudomonadati > Pseudomonadota > Alphaproteobacteria > Rhodobacterales > Paracoccaceae > Aliiroseovarius > Aliiroseovarius sp. CAU 1755. Next base: position 481,790 of record NZ_JBTLRH010000003.1, on the reverse strand, counting down.
CTTTCACGCCTTCCGTGCCTTCTGCCACAAGGATCTTGCCGATGGTGCCTTCGTCGACGGCCTCGAACTCCATCGTTGCCTTGTCGGTTTCGATCTCGGCCAGGATGTCGCCGGATGCAACCTGGTCGCCTTCTTTCACAAGCCATTTCGCCAAAGTCCCTTCTTCCATTGTGGGGGACAGGGCGGGCATCAATACTTCAGTAGCCATTTTGTGGTCTCCTCTGTCCGGGATCAGGCGTAGATATCGGTCCACAGCTCTTCAAGCGCGGGCTCGGGGCTGGTTTTTGAGAATTCGGCGGCGTCGTTCACGATTGCCTTGATCTCTTTGTCGATGGCCTTCAGGTCATCTTCGGAGCTGTGTTTGCCTTGCAAAAGCAGTTCGCGGACATGCTCGATCGCGTCGCGTTCTTCGCGCACCTTCTGGACCTCTTCGCGGGTCCGATACTTTGCCGGGTCCGACATCGAATGGCCGCGATAGCGATAGGTCTTCATCTCAAGGATATACGGTCCCTTTCCGGCCCGGCAGTGTTCGGTGGCGCGCAAACCGGCTTCCTTCACCGCCAGCACGTCCATGCCGTCTACCGCTTCGCCGGGGATGCCAAATGCCTCGCCGCGTTTGTAGATATCGGGTGTTGAGCTTGATCTCTGCATCGAAGTGCCCATGGCATATTGGTTGTTTTCAACCACATAAATCACGGGCAACTGCCACAGTGAGGCCATGTTGAAGCTTTCGTAGACTTGACCTTGGTTGGCTGCGCCATCCCCGAAATAGGTGAAGGTTACGTTGCTGTTTTCGCGGTATTTGTCGGCGAAGGCCAGCCCGGTGCCAATTGGCACCTGCGCGCCAACAATGCCGTGGCCGCCGTAAAAATGCTTCTCTTTCGAGAACATGTGCATCGAGCCGCCTTTGCCTTTGGAATACCCACCTTCACGGCCCGTCAGTTCGGCCATGACGCCCTTCGGGTCCATCCCGCAGGCCAGCATGTGACCGTGATCGCGATAAGACGTTATTCGCTTGTCACCGTCCTGCGCGGCGGCTTCCAGTCCAACCACGACAGCTTCCTGTCCGATGTAGAGGTGGCAGAAGCCACCGATCAGCCCCATGCCATAGAGCTGGCCGGACTTCTCTTCGAATCGTCGAATAAGCAACATCTCTTTGTAGAATTCGAGCAATTCTTCTTTGGATGTGTTTGATTTCTTGTTGCTTTTCCGGGTGGCCATATGGCGTCCTCCTCTTGGCGTCAGCTGGTGTTCCGGGGGTAGTTTAGTGTTAAACTAGCTTATACAGTTTTTGTCGTTTCAGGTCGATGAAAACTTGATGCGCCCAAGCGAAAGCTGCATTGCAAATTGCGCAAGCCCCGTGGCTTGCCAAGATGAGTTGCGAAGGGGGATCAGCGCAGGATGACTTCGTCGGCGCGGGCCATGCCCAGAACCTCTCGGGCCTGCGTGTCGAGCAGGTCAAGATCCAGATAGTCATCAGACAGACGATGGGTCAGGTTTGACATCGCCGCAATCTCGGCCGAGAGCGCATCACGTTCTTTCAAGAGCGCTTGCGTCTCAGCCTCGATCTGCACACGACGGAACAGACCATAGTCGCCCTGCACACTGGCAAACGTGAAATACAGGCCGAGACCAACGATCACGACGAAGTAGATTATTCCACCAAAACCAGTTTGTGCACGAGGTGCGCCCATAGGCTTCCTGTCTGTATTGTACTGCCTCTTGCCCGTTTCTTGGTGAACGGTGCAAGGACACTATGTCATAGGCGATTCGCCTTGTGAATCCCCAAAACGAATCGATTGCCAGAAAAAGGCGAAGCTTCGCCGGGTGTTCGCGATCTGGGTCGTATGACGCGGGAATGCCGCAGTATCGTCGCGACCCGTCGCCGCTTTGGTCAAGGACTGCGCTGAAGGGGGTGCGCCTGCTTGCCGGCGAAGGCGGATGGGATAACTCTGTTGTTCTTGATGTGCCGTTTGACCAATGTTCTGACGCGCGCGCCGTGGTGCAGTTGGCGGGATGGCGTTTGGGGCACGGCCACAGGCGCGATTGCCGTGCTGGGCCAAAGGATGCGCAACTCCTCGCGCGCGCCTGGTGTCATCGCCGTCAGTGCCTCGGGTCCAAGATACAAGCTTTCGGCGGCGATGCCGTTTGCATTCAGGATTTGATGGTCGTCCAGCAGGATGTGGAAATAGTAAAACTCTGCCTTGGGGACTTCGACCTCAATGCCGTCCGATCCAAGCAGATCTTTGGCGGCGGACAAAATTTGTGGCACGCCGAACATGCGTTGTGCAATGGCCCCGCAGATCATGATCCGGTGCTGACGAGACACGCGCAGCGGCGGGGTCGGGTCGGCCAAGCCCAGAAACCGGGTGCTGATGGCAATCGGGTGAAGCCGTTCGTCGGCGCGCAAGTCTGCCAGCGTGACACGCCGGGCAAATATCCAGCGAATAGGCTGCCACCCGTGATCCAGCGTGTTCACAAGATCGCCTGTGCGCAAGTGTTCGATAGGGGTGAAGCCCTGCGGGGTTTGCAACACCGTGCCCGAGGCGAAGCAAACGATGTCCGTGCCGGGGGTTGGCGTTAGCCCATTGTTGAACCCCGCCGATGTGCGCTGGATTGAAAACCCGTCCTGATCGTTGCCGAAATCCTCGGTAACGCCCGATTGGGTGGCGGTGCTGGAGAACCCTGAATAGCCAGACCCGTTGACGGGGTCGTCTGCCGTGTCACCGTTATAGGTCGCCTGAATGTATTCATCATTGTTGGGGTCGTAGACGACAATGTTGTCGCCGTTATTGTTGAAGACCCCGCTGCCGTAGTCTGCGTCGAAGGCAAGGTTGTCGCCGGACACACTGGGCAGGCTGCCACCGTTCTGGACGTTGCGAACGACCACCGCGACAGCGCCAGGTTGCAAGACTGTGCCGGGCGGGAAGGTAAACCAATTGTCCCGGCCCTGATCCCACAGTTCCAATCCGGATATATCAATTGCGGCATTGGAGGTGTTGATCAGCTCAATGAATTCGTCTCCGCCACGGGCGCGACCGCTGCCATCCGTGTCGAAATTGTTGGCGCCATTGGGATCAACAAGAACTTCGTTGATCGAGATGCCGCCCAGAAGTGTGCTGGCCATACAATCGGCCTTTCATTGAGTTGCGAACTGGTACTCGACGTCTCATGATTATGCAGGGTTTTACGGGAAAGGTAAAATTCAACCGACGCGAGGCACCTGCACAGGGCAGTGACGCCGCGCTGCGATCAGCTGAACAGGGCAGGCAAAACAAAAGCGCCCGCAGCGAAGGCTACGGGCGCTTTTTAGGTGTTTGCCAGATTAGCCCGCGATTGAGGCTTGATAGATGCTGTCGATCGTGTCGGCGATGGTGGCGTTGAATTCGTCGTCCGATTGCTGCGCGGACAAGCCTTCTGTCAAAGCGCGCGAGAAGCTTGCGATGACACCGGCGTTTTTCGCCAGACGCGCGTTTGCTTCAGCGCGGGAATAGCCACCCGACAACGCCACGACAGAGGCGACGCGTGGGTGATCCACCAGCGCCTTATAGTGGTTCGGTGTCTCGGGCAGTGTCAGCTTCAGCATCACCGTCTGATCCTCCGCAAGCGCGTCCAGATGCGCTTTCAACTCGGCCAGAAGCAAGTCTTCCGCGGCCGCCTTGTCAGGGATCGAGATGTTGATCTCAGGCTCGATGATCGGCACCAAGCCATGGGCGATGATCTGTTTTGCGACTTCAAACTGTTGCGCCACGTTGGCTTTGATGCCATCGGCATTGGCCGCGTTGATGACGGATCGCATCTTGGTGCCAAAAATGCCGGCCTTCACGGCGCGGTCACAGAGCGCATCCAGATCGGGCATCGGTTTCATCATCTGGGCACCATTCACTTCTGCTTCCAGCCCCTTGTCGACCTTCAAGAAAGGCACCACACCGCGATCTTCCCACATGAAGGTCGCCGTCGGTTTGCCAGCGATTGTCCGGTCCATGGTCATTTCAAACAAGATGGCGCCGATGACTTTCTCGCCCGTAAATGCAGGGGCCTGCGCGATGCGTGACCGCATGGCGTGGATCAGGTCATACATTTCCGCGTCGCCCGAATAGGTATCTTCTTCGATGCCATACAGGCGCAGGGCCTTCGGGGTCGAACCGCCCGACTGGTCAAGGGCTGCAATGAAGCCTTGGCCGGCTTTGATTTGTTCCATTTGTGCTTGGTTTGGCATGTCGGTCCCGTTTTGATCTGGGTGAATTTCCACTGTTCTAAGGGAGTGTGCCAACCCTTGCAATTCTGCTGGCGCTAACGCCGCAGATTGAAATGTGCCCCCGATCACACCCGCGGGCGAAATTGGGGGCCGCGGGGTCGATTGCTCCGGGTCTTGCTTCCGGTGCTTTGGTGGGCGCGCAACGGATGGTTGGACCGTGGGCTGAAACGCGCTGCGCCGTCTTGCTATTTCGTCAAGATCAGCTTGCCGGCCCGCGTGATGGTCAGTGTGTAGACCATGTCATTGAGCACAATTTGGGCTTTGCGGCCCGATCCGGTCAACGCCAGCGCGTCGTGCTGTGGCGGGGTGGTCTTGCTGGCACCGTCAAAGGCCGAGCTGGTCAGAGGGGCGGTCATGTGTGGTCTCCTTCAAGGCACGCCTCGATCCATGTGGCCAGAGATCGCAGGCCAGACAGGATGGGGAGGGAGAGTGTCAAATCGGTTCGGGCCAGAAAAGAACCCTTGGTCGGATCGGTCATTGTCGCGCTCCTGCACGGAAGGGCGGTTGCCCTGAGGTCTCCGGCTGATCGCGATTGCGACTGGCTGACGTTTATTTCCTACTAAAACACTCAGGTAACTGTCAACCCGATACTGCCCAAAAAAAACCCGCGCCTTTTCAGGGCACGGGTTCCATTGGTTCGATGAGTGGTCGGTCAGTCGCCCAGGGCCGCAACCCCCGGCAATTCCTTCCCTTCCATCCATTCAAGGAAAGCCCCGCCCGCCGTCGAAATATATGTGAAGTCTTTCGCGGCATCTGCTTTGTTCAGGGCGGCCACCGTGTCACCACCACCGGCAACCGATGTCAGCCTGCCCGCGGCAGACAGCTCTGCCGCAGCCTTCGCGGCGGCGTTTGTGGCTGCGTCGAAGGGTTCAATTTCGAACGCGCCCAAGGGACCGTTCCAGATCAGCGTCCGGGCGGTCTCGAAAACCGCGGTGATGCGCGCCACGGTTTCGGGACCAGCATCAAGGATCATGGCGTCTGTAGGGCAGGCATCGACCGCAACGGTTTCATGCGCAGCGCCCGCCGCGAATTCGCGCGCCACGACCACATCGCTGGGCAGGATGATTTCGCACCCTGCCGCGTCGGCTTTTTCAAGAATTTCGCGGGCTGTATCGGCCATATCGTGTTCTGCCAGCGACGTGCCGATTTCGATGCCCCGGGCGGCAAGAAACGTGTTGGCCATACCGCCGCCGATCACCAAATGATCAACCCGTTTGACCAGATTGCCCAACAGGTCGAGCTTGGTCGAGACCTTTGCCCCGCCAACAACCGCCACAACCGGGCGTTCAGGGTCGCCAAGGGCGGCTTCCAGAGCAGACAGTTCGGCTTGCATCAAACGACCTGCACAGGCGGGCAACAAATGCGCCAGCCCAGCCGTGGACGCATGGGCACGGTGGGCGGCCGAAAACGCGTCATTACAGTAAACATTGCCTAACGCCGCCAACGAGGCCGCGAACCCGCCATCGTTCTTCGTTTCACCTTCGTGAAACCGGGTGTTTTCCAGCAGCAGCACATCGCCTTTTTCCAATCCGGCAACCGCTTTCTTGGCGGGTCCGCCGATGCAATCCTCGGCGAATTTTACCGGGCATCCCAACGCGGCTTCCAGTGCCGGGCGCACGACGGACAGCGACATGTCCGGCACACGCTGCCCTTTGGGGCGGCCAAAATGCGCAAGCAGAACCGGCTTTCCGCCGGCGTCCAAAATGTCGCGGATGGTGGGCAGAATGCGCTGAATGCGGGTGTCATCCGTCACTTGGCCATTTTCGACCGGCACGTTGATATCCACGCGCGTCAGCACAACCATGCCGTCTAGATCCATATCATCAAGTGTTTTCCAGGCCATCTGTCTCTCCATCTGCTACGGGGCAGTTGCACATTAAAAGGGGGCCGGGGTCAACGGGTTTGGGGGCGAAAATGCGCCTGTGACCTCTTTCATCTTGCCCAAAGCGCGCATAAGTTGGCGGGCAATTGACCCAAGTCACCGATAGACAAACAGGAGGCCCAAATGGCCGATTACAAAGATCCCGAAAACACCATCCTGATGGAGCTTAAAGGCGGCACAGTGGTGATCGAACTGCTGCCCGATGTGGCCCCCAAACACAGCGAGCGGATGAAAGAACTGGCGCGCGCGGGCGACTATGATGGCGTTGTCTTTCACCGCGTGATTGATGGATTCATGGCGCAGACCGGCGACGTGGCCAACGGCAAAGACCCGATGACCCTGCGCCACGCGGGCACGGGTGGGTCGTCGCTGCCGAACCTTCCGGCCGAATTTTCAAAGCTGCCGCATGACCGTGGCACTTTGGGGGCGGCACGTTCGGCGGATCCAAATTCGGCCAACAGCCAGTTTTTCATCAACTTCAAGGACAACCATTTCCTCAACGGCCAATACACCGTTTATGGGCGTGTGACGTCGGGGATGGAGCATGTCGACGCCATCACCCGTGGCGAGCCGCCAGCGGAGCCTGATGTGATGATCTCGGTCAAGGTGGCTGCTGATGACTGAACGCACACGCCGTGAAAAGAGGACCTTTCTGGCCGCCTTTCTGGCCGGTGTGGCAATTGTCGTCGGGTATGCGATCTATACGTTCTTGCCCTCGACACCGCCCGAGGTGGACACAGTGGCGCTTGGTGACGCACCGAAGATCGAAATCAGCGTCGCAGGCGAGGCGGAAGGCCGCATCGTCATCACGTTGCGCCCTGATCTGGCCCCGCAACATGCGGAGCGTATTGTGCAGCTTGCCAAGGATGGCGCGTATGACAACGTGGTGTTTCACCGCGTGATCGAAGGCTTCATGGCGCAAACGGGCGACGTGGAATTTGGCAAGGCTGACGGCAATGGTGGCCGCGCGGGCATGGGTGGATCGAGCTATCCGGACCTGCCAGCCGAGTTCTCGCAGGAACCGTTTGTTGCAGGCGTTGTCGGTATGGCGCGCTCGCAAAATCCAAACTCGGCCAACAGCCAGTTCTTCATCATGTTCGCCCCCAGTCCCAACCTGAACGGTCAATACACCGTTGTCGGGCATGTGACAGACGGCTTCGATGTGGTTCAGGCGATCAAACGTGGCGAAGGACCCAATGGCGCTGTGATCGGCACGCCGGACGTGATGACATCGGTGCGCGTTCTGGACTAAAGCGCGCGCACGTTTGCTCAAACCCCCGTGAGGGGGGCTATGGGGCCTCTTCTTTCTCTGTCAGAATATCTCTGACACGGCTGAAAGGAGAGGCCCCATGCGTATCATCCTGACCTTGCTGGCCATCGCAACAGGGCTATGGGCGCAGGATTTGCGCGCCGAGCCGCGCTTTTGGCAAAACGAGTTTCCAAAGACCGACTTCGCCCAAACCACGGTTGAGAACTGGGCCGAAATCCTGTCCGGTGGTCCCGGCCGCGATGGCATCCCCGCATTGTCAGACCCCGCGTTCCTTCCGGTGATGGACGAAGCAAGGCTGGCACCGCGCGAACCGGTCATCACGCTTGAGATGTCGGGCGAAGTGCCGCGCGCCTATCCCCTGCGGTATCTGACATGGCACGAGATCGTCAATGATCAGGTCGGTGACACACCGGTGGCCGTGACCTTCTGTCCGCTATGCAATTCAGGCATGGTGTTTGACCGCAGGGTCGCGGGGAAAACGCTTTCCTTCGGCGTGACGGGCAAGCTCAGAAACTCCGATATGGTCATGTATGACCGCGAAACGGAAAGCTGGTGGCAACAAGCAATCGGTGAAGGGATCGTTGGCACCTACAGTGGCACCCAGCTCGATCAGCTGCCCGCCTGGATGGAAAGCTGGGCCGAATTCGCCCGCCGTAACCCAGATGGGCAGGTCATGGAGCAACCCGGCACAGGCCGGCCCTACGGTCAAAACCCCTATGCTGGGTATGACAGTCGTGACCGACCATACCCGTTCTTCACAGGAGAAAACCCGCCGCATGGCGTTCCTGCACTGGCGCGCGTGGTGCGTGTAGGCGACCGGGCGTGGCCCGTCGCGCGCCTGTCGAAAGAGGGCAAGATCAGCGAAGCCGGGGTGGTGATCAGCTGGACCGCGGGACAGGCTTCGGCTTTGGACACGACGCGCATCTCGAAGGGGCGTGACGTGGGCACGATCCGGGTGCATGACGCAAACGGGCAAAACGTGGCGCATGATGTGCTGTTTGCCTTCGCGTTTCATGCCTTTTGGCCAGACGGCACTTGGATGCTGGGCAGCTAGGCTGCAACGCCCATGGGCGCGCCAGAAGTAACCGGAAGTAAAGGTCGCTGGCCGGGTGGAAAAGCCGCTAGTTGCCCCGGCGCGTAAACATCGCGGCATCCTCTGCCGCGCGCCGGATCGCCTTGGATTTGTTCACCGTTTCTTCATATTCCGCCTGCGGGTCGCTGTCATAGACAACGCCGCCACCTGCCTGAATATACAGCTTTTCATCTTTCACGACGGCCGTGCGCAGGGCGATACACATGTCCATATCGCCGCCTGCACTGAAATACCCAACGCCGCCGCCATAAACGCCGCGTTTTTCCGGCTCCAGTTCGTCGATGATCTCCATCGCGCGAACTTTCGGCGCACCCGAAACCGTGCCCGCTGGCATCCCCGCAAAAAAGGCAGAGAGGGCGTCCTGATCATCGCTCAATTCCCCCACAACGTTCGAGACGATGTGCATCACATGGCTGTAGCGCTCGACGATGAATTCCTCGGTCGGGCGCACGGTGCCGATCTTGGCCACCCGTCCCACGTCGTTGCGTCCCAGATCCAAAAGCATCAGGTGTTCTGCCAGCTCTTTCTGGTCAGCCATCAAATCGGCCTCATAGGCCTTGTCTTCTTCGGGCGTAGCCCCGCGCGGGCGGGTGCCGGCGATCGGGCGGATCGTCACTTCGCGGTCAAAGACGCGCACTAGGATCTCGGGCGAGGCACCCACGACCTGAAAGCCGCCGAAGTTGAAATAGAACATGAACGGCGATGGGTTTGTGCGGCGCAGACTGCGATAAAGCGCAAACGGGGGCAGGGGAAAGTTCTGCGTCCAGCGCTGGCTGGGCACCACCTGAAAAATATCCCCGGCGCGGATGTAGTCCTTGGCCTTTTCGACCGCCGCCAGATAGTCAGGTTTCTTGAAATTTGAAACCAACGGGCCAAGTTCGCACGCTTCGCCCAGATCGCGGGTCTCGCCGGGGGCCGCCCGGTCCAGGTCACGCAAGGCATCCATCACCCGTTCGGCAGCCTGCGCATAGGCCGCCTTGGCCGACAGACCGCTGTCCACAAAGGCCGGCGACACCAGTGTGACATCGCCTTTTACCCCGTCCAGCACGGCCACCACTGAGGGGCGCATCATCATTGCATCGGGCAGACCCAGAGGGTCAGGGTTCACATCGGGAAGGTATTCGACCAGCCGGATCATGTCATAGCCCAGATAGCCGAACAATCCGGCAGACGCGGCAGGCAGGTCAGCGGGCAGGTCGATGCGGCTTTCCGCCAGCACTGCGCGCAATGCATCAAGCGGATGGCCGGGCATGTCTTCAAACGCGTCGGCATCAAATCGTGCCTGTCGGTTGATCCGCGCGTGATCGCCCCGGCAATCCCAGATCAGGTCAGGTTTCATGCCGACGATCGAATAGCGCCCGCGCACTTCACCGCCCGTGACGCTTTCCAGCATGAAGCTGTCGCGCCGTGCTTCGGTCAGCTTCAGCATCAGGCTGACCGGCGTGTCCAGATCGGCCGCCAGACGGGTATAGACCACCTGGTTCTTTCCGGCATTCCAACCGGCTTCGAAATCCTCGAACGAGGGTGTCAGAGCCATTGGGTGTCCTTTCCGGTCGGTCGCGTGGCTGCGGGTTACTGGAACTGCGCGTTCACAGCGTTGATAACGGCGCGGTTCAGTTCGATCCCCGCGCGGGTCTGAATGGCACGTGAGAAGGCGGCTTCGACATCCAGCGCGATTTCCTGCGCGGTGCCGGCGGCGAAATTGGCCTTGACGGAGGTCGCTTCCTCGCTGTCCTGATCGGCAGGCTGTATGGCATCCAAGCGCACCAAGATCACAGTGTCAGCGCTTTCGATAACGCGCCATTCACCGACGTCCATGCTGAAGACCTCGGTCATGAAGGTCGGCGGGGTGCCTTCGATGAAGGCCTCGCGTTCCTGATCCTGCTCCACGACCTCGGTCAAGCCCAGCGAAGATAGGCTTTCGCCCCCTTCCAGCTTGGGTATCAGGGCGCGGGCCTGATCTGCCAGAAGGCTCATGCGCTTTTCTGCGGTCCACCCGGCGGTCACTGCGTCAGACACTTCAGTCTGGTCTTGCAGGCGCGGTTCCTGAAGCTCGTCCAGCCGCAGCGCAAAGACACCGCCGTCGGTCATCAGAGTGATTTCTGGGAAATCGTCGACGGTGACGGCCTGTGCGGCGTCGCGAAAGGCGTCATAGGCGGCGATGCCGTCGCTGTCGCCTGCTGTCCAGTTGATCGTATCCAGCCGCATATTGTGACTTTGGGCGATCTCTTCCAAGGTTGCGCCGCCGGCCATCTGGTCATCAAGCTCGGCCACCATGTCGCTGATTTGGCGGCGGGCGGCATCTGCGGCCAGTTCACCATGCAGGTCGTCGCGGACATCTTCAAAACTGGTTTCGCGAGCCGCGAGAATGGCATTCATCCGGTAAAGGGCAGGGCCAATGTCGCTGTCATGCGGGCCGGTGACACCGGGTTCGGTCAGCGCAAACACGGGCGCGCCCGCGGCTCCCAGTTCGGATTGGGACAAATCGCCAAGGTCGATGTCAGACAGTTGCAGGTCGCGCGCCGCAACCAGGTCTTCAAAGCTCTTTTCGCCGGCCGCAATGGCGTCCGCAGCGGCTTGGGCCTCGGTTTCACTTGCAAATACAAGACGTTCCACCATACGCCGCTCTGGCACCTGATATTCCGAGGCGCGTTCGTCATACAGCGCACGGATCTGGGCGTCGTCGACATTGATCGACGGGATCACGTCTTCGGGGTTGAGCCACGCATAGGTGATCACTTTTGTTTCGGGCAGAGTGAAGTCGGCAGGATGCGCCTCGTAATACCCCGTCAGATCCGCCTCTGAAGGCGCAGGGACCGGGGTGCTCAGGCGATCTGTTCCCATCGCCGCCCATGTGAAATCGCGGGCTTCGCGGGCATAGGCATAAAGCGTGTCCACAAAGACCGGTTGGGTCGCAATGCCATTGGCCACGGCAGCCTGCAGGATTTGGCGGCTCACCTCGTCACGCAGGCTTTTCTCGAACTCCGAGGCGGTCAGGCCAGATTGTTCCAGCGCGAAAGTGTAGCCTTCGCGGTCAAACTTTCCATCGACACCTTGAAACGCAGGGATGTCGACGATCCGGTCGCGCAGGTTCTTGTCGCCAACCGAAATGCCCAGCCGACGGCTCTCGTCTTCCAGAGCGGCAGTCGCGATCACGCGCGACAGCACCTGTTGATCCAAGCCAAAATTGCGCGCCATTTCCATCGTCACACGCGTGCCGGTTTCGGCCTGAAACGCATTCATTTCAGATTGCAATTCGCGCGCATAGCGGCTTGCGTCAACCTCGGTATCCCCGACGGTTGCAATGGACCCGACAGAGCCGCCAAAATTGGTCGAGCCGAAGCCCACCAGCCCGACCATCACCAGACCCATCAAAATCCACCCCAATGTGCGAGAGGTCTTGCCGGTTGCCATGCGCGTCTTCCTTTTTTCCAACTGTTCCAAAGGGTTTTAGGTGAGCCCGGCCGGAATGCCAATATGTCTTCGCATCGTCCATTGAAAGGCGAGCGGCTGTCAGGGGGTGAAGGTCGTCAGCCGACCCAACACGGTCGCAATTGTGTCGGTGTCGATATTGGCGAAGGCAACGCGCAACTGGCGTGCGCCGGTCGCGTCCCCTGAGGGCGTGAACATCGTGCCGGGCAGGGCAAGGATGGCGCATTGGTCGACCAGGGTTTGCGCAAGCCTGTCCGATGGCATGTCGAACGGGTGTTCGAGATAGGCGAAATAGGCCCCGCAGCCGCGCAGATGCCAGCCATTGGCCGCCAAGGGGACAAAACCCGCGCGCAGGGCCGCCGCGCGGGTCAGAACCTCGACACGTTCCCCTGCCAGCCATTGGTCCAGATTGCGCAAACCCCATAGGGCGGCGTGTTGGCCCAGTTGGGCGGGGCAAATCGTGACCGTGTCCAAAAACTTCTCGACCTGCGCCAGACGCGCGGGCGACGTGACAAGTGCGCCGACCCGGTGCCCGGTCAGGCGGTAAGACTTGGAGAAGCTGTAAAGATGGATCACCGTGTCGTCCCAGTCCGGATCGTCGAACAGTGAATGAGGTGGCGCGGCGCTTGAATGGAAATCGCGATAGGTCTCGTCGATGATCAGCGCGATCTTATGGGCGCGTGCCAGATCACGGAAGGCCGCGATCAGATTGGGCGGGTATTCGACGCCTGCGGGATTGTTCGGAGTGACCAATGTAATTGCTCGCGTGCGCGGTGTGATCAGTGCTTTGGCAGCCTCCGGGTCGGGCAATAGATCGACCCCCGTCGGCAGCGCGACCGCGTTGACGCCGCACATATCAAGCCACATTTTATGGTTGAAATACCATGGCGTTGGAAGGATGACCTCATCCCCCGGTGCCGCCAAAGTGGCGATTGCGGCGCAAAAGGCCTGATTGCAGCCCGATGTGATGGCGATGTTGTCTGCTGTGACCGCCCCGGCGTAGCGCCGGGTGATGTTGGACGCCAGTTCCGAGCGCAGGGCGGGCAGACCCAACACGGGGCCATAAAGATGCGTTTCCGGCTGGCGCAGCACCGCCTCGGCCATGGCGTGGCGCATCGCGTCGGGCGGGGGATCGACCGGCGCGGCTTGGCTGACGTTGATCAGGGGCCGCTCTGGGGAAAAGCTTTTCCCTGCGATCCAGCGCCGTGCCTCCATCACCGGTGGCGGGACCGTGGCGTGAAGGTTGGGGTTGAGCGGGAACATGGCGGCCTCATAGGTTGGATATGAAAAGGGTAGCAATCGGCGTCATCGGTCGCAATCTGTGCCGGGAATGAAAAAGGCGCCACGAGCGGGCGCCTTTTCCTGAACCATGTCTGACGGGGTCAGCCCTGCAAAACCACCAGCGCATGGCGCTTCTTTCCCGCGGACAGTTTCATCGGTTGCCCCAGATCATCGGCTGACACCATGCGCCCGGCATCTGCCAGCGCGGTGTCGTTCACCTTGGCGCCATTCTCGGCAATCAATCGCTTTGCGTCTTTCCCAGATTTGGCCAAGCCGGTTTTCACGAACAACTGAATGATCGATATTCCGTCGCCAAGCTCGGTTGCGGTCAACGCGACGGTGGGCAGGTCATCGCCCATGCCCCCCTTCTCAAACACCTCGCGGGCGGTGTCTTCGGCGGCTTTGGCAGCGGCGGCCCCATGCAGCAGGGTCGTCACTTCATTGGCCAGAATGATCTTTGCGGCGTTGATCTCGGACCCTTCCAGCGCGCCCAGTCGGTCGCATTCCTCGACCGGTAGCTCGGTGAAGATTTTCAGAAACTTCCCGGTGTCTGCGTCGGTCGTGTTGCGCCAGAATTGCCAGAACTCATAGGGGCTGAGCATGTCGCCATTCAGCCAGACCGCGCCGCCTTGCGATTTGCCCATCTTGCGCCCGTCCGACGTGGTCAACAGTGGCGTCGTCATGCCGTAGATCTCTTGATCCAGCACCCGGCGCGTAAGGTCGATCCCGTTCACGATGTTGCCCCACTGGTCCGAGCCGCCCATCTGCAGAAGACAGCCATAACGGCGGTTCAGCTCAAGAAAATCATAGGCTTGCAGGATCATGTAGTTGAATTCGAGAAAGCTCAGGCTCTGTTCCCGGTCCAGCCGCGACTTCACGCTTTCAAAACTGAGCATCCGGTTGACCGAGAAATGCCGCCCGATATCTCGCAGGAAATCGAGGTAATTCAGCTCGTCCAGCCACTCGGCGTTATTAAGCATGATCGCATCGGACTCGCCGTCGCCGTAGCGCAGGAATTTTTCGAACACCTGCTGCATCGCCGCGATATTGGCGTCGATCTGTTCCGGCCCCAAAAGGGGGCGTTCGTCTGATCGGAAAGACGGATCACCCACCTTGGTGGTGCCACCGCCCATCAGGGTGATCGGCTTGTGGCCGCAGTTTTGCAGCCAGCGCAGCACCATGATGTTCATCAGATGCCCCACATGCAGCGACTGAGCCGTCGCGTCATACCCGATATAAGCGGGCACTACCCCCGCAACCAACGCGTCATCCAACGCCTGATAATCCGTGCAGTCGGCCAGAAAGCCGCGCTCGATCATCACACGCATGAAGTCGGATTTCGGGTGGTAGGTCATCGTTTTTCGGTCCATCCTGTGAATTGTGGCTTTCCGTATAGACGGGGGGCGGACAAAGGAAAAGGGCGTGTTGCGGACCATGTCGAACGTTGCGTTGAAGGAACAGTTGGGCCGCGCGCCAATTTGGGCGCTTGGCATGATGTCGGGCACGTCACTGGACGGGGTTGATGGCGCGTTGGTGCAAACCGATGGTCATGCGATCCACGCCTTTGGGCCGCACGGGTTCATTCCCTATTCCGACGTGCAACGGCAGGTCCTGTCGCGCGCCTTGGGCCATTGGTCCGGCGACCCCGAGGTCGAACCCGCCGCCGAGATTGTCGAGACGACCCACGCAACCCTTGCAGCCCGGCTCATGCGCGGCGACCCCGCTCCAGCGTTTTTGGGGTTTCACGGGCAGACGTTCGCACATGACCCACGCGGCGGCCGAACCCATCAGGCAGGAGACGGGCAGGTGCTGGCCGAGGTGCTGGGCCTTCCCGTGGTTTGGGATTTCCGCAGCTCGGATGTTGAACTGGGCGGCGAAGGCGCTCCGCTTGCGCCTTTCTTTCACCACGCCTGCGCCCGGTTCATCAAGGCCGACGCGCCCTTGGCGTTCCTTAATCTGGGCGGTGTGGGGAACCTGACATGGGTCGACCCGCGCGTGGACGCACCCGAGGCCGCCAACGCCTGCCTTGCCTTTGACACCGGTCCTGCAAACGCGCCGATCAATGACCTGATGCAGGCGCGGCTGGGCTGCGCGCAGGACGAAAGGGGCGCGCTTGCGCTGTCAGGTGCCGCAGACGAACCCCAGGTCGAGGCGTTTCTGGACCATGCCTATTTCCACCGGATGCCGCCGAAATCGCTGGACCGCGATCAGTTTGCAGAGCTGGCGCGCCGTGTGGCACAGCTGTCCAACGCTGACGCCGCGCGCACCTTGGCCGCATGTGCCGCCGCGGCAGTCGCGCGCGGGTTAGAGCATTGCCCGACCCCACCGTCGCGTGTTCTGGTCACCGGGGGCGGGCGCCACAACGGCGCGATCATGGCCGAGCTTCGCAACCGTCTGTCGGTGCCCGTTGAGGATATCGACGACACGGGACTGAATGGCGATATGCTAGAGGCGCAGGCTTTTGGCTATCTGGCGGTGCGTGTTGCGCGCGGCCTGCCAACCTCGTCACCGACGACAACAGGTGTCGCCGCGGCTGTCGGGGGCGGTGTGATTTCGACAGGCGCGTACGACTAAGCGTTCAGGTGCATTCAACCGTCGCCTTATCGGCATAGAATGCGATGTGGTCTTTCAAGGCCGACAGATCTTCGACCGGGGCATCGAAAATCCAGCCCGCATCTTCGATCACGGTCGATTTCGTCTGGATCGAGTAATGGCGCGCTTCGCCGCGGTAAGGGCAGGTCGTCACCGTCTCGCTCTTGTCAAGAAAGGCCATCGCCACATCGTCTTTGGGGAAATAGATCACGGCGGGGTTGTCGCCTTCGACCACCGACAAGGCGTTCAGGCTTTCGCCCAGAACGGCACCGCCGGCGCGAATGGTCCATTTGCCCTCGGCGGGGCGGATCTTGATTTGATCGCTCATGATGTAGCCTCAGTCTGTCGGTGAAAACTTGCGGGACCATATCAGACCCATCAGAAAATGCGCGCGCTAAATTGGCGCACATGCCGTGGCCAGCCAGTGCGACGCAGCGTCACTGAGGCGCGGCGCCAGCTTTTCCACGCAGGTCGCGTGGTAGTCATTCAGCCAAGCACGTTCTTCGCCCGACAACATGTCCGCAATCACCAGACTGGTGTCGACCGGCACGTAGGTCAGAGTCTCGAACGACAGCATGCTGCGGTCCGCATCACCACCGACCGGGCAGGTGGCCTCTTCTACGACAACAAGGTTTTCAAGCCGAATGCCGAACGCGCCTTCGCGGTAATATCCGGGCTCGTTCGACAAAATCATGCCGGGCAGAAGTTCGACATCCGAGATCGCGTTGAACCGCTGCGGTCCCTCATGCACTGACAGATACGCGCCGACGCCGTGCCCGGTGCCGTGGTTGAAATCCTGATGCGCGGCAAACAGCGGATAGCGCGCGATCGGGTCCAGATCGCGCCCTGTCCGCCCTTTGGGGAAATAGACGCGCGACAACGCAATCATGCCTTGCAAGACACGGGTATAACAGCGCTTTTCTTCGTCTCCAACATCACCGACCCGCAAGGTGCGCGTGATGTCCGTGGTCCCGTCGCGATACTGCCCGCCGCTGTCCAACACCACCAGATTGCCGGGGGCGAGCGTGCGGTTTGTGTCATTGGTCACGCGGTAATGCATGATCGCGCCGTTGGGGCCAGCACCTGCGATGGTCTCAAACGAGATATCCAACAGAGCATTTGACGCGCGGCGGGTTTCCTCCAGCCGGGTGACCAGATCAATCTCGCTCAGGGCGGCTTTATCGGCAGCGTCATACCAGGTCAAAAACTCGACCATGGCGGCGGCGTCGCGCAGATGCGCCTCGCGCGCGCCCTTCAATTCGGTCGGGTTTTTCTGCGCCTTGGGCAGGATCGCGGGGTCATCGGCCCAGTCGATCTGGATACCGGCCTTGTCGAGAACCTGTGAAACGGCAAGCGGCGCGGTCGCCTTGTCGACCCGAACCGGTCCGTCGAGCGTTTTCAGGTGGCTTGCGAAATCCTTGATCGGGTGCAGCGTCACGTCCTTGTCAAGCTGGGCCTCGACCGTGCGACCTTCGGTGGTGAAGAACGCGACCGAGCCATCGTCAGACAGGATCGCGAAGCCTTGCACGACAGGAATACGCGGTAGGTCGTCGCCGCGAATGTTCAGCATCCATGCGATGCTGTCAGACAGCGTGATGATGCAGGATTTTTGGCCGTCGGCCATCAAGCCGTCCGCCAGTTCCGACCGCTTCGCTGCGCTGGATTGCCCTGCAAATTCAACGGGTTGCTCGATGATCTTACCATTGGGGGCAGGGGGGCGATCTTCCCAGATCTGATCCACCAGATTGTCGGTCGCGATAAGCGTGAGCTTGGTGCCCTCAAGCGCCTTCTCAAGCGTCTCAATCTCGCCTTTGGTGTGCAGCCACGGGTCAAACCCGATCTTCGCCGACTGCCCGTCCAGCGTTTCCTTCAACCAAGGTCCGGGCAGGGTTTCGGGCCAGTGAACCGGGGTGAACGCATCCATGTCAGCCTGCACGCGCACTTGTGTGCGATAACGTCCATCGACGAAGATGCCCGCGTGATCCTTCAAGGCGATACAGAACCCGGCCGACCCGGTGAAGCCTGTCAGCCACGCCAAACGCGCGTCACAATCGGCGACATATTCGCCTTGATGGGCGTCGGCGCGGGGCACGATGAACCCGTCCAGACCCTTCATCGACAGAGCGCGGCGCAAACGGTCCAACCGGACCGGGCCACGCGATGGGTCGGCGGTGCTGTCAAAGGTCTGGAACATGGAGGGTCTCCGATTTGTCAGGATGGGGACGGTTTGCCGGGCGCGCAGGTGCAATCGCGCGCACCATGCCGTGAAACGCCAGCCGTGAAAAGGGGGGTCAGCTGACCTTCTTGATCCCCAACAGACGCGCCCGCGCGCGAGGGTCGGAATCAAACAGTGACGCCAACTGTTCGGTCATTGCACCCGCCAGTTGTTCCACATCCGTGATGGTGACCGCACGGTCGTAATAGCGGGTCACATCATGGCCGATACCAATCGCCAGAAGTTCAACCTGCTTGCGTTTCTCGACCATTTCGATCACGTCGCGCAGGTGTTTTTCCAGATAATTCGCAGGGTTAACGGACAAAGTTGAATCGTCAACCGGCGCCCCGTCGGAAATCACCATCAGGATTTTGCGCTGTTCGGGCCGGGCCACGATCCGACGATGCGCCCATTCCAGCGCCTCGCCGTCGATGTTTTCTTTCAACAGCCCTTCTTTCATCATCAGGCCCAGATTGTCGCGCGTGCGCCGCATGGGGGCATCGGCCTTCTTATAGATGATGTGGCGCAGGTCGTTCAGACGGCCGGGCTGTTGCGGGCGGCCTTCTGCCAGCCATTTTTCGCGCGCAAGCCCGCCTTTCCAGGCGCGGGTGGTGAAACCCAGCACCTCGACCTTGACCTGACAGCGTTCCAGCGTGCGGGCCAGAACGTCGGCACAGATCGCGGCGATGGAAATCGGGCGACCACGCATGGACCCGGAATTGTCCAGAAGCAGCGTGACCACGGTGTCGCGGAACTCGGTGTCTTTTTCCTGCTTGAACGACAGGGGGGTCGTCGGGTTGGCGACCACGCGGGCCAGACGTCCCGCATCCAGAATGCCCTCTTCCAGATCAAACAGCCACGAGCGGTTTTGCTGTGCTTGCAGGCGGCGCTGCAACTTGTTCGCCAGACGACTGACGGCGCCCTTCAAGGGCTCAAGCTGTTGGTCCAGATAGGCGCGCAGGCGTTCCAATTCGGCCGGTTCGGCCAAGTCCTCGGCCATGATCTCTTCGTCATGGTCGCTGTTATAGACAAGGTAATTCGGATCGGCATCGGACGCGGGGGGCGGCGCAGGTGGATCAAGCGGAGCGTCTGCGTCGGGCATCTCTGCCTCGTCGCTCATCTCGTCGTCAGCCATGTCGTCAAGCGTCACCTGAGCCTCAGACGGATCCATCTGCTCGTCTTGCGCGCGTTCGGGGTCGGCTTCGGTTTCGTCCTGATCGTCGGCCGCTTGTTCATCTTGCTGATCGTCGGATTGATCGTCATCGGGGGCAGCGTCTTCGTTGCTGTCATCCTCGGAATTGTCCGGGTCGTCGCCCAACTGGTCGCCATAGCCCAAATCTTCGATGATCTGGCGCGTGAAGCGGGCAAATTCCTGCTGGTCAGCAAGCTTGTCGCCCAGATTGTCCAGATGGTCGCCCGCCTGACCTTCGATGAAATCACGCCAAAGGTTCATCACATTGGCGGCGGCGGGGGGCATGTCGCGGCCAGTGGCCAGATGGCGCATCAGATAACCAGCAGCGGTGGCCAGTGGCGCGTCGGCGGCGGCGGTCATCTGGTCAAACCCCGCGCGCATCGCGTCGCTTTCGATCTTGGCGTCGATATTGCCCGCCGTGCCCGGCATGTCGCGCGCGCCGACCGCCTCGCAACGGGCGGTTTCCATCGCTTCATAGATTTCGCGCGCCATGCCACTGGCGGGGGCGTATTTCGCGTGGGTCGCCTCGTTATGATAGCGCAGCTTCATCGCATAGGCATCCGCCGTGCCGCGCGCCAACAACACCTCGTCCCGCGTCATCCGCCGTGTGACCTGTGGCAGACGCATCGCGTCCTTCGTCACCCCCGACGGGTCCACCGTGAAGCTGACCGACAGTTCCGGCTCATCGGCGAGCGTCTTCGTCGCCTCAGCCAGCGCTTTCTTGAACGGATCAGCAGGGTTGTCGGAGGGTTTGTTCATTTGGTTGCTGCTTTGTTGCGCTTAGGGCTGCAAAGACCCGCGGGGTGGTGCGAAAGCGCCGCCCCATGGGGGCGGGTCGGCGCTGCCCGGTCTGGCGCCCGGGCGGTGCATGGCGATATCGGGCTTCTTGGTGTCACCCCAAGCTCATGCTCACCGCGCTCTCCGGCAGTTCCTCGTCAAAACAACGTTGATAGAACTCGGCCACCGTCTGGCGTTCCAGCTCGTCGCATTTGTTCAGGAAGGACAGCCGGAAGGCATAACCGACCGAGCGGAAGATATGCGCGTTTTGCGCCCAGTTGATCACGGTGCGCGGGCTCATCACGGTGGACAGATCGCCGTTCATGAACGCGGTGCGGGTCAGGTCGGCGACGGTGACCATCTGGGCTACGGTCTTGCGACCTTTCTCGGTGTTCAAAAGCGGGTTCTTCGCCAGCACGATGTTGGTCTCGGCGTCATGAGACAGATAGTTCAGCGTGGCGACCAGTGACCAACGGTCCATCTGTGCTTGGTTGATCTGTTGCACGCCGTGATACAACCCGGTCGTGTCGCCCAGACCCACGGTGTTTGCGGTGGCAAACAGGCGGAAGGAGGGGTGTGGGGTGATCACCTCGTTCTGGTCCAGCAGGGTCAGCTTGCCGTCATGCTCTAGCACGCGCTGGATGACGAACATAACGTCGGCGCGGCCTGCGTCGTATTCGTCGAACACAATCGCGGTCGGGTTGCGCAGCGCCCATGGCAGGATGCCTTCCTGAAATTCGGTGACCTGCATCCCGTCTTTCAACTTGATCGCATCCTTGCCGATCAGGTCGATCCGGCTGATGTGGCTGTCAAGGTTCACTCGCACGGCGGGCCAGTTCAAACGGGCGGCAACCTGTTCGATATGGGTCGATTTGCCCGTGCCGTGATAGCCCTGGATCATCACGCGGCGATTGTGGCTAAAGCCTGCAAGGATCGCCAGTGTCGTGTCGGGATCAAACTTGTAGGTCGGGTCGATCTCGGGCACACGATCCATGCGGTCGGCAAAGCCTTTGACATGCATATCGCTGTCGATGCCGAAAACCTCGCGGACCGAAATCTCTTCGGTGGGTTTTGCGTTCATATCCTGTGTGCCGTCAGCCATCTGCGTAGTTCCTTCTGCCTCGCGCGTCGCAACCCGACTTTGATGCCTGATGTGCGAAGGGGGTGCAAGGGGAAGGGGACGAGATTTGTGACGCTGGGACAAGGTGGCGCAAGTGGTCGCCCAAGGTTTGTCTGACCCCCGCGCAAAGACATGTGTGCAGTCGTATTGAAAAAGGCGGCCCAAAGACCGCCCATTTCCGTGAAAAATACCCCAAGCTTATCTAAAGCTGCGGCTTTCCTTGATTTGATCCCACGCCCAGACAACCTCTTGCAGCTGTTCTTCCTGTGACCGGTCGCCGCCGTTCATGTCGGGGTGCAGCACCTTGATCAGCTTCTTATAGGCCTTGCGGATTTCGGCTTTGTTCCAATGATCCTTGGCTTCCAGAATGTCGATCGCGCGCCGTTCGGTCGGGGGCAGTTTCCGTGTGCCGGTGATTGACTTGCCGGGGTTGCGTGTGGCGTTTTCGCCCAGCACCTGATGGGGGTCATCCACGCCCAATCGCGCCCAGGCGCGTTGTTCATCCTTGTTGGCCCCGAACGGTTTTGTTTCGCGTTCCCACACACGGTCCTTGTCAAACTGTTCGTGGATCTCGTCCTCGCTTGATCCGTCGAAGAAGTTCCACTTCAGGTTATATTCGCGCACGTGATCTTTGCAAAACCACTTGAATTCATCCAAGTGATCAGGCGACCGCGGCGCGCGGTATTTGCCAGCCTCCTGACAGCCACCATGTTCGCACACACGGGTCGAGGTCTCGAACTCGCCGGACATGCCGCGCTTGCCGCGTGGGTTCTTCTTTTTGGCCGCAGAGACCGAAATATCAAAACCAAATGGATCATTTCTGGACATGGGAATACCCTTTTCGACTCGGACCAGAGAGTTTACTGCATTTTCCTAGGTATAGAAGAGGGAATGGCGAAGAAATGACCCGAGCCGCGCAAATACATGAAAAGCTTCAGGCGGCCTTTTCGCCGCAACACCTTGAAGTGATTGACGAAAGTGAAAGCCACAGGGGGCATGCCGGGTATCAGGACGGCGGAGAAAGTCATTTCCGCGTCGTGATCCGGGCGCCTGTCTTCGGCAAGATGTCGCGTGTCGCACGGCACCGCGCCGTGCATGCTGCACTGGGGACGGCGCTGGTGGGGCAAATTCATGCGCTGGCATTGGACATCGCGGCGTGACGACTGGACCGCGTCACGCTTTTTGACGGTCCACCGCCGGCGCGTGATCGCCGACGGCGTTTGCGTCCTCGGCCGATGGCAGTCGCGGGGCGTTCTGGCGCTCTTGCGCAGGCTCTTCAACGGTCGGAATGCTGTCGATTTTTGGCGACGCGACTGCTGCCACGTCTTCGACATCCGCCAAAGGGCGGCGGAACACCAACAGGTTTTGATAGACCGTGGTGCGTCCGGTAAAGCCTGAACGTTCTTCGCTGGGCAGGGTGTCGGTGCGTTGGTATTCCCAGCCTTCGGTGGCCATATCGTTCAAAAGCTCGGTCATTGCGTGGGCAAAGCGTCCATCTGAGCCCTTGATGCCCTTGGCTTTCTTCCCCTTGCGGGGGGCCGGGACCACCTCATATTCGTATTGCGTCATGGATTGTTTCCTTAAAACGACTGGCGCAGCCTAAACGATCGACGCACGTCCTGTCCAAGAAGATTGATTGGCTTGCGGAAATCCGCCTGAGGGCCGCCTGAGGGGCGTGTTTCCCCTCGGATGGTCAGTTTTCTAGAGTCCCAGCTTTGCGCTCACGATCTCGTTCACCGCTTTCGGATTGGCCTTGCCGCCGGTGGCTTTCATGACCTGCCCGACGAAGAACCCAACCAGTTTCGGGTTTTCCTTGGCCTTTTCAACCTGGGCGGGGTTGGCGGCGATCACCTCGTCCACCGCGGCCTCGATCGCGCCTGTATCCGTCACCTGCTTCATGCCGCGATCTTCTACGATCTTGGCCGGGTCGCCGCCTTCGGTATAGACAATTTCGAACAGGTCTTTCGCGATCTTACCCGAAATGTCGCCCTTGCTGATCAGTTCGATGATCCCACCCAGTTGCGCCGGGCTAACGGGGCTTTCCGAGATCGAGTGATCTTCCTTCTTCAGGCGTCCGAACAGCTCGTTAATGACCCAGTTCGCCGCCAACTTGCCGTCACGGCCTTCGGCGACGGCTTCGAAAAACGCGGCGTTGCGCACGCCAGCGGTCAGAACGCCCGCGTCATATTCGGACAGGCCGAATTCGGTCACGAAGCGCGCTTTCTTTTCGTCAGGCAGTTCGGGCAAGGTCTTGGCGATATCATCGACCCAGCTCTGTTCAATCTCCAACGGCAGCAAGTCGGGGCAGGGGAAATAGCGATAGTCATGCGCTTCTTCCTTGGACCGCATCGACCGCGTTTCGTTCTTGTCGGCGTCATACAGGCGCGTTTCCTGCGTGATCTCGCCCCCGTCTTCCAAAATGGCGATCTGGCGGCGGGCCTCGAAATCAATCGCAGCCTGAATGAACCGCATGGAGTTCATGTTCTTGATCTCGCACCGGGTGCCAAGATGACCGAAATCCTGCGTCTCCATATATTTCTCATATTGCCCCGGACGACAGACCGAGACGTTGACGTCCGCGCGCATGCTGCCGCTTTGCATGTTGCCGTCACAAGTGCCCAGATAGCGCAGGATCTGGCGCAGCTTGGTGACAAAGGCGGCGGCTTCTTCCGGGCCGCGAATGTCGGGGCGGCTGACGATCTCCATCAGCGCGACACCGGTCCGGTTCAGGTCCACGAAGGACATGTTGGGGTCCATGTCGTGCACCGACTTCCCTGCATCCTGTTCAAGGTGGATGCGTTCGATGCGAACCTTGCGGGCCACGCCGGGGCCCATATCCACGATCACTTCGCCTTCGCCCACGATGGGGTGATAAAGCTGGCTGATCTGATAGCCCTGCGGCAGGTCCGGGTAGAAATAGTTCTTGCGGTCAAAGGCGGAAAACAAGTTGATCTCGGCCTTCAAACCCAACCCGGTGCGCACGGCTTGTTCGACGCAGTATTCGTTGATGACGGGCAACATGCCGGGCATGGCGGCATCCACGAAGGCGACGTTCGAATTGGGTTCGGCCCCAAACGTGGTCGATGCGCCCGAAAACAGCTTGGCGTTCGAGCTGACCTGCGCGTGGATTTCCATCCCGATAACCAGTTCCCAATCGTCCTTGGCCCCGGCGATGACTTTCGGTGCGGGGGTTTCATAGGCGAGGTGATCCAGCATGTGCGCGTTTCCCGTGTTTCACAATCCTGTCGCGTTCTAAGACAGGGAAAGCACAGGGGCAAGAGGCGCAAGCGTGCAGCGCACACGATGTTCAGGACGGCATGGCGGTGGAGGGTGAATTCAACCTATGGCTATGCTGCGGTGCGGCGGGAGGCGGAAAAATCAGGCTAAAGTAGAAAGCGGCGATGCATACCCGCCTTGCAAACATGGCATATCAGCGAAAACCTGCCAATTGCTGCGCTGCCGCAATGGGGCGGTTGCTTAATGCAAGTGCCCCCCGTTATGCACCTGCGCTGAGACGAATGAGACGTGAACGGACCTGAGTGGGGGCTCCATGAAACGAATGATATTGGGCTTGTTGGCCGCGCTGATGATGGCACCAGCCGCACAAGCAAACGACATTTTCGGCACGCGCGGGGTGCGCACGCCGATGTTGACGATGAAGTGGGATGAAAAGCCGCAAGCCTCGGCTTGGACAGACGCGACCATGAAGGCGTTGGAAACCCACGGGGCTGTCTTGTCGCAAACCGTGCCTGCCGACATCGACACATGGTGCCCCGGCTATGAGAGCCAGGACCAAGTTGGGCGCAACGCGTTCTGGACCGGGCTTTTGTCCACGCTGTCCTATTATGAAAGCACATGGCGCCCGACCGTCGTGGGCGGGGGTGGCAAGTGGTATGGGCTTGTGCAAATCCTGCCAGCCACTGCGCGCGGCTATGGCTGCGAGGCGCAATCCGGCGCGGCCCTGAAAAAGGGCGAACTGAACCTGAGCTGCGCCGTGCGCATCATGGCGGTCACCGTGCCGCGCGACAATGTCGTATCGAAGGGCATGCGCGGCGTTGCAGCCGATTGGGGCCCGTTCCATTCCGAGCGTAAACGCAATGGGATGCGGGAATGGATCAAGGATCAGAGCTACTGCGCGGTCAGCTGATCAGCAGTTACATTCAGACAGAAAAAGGGCGGGCCATCTGGACCCGCCCTTTGTTTGTGCGATCATCAGTCGCCCAGCATCCGCCCGACCATTTCCTGACTGTCGCGGCTTAGCCCCTCGGTCGCAAGAATGCGCTTTAGTGCCGAGGTCATCATGCCTTGGCGATCGGCGTCATAGCGCCGCCAGGTTTCATACGCCGTGGTCATGCGCGCTGTGGTCTGCGGGTTCACCGGATCAAGCCTGATCAACCAGTCTGCCGTCAGCGCATAGGCTTTCCCCGACGCATGGTGGAACCCCGCGTGGTTCGTGACCAGCGCGCCGAACAAGGCGCGGAAGCGGTTGGGGTTCTTCCAGTTGAACGCGGGGTCCTTGGTCAGCCGCTCTGTCACATCCGCCGCTGTCTCAGGCGTCGCATGGGCGACTTGCATCGCGAACCATTTGTCCATGACCAGTTCGTCATTTTCAAAGCGGCTGCGGAAATCAGCAAGCGCCGCTTCGCCCTTCTGGACTTGCAGCAGATACCCCAACGCCCCCAGCAGCAAGCTCATGTTGTCCGCCCGGTCATAAAGCGCCTGCGCCGCGGCCCCGCCGTCCAGACGGTTCAGCAGGTTCAACAGGCCAAGGCCAAGTGCGCGCTTGCCGGCTTGTTCGGCGTTCGGCGCATACGGCTCGGTCACGTCCATTTCGGCCATCATGCGGGGCAGGAGGTCTTGCACGTGCTCCGCCATGGCCTGCCACAACGTTTGCTGCGCGTTGTAAATCTTCTGCGGGTCTGGCGTGACACCGGCATCAAACAACGTCTGCGCCAGATCGTCCTGACTTGGCAGCCCCAGCGTCAGCGCGCGGAAGGCCGGGTCAAGGCTGTCGTCGCGCAACATCACTGCAATCGCGTCCAGATATGCGTCCAATGGCCCGTCTTCGCCGGTGACAAGCGCCACAAGCACCTCTTTGGCCAGCGTGCGACCAGATTCCCACTTGTTGAACGGGTCGGTGTCATGGGCCAGCAGGAAGGCACGCTCCTGCGGCGTGCTATCACGCTGCAAGATCACCGGCGCTGAGAAGTGGCGCAGGATCGACGGCGTGGGTTTTGCGCCCAACCCATCGAACGAGAAGCTCTGCCTGGCCTCGGTCATTTCCAAAACCTGTGTGCCGACCACCTCATCCCCGTTCGGTCCGATCAAGCCGACGGCGATTGGGATATGCTGCGGCAGCTTTTCGTCCTGCCCCGGTGTGGGCGGTGTTTCTTGTTCAAAATGAAGCGTATAGATGCCATCCTTGAAGTCATCCGCCACCTTCACTCGGGGTGTCCCAGCCTGTTTGTACCAGCGCCGGAACTGGGTCAGATCGCGGCCCGTGCTGTCTTCGAACACGCGCACCCAATCTTCGATGGTCGCAGCCTCGCCATCATGGCGGGTGAAATAGAGGTCCAACGCCTTGTAGTATTCCTCTTCGCCGACCAGCGTTTTCATCATCCCGATCAGCTCGGCGCCTTTTTCATAGATGGTCGCGGTGTAGAAATTGTTGATCTCGACGAAGCTGTCGGGTTGCACCTGATGCGCCAACGGGCCGTTGTCTTCGCGGAACTGGCGGCCGCGCAGGGCAGACACATCGTTGATCCGGCACACGGCTTTGGACCGCAGATCGCCCGAGAACTGCTGGTCGCGGAACACCGTCAGCCCTTCCTTCAGCGACAGCTGAAACCAATCACGACAGGTGATCCGGTTGCCTGTCCAGTTGTGAAAATACTCATGTGCGATGATCGCTTCAATCCGTTCAAAGTTCGCGTCTGTAGATGTCTCGGGCGACGCCAACACAGCGGACGTGTTGAAGATGTTCAGCCCTTTGTTTTCCATCGCCCCCATGTTGAAATCGGACACGGCAACAATCTGGAAAATGTCCAGATCATACTCACGCCCGTAAACCTCTTCGTCCCATTTCATCGAGGCTTTCAGCGCCTCCATCCCAAACGCGGTCTTGCCCTCGTCACCGGGGCGCACCCACAGTTTCAGGTCCACCTCTTTGCCCGACATGGTGGTGAAACTGTCTTCGCGGGCGATCAGCTCACCGGCCACCAAAGCGAACAGATAGGCGGGCTTGGGCCACGGGTCATGCCATTCGGCCCAACCGTCGCCTGACCCGGTGGGGTTGCCGTTGGACAGAAGCACCGGCATGTCCCCTTCGATGCGCACCTTGAATGGGGCCATCACGTCGGGGCGGTCGGGATAGAAGGTGATCCGGCGAAAACCTTCGGCCTCGCATTGAGTGCAATACATGCCATTGGACATATAAAGCCCTTCCAACGCGGTGTTGGTTTCGGGGCTGATCTCGACCTCTGCCTCCCATGTGAAGGCGTGATCGGGCACGTCTGCTTTCAGCCCGCCATCGACCAGTTCTGGCGACACGTCTGACCCGTCGATCGCCGCGTGGATCAACGTAAGATGTTCTCCGTGCAGGAAAAAATCACGCGATTTGGCGTTTGGGTTCGGCGTGAACCGAATGGAGGACCGCACCCGCGTTGCGGTCGGATGCAGCACGAAGGTCAGCGAGACCTCTTCGATCAACCAGTTGGGCGGCGTGTAATCGGCAAGGAAAATGGGCTGCGGGCTGGTGTCGGTCATGTCAGATCCTTTCACGGTCACACCCTCTGGCGGGTGGCTCCTGCTTAGACCCGCGCGCGCCTGGCATCAAGTTACTGGGACATCAGATGTGATTATTCGGTTTTTCCAAAGGGTTTTGCATCGAAATTGGGGTTGCGGTTTGGTTTCGCATAGGAAACTCTAGCGCCAAATAAAAGTCGAGCCGGCCAAAGGGATTACCATGAGTGACTATATCGAGCGCAAAGGCCTGTCAGTTCACCGGGAACTGGCACGGTTTCTGGAAACGCGGGCCCTGGCCAAAACCGCGTTGAAATACGACGATTTCTGGCGTGGGTTTGCGGATATCGTCCACGAACTCGGCCCCAAGAACCGCGCGCTTTTGGCCAAACGTGACGACCTTCAACGTAAGATTGATGACTGGCACAAGGCGCGGGTAGGTCAGCCGCATGACGCCGTGGCCTATCGCGCCTTTCTGAACGACATTGGCTATCTGGTCCCCGAAGGCCCCGATTTCCAGATCGAAACCGCGAATGTGGACCCCGAGATTGCTGACGTTCCGGGGCCGCAACTGGTGGTTCCGATCATGAACGCTCGTTTTGCTCTGAACGCCGCAAACGCGCGGTGGGGCAGCCTGTATGATGCGCTGTATGGCACCGATGCGCTTGGTGCCACGCCCAAGCCCGGCGGCTATGACCCGGAACACGGCGCGCGCGCGATCGCGTGGGGACGCGCCTTTCTGGATGAAGCGGTGCCGCTGGCGGATGGCAGCTGGGCGGATGTCGAAACCGTATCGGTTACTGACGGCGCCTTGACACCCAAACTGGCTGATCTAGCTCAATTTGCGGGCTATGCCGAAGGGCGAATTTATCTCAAAAACAACGGCTTGATGATCGAACTTCGCTTGGATGCCCAGACGCCCGTGGGCAAGCAGGACCGCGCGGGCATATCGGATATCCGTCTGGAAAGCGCCATGTCCGCGATCATGGATTGCGAAGACAGCGTGGCCGCCGTGGACGCCGAGGACAAGGTGCTGGCCTACTCCAACTGGCTGGGCCTGATGGACCGCTCGCTGACCGAAGAGGTCACGAAGGGCGACAAGACCATCACCCGCAAACTGTCGGGTGACATTCACTACACCGCGCCCGATGGCACGCCGATGACCCATAAGGGCCGCGTCTTGATGCTGGTGCGCAATGTCGGCCACCTGATGACCAACCCTGCTATTTTGGACAAAGACGGACACGAAGTGCCCGAAGGCATCATGGACGCCGTGGTCACGACCCTGATCGGTATGCACGACCTGATGCGCGAGGATGGCAACTCGGTCAAAGGGTCGATCTATGTGGTGAAACCCAAGATGCACGGCCCGGAAGAGGTTGCCTTCGCGGATGAGATTTTCACCCGCGTCGAAGCCATGCTGGGCCTGCCGCAATACACCGTCAAACTGGGCATTATGGACGAGGAACGGCGCACCAGCGCGAACCTCAAGGAATGTATCCGCGCCGCCAAGCACCGCGTGGCCTTCATCAACACGGGCTTCCTTGATCGCACGGGCGACGAGATTCATACCTCGATGGAAGCCGGGCCGATGGTGCGCAAGGGTGACATGAAAGACGCCGCCTGGATCAGCGCCTATGAGGATCGCAACGTCGATATCGGTTTGGCCTGCGGTCTGCGTGGCCGCGCCCAGATCGGCAAGGGCATGTGGGCAATTCCTGACCGGATGGCAGACATGCTGGCCGAAAAAATCGCCCATCCCGAAGCGGGCGCAAACACGGCTTGGGTGCCAAGCCCGACCGCCGCGACCCTGCACGCCACCCATTACCACCGCGTCGATGTGCTGTCCCGTCAGGACGAGATTGCAGCCAAGGGGCCGCGAGGCTCGCTGGATGATCTTCTGACAATTCCGGTCGCGCAGGGCGCCAACTGGTCAGACGCCGAGATCCGCGACGACGTGGAAAACAACGCCCAAGGCATCCTTGGCTACGTGGTCCGCTGGGTCGATGCGGGTGTCGGCTGTTCAAAAGTGCCGGACATCCACGATGTGGGGCTGATGGAGGACCGCGCGACCTGCCGGATTTCCAGCCAGGCGCTGGCCAACTGGCTGCACCACGGCGTCGTGTCCAAAGACGAGGTGATGGACGCCATGCGCGCCATGGCCGTGAAGGTGGATGCTCAGAACGCGGACGACCCGGCCTATGAACCGATGGCACCGGGGTTTGACGGCGAAGCCTACAAAGCGGCCTGTGAACTGGTGTTCAATGGTCGCGAACAACCGTCCGGCTATACTGAACCCATGCTTCATGCGCATCGACTGGCCAAAAAGGCGCAGTGTGCGGGTTAAGCGAACCGAGGAGGAGAAGAGAAATGGAAAAGATTTCACTGGACGCCGCGCGCGTCATGATCCGCGAAACGCTGAACCACGCTGCGAAGGCAAAAATGAAGCCCCTGTCCGTTGCGGTCGTTGATGCGGGCGGGCACCTGATTGCCTTTGAACGCTCTGACGGAGCACCCGCTGGTCGGTTCGATTTGGCACGCGGCAAGGCTTATGGATCGGTGATGCTGGGCATTGGTGGGACCGCGCAGCGTGATCGCGCCGAAGCACAGGCCTATTTCATCGCAGCCGCCAATGTGGCCTATGGCGGCAAGCTCGTGCCGGTGCCTGGCGGGTTCCTTGTGCGCAATGAGAAGGGCGATGTTGTGGGGGGGCTTGGAGTCTCTGGCGACACGTCGGAAAACGACCTTGCGGCAGGCGAAGCTGGCATTCGCGCAGTGGGGCTTGTGCCTGAAGGGTAGGGTGCGCGCACCGCATTGCCGCGCGGACGGACATCCTCTATCCTCTTGCAATCGAACGCTATTGCGGAGCAGGCATGAGACGCCCCATCATCGGTATCATTGGCAATACCTACCTGATCAATGACCAGTATCCCAGCCACGCCGGCGGGACGATGAATTCCGAAGCAATCGCACAGGTGGCAGGGTGCCTACCGCTGATCGTGCCGTCCGATCCGCGCTTCGTCTCGGTCGACGAATTGCTGGAAACATGCGACGGGTTTCTGTTCACTGGGGGGCGTCCCAATGTGCACCCGGCCGAATATGGCGAAGACGAAACCGAAGCGCATGGCGAATTTGACCGCTGCCGCGACGCCATCACCTTGCCCCTGATCCGCGCCTGCGTGGATCGCGGCCAGCCCTTTTTCGGCATTTGCCGTGGGTTTCAAGAGGTCAACGTCGCCATGGGCGGCACGCTTTATCCCGAAATTCGCGACCTGCCGGGCCGGATGAACCACCGGATGCCACCCGATGGCACGCTTGAGGAAAAGTTCGCCATCCGCCACGACGTCCATTTTGAGGAAGGCGGCGTCTTTCATCAGCTTTTCGGCTCTTGCCGGGTGCGCACCAATACGCTGCACGGGCAGGGGATCAAGACCGCCGGTTCGCGCATTGTGATCGAAGGTCATGCCGATGACGGAACGCCCGAGGCGCTGTTCATCCGGGATGCGCCGGGCTTTACCCTGTCCGTGCAGTGGCACCCGGAATACATGGCAGCCGAAGACCCCGTGTCACGGGTGTTGTTCACAGCCTTTGGTGATGCCGCCCGCGATTGGGCCACCCGCGATCGCGCGCCGGTGCCTGCATAGAATGACCAAGCGATGGCGACGGGTGTTGACCTTCCCCTAGCTGGAATGCCCAAGGTCTTCCTTGAAAAGGGAGACATCATGATTCGATCAAACCGAAAGACTGCGTTTGCAGGTGTCGCCGTGGTGGCGCTTGCCATGGCCGGGCTAAGCCTGTCGCGCCTTTCAGGGCGTGATGACAGTGGCGCGGCGGGGTCGGCGGATGGCGCAATGCCCCCTGCGGCTGCCTCGGGCGCTCAACTGGTTGCGGTGAATATGCCCGCGCTTGAAGACGCTCAACGCCTCGGACAGACGGTGTTTCTTGCCAAATGTGCATCCTGCCACGGCGAAACGGCTGGCGGTATCGACGGGGCAGGGCCGCCATTGATCCACAAGATTTATGAACCCTCGCACCACGGCGACGCGGCCTTTTTCCGGGCGGCGGAGCTTGGGGTCCGTGCCCATCACTGGCGGTTTGGAGATATGGCACCGGTCGAAGGCATTTCCCGCGCTGAGGTTGCGGATGTCGTTGCGTTCATTCGCGCGGTGCAACGGGCAAATGGGATAGAGTGATCCCTGACCGAGCCGTAAAAATGAAAACGGGCGCCATCAAGGGCGCCCGCATTTCGTTTGGTCAGTCGCCGTAATCAGGCGACGCGCGGCAAGGCGCGGGCTTCGTAGGCACGCAGAACCATGCGGGCCGTATCACCATAGTGGCGCGGATCGGAACGAAGCTCGGGGAAGAGTGTAAACAGCTCTTCACGGGCGGCGGCGTCGATCGCCCCCAGCCCCTCATGACCCGGATGGAAGCTTTCCGTTGCCGCGCCATTGGCAAAGACAACCTCGTGTTGATCGAACAACATGTGGAAATAGGTAATCTCGGCCTGCGGTTCGATCACCACATCGCTGCCGTTGATCAGGTGCTTGGCAGGGATCATGACTTCGCGCTCAGCGAACAACAACGTGGCGTTGTGGCCTTCGTAAACCATCCGGTGTTGCGGCGACACCAACAACGACCGGTCGTTGCCGAACAGCCCCTTGCCAATGCGCACCGGGGCCAGATCACCCTGACCTTGCGTGGTTTTTTGGCCAACCCAGCGGATCGGTTGCACCCCGTGATCGCGTGTCACGACCATGTCGCCGGGACGCAGATCCTGGATCGGGCGTTCGCCGTGATCGGTCATGATCATTGTGTCGGTCGTAAAGCAGATGATGACGTTTTCGATGTTGGTGAAGGTCAGCGTGGTGCCGTCGGACAGCGTGGCCGTCCCGTTCTCTGAATTGCCGGGATCAAAGACCACATCATCCCAGTCATCGACCAGGTGGTTCAGATAAAGCGTATCCGTGTCGCCATCATCATCATCTTCGCCACCGTCGATGGTGATCGTCGACCCAGATCCATCCAGCCCATCTGTCGGATCAAGGTTGATCGTGTCCGAGCCGGTGCCACCAGACACCGTGTCACCCGCGCCGACATTCAGCGTGTCATCGCCATCGCCACCGTCCAGCGTGTCGGACCCGGACCCACCGGTCAGCGTATCGTTGCCACCCTGACCATAGATAATGTCGTCGCCATCGCCACCATCGATCGTGTCATTGCCACCAATCGAGGTGTCGGGGATGGTGTCGAAATGCACGTCCGAAACCCAGACCGCCTGGGTGCCGGATTGGGCGTTGCCATAGATGATCTCGATCTCGCTGACAGGGCCGGCGATTTCGACCAGCACCGATCCGCCCAGATCAGATTGGCTTTCCGATACGTTGTTGGCTGTGACCGTGTTGCCCGAAACGGTGTCGCCACCGCCCGGTGTCAGCGTGACGGTGACCGGGTTTCCGTTGGCGTCGATCGCGTTGACGGTCACCACATCGGTGTGGTTGCCCGAACCCCAGTCCACGTCATTGATGCGGAAGGACACGTTTTCCACATCATCCAGCGACGTGCTGCCGGTCGCGGCTGCAAAGTCGATCGTGGTGGTCGAAGTCGTGCTGTCACCATCGCCAAAAAGGTAAAGGCTTGAATTGTCGTCGAAGTCTTCACCGGACCCGACATAAATTGTGTCGCTTGTCTCGACCCGGTATTCCGGGCTGTTCGTGCCATCGCTGGAAAAACTGACCGAGACGTCCATCTCGCCGGTGTTCTGGGTGAAGCCGGCGCTCAGGTTGGTGCCGTCGCCGCCTTGTGCGCTCCAGTCCAGCACCTCTTCGGTCGCGGTGGCGGGTTTGTCATCGCCATAGATGACGTCGTCGCCAGTGCCACCATCAATCGTGTCATTGCCTGCGCCGCCTTCGATCGTGTCATTGGCTGCACCGGACGAGATTGTGTCGTTGCCGCCGTAGCCATAGATCACATCGTCATTGCCACCAGTGCTTACGCTGTCGTTGCCATCGACAACTTCACCGTCTTCGTCGACGAATGTGCCGTCGATCACGTCATCACCGCTTGTGCCGGTCAGAATGCCATCGACCTGGTCGGAGTAGGTGAAGGCGGGGTCACCTGCCGTGACATCCGGGTTGCTGTCATAGTCGACGATTTCATAGCTGCGCCCCGCGATGAAGGGCGTTTCAGACATGGTGTAATAGCCGCTGGCATCGCCGCCTTCGACCTGCAGCTGGACGACTTCGAATTCCTCTCCGGTGACCGTGTCGCGCACGGTCCAGACCAGTTCCGCATCCATGTTGACGCCAGAGGATGTGTCCGCGCCAATCGTCGCATTGCCGAACGCGCTTTCACCGCCATCGCTGTCATCGTCCAGCGTTTGGCCTTGAATGCCGCTTTCGTTGTCAGTGATTGTTGCCGTCCCAGTGGCGGTGGTCGGCCCGGACCAGACGAAGGTGGACCCGGTCCCGGTTGGAATGACGCCTGAAGGATCGAGGTCGTAAAACTTAAGGGTATGGGTCGGCATCTAATTCTGCTCTCTTCTTACTGGTTACACGCCCGAACCTTCGGACGGCGGTGTCTGTCTATGTCCTGCGGCTCAAAATAGAGCGCGTGCCTGAACATTGGTTTAATTGCAGGAAACCATGACCGAAAAAAGACCCAACGGGCCAGAATCTGCCAAATTTCAGCAAATTATAAGCAGTCTCATCACTATTTATGGGGAGGGTGCGCGCCAAACGAGTGAAATCCGGAGGATTGTCTACCAATCAAAGAAAATCCGAGATCTGCGGAGCGGCACGCATTCCCCATATTGGCGTAACAGCGGGGTTTTGAATCGCCGCGGCAGGTTCAGCGCGCTTTGCGTGGGTGTGTCTGCAGGAACGCAGCCAGTCGCGCAAGCCCTTCCTGGATGTCTTCGGTCGACCGCGCATAGGAAAACCGCAACGTCTGGTGCCCGCGCACAGGATCGAAATCCATGCCGGGCGTGACCGCGACACCGGCCTTGTCCAGAATTTCGGCCGCAAGGGCACGGCTGTCATCGGTCAGGTCGCTGACATCAGCGTAGATATAGAACGCGCCATCAGGCGGGGCGAATTTGTCAAACCCGGCCTTTGGCAACCCCTCGATCATCAACTGACGATTGGCGGCATAGGTGGCCAGATTTGCATCCAGCTCGTCGCGGGCGTCCAGCGCGGCAAGGGCGGCAATCTGGCTGGCATGAGGTGGGCAGATAAACATGTTCTGGGCCAGACGTTCGACTAGCCGGATGTGGTCTTCGGGAACCACCATCCAGCCCACGCGCCACCCGGTCATCGAAAAGTATTTTGAGAAGCTGTTGATCACATAGATGTCATCCGACACCTCCAGTGCGGACACGGCGCGGTCCTCATATTGCAGACCGTGATAGATCTCGTCTGCGATAAAGCTGGTGCCCTGATCATGGCAGGTGCCGATCAGCGCCTCAAGCGCGGCATGGTCCAGCATGGTGCCGGAGGGGTTCGCGGGCGAGGCGGTGATCAGGCCCGCCAGGTCGCCGGGGATCTCGGACGGCACGGGTTGCAGTCGATGCTCCGGGCGGGTCGGAATGCCGACCGGTGTCAGGTTCAGGGCTTTCAGGATCTGCCGGTAAGATGGATATCCCGGCTCGCCCAACCCGACTTTGTCGCCCGCATCAAACAGCGCGGTGAAGGCCAGAATAAAGGCGCCTGAACTGCCCGGCGTGACCACCACGCGCGCCGGGTCCAGATCGAGGTTATACCAATCTTTGTAAAGGTTTGCGATGCCTTCCCGAAGGGCGGGCAGGCCCAGGGCCACGGTGTAGCCTAGCGCGTCGCGGTCCATCGTTTGGGCCAGTGTATTGCGCGCCTTGGCCGGGGCGGGGGTCGAGGGTTGGCCGACCTCCATGTGGATGATGTGGCGCCCGGCGGCCTCGGCGGCGCGCGCGGCTTCCATCACATCCATCACGATGAATGGATCAACGACACCTCGGCTTGATTTTTTCATCGGTCCCTCGCTGGCTGTTGAGGTCTAGGTGCATCCGGGCGCGCATGAAGTCAATGGCGGATGGCGCGTCGAATTGGCAGTTGGATGCGCCCTGCAAATGGCGTAAACGCTCTGGTGATCGCGCAAATGTGCGCTGACCTCGCGCAGAGGTCTGATATGAACAACGTGGCCCTGCACGGGGCATGTGAACAGGAACGGAAAGACGTGATGAAGAAGACCACTGGCCTTGCCCTGACAGCCGCCTTGACCCTCTGCACGGCGCTGCCGACGATGGCGCATGATATGACCAACCTGTCCGACGACAACCGCAACGCATTTCGGGACGAGGTGCGCGCCTATCTGATGGACAATCCCGAAGTTCTGATGGAGGCCATCGGCGTTCTTGAGGAACGTCAGGCGGCTGCGCAGGGCGCGCTTGACAAGGATCTGGTTCGGGTGAATGCAGACGCCCTGTTCAGCGACGGTTTTTCGCATGTATCGGGCAACCCCGATGGTGACATCACGATTGTCGAATTCGTGGATTACCAATGTGGGTATTGCCGCAAATCCTATGACGTGGTGCAGGAGCTTCTAGAGAAAGATCCCAACATCCGTCTGATTTTGAAGGAATACCCGATCCTGACCGAAGCCAGTGTTCTGTCGTCGCGCTTCGCCATCGCCGGACAACAACTGTTCGGGGAAGAGGCCTATGAAAAGCTGCATGAGGCCCTGATCACCGTGCGCGGCAATATCAGCGCGCAATCGTTGATCAAGCTTGCAGATGGGTTGGACCTGGACGGCGCGGCCATCGCTGCACGCATGGACGCCCTCGAGGTCGAGGCCGTTCTGGCAGAAAACCGCGCTTTGGGCCAACGACTTCAGATCACTGGCACACCTGCCTTTGTGATGCATGACGACATGGCGCGCGGCTACATGCCGCTGGAGCAGATGGAAGCGATCATTGCAGCCAAGCGCAACGAAGGGTGAAGGATGCGGATTGGTGGCTGACCTTGAAGGACGGGCTTGCTAAGGTTCGTGCACGTCAAGAATTCAGGCAGAGTCAAAGCAGCATGTCATCCATGATCAGGCTTAAAGCTGGCGCAGCCCTGCGGGCCATAGGGCTTGTCGCGGCTTTGGGCGGCATTTGTGTGCCGCCCGCCTTTGCGCAGCAGGACAATGCAGCCCCAGTAACCTCGCCCATCCCGCAGCCCAAACCTGCGCGCATTGTTGCTGAGGATGCGGCGGTTGAGGCCGCCGGCGACACGGTCGCTCCGGGTGCTACGCCGCCGCCCGCTAGCCCGTCGTCTTCAGCCAGTTCTGCGGAAGTTCCCGCACCACCCCAAGGGCTTAGCGGTCTTGCCCGGTTGACTGGCGACGGCGTCTCCGTTCAAGACCGGTGGCGCGGCGTCAGGATCGACATCGCCATGACGCGGACGGTGCCGTGGCGGGTCTTCACGCTGGACGACCCACAGCGGGTGGTCGTGGACGTCTCGGAACTGGCCTGGGACGGGTTGGACATTGCGGCCCTGATGGCGGCGTCGGATCATTTTTCGGACATCCGCGCGGGGCTATATCGGCCCGGCTGGACGCGCCTTGTGCTGACCTTGGCGCACCCGATGATCGTAGAGCGCGCATGGATGGAGGCAACTCCGGACAGCGACGCAACGATCCACCTTGCGTTGGCGCAGTCGACAGCAGCGGCGTTTGCAGACGCTGCAGGCGCCCCTGCCAGCGCCGTTTTCACACAGGCCGCGCCGCGCCCGATGCCGTCGCCCAAAACGCGTCAAACAGGGTTTGGGGATGTGGTCGTGGTGCTGGATCCGGGCCATGGCGGAATTGATCCGGGCGCAGAACGCGAAGGTGCGGTAGAGGCGGATCTGATGCTGACCTTCGCGCTGGAGCTGAAGGAGGCCCTGTTGCGCGCGGGCGGCTTCAAAGTGGTTCTGACCCGCGAACGGGACGTGTTTGTGCCCTTGGAGGAACGCGTCACGATCGCACGGCGCGCCGGGGCGGATGTGTTTCTGTCCCTGCATGCCGATGCGCTGGCGCAGGGGCGGGCCACCGGGGCAACGGTTTATACCTTGTCAGACGAGGCCTCGGATATCGCGTCGCAAGCCTTGGCTGAACGCCATGATCGCGAGGATCTGTTGGCCGGGGTTGATCTGTCCCGACAGGATGACGAAGTGGCGTTGGTTCTGATGGATCTGGCCCGCACCGAAACGACACCCCGATCCGAGGCGCTGGCGGACAGCCTGGTCGAAGGGATCTACTCCGCCACCGGGTCCAGCTACAAGTCACCGCGCCTTAAGGCGGGGTTTTCGGTTTTGAAAGCGCCCGACATCCCGTCGGCGCTGATTGAACTTGGATTTCTGTCCTCGCCGCGCGACCGCAAGCTTTTGCAAGATGCGGCATGGCGTCAAAAGGCGGCTGAAGGGATACGGGACGCGCTGCAATACTGGTCGTTGCAAGACGCGGCAAAGGCCGAGCGTTTGCGCCAGTAGGTCCATTTTACCAATGACTTAGCGCGCCCACCTCATGATGAAACAAGGTGGGCGCAAGCTTTACAGACCCTTCGCGCGATAGCTGGCAGCCACGCGCCGGATGGCGACGATATAGGCCGCCATACGCAGGTCATCCACGTCATCGCGTTCGTGCCAGACCTCGCGCATGTCCTGATAGGCGGTGCGCATTGTGTCATCCAGGCCTGATCGCACCAGTTCCAGCTCGTCCGCGCCGCGCAGATATTGTTCTTTGAATTGCGGTGTCATCGACCAGGCGTCGCCCAGATAGCGGTCCAACCGTTCAAGCTCGTCCACCACCAACTGGTGGCGCGCCTCTTCCTGACGGCGCTGCATGCGACCGAACCGGATGTGGCTCAGGTTCTTGACCCACTCGAAATAGCTGACCGTCACACCGCCCGCATTCGCGTAAAGGTCTGGAATGATGACCGTTTTCTTTTCGCGCAAGACTTTATCTGCGCCTGAAGTGACGGGTCCGTTCGCCGCTTCGATAATCAAAGGTGCCTTGATCCGGTCAGCATTGGTCAGATTGATCACGCCCTCAAGGGCGGCAGGGATCAGGATATCGCATTCTTCTTCCAGAACCGATGCCCCGTCTTTGACATAGGTGGCATCAGCAAATCCCTTGACGCCCCCGTGTAAGGAGATCCAGTGATGAACCGCTTCAACATCAAGCCCCTTGGGGTCGGTCAGCGCCCCGTCGCGTTCGATGATTCCGACGATCTTCGCCCCGTCTTGTTCGGACAGGAACTTGGCGGCGTGATAGCCCACATTGCCCAAACCTTGGACAATCACGCGCTTGCCCTCAAGCTTGCCCGACAAGCGTGCCTTCTTGACATCCTCGGGGTGGCGGAAGAATTCACGCAGTCCATATTGCACACCGCGGCCCGTGGCCTCGACCCGTCCATTGATGCCGCCTGCATGTGTCGGCTTGCCCGTGACACAGGCGCGCGCGTTGATGTCGGTGGTGTTCATCCGGGCGTATTGGTCGGCGATCCATGCCATTTCACGTTCGCCCGTGCCCATATCGGGGGCAGGGACGTTTTGCGACGGATTGATCAGGTCGCGCTTGGCCAGTTCATAGGCGAACCGGCGGGTGATCAGTTCCAGCTCGTGTTCCTCATACTGGCGCGGGTCGATCCTGAGACCACCCTTTGACCCGCCAAACGGCGTTTCGACCAAGGCGCATTTATAGGTCATCAGGGCGGCCAGCGCCTCGACCTCATCCTGGTTGACGCCCATCGCAAAGCGAATGCCGCCCTTGACCGGCTCCATATGTTCCGAGTGGACCGAGCGATAGCCGGTGAAGGTGCGAATTTCGCCGCGCAGACGCACCCCGAACCGCACGGTATAGGTGGCATTACAGACGCGAATCTTTTCTTCAAGCCCAGGTGGAAGGTCCATCAGGGCGACCGCCCTGTTAAACATCAAATCGACGGATTCACGGAAGCTTGGTTCGTTCGTCTGGGCCATTTTTTACCTCGACTTTTTCTTTTCTGCAGTGCCGCAGAATCGTTATTCAGCGGCGTTTCCAACCCCAGCGTAGGCCCATTTCATAAACATACCACCCCAGAATTCTGCTTGGTTTTGGAAACGGTTGAGGGTTTAGTGCCTAAATACACCGCTATTGTTGCCCATGACGGCACAATGAAGGTGATCGTGCATCTCGTGCTCGCAATTCACTTAAGAATGCCTTAATTTCGCCATAGGCTTCAGGTTATTTCACGAAGTCTTAAAAGTGGTGGTGGCTGTTAATTGGTACCGCACTGATGTGCGGGAAGGGAGTTCGATATGGCTCATTTGAAAAGCCTGTTGAAAGGATTGCGTGTCGATTTGGGTCAGGCGGACCGGTCGGGGCGCGTTGGCGCATTCACGCGTGACGAAGAGGGGGCAATGTTCAACTTTGCCCTGCTGCTGTTTGTCGCCATGCTGATTGTGTCGGGCCTGTCGATCGATCTGATGCGCACCGAGCTGAATCGCACGCGCATTCAAGCCACGATGGACCGCGCGCTTCTGGCTGCTGCCCATCCCGATCAGGAAAGTGACCGTAAAGGTGTCGTGCTGGACTATTTCGCACGATCCGGTCTGGGGAACTTCATCAAGGCCGAAGACGTAACGGTCGAGGTTGGTGCAGACGGCACACGGGTCACCGGCAGAGCCCATATGAATGTGAGCACGCCGTTCCTGAAAGCCGTTGGTGTGCATTACCTGACAGCCCCTGCAAGTGGCGGTGCGGCAAAGATCAACCAATTGACCGAGGTGTCGCTGGTAGTGGACGTGTCCGGGTCAATGGACAAACTGGCGACGACTGGTAAAACCAAGATTTACGAGCTTCGCAAAGCGGCGAAAGAGTTTTCCAACCTGCTGCTGTGCAACCCGAATGATCCAACCAAAGCCACCGAGTGCACGTTGACGAAGCGCAAGACTTCGATCTCGCTCGTGCCGTATTCGACGCAGGTGAATGTCGGGTCGACTGTGCTGAGCAAATTTACCCGCAACGATTCCCAGAACATCGCCTATTGTGCGACGTTCGAAGATGCAGACTTCAAAGAGACGGCCGTTGATCCCGATGTGGCGATTGACCAGTCTGCCAAGTTTCTGCGCTATGGTGGCAACTACAAGAACAACAACGGCGACGCTTATCTGTCGTGCCACACCGACAGCTGGCGCGAGGTGGTCGCGTTTGAAGATTCGCCCACCGATATGGAAACGAAGATCAACGCGCTTAACGCTTCGGGTGACACCGCGATTGATATCGGCATGAAATGGGGCACGGCGCTTTTGCACCATAAGGCGCAACCTGTCGTGACAAGCCTGATTGCCGATCAAGTCGTGCATGGCGACTTCGCCGGGCGCCCGTTCAACCCGGCCACAACCGCCTCGTCGAAATTTCTGGTGCTGATGACAGATGGTCAGAACACCAACCATCACCACTTGTTTGATGGGTTCCGCACCGGTCTATCGCCGTTCTGGCTGAACACCTATAACGACCGCGATATCATGTCTGTCTACCGCGAAAGCTCTGACAGCTATCAGTGGTTCTATCCGAGCACCGGTGAGACTGTCTGGCGGCCCAAGCCCTACGGCTTCCAAGGCGCAAATGATTGCTTCCCGTCCAGAAATGGCAACAAATGCACGCCCTATCGGACGCCTGAAAACAGCATTACCGAGCAGCTGACCTACGAAGAATTCTGGGCGAAGAAATACACCTGGGGGTTCTTGCAGCGGTTCGACTGGCTGGGCGCGCCGGGCCGGAAGATCTCGAACTCTGATGACAGCGATGGTGACGGCACTAAGGACATCGACCAACGCCTCTTGGATCAGTGCAAGGCGGCCAAGGACTCCGGCATGACGATCTATACGATCGAGATGGAGACCCCGGACACCGCAACCGATGCGATGCAGAAATGTGCGTCTGTCAAAGGTGGCGAACGCCTGCACTACAAGATCACCCAGGGTGACAACAGCGTGAACCTGTCACAGGTCTTTTCGAAGATCGCAGAGGACATCAACAAGCTTAGACTGGTCAACTGATCCGTCTGGGCAAACCGGGCTGAGTTGGTGAAACGCGGCGTTTGGGGGAACGCTGAGCCACCCGACCCAGCGAAGGCAATTGGAATGAAACCGATGAAACAGGCATATAAGAGATTGCAGCGCTGGTTGCGTGCCTCGGAAGGCAGTTCGACAATCGAGTTCGTGCTCTGGTTTCCGTTGTTCATGACGATCTTTCTGACCTCGTTCGAGCTGAGCTTTTACGGCATGCGGTCGGTAATGTTAGAGCGCGCGCTGGACCTGAACATCCGCGGTCTGCGTCTAGGCAACGGGCGTCCGACGACGCTGGAAGAATTCAAGCAGAACATCTGTGACGAAACGCTGCTGTTTTACAATTGCATGGACGAGATTTCGGTCGATCTGCGCCGCATAGATCAGGCGGGCTGGACCTTCCCGACCGGTGCCATCCCGTGTGTGGACCGCGCCGAGGAAATCAAGCCGTTGACCGAATATTCGACCGGTGGTGGTGGCGATCTTATGCTGGTGCGTGTCTGTGTTGTGAAAGACCCGTTCTTCAGCACCACCCCCTTCGTGATGGGGCTGCCGCGTGATCCGTCTGGTGGCGTGGCAATTGCGGCCGTGTCGTCCTATGTGAACGAGCCATGAGGAAGTGAACAGATGTCTGACCCTATGACCTCTTCCCTGACCGCCATGACGGCCTTTGGCCGCCGGATCGGCCAACGCGTCCGTGACTTTGCGCGGGCAGAAACGGGCACGGTGACCGTCGAAAGCGTCATCATTCTTCCGGTGATCCTGTTTGGCCTTCAGGCAACCTTTGCCTATTACGACGCCTACCGCCGTCAAAGTCAGGCCTTGAAAGCGAACTACGCGGTGTCCGATTTTCTGTCGCGCTTTCCAAGCTACGACCGGGCCACGCTTGAAGGTCTGGACGAGATGTTTCAATACATGACCCAAACCAGCGAAGCCAGCTGGGTGCGCGTGACGGTCGTAAAGTGCAATCGCAACTGCACGAACGAAGAGACCCGCAAACTGGGCCGGGTGAATTCCAAGGTCAGCCTTGGCGACGGGGTGTCCCCGTTGACGCGTGACCAGATGCGCCTGCAACTTGGGCCAGTTATTCCAATGATGTATCAGGGTGAAAACCTGATCGTGGTCGAAACCGTGGCGAAATACGTGCCACCGTTCTGGGGCGCGTGGACAGGCATCTACCCTCGTGATTTCTATGACGTTATCGTCACCAGCCCGCGTGAGGCAGAAACGCTGTGCTGGAAGAAAGAGCCGGCCGACTGCCCCGTGCCTACGTCGTGAACCTGTGCTGCCCGTCTGCGGGCAGTGGCAATCTGACCCAGATCGGCATGTGGTCTGACAGGTCATGGGCGAACCGGTCGTAATCCGGTGTGCCGCTCGGCAACAGGCCGGGGCCTGCATCCATGAACAGCTGGGTAAAATCGAACATGCCATAGTCGAACTGGTCCGCGCCAAGCGTGCCCGCCAGATCGTTGTGCCGCCCACGCGGCAGGCGCGTGTCATCGGCCAGCCACGCGATATGGTCATAGGTCTGGGTGCGCCGCGCGTTGGTGTTGAAATTACCATCTAGGAACGGGAAGTTCACCTTGGCATCCAACCGCCGTTTCGCGTTGATCCCGGTGACGTAGTTCTCAATCCCCACCCGCCGGTCTGCATTCGAGCTGTCAAAATCAAGGTTCAGATCGCCCGTGATCATGATGATCTTGCCGCGCTTGCTGACGGTTTTGCGACTGTCATGTAGCAACCACTCCAACAAGGCGAAAAACTCCTGCTCCCGTTCGTTCTTTTTCCCCGAAACAAGGTGCGCGTTGACGGCATAGACCTCATACTGCCCGTCAGGCCCGTCAATCAGGAATTCCACCAGATAGGGGCTGCGGATAAACTGCACGAACTTGGAAAACTGCGACCCCATGAGGCGGGTGGTGTTCTGCACCCAATTCATCAATTGCGCTAGGTAGCCGGGGTCATCCTGCCCCGGCACGCTGGTATCGAAGGACGCTTTCAGCGCCTCGTTCATGTTGGCGGCAATCGCGGTGCGATCATAGGACAGGTCCGAGGCCAAGTGACCCAATCGCACGCGATCATGGCGGTAAAGGAACGCAAACCGTTCCGACATGCCCTTGTAGCCGGGACTGCGGCCCGTCACGTCGCTGTAAATGACGCCATAATCGGGGCTCAGCGCGGCGACCAGCGCCTCCAACGCGCCGGTGTCGTCTTGCTGCTCCTGGATCGACAACAGGTCGGCCTGGGCCGCGATCCGTTCGATCATCCGCGTCGCGCCTGCGCTTTTCTTGAGGCCGTCCCGATCTGCCACCGCGCCAAACTTGCGGATGTTCCATGACATCAGGATGACCGACCCGTCGCGGCGTTCCGGCAGGCCATAGGCCTGAGGGTTCACGCCCAGGGATTGGTCCAGATGCGTTTCGATCTGTTGCCATTCGGCGTCGGTAAATTGCTGGGCCATAGGTGCCTCAATCCATAAAAGAATTCTGCAAGTATAACACGAAAGCGGCGCGCGCGCTTCCCCACAAGCGAATTGTGCAATAATGCGCAGCGACTGTTAAGCTGCGCGCAATTGTAGAGCCTGCAGCGCGCGCCTAGATGATGCTCAACGCCACATCACCTACTGAAAGGGGATCACATGTCCATTCGTCCCGTTCTGTCCGCCTCGCACGCCCAACCCACCTTGGAAGGCGCAGGGGTTCATCTGCACCGCGCCTTTGGCTTCCACGAGCCCGAGGCCTATGACCCGTTCCTGCTGTTCGACGACTTCCGCAACGACGATCCGCGTCTCTCTGAGAAGGGATTTCCGTGGCACCCGCACCGCGGCATTGAAACCATCACCTATGTTCTGGCCGGTGAGGTTGAGCATGAGGACAGCCTTGGCAATGCG
This sequence comes from Aliiroseovarius sp. CAU 1755, assembly GCF_054482655.1. Lineage (NCBI taxonomy): Bacteria > Pseudomonadati > Pseudomonadota > Alphaproteobacteria > Rhodobacterales > Paracoccaceae > Aliiroseovarius > Aliiroseovarius sp. CAU 1755. Next base: position 437,005 of record NZ_JBTLRH010000003.1, on the reverse strand, counting down.
GGCCGTCTTGGTGCGGGCGATATCCAGTGGATGACCGCAGGCTCGGGGATCATGCATCAGGAAATGCCCCACGCGAACGCGCGCGGTCAGATGCATGGGTTCCAGCTTTGGGCCAACCTGCCGCGCGATCTGAAGATGACCGCGCCGAACTATCAGGACGTGCCATCGGTCGAGATTCCGGTGATCGAGGAAGATGACGGCACCAAAGTCCGCGTCATTGTCGGTGATTTCTGGGGCAAGTCCGGTCCCGTTGACGGGATCGCGGCAGACCCGCTGTATCTGGATATCAGCGTGCCAGCTGGCGTGACCAAGACCTTCCCCGTGGACACGCGCCGTCAGGCCTTCGCCTATGTGTTCGAAGGCGCGGGTGCCTTCACCGATGCCGCCGCACCGCAAGGTGTGTTGCTGGAAAAAGAGGTGATGGGGCAGGAGGTCAACATCCGCGACCTGTCCGGCAACCGCACTGTCGTCCGTTTTGGCGCAGGTGACGATGTGCGCGTGCAGGCTGGTCCCGAAGGCGTGCGCTTTTTGCTGGTCGCAGGCGCCCCGATCCGCGAACCCGTCGCGTGGCATGGACCCATCGTGATGAACACGAAGGACGAGTTGCGGCAGGCGATGGCCGATCTGCGCAACGGCACGTTCATCCAGCCCGCACACTAAACCTATGTGACGGCGGCCCGGGTGTGATACTCGGGCCGGTCCCATTGGCGGGTCGCCATGATGTCAGACAAGATCTCAACGGCCCTGTCGACATCCGCTTCGTCGATGTAGAGCGGCGTGAAGCCAAACCGCATGATGTCGGGCGCGCGGAAATCGCCGATCACGCCACGCGCGATCAAGGCCTGCATCGCAGCATAGCCGTGTTCGAACCGAAAGCTGACCTGAGAGCCGCGCATGGACGCCTCGCGTGGGCTGGCAAGGGTCAGGTCAGGGCAGGCGGCCTCGACCCCCTCAATGAACCGCTCGCACAGCGCGACCGATTGGATGCGCAGGGCGTCCATGTCCACGTTGTCCCAGATGTCCAGCGCGGCGTCCAACGCGGCCATCTGCAAAACGGGCGGCGTGCCCACGCGCATCCGGTCGATGCCGGGGCCGGGGCGATAGTCCGGGTCGAAGGCAAAGGGTGCGTCGTGGCCCAGCCATCCTGACAGGGCAGGGTGAATGCGATCCGCGTGGCGGGGCGCGACATAGATGAACGCGGGCGCGCCGGGGCCGCCATTGAGGTATTTATAGGTGCAGCCGACCGCGAAATCTGCATCCGTGCCCGTCACATCAACCGGGAACGCGCCTGCCGAATGCGCCAGATCCCAGATCACCACGGCCCCGACCGCGTGAGCTGCCCGGATCAACGCGGCCATGTCGTGGCGCCGCCCAGTGCGGTAATCGACCTCTGTCAGCATCAGAACGGCAAGATCGTTGCCGATCGCCGTGATGCGCTCGGCAACGTCCTCGGGGCTGGGCGTCTCAATCTGGTGCCCCTGACCCAGCGAGCGCACCAAACCTTCAGCCATGTAAAGGTCGGTCGGAAAGTTGCCTTTGTCCGACAATATCACCCGGCGGTCGGGACGCAGCTCCAATGCCGAGGCCAGCGCCTGATAGACCTTGATCGACAGGGTGTCGCCCACGACCGTGCTGCCCGGCGCGGCCCCGATCAGCCGCCCGATCCGGTCGCCCAAGGCGCGCGGCTGTGCCATCCAGCCCGCCTTGTTCCACCCGGTGATCAGCATCTCGCCCCATTCATCGCGCAGGCAGGCCGCCACCCGGTCCTGTGCGGCGACAGGCAAGGGGCCAAGTGAATTGCCGTCCAGATAAGTCACGCTATCGGGCAGGGAAAAAAGCCGCTTGGTTGCGTTGAAATCCGTCATCTCGCCCTCCTGACACGCTTCAAGCGTAGAGTATGGATTTCACGGGGCCGAACAAGCCCATTTGGGCGCAAATCGCGTTGCACATCGCATCCGAACCGTTACAACTTTCGCCAAGCGACAAAACCGAAACCGGAGACCCCGATGCGCAACCTTAAGCACTGGCTTGATATGCCGCCGGTCTGGCTTGCGGTGCTGGCCGGCGCTGCGTTTGCGCTGGACCGGGCTGTCCCCGGTCTGGGGTTTGGGTTGGGCTGGACGCATGGGCTGGGCAATGCGCTGATCGTATTTGGCTTCGGCCTGATGGGGTTGGCGATGTGGGAGTTTCGGCGCGCCCGCACCTCGGTCATACCGCGAGAGGTGCCGACGTCATTTTTGAAAACCGGGATCTATCGCCTGACACGTAACCCGATCTATCTGGGCGATGCGATGATCCTTGCGGGGCTAGTGCTCAGGTGGGACGTTTTGCCCGCGCTGGTGGTGGTTCCAATTTTCGTATGGTTGATCACCAAGCGCTTCATTCGGGGCGAAGAAGCTGGGCTGCTGGCCCGGTTTGGGGACGACTATTCGCAATGGGCGGCGCGCGTGCGTCGCTGGGTGTAAAGGGTGTGCTGCAAAGCAGCATTGCCCAAAGACGACGAGTCGCGTATTGAAACAATATTGTCGCAATACGCTCCGTAACGATAGCATCTTGCGCGCGGGCCGCGTATAGGATGCAGAGCAAACCGCCGGGACCGGGGAACGCCCCGCGATCGGCACACGACGGGAGAAGGAAGAGACTGTGAAAATCGGTGTACCCAAGGAAGTTTTCGAGGGCGAGAACCGGGTCGCAATGACCCCGGAAAGCGCCCAAATGCTGCAAAAGCTGGGCTATGACTGTGTGATCGAAACCAAGGCAGGTAGCGCTGCGGGGTTCTCGGACGCAGCTTACAAAGAGGCTGGTGTCGAGGTCGTCAAGACCGCCGCCGCGCTGTGGAAAGCGGCCGACATCATCGCCAAAGTGCGCCCGCCAAACGACACGGAGCTCAAGCGTTTGTCGGCTGACAAGACGCTGATCAGTTTCTTCAATCCCGGCGGCAACGAGACCGGGATGGAAAAGGCCAAAGCCTCGGGCGCGAATGTCATCGCCATGGAAATGGTGCCGCGGATCAGCCGCGCGCAGAAGATGGACGCGCTGTCGTCCATGGCCAATATCGCGGGCTACCGTGCGGTGATCGAAGCGGGCAACAATTTCGGCCGCTTCTTCACCGGGCAGGTGACAGCGGCTGGTAAGGTTCCCCCTGCCAAGGTTCTGGTTGTCGGTGCGGGTGTGGCGGGTCTGGCTGCGATCGGCACCTCGACGTCGCTGGGCGCGATCACCTACGCGTTCGACGTGCGCCCGGAAGTGGCCGAGCAGGTTGAATCGATGGGCGCCGAATTCGTCTACCTCGATTTTGAGGAAGACCAGCAGGACGGCGCGGCCACCGGTGGTTACGCCTCGGTCTCCAGCCCCGAATTCCGCGAAGCCCAGTTGGCAAAGTTCCGTGAATTGGCGCCAGAAGTGGACATCGTGATCACCACCGCGCTGATCCCGAACCGCGAAGCACCCGAGTTGTGGACCGAGGACATGGTGAAAGCCATGAAGCCGGGCAGCGTCATCGTGGACCTTGCGGCCGAAAAAGGCGGCAACTGCAAGCTGACCGTCCCGGACGAAAAGATCGTGACCGACAATGGCGTGACCATCATCGGGTATACCGACTTCCCGTCGCGCATGGCCTCGCAAGCGTCTTCGCTTTATGCCAACAACATCCGTCACATGATGACTGACCTGACGCCTGAAAAGGACGGCAAGATCAATCACGACATGGAAGATGACGTGATCCGCGGTGCGACGGTCACCCATCAGGGCGAGATTACGTTCCCGCCGCCGCCTCCGAAAATCCAAGCGATTGCGGCCAAGCCGAAAGCGGTGGTGCCGGAACTGACGCGCGAAGAAAAGCTTGCCGCCGAGGCAGCCGCGTTCAAGGCGCAGACCAAGCAGCAATTCACTTTGCTGGGTGTAGGCGGCGTGCTGATGCTGCTTCTGGGGCTTTATGCGCCGGCCAGCTTCATGCAGCACTTCATCGTGTTTGTGCTGGCCGTGTTTGTGGGCTTCCAGGTGATTTGGAATGTCAGCCACTCGCTGCACACGCCGTTGATGGCTGTGACCAACGCCATTTCGTCGATCATCATTCTGGGCGCGCTGATGCAGATCGGGTCGGGGTCGTTCCTTGTGATCTTGTTGGCGGCGGTGTCCATCTTCATGGCCGGGATCAACATCTTCGGTGGCTTCCTCGTGACACGGCGTATGCTCGCCATGTTCCAGAAATCTTAAGGGGGTAGGGATCATGGAATTTGGTTTCACCACGGCCGCATATGTTGTTGCGGCAGTTCTTTTCATCCTCTCCCTTGGCGGTTTGTCAGGACAGGAAAGCGCGAAACGCGCGGTGTGGTATGGCATTGTCGGCATGGCGCTGGCGGTTGTCGCCACGCTGGTTGGCCCCGGTTCGGGCTTGTGGCTGTTGTCGATCCTTCTGATCGTCGGCGGTGGTATCATCGGCACCTATGTGGCGCAAAAGGTCCAGATGACCGAGATGCCTCAGCTTGTGGCGGCGATGCACTCGCTGGTTGGTCTGGCCGCCGTATTCGTGGGCTACAACGCCCATATCGAACTGGGCAACGTGTTGTCGATGAACGAAGAGGCCCGCCACGGGCTTGAAGGCTTCGCAGCCCTTCTTGCGCATAAAACGCCGGTCGAGCAGAACATCCTGCGGGTCGAGCTGTTCTTGGGCGTGTTCATCGGTGCCGTGACCTTCACCGGGTCGGTCATCGCCTACGGCAAGCTGGCGGGCAAGGTAACCTCGGCTGCGGAAAAGCTGCCCGGTGGGCATATGCTGAACGCGGGCGCGGCGATCATCTCGTTGATCTGCCTGATCTGGTATTTCAACACCGGTGGCTTTCTGCCTTTGTTCATCATGACGCTGGCCGCCTTCTTCATCGGCTACCACCTGATCATGGGCATCGGCGGCGCGGATATGCCCGTCGTTGTGTCGATGCTGAACAGCTATTCAGGCTGGGCTGCGGCGGCGATTGGTTTCAGCCTTGGTAATGACCTTCTGATCGTTGTGGGCGCGCTGGTTGGCTCGTCCGGTGCGATCCTGTCCTATATCATGTGTAAGGCGATGAACCGGTCGTTCATTAGCGTTATTCTGGGCGGCTTTGGTGGCACCTCTGGTCCCGCCATGGAAATCGAAGGCGAGCAGATTGCCATCGACGCCGATGGTGTGGCGGCTGCTTTGGAAGACGCCGACAGCGTGGTGATCATCCCCGGTTACGGTATGGCTGTGGCGCAAGCCCAGCAGAACGTGGCCGAGCTGACCCGCCGCCTGCGCGCCAAGGGCAAAAACGTCCGCTTCGCGATCCACCCGGTCGCCGGGCGTCTGCCCGGTCACATGAACGTGCTGCTGGCCGAGGCCAAAGTGCCCTACGACATCGTGCTTGAGATGGACGAGATCAACGACGACTTCCCTGATACGGATGTCGCCATCGTCATCGGCTCGAACGACATCGTGAACCCGGCCGCCCAAGAAGACCCCAACAGCCCCATCGCCGGCATGCCGGTTCTGGAATGCTGGAAGGCCAAGCAGGTCTTCGTGTCAAAACGTGGTCAGGGCACCGGCTATTCGGGCATCGAAAACCCGCTGTTCTTCAAGGAAAACACGCGCATGTTCTATGGTGACGCGAAACAGTCGCTGGACACCTTGTTGACGATGATCAACTAGACGAAAGCAACGATCAAGGAACGCCCCCGCATGTCGGGGGCGTTTTTCGTTTCAACGGCCTCTCGCTTCCAACCGTCAGGCAAACGCGCTAAGCGAGGGGGATGAACCCTTCTCGCGGCATCGCCCTAAAGCTCGGCTCGGTGGCTTTCTTCATCTCGCTTCAGACGATGGTGAAAGCCGTGTCGGGCCATGTTCCTGTGGGCGAAGCGGTGTTCTTCCGGTCGTTCTTCGCGCTTCCGGTGATCTTGGGTTGGCTTGCCTATGAAGGGCGCCTGCATTCAGCTTTGCGCACCCAAAACCCGTGGGGTCATATCAGTCGAGGCATGGTTGGTGTGTTGGCGATGGGGCTTAGTTTTGCCGCGCTCGGCTACCTGCCACAGACCGAGGTTACGGCGATCTTCTATGCCGCCCCGATTGTCACGGTCATCCTTGCTGCGATCTTCTTGGGTGAACAGGTGCGGATGGTGCGCATCGGCGCGGTGCTGGCGGGGCTGGTCGGTGTGCTGGTCATTCTATGGCCACGGCTTGAAGGCTTTGGCGGCAGCGGCGAGGCTGACGCGCTCAGGGCGTTCGGGGCGGTATTGGCGCTGATTGCCGCGTGCTGCGTGGCGGTTGCCAAGATCCTTGTGCGCAAGCTGGTGGGCATTGATCCACCCTCAACCGTCGTGATCTACGCCTCGCTGACGGCGATCTGTATGTCCCTTCTGTCACTGCCTTTCGGCTGGGTCTGGCCGACGGCGTGGGAGTTTGCGCTTTTGCTGGGCGCGGGGCTTGCCGGAGGCGTCGGCCAATTGATGCTGACGACCGCCTATACCCATGCCGATGCGTCGACCATTGCGCCGTTCGACTACACGTCGATGATCTTCGCGCTGGCCTTCGGATACGTCTTTTTTGGCGAACTGCCGACCCTGCAAATGTTGGTGGGCGCAGGCATCGTCGTCAGCGCCGGGATGGTGATCATCTGGCGAGAAGCGCAGCTTGGCCGCGACCGGTCGAAATCGCGCGCCGTCAGCCCACCCGGCAGTTGATTGCGTAAGGGTGGGCATGCGGCGCGAATTGTCTGGAAAAACGGTGAAAACCTAGCTATCCTTTGCGCAATGACCCGCATCAGACGGGCGAATGAGGATCAGCGGTAGCAGCACCCGAAAACGGGGCCGTCCGTTGGTGAAGATAAGCGGTACGGACAAGTGACAGGCATTTTCGCATGACAGAAATGGTATACGGCGCGGTTCCCGCGCGTGACGGCGACCCTATTCTTCCTCGGTGGTGGCGCACGATCGACAAGTGGTCGGTGTCGTGCATCCTGATCCTGTTCGGGATCGGCATCTTGCTGGGGCTGGCCGCGTCGCCGCCCTTGGCGGAACGCAACGGGCTTGGCCATTTTCACTATGTGCAACGGCAGTTGGTCTTTGGTCTTGCCGCGCTGATCACGCTGTTTGTCACCACCATGCTCAGTCCACAATTGGTGCGCCGGCTTGGCGTGGTCGGCTTTGCCGTGGCCTTGGTTGCGGTGATGCTGTTGCCGCTGCTCGGCACCGATTTCGGCAAGGGGGCGACGCGTTGGTATTCGCTGGGCTTCGCCTCGATCCAGCCGTCCGAGTTCCTGAAGCCCGGTTTTGTCGTGGTTGCCGCGTGGTTGATGGCGGCCAGTCAGGAAATCAATGGCCCGCCCGGGCGTAGCATGTCGCTGGGGCTTGTGTTGTTGATCGTGGGTTTTCTGGCGATGCAGCCCGATTTTGGCCAAGCCGCCTTGATCCTGTTTGGATGGGGCGTGATGTATTTTCTCGCCGGTGCGCCGATTGTGCTTTTGGCCGCGGCCGCTGGCATCGTCGTTCTGGCAGGTATGTTCGCCTATAATAACTCCGAGCACTTTGCCCGCCGCATCGACGGTTTTCTGAACCCGGACGTGGACCCGACAACCCAGCTTGGCTATGCCACCAATGCCATCCGCGAAGGCGGATTTTTTGGCGTTGGTGTCGGCGAGGGTCAGGTAAAATGGTCGCTGCCTGATGCGCATACCGATTTCATTATCGCCGTCGCCGCCGAGGAATATGGCCTGATCCTGGTCCTTGTCATCATCGCGCTTTACGCCACCATCGTGGTGCGCAGTTTCATGCGCCTGATCCGTGAACGCGACACGTTTACACGCCTTGCCGGGTCTGGACTCGCCGCGATGTTTGGAATTCAGGCGCTGATCAATATGGGCGTGGCTGTGCGGCTTTTGCCCGCAAAGGGCATGACGCTACCCTTTGTCAGCTATGGCGGATCGTCCCTGATCGCCGGGGGCATCGCGCTTGGTATGTTGCTGGCGTTTACCCGCACCCGCCCGCAAGGCCGCATACAGGATGTGTTCAACCAAAGGGCAGGGCGATGAGCGCCAAGACCATTCGCAAGACACCGCTGCTCATCATTGCGGCCGGCGGCACCGGGGGGCACATGTTCCCCGCTCAGGCTCTGGCCGAAGCGATGCTGCGCAAGGGGTGGCGGGTCAAGCTGTCCACGGATGCCCGCGGCGCGCGCTATACCAGTGGGTTTCCCCATGTTGTCGAAATAGAGGAAGTCAGCTCTGCCACCTTTTCGCGGGGCGGTCTTCTGGCCAAGCTGCTGGTGCCGTTTCGCGTAGGGGCGGGCATTCTGGGCGCGATATGGCAAATGCGGCGCGACCGGCCCGAAGCCGTCATAGGCTTTGGCGGCTATCCGACCATTCCGGCGTTGGCGGCTGCATCCGTGCTGCGCTTGCCGCGCATGATCCATGAACAAAACGGTGTTCTGGGGCGGGTAAACAAGCTTTTTGCCACCCGCGTGACGGCAGTGGCCTGTGGCACATGGCCGACCGCGCTGCCCAACGGCGCGCATGGCATTCACACCGGAAACCCGGTCCGAGGCGAGGTTATGGCCCGTCAAGGCGCTGGCTACATCGCGCCGGGCGATTATCCGATGTCGATCCTGGTGATCGGCGGCTCGCAAGGGGCGCGTGCCTTGTCGGACGCTGTTCCCGCCGCCATCGCGGCCTTGCCTGAACATCTGCACCGCCATGTTTCGGTCAGCCATCAGGCGCGCGACGAGGATCTGGAGCGGGTGACAGCCTTCTATGACGCGCATGGCATTCGGGCCGACGTGCAGCCGTTTTTCACCGACATTCCGCGCCGCATGTCCGAAGCGCAGCTGGTGATCAGCCGGGCAGGGGCATCCTCTGTTGCCGATATCTCGGTCATTGGTCGCCCGTCCATTCTGGTGCCCTATCCCCATGCGACCGAAGACCACCAGACGGCGAATGCCCGTGGTCTGGTCGATGCGGGTGCGGCGATTTTGATCCCGGAAAGCCGGCTTGATCCGGCAATGCTGTGTGAACAGATCGCGATGGTGCTGGAGCACCCTCAAGGCGCCGAACAGATGGCCCGTGCGGCGCTGGCGCAGGGGCGTCCCGATGCCACGACCGCGCTTGTCGCACTGGTTGAGGAATTGACGGCGCACGCCCCTTCGGCGTAACCCCGCACCACGAACACTTATCAAGCCGCCTGTTTTTTGGAAGGTCGATTTATGAATGCTGCAGCCACCAAGCTTCCCACTGAAATGGGAATGATCCACTTTGTCGGGATCGGCGGGATCGGGATGTCGGGCATCGCCGAGGTGTTGCTGAACCATGGCTACCGGGTGCAGGGATCGGATCTGAAACGCTCCAAGATCACCGATCGGCTGGCCGAGCTTGGGGCCGAGATCTTCATCGGCCAACGCGCGGAAAACCTTGAGGGGGCCGAGGTCGTGGTGATCTCGTCCGCGATCAAGCCGGGCAACCCGGAGCTGGACACCGCGCGCGCGCGCGGCTTGCCGGTTGTGCGCCGGGCCGAGATGCTGGCCGAACTGATGCGCCTGAAATCCAACATCGCGGTCGCAGGCACGCATGGCAAGACGACGACGACGACCATGGTGGCCGAATTGTTGGTGCATGGCGGTATCGACCCCACGGTGATCAATGGGGGGATCATTCACGCCTATGGCTCAAATGCGCGTATGGGGCAGGGCGAATGGATGGTGGTCGAAGCTGATGAAAGCGACGGCACATTCAACCGCCTGCCTGCCACCATTGCCATCATCACCAATATCGACCCCGAACATATGGAACACTGGGGTGACTTCGATACGCTGCGTCAGGGCTTTCTGGATTTCGTGTCGAACATTCCCTTCTATGGGCTTGCTGTGTGCTGCACCGACCACCCCGAGGTGCAATCGCTGGTTGGCAAGATCACCGACCGACGTGTGGTGACCTTTGGGTTCAATGCCCAAGCGGATGTGCGCGCGGTGAACCTGCGCTATGAAGCGGGCGTGGCCCATTTCGACATCGAGCTGAACAACGAAGGCACACGGATCGACGGTTGCACCTTGCCAATGCCGGGCGATCACAACGTCTCGAACGCGCTGGCGGCCGTCGCCGTGTCACGCCATCTGGGCATGAAACGCGACGAGATTCGCGCAGCCCTCAAGGCGTTCGGGGGTGTGAACCGCCGCTTTACCCGCGTGGGCGAGGTGAACGGCGTGACCATTATCGACGATTACGGCCATCACCCGGTGGAAATCGCAGCGGTTCTCAAGGCCGCGCGCCAAGCGACCAACGGGCGTGTGATCGCCATCCACCAACCGCACCGGTATTCGCGCCTGCATGGCCTGTTCGAAGACTTCTGTGGCTGTTTCAACGAGGCAGACGTGGTGGGCATTGCCGATGTCTATGCCGCAGGCGAAGACCCGATCGAAGGCGCCAGCCGCGACGATCTGGTCGCGGGCCTGGTGGCGCATGGACACCGCCATGCCCTGGCGGTGCCTGACGAAGAGGCGCTAAGCGCACTAGTGCGCGAATACGCCAAGCCGGGCGACATGGTGGTGTGCCTTGGGGCCGGGACGATCTCGGCCTGGGCGAACCGTCTTGCAGAGCGGTTGCAAACGGCGTCCGCGGGCGGTTGAAACCGGCCCTATCAACAGGTGATTGCTTGACCGAGTCCGACATATGAAACGACCAGAAGCAGCGCCGCTCAAGCGAAATCTAGGCCTTGGGCTGCTGACCATGTATGGCGTCGGCGTCATGGTCGGCGCAGGCATTTACGTGCTGGTCGGTGCGGTCGCGGCCGAAGCCGGGATCTGGGCGCCGTTGGCGTTTTTGATGGCGGGGCTGGTCGCGGCCCCTTCGGCCTTGTCTTATGCCGAACTCAGCTCGCGCATCCCCGAAGCCTCGGGCGAGGCCGCGTTCGTCGAAAAGGGGCTGAACAGCCATCTGCTGGCGGTGCTGATTGGGTTGGCGATCGTCGTGGCGGGTTCGGTGTCGGCGGCGGCAGTGCTGCGGGGCGGGGTGGGCTATTTGACCTCGATCGTCGATGTCCCGGCCGCTTGGGCGATTGTCGGTTTTGGCGTTGCCTTGGCAGGCGTGGCGGCGATTGGCGTGCTGGAAAGCCTGTCACTGGCCGCCCTGTTCACGGTGGTAGAGCTTTTGGGACTGGGCGCGGTGATCTGGGCGGGGTTTTCTGCACCCACGGTGGCGGATATCGCGACCTTGCCGCCGCCTTACTGGCCGGGTGTGGCCGGGGCTGCGGCGCTGGCGTTCTTTGCCTTTATCGGGTTCGAAGACATTGTGAACATGGCCGAAGAAACCCGCGACCCCACCCGTATCGTGCCCCGCGCCATCCTGATTTCACTGGTGGTGACCACCGCACTTTATGCGCTGGTGGCGCTGGCAGCGATCCGTGTCGTGCCGGTCGATGACCTTGCGGCCTCGGACCAGCCGCTGGTTCTGGTGTGGGAGGCAGGCTTCACAACCACCCCTGTCGTATTGGGCGCGATTGCCGTCGTGGCGGCGCTGAACGGCGTTCTGGCACAGATCGTCATGGCGGCACGTGTGTTGTTCGGGCTGGGTCGCCGCGAACCTATGCTGGGCCTGTTTTACCGCGCGCATCCCAAGTTCGGCACGCCGGTGCTGGCGACGTTTCTGGTCGGTCTGGCCGTTATCGGGGCTGCCCTTGCGCTGCCCGTCGCGGATCTGGCCGAGGTCACCTCGGGCGTGTTGCTGGTGGTCTTCGCCGTCGTGAATATCGCGCTGATCGCGTTGAAGCGCAAAGCGCCCGACGCCCCCTTCCGCACCGCACGCTGGGTGCCGTGGGTGGGATTGTTTGCAGCGCTCGTGGCGCTGGCGGCGTCGTTTCTGCCAACGGTGGTATCATGAGCCCGGCCCTCATCGCAGCCGCCCTTTGGGTGTTGGCCGCAACGGCGGTGGCGTTTCTGCCAATGCGTCGCCAGTTCGCGCCGGGATTGGTGCTTTTGGTCGCCGCACCGGCTCTGATCGGGTGGATCGGCGTGCTGCATGGCTGGCTTTGGGCTGGCATCGGCGTCGTCGGGTTCGTGTCGATGTTTCGCCGCCCCTTGTGGTATCTGGCGCGCAGATCTCTGGGGCGGACATGAGCCTTTCGCTGATCCTTGCGTGTTTCTGGGCGGTTGTCGCGCAGATGATTGCTCTGTTTCCGTCGCGCCACCATCACTGGCCTGCTGCTTACGGGTTGATTGCCGTGGGCATTCCGCTATTGGGTTACGTGTTTTTTGAAAATGGCCCGGTGGTCGGGGTCTTGGTGCTGGCAGGGGCGATGTCCATCTTGCGTTGGCCCGTGATCTACCTGACCCGGTGGCTGCGCAGAATGCGAGGTTGAAATGGCCCTTCCTGACCAAATAGAGACGCGCGGAACGCTGGTGCGCGACAAGGATCTGGCGGGCCTGACATGGCTGCGTGTCGGCGGGCCTGCCGAATGGTTTTTCATGCCCGCAGACGAAGATGATCTGGCCCGGTTTCTGGCGGATCTCGACCCGGATGTGCCCGTCTTTCCGATGGGGGTCGGGTCGAACCTGATCGTGCGCGACGGTGGCATTCGTGGCGTGGTGATCCGGCTGGGACGCGGCTTCAACGGGATCACGGTCGACGGCAACCGCGTCACGGCAGGTGTCGCCGCACTTGACGCTCATGTCGCGCGCAAAGCGGCAGATGCGGGTGTGGACCTGACTTTCCTGCGCACCATTCCCGGAGCCATCGGTGGGGCCGTGCGGATGAATGCCGGGTGCTATGGGGCCTATATGGCCGACGTGTTTGTTGAGGCACAAGCGATCACACGGGCGGGCGAGCGTGTGACGTTGACCGCCGATGATCTGAACTTTCAATATCGCCAGTCAGATCTGCCGGAGGGCTGGGTGATCACGCACGCTGTTTTCGAGGCACCCAAGGGTGATCCTGCCGCCTTGGCCGCCCGCATGGAGGCCCAACTGGCCAAGCGCGACGAAACCCAGCCGACCAAGGATCGCACCGCAGGGTCAACCTTTCGCAACCCGGCGGGTTTCAGTTCAACCGGGCGCGCTGATGACAGCCACGAGTTGAAGGCGTGGAAGGTGATCGAGGATGCAGGGATGCGCGGCGCCACACGGGGCGGGGCGCAGATGAACCCGATGCACGCAAACTTCCTGACCAACACTGGCGATGCCACCGCCGCAGACCTTGAAGGTTTGGGCGAAGAGGTCAGAAAAAAGGTTTACGAACACAGTGGCATAAAGCTACAATGGGAAATCATGCGCGTGGGTGAACCGGCAGACAAATAAGCTGGTAGACGCGCGCAGATACCGGGGTCGGGCAGGCCCTTCGGACACAGCCGACAAGAGCTGGTCGAAAGGGGCAAAACGCCCTTGAAAACAAGGGGCATAAAGCCCTGTTATCAAAGGGGCGGTACAGCCTCCGATAAAGAAAAATGCCGCGCGCAATGTGCGGATGGGCGCCGGAAACGGCTGGGCAGTTGGTCGCTTTGTGCGATCACGGACGAGGCAAAAGTAGGCATGTCGGGCAAGACAGTCTCGAAAGTTGTGGTTCTTCTGGGCGGCCCTTCGGCCGAACGGGAGGTGTCCTTGAGCTCGGGTCGCGAATGCAGCGCGGCGCTGAGGACTGCTGGCTATGACGTGGTTGAGATTGACGCGGGCCCCGATCTGGCCGAGCGGCTGCGCGCCGAAGCCCCTGATGTGGTGTTCAACGCACTACATGGCCGCTGGGGCGAAGATGGCTGCGTGCAAGGCCTGCTGGAGTGGCTGCAAATCCCCTATACCCATTCCGGTGTTCTGGCCTCGTCTCTGGCGATGGATAAGGAGCGCGCGAAGGATGCGTTTCGGATGGCTGGCCTGCCGGTTGTGGACAGTGTGCTGGCCTCGGCGGACGATGTGCGGTCGCGCCATGTGATGGAGCCGCCCTATGTGGTGAAGCCCTATAACGAAGGCAGCTCGGTCGGCATCTATATTGTGCAGGACGGTGCGAACTCTCCGCCCAAGCTGGCGCCGACGATGCCCAAGACGGTGATGGTCGAAACCTATGCGCCGGGGCGCGAAATGACGACCTCGGTGATGGGCGACACAGCTCTTGGGGTGACGGATATTCTGACCGATGGCTGGTATGACTACGACGCGAAATACGCCGAGGGTGGTTCGCGCCACGTTTTCCCCGCCGACATTCCCGCCGACATCGAAGCCGCCTGTCTGGACTACGCCCTGCGCGCCCATCAGGTGCTGGGGTGCCGCGGTGTCAGCCGCACGGATTTCCGCTGGGACGAAACGCGCGGGCTGGACGGGTTGATCATCCTTGAAACCAACACCCAGCCCGGCATGACGCCAACCTCGCTTTCGCCCGAACAGGCGGTGCACAAGGGCATTTCCTTCAGTCAGTTTTGTGCCTGGATGGTGGAGGACGCGTCATGCGATCGCTAAGATCCAGACCATCGGCTGAGACGGGGCAGGGGGCCGTTCGCCGCGATCCTGCGCCGTCGCGTCTGGCCTACAAGGTGCACCGGCTTTGGCTGACCCCGGTGTTTCGCGCCTTTCTGCGCGTCGGATTGCCAGTCTTTGCGGTGCTCATGGCGACGGGCTGGTATTTTGCCAACCCGACCAACCGCTATGCGATTGGGGAAAAGCTGGCCCAGATCCAGAGGTCTGTGCAGGAACGCCCGGAATTCATGGTCAAGCTGATGGCCGTCGAAGGTGCCAGCCCGGTTGTGGCCGACGCCGTGCGTCAGATGCTGCCGATCGAATTTCCGATCTCCAGCTTTGATCTGGATCTTGAGGTGATGCGTCAGGAAATCTCAAAGCTTGATGTCATTGAAAAAGCCGAATTGCGCGTGCGCCCCGGTGGCGTGCTCGAGGTGGCCATTACAGAACGCCAACCCGTCATCGTCTGGCGCCACGAAGGCATTCTGGATCTGTTGGACAAGACCGGTCACCGGGTGGCCAGCATGGTGGCGCGCGATGGGCGCCCGGATCTTCCGCTGATCGCTGGGGCTGGGGCCGACAAGGCGGTGGATGAAGCGCTGGCGCTGATCGCGACCGCACGCCCGCTTGGGGCGGATTTGCGCGGCCTTGTGCGCGTTGGTGAACGCCGCTGGGACATCGTGCTGGGCACCAAGCAGCGCATTCTTTTGCCCACGGATGACCCCGTTGCAGCCCTGGAGCAGGTTATTGCCCTGCATCAGGCGCAAGACGTGTTGGCCCGTGATCTGACCGTTGTTGATATGAGAAACCCCTTGCGCCCGACGCTGCGCCTTGCCGACCCTGCGGTCGAGGAACTGCGCCGGATCAAGGGACTTGAATTCGGAGAGACCTCGCAATGACCGACCTTTACAGCCAACAGCGCGCCATGCGCTCGATGCGAGAAGCCGCCATGCAGCGGGGCGTGATTGCCATTCTGGATGTCGGCAGCTCGAAGATCGGATGCCTGATCCTGCGCTTCGACGGCCCCGGCCAGTTTCGCGACAGTGACGGCATCGGCGCCATGGCAGGACAAAGCGCGTTTCGGGTCATCGGGGCGTCGACCACACGATCGCGCGGGGTGCGCTTTGGCGAAATCGACGCGATGCAGGAAACCGAACGCGCCATCCGCACCGCGGTTCAGGCTGCGCAAAAGATGGCCAATATCCGGGTCGATCATGTGATCGCCTGTTTCTCAGGCGCCAATCCCCGGTCCTACGGTCTGGCCAGTGCGGTCGACCTGAACGATACTGCCGTGACAGAAGATGACGTGGCTCGTGTGCTGGCGTCTTGTGACATGCCCGATATCGGCGAAGGGCGGGAAGTCCTGCACGCGCAGCCGGTGAATTTTGCGCTTGATCATCGTTCGGGGCTTGGCGATCCGCGCGGGCAGATCGGCAACCGGCTGGCGGTTGATATGCATGTGATGACCGTGGACAGCGCGGTGATCCAGAACCTGCTTTACTGCATCAAGCGGTGTGATCTTGAACTGGCGGGGCTGGCCAGCTCGGCCTATGTGTCGGGCATTTCGGCGCTGGTGGAAGATGAACAAGAACTGGGTGCGGCCTGTATTGATCTGGGCGGTGGATCAACTGGCCTGTCTATCTTCATGAAAAAGCACATGATTTATTCCGACAGCGTGCGGTTGGGTGGCGATCATGTGACCTCGGACATTTCGAAAGGTCTTCAGGTGCCGTTGTCCACGGCCGAACGGATCAAGACCTTCTATGGCGGCGTCGTGGCCACCGGGATGGATGATCGCGAAATGATCGAGATCGGCGGCGACACCGGCGATTGGGAACATGACCGGCGCACGGTCAGCCGGGCCGAGCTGATCGGCATCATGCGCCCGCGCGTCGAGGAAATTCTAGAAGAGGTGCGCGGCTGCCTGGACGCCTCGGGTTTTGAGCATTTGCCAAGCCAGCAAATCGTGCTGACAGGTGGCGGCAGCCAGATCCCCGGGCTGGATGGGCTTGCCCCGAAAATTCTGGGTCAACAGGTGCGCATCGGGCGACCGCTGCGGGTGCAGGGGCTGCCACAGGCGGCCACGGGGGCGGGGTTTGCCTCGGCGGTGGGGCTGTGCCTGTTTGCAGCGCATCCCCAGGACGAATGGTGGGATTTTGACATTCCGGCCGACACCTACCCATCGCGAAGCCTGCGACGGGCCTTGAAGTGGTTCAAGGACAATTGGTGATCTGACCCACGAACCCCCAATATGCGGTGCGTTCGGCGAAATCCTGCTGAAAACCTTTCGATTCCCCCAATATTTTGCGGCTTTGGGCGCCATTAGGGCGTGACGAAGGGCGCTTTCATGGGGTAACATGACCCAAATGAGGCAGTAACCGGCGATTCAGTCGGAATTAAAAGACCATATTTGCCGCCATCGGGGAACATCGGTGCGGCGCGGACATAGACAGGCGGACAAATCATGACTTTGAACCTTACCATGCCCGGTCAGGAAGAGTTGAAACCTCGGATCACGGTGTTTGGCGTGGGCGGTGCCGGTGGCAACGCTGTCAACAACATGATCGAGAAGGAACTCGAGGGCGTAGAATTCGTAGTGGCCAACACCGACGCGCAGGCATTGCAGCATTCGCGATCGAAAGACCGCATCCAGATGGGTGTGAAAGTGACAGAAGGATTGGGCGCAGGCGCGCGCGCATCCGTCGGCGCAGCCGCAGCTGAGGAATCGATCGAACAGATCGTCGACCACCTTGCTGGCGCGCATATGTGTTTCATCACCGCCGGTATGGGCGGCGGCACCGGAACCGGCGCTGCCCCGATCATCGCGCAAGCCGCGCGTGAACTGGGTGTGCTGACCGTTGGCGTTGTCACCAAACCGTTCCAATTCGAAGGCGCAAAACGGATGCGTCAGGCCGAAGACGGTGTGGAAGCCCTGCAAAAGATGGTCGACACGCTGATCATCATCCCCAACCAGAACCTGTTCCGTCTGGCCAATGAGAAAACGACCTTTACCGAGGCCTTCTCGATGGCCGATGACGTGCTTTATCAAGGCGTTAAGGGTGTAACGGACCTGATGGTTCGTCCCGGTCTCATCAACCTCGACTTCGCGGATGTCCGCGCCGTGATGGACGAGATGGGCAAAGCCATGATGGGCACCGGCGAAGCCAATGGCGAAGATCGTGCCATTCAGGCCGCCGAAAAAGCCATTGCCAACCCGCTTCTGGACGAAATCAGCCTGCGTGGCGCGAAGGGTGTGTTGATCAACATCACCGGCGGCTACGACCTGACGCTGTTCGAACTGGACGAAGCAGCCAACCGCATCCGCGAAGAAGTGGATCAGGACGCCAACATCATCGTCGGCTCGACGCTGGACACCGACATGGAAGGCGCGATGCGCGTGTCCGTGGTCGCTACTGGCATCGACGCGGTCGACGTGAACACCGAAATGCCGGTGCCGCGTCGCAGCTTGGCGTCACCGCTGCAAGCGCCCCATGATGTGGAGCAGAAGATGGAGCTGGAAGCGCCTGAGGCTGTGGCCGCGGCCGCCGCGATCGATAACGCGCCGGCACCTGAAGCAGCCGTGGCCGCAGAAGCCACCACTGAACCAACGCTGTTTGGCGACATGGAGCCCGCGGCCTCTGCGGCGGACCCCGCCCAAGCATATGAAGCCCGCGAAAACGTGTTTCAGGCAGAGCAAGCTGGCGGCGACATTCCCCCGCCCGCGTATCAGCCGGCTGAAAACGAAGTTGAAGCCACCCCCGCTGCAGCAAGCTATGGTGAAGAACCCGGCATTGCACAGTTCGTCGCCCCCAAAGCGCCGACACCGGGAACCCCGTCGCCCGAGGCGATGGCCCGCCTGCAAGCTGCGGTGCACAACCAACCCCGGGCGCAGCAGCAGGGTCAAACCCCTGTCCAACAGCCCGCGCATCCGACAGGTTCCGCTTCGGATAAACCACGTTTCGGGATCAATTCGTTGATCAACCGGATGACCGGGTCAGGTGCTGCAGGTGCTGAAGATCAGGTGCGCAACCAGCCTCCGGTGCAATCCGAGCAGCCTGCGCAGCCGCAAACAGCGGCACCCGATCCCGACCAAGACAAGGTCGAGATCCCCGCGTTCCTGCGCCGTCAGGCCAACTGATCGACTCGGCGCGGGGGCTGATCCCGCGCAAGTCGTTCAATTCGGCGGTTTGGTGCCGGTTGGACACAGCCAGGACAAGACACAAGGGTCAGCCGAAAGGCTGGCCCTTTACCTTTAGAAACAAAGACTTATTGTCCTTACTTAAGATGGCTTCCAGCGTCGGCGCGACGCGTGTGGTGATGTTACAAACCATTACAGAGGTTTGAATTGAGATTGCGCCGGGCAAGACTTACCTCTGGGTCATCGGTCAAATGGGCCGGTTCGCGCCAGAGGCGTCCTGCAGAAGTCTTGTTCAAGGGCTGAAGTGTGGGGCCAGATGACCACCCGGTTTCCGGGCCGGCCAAGGGCGCATCGAGGCAGTGACACTCCACGCTGCGTTCGTTGCGACCACGGCCGCTGGTGCGAGGCAGAACAATGGCCGCCCGTTGCCGCAGACATGCGCGGGCCAAAGCCAGACGGACCGAGGCTATCTAAGAGGCGCCAAGTGCAGACGACTGTTGCAAGCACTGTCACATTTACCGGAACCGGGCTCCATTCGGGGCGTCCGGCGCGTATGCGTGTCCAGCCCGCCTCGGCAGAATATGGGATCTGGTTCAAACGTGTCGATGTCGCGGGGTGCGATAATCTGATCCCTGCGCATTGGGCATCGGGTGTGCCGTCGCCGCTGTGCACGTTGATCCGCAACGACGCCGGGGTCGAAGTCAAGACAATCGAACACATCATGGCCGCGCTTGCGGGCTGTGGCATTCACAACGCGCTGATTGAACTGGATGGGCCGGAAGTGCCGATCATGGACGGCAGCGCGGCGCGTTTCGTGGATGGGCTGGTCAAGGCAGGGGTGCGTGAATTGGCAGCCCCGGCGCGGATGATCGAAGTGCTTGAGGCCGTCGAATATCGCGAAGGTGATGGCGACGACGCCGCCTGGGCGCGGCTTGAGCCGTCAGACGGGTTCGAGATCGACTTTTACATTTCGTTCCCCGACGCAGCGATCGGCACACAGCAAATGCGCCTTGATATGTCGAACGGCAACTTCGTGCGTGAATTGAGCGATTGCCGCACCTTCTGCCGTCAGGCTGATGTCGAAGCGATGCGCAATGCCGGACTGGCCCTTGGCGGCACTTATGACAACGCGGTCGTCGTGGATGGTGATCAGGTCCTGTCCCCCGGCGGGTTGCGCCGCGCCAACGAAGCCGTGCGCCACAAAATGCTGGATGCACTGGGTGATCTGGCCTTGGCCGGCGCGCCGCTGAAAGCGCGTTATGTGGGCCACCGGGCCGGACATGCGATGACCAACAAACTTTTGCGTGTGTTGTTTGATACGCCCGGCGCCTGGCGGCTTGTGGAATGTGACGACAACGCATCGCGGCGTTTGCCGGGTGTCGGTGTGCGCAAATCCGACCTGCCTATGTCGGCTTGAGCCTTCGTCAACGCATCGCGCTACGGGTGTTTAAGACCCACATGCCACGTCGTTTCAGCGTGGCATTTTGCGTTTTTCGGCAAAGACAGTGTTGCCCTGCGACAAACCATGTGACCCCAAGGCGCGAAATTTGCATAGCAAACCATTTTGCCTCGAAAATTTCTGTGCTAGGACAAGCAGGAACAAGTCGGATCTTTCGGTCTGGCAAGAATATCTTTGGGGTGGCACCGATCATGATCGGCGGGAATTTTGGCAAGGCTATTGGCGCAGCGCTGATGTCAGGGATGGTTCTGACCTCTTGCGGCGGTGGATCTGGCAGTCTGGGTTTCGGCAGCCTCGGCGGCAGTTCAGGCAGTTTGGGCGGCGGCGGATCTGGCGGCGGAGGTGGTCTGTTTGCATCCCCCGTGGAAAAGCGACCCATTGATCAGTGGAGCGCCGAAGAAATCTTCAAGCGCGGTGAATACGATCTGGAGCGGGGCGACCCGTCCGAGGCGGCCAAGTGGTTTGGCGAAGTTGAACGCCTGTATCCCTATTCCGAATGGGCCAAGCGTGCGTTGATCATGCAGGCCTTTTCCTACCACAAAGACCGCGACTACGAACAATCGCGCGCCAGTGCGCAGCGCTATATCGATGTTTTCCCGGCAGACGAAGATGCGGCCTATGCGCAGTATCTGCTGGCGCTCAGCTATTACGACCAGATCGACGAGATCGGACGCGATCAGGGTTTGACCTATCAGGCCCTTCAGGCGCTGCGTGTGGTGATCGAACGCTATCCGAATACCGAATACGCCAAATCAGCGATCCTCAAGTTCGACCTGGCCTTCGACCACTTGGCAGCGAAGGAAATGGAGATTGGTCGCTACTACCTCAAGCGCAAGCACTATGCCGCGGCAATCAACCGCTTCCGCGTGGTGGTGGAGCAGTTCCAGACCACCAGCCACGTGGCCGAGGCGCTGCACCGGCTTGTCGAAGGCTATCTGTCGCTTGGGCTGACCAACGAGGCGCAGACCGCAGGCGCGATTCTGGGCCACAACTTCCAGTCGACCCCTTGGTATGAAAGCAGCTATCGTTTGTTGACCAAGGCCGGGCTGAAACCTGAAGCCAAAGGCAACAACTGGCTGAACAAGGTCTATCGTCAGCTTATCAAAGGTGAATGGCTCTGATCCCTATCTGGGATGGGCCAAGGCGCGACCGGGGGCTCAATGCTGCGTGGTCTTGATATCCGCGATCTTCTGATCATTGACCGGTTGGAGCTTGAGTTTCAGCCGGGCCTGAACGTGCTGACCGGGGAAACCGGTGCGGGCAAATCCATATTGCTGGACAGTCTTGGCTTCGTTCTGGGTTGGCGCGGGCGCGCGGATCTTGTGCGCACGGGCGCCGAACAGGGCGAAGTGACCGCGATCTTCGATCTGCCTGAAACCCACCCGGCCCGCGCGGTGCTGGACGACGCTGGTATCCCCGTCGAGGACGAGCTGGTGCTGCGCCGGATAAACCGCGCCGATGGGCGCAAGACGGCGTGGGTGAACGACCGCCGTGCCTCGGGCGAGGTGCTGCGCGCCCTGTCTGACACGCTGGTGGAACTGCACGGCCAACAGGACGACCGCGGTCTTTTGAACCCGCGTGTGCACCGTCAATTGCTGGATGAATTTGGCGGGCTTGGCGCGCAACTTGATGCCACCCGCGCTGCATGGCGCGACTTGGCCAAGGCGCAAAAAGCGTTGGATCAGGCCCGCGCCGATCTGCAAGCCGCTCAGGCCGAAGAGGAGTTTCTGCGCCACGCGGTGGGCGAGTTGGGCGCGCTTGCCCCGGAACCCGGCGAGGATGCAGAGCTCGACAGTCGCCGCCGGTTGATGCAGGCCGCCGAACGGATTGGCGAGGACATCACCAAGGCCCATCAAGCGCTGAGCGCTGGCGAAGGGGCCGAGGCCCGGATGGGCGATGCGCTCAGGTGGCTGGAAGGCGTGGCAGATCAGGCGGGCGAGGCGCTGGATCCGCCAATCTCGGCCCTTGGGCGGGCGTTGGCCGAACTGGGCGATGCGGTGCAGGGTGTTGAAACAGCAATGGAAACATTGTCCTTCGACCCGCATGAACTGGATCAGGCCGAAGAACGCTTGTTCGCGATTCGCGCCATGGCACGCAAACATCAGGTGGCCCCGGATGACCTTGGTGGCTTTGCCGAAGAATTGCGCGCGCGCCTTGTGGCACTGGATGCAGGTGCCGGGGCCATCGCTGGGCTGGAAAAGGACGTGGCAGAAGCGCAGACGCGCTATGACCAAGCCGCCACCTCTTTGACCCGTGCCCGCAAGGCAGCGGCAAAGGATCTGGACAAGGCGATGTCGGGCGAACTTGCGCCGCTCAAGATGGAACGCGCTGTCTTCACCACAGCGCTGGCCGTTGCGGAAAGCGGGCCAGAGGGGCGCGATCAGGTGACCTTCACCGTTGCCACCAATCCCGGCGCGCCTTCCGGTCCGCTGAACAAGATCGCATCCGGGGGAGAGCTGAGCCGGTTTCTGCTGGCGCTGAAGGTTTGCCTGACCCGCGAGGCCGATGGGCTGACGATGATCTTTGACGAGATCGACCGGGGTGTCGGCGGCGCGACCGCCGATGCGGTTGGGCGTCGCCTGTCAGCATTGTCGGATGGCGGGCAGGTGTTGGTGGTGACCCACAGCCCACAAGTCGCCGCGTTGGGCGACCACCACTGGCAGGTGCAAAAATCGGTGGCGGAGGGCATGACACGCTCCACGGTTCTGGCGCTGGACGATGCGGCGCGGGTGGACGAGGTGGCGCGCATGATCTCGGGCGACACAATCACCGAAGCAGGCCGGGCGGCGGCGAAGGAACTGCTGGGCGGGTAGACCGCGTTACCCTTGTGGCACCAGTTTGCCGGGGTTCAGGATGCCGCTCGGGTCGAGCGCGGCCTTGATGTCGCCCATCACCGCCCATGCGTCTCCGTGCTCACCTTCCATCAATTCCAGCTTGCCCATGCCGATGCCGTGCTCGCCGGTGATGGTGCCGCCCATCGCAAGGGCGCGGTCGCTCATCCGCTTGGCAAGCGCCTTGGCGGTGGCCTTCTCGGCTTCGTTGCCGTCGTCGATCAGTAAGATCGCGTGGAAGTTTCCGTCACCCACATGGCCAAGGATCGGGCCGAGCAGACCTGAACTGGCAATATCGGCCCGCGTTTCTTCGACCGCCTGCGCCAGTTTGGACAAGGGCACGCAGATATCGGTGACAATCGCGCGCGCGCCGGGGCGCAGCGACAACACCGCATAATATGCGTGGTGGCGGATCTTCCACAGCGCATTGCGATCTTCGGTGCGGGTGGCGTGTTCATATCCGCGCGCGCCAAACTCGTCTGCGATGTCGCCAAAGCCTTGGCTGGCTTCTGCCACCGCGGCGGGGCTTCCGTGAAACTCGACCAATAGATGCGGGCATTCGGGCATCTCGGTGCCGGCAAAGCCGTTGAAGGCGCGGGCGGTGTCGGCGTCGACGAACTCGATGCGGGCCATCTGAATGCCCATCTGGATGACTTGCTGCACCGTGCCAACGGCGGCTTCCATATCGGGGAAGGCGCAAATGCCGGCGCTGATCACTTCTGGTGTGCCGTGCAAGCGCAGGGTCAGTTCGGTGATGATGCCAAGCGTGCCCTCCGAGCCTAAAAACAGCGCCGTCAGATCGTAGCCCGATGCCGACTTCGCCGCGCGCGATCCGGTTTTGATGATCCGCCCATCTGCCAGCACCACGGTCAGGCCCAGCACATTGTCGCGCATCGACCCATAGCGCACCGTGGTTGTGCCAGAGGCGCGCGTTGCCGCCATCCCCCCGATCGAGGCATTGGCGCCGGGGTCCACCGGAAAGAAAACGCCCAACATGCGCAGCTCATGGTTCAGATCTTCGCGGGTCAGGCCGGGTTGCACCACCGCGATCATGTCGCCGGGATCGGTGGTGATCAGGGCGTTCATCCGGCTCATGTCCAGACACAGCCCCCCATGGCGCGCGCTTGTGTGACCTTCCAATGACGTGCCCGCGCCATAAGCAATGACTGGGACAGACGCGTTGTGGCACAGGAGCAGAATGCGGCTGACCTCGTCCGTGGTTTCGGGCCATGCCACCGCATCGGGCGGGGAAAGGGCGAAATGGCTTTCAGAACCACCGTGATGGTCCAGATCGGACTTGGAGCGGCTGAGCCGATCGCCTAGCATGGACGAAAGCTCGGTAAACACGGTGTCGATGGTCATCCCATCCTCCCCAGCAAAGCCGGAACAACTTATGGTAAATGCGTGATCTTGGGAAGGGCCGCGCGGGCGGGGGACCATGCCTAATCGGCTAAAATTGTTCTTAGATCGCGCTTTGCGGGATTTGGTGGATCGGACCTCCACCGGTTGGCATATTTTGGCCAAGCAAGGCCCCAGTCAAGTACAGTTCTGGCTGATCGCTTTGGTGATCGGAATTGCGTCCGGATTTGCCGCCCTTGGATTTCGAAAAGGGATCGAGAAGCTGCAGGCGGCCCTTTATGGCACCGAAGACCTTGCGCATCTGCACAGTTTTGCCGGCACGTTGCCGTGGTATTGGGTGCTGCTGATCCCTGCATTTGGTGGGCTGGTGGTCGGGATCATCCTGAACTGGTTTACCCATGACGGACGCGTGCGCGCCGTGGCTGACGTGATCGAAGGCGCCGCCCTGTGGGACGGTCGGGTCGAAAAACGCGCGGGGTTGGGTTCGGCGCTGGCGTCCATGATTACGCTGTCGACCGGCGGGTCGTCAGGCCGCGAAGGTCCGGTTGTGCACTTGGCCGCGGTGATTTCCAGCTGGGTGTCCGCGCGGATCAACGCCAATGGCGTGACCGGCCGCGATTTGCTTGGCTGCGCCGTGGCGGCGGCTGTTTCTGCCAGCTTCAACGCGCCCATTGCCGGCGCGCTGTTCGCGTTGGAGGTCGTGTTGCGCCACTTCGCGGTGCATGCCTTCGCCCCCATCGCCATCGCGTCAGTCGCGGGCACAGTGATCAACCGGATCGAATATGGCGATGTGACAGAGTTCGTTTTGCCCGCCGAGGGGTCGCTAGCCTTCTATGTCGAATTGCCTGCCTTTTTGCTTCTTGGCGTTGTGTGCGGCGTGGTCGCCGTCATCCTTATGCGGGCGATTTTCTGGGCTGATGATGTCGGCAATTCGTTACAGGCGACCTTGCGACTTCCGAAGGTGCTGCGACCCGCCCTCGCCGGGTTGATCCTAGGCGCAATTGCCATCTGGTTTCCTCATATCATCGGCGTTGGGTATGAAACGACATCGGTCGCCCTGACCGGTGGGCTGGGTCTGCAATTGGCGATCACCTATGTGGTGGTGAAGGTGGCGGCTGTGGCGATCACCATGGCCGGGCGTATGGGGGGGGGCGTGTTTTCCCCTGCCTTGATGGTCGGGGCGCTGACCGGCTTGGCCTTCGGCATCGTTGCAACGGCTGTTTTCCCTGACGTGTCAGGGTCCGAGACACTCTATGCGCTTGCCGGAATGGGGGCCGTTGCGGCGGCGGTGCTGGGCGCGCCGATTTCAACCACGTTGATCGTGTTCGAACTGACCGGAGACTGGCAAACCGGAATTGCCGTCATGGCCGCGGTATCGCTGTCGACAGCCTTGGCCAGCCGTTGGGTCGATCGCAGTTTCTTCCTGACCCAATTGGAGCGGCGCAATATCCATCTGGCTGCCGGGCCACAGGCTTATCTGTTGAGCACGGTGCGTGTCGCACAAATCATGCGCGACAAGGTTGACGCCCGCGCAGCCGGTGAAGCGCAGTGCTGGGAATTGATCGAAGAAGGCGTCTATGTCGACGGAAACGCCACGCTGGAGGCGCTGATGCCGATGTTTGAAAGCTCGAACGCGCGGTTCATTCCTGTGGTAACGCTTGGTGGGGCAGGCGACCCGCCCGAACTTTGGGGTGCGGTGTTTCATGTTGATGCGTTGAAAGCCTTCAACCGCGCACTGGCGGATACGGCGGCAGAAGAACACAGCTAGGGCGATTACCCGTCTACGCGCTCAGCGCGCGGCTCAAGGCGCAGAACGCTTCGATCCCGATCTCTTCGGCGCGCGAGGTGGGTTTGATCCCGACCGATGTCAGCACGTCCTCTATCTCGGGATGCAGCCCTTTCAGGGACGCGCGCAGCATCTTGCGCCGTTGCCCGAAGGCTTTGGCCACAAGGGCTTGCAGCTTGTCCGGGTCGGCCTCAAACCGGGGCGCGGGCAGGGCGTCGAAATGCACCACGGCGGAATGGATCTTGGGCGGCGGGGTGAACGCCTCGGGTGGCAGTTCCATCACGATGCGCGGTGTGGTGCGCCACTGGGCCAGCACCGCCAAGCGGCCATATTTCTTTGATCCGGGCTGGGCGACGATGCGTTCGGCGACTTCTTTCTGGAACATCAAGGTCAGGCTGTCCCAGACCGGCGGCCAACTGGGCGGCGTGAGCCACCGCACCAAAAGCTCGGTCCCGACATTGTAAGGCAAGTTGGCGACGATGCGAATGGGCGGGGTCAGATGCTCTAGCGGATCAAGGGTCAGCGCGTCAGCGTTGATGATCTGCAGCCGGTCCGGATAGACGGTTTGAATTTCGGCCAGCGGCGCCATGGCGCGGCTGTCCTTTTCCACCGCCAGCACCTTGCGCGCGCCTTCGACCAGCAGACCGCGCGTCAGCCCACCGGGGCCGGGGCCGATTTCCAGCACGTCCGAGTTCGCCAGATCACCCGCCATCCGAGCGATTTTGGCGGTCAGATTGAGGTCGAGCAGGAAGTTTTGCCCAAGTGATTTCTTGGCGATCAACCCGTGGGTCGCTATGACCTCGCGCAGCGGGGGCAGGCCGTCGATCTGACTCATGCGTGACGCTCCTGTCTGGCGCGGCCCATCTGGTGCGCCATGCGCAACGCCGCGATCAGCGAGCTTGGGTCGCCCTTGTCCGTTCCAGCGATATCAAACGCGGTGCCGTGGTCGGGAGATGTGCGCACGAAGGGCAAGCCCAGTGTCACGTTGACACCGCCCGAAAAGTCGATGGTCTTGATCGGGATCAGTGCTTGATCGTGATACATGCAGATCGCCGCGTCATAGCCTGCGCGCGCGGCGGCATGGAACATGGTGTCTGCCGAGGACGGACCGATCAGGTTCATTCCACCCGCGCGCAGGTCGTCAAGAAGGGGCGAGATCATCTCGATCTCTTCGCGCCCCATTGCGCCACCTTCGCCCGCATGAGGGTTCAGCCCAGCCACCGCAATGCGCGGCGAGGTCAGGCCGAAATCGTTGATCAGGGCGGCATAGGTGGTCTGGATGACTTGTTTCAGAAGCGCGGGCGTCAGCGCGGCGGGCACCTCGGACAGGGCGATGTGGATGGTGGCGGGAACGACGCGCAGCCCTTCGCAAGCCAGCATCATCACCACATCAGCGCCTCCGGCAAGATGGGACAGAAATTCAGTGTGGCCGGGAAAGGCAAACCCCGCGCCATCTTTCAGCGCTTTCTTGTGGATCGGGTTGGTGCAGACCGCCAGTGCCTCGCCGGATTGGGTCAGGCTGACCGCCTTCTCGATCACCGCGATGACATGTGCCGCGTGATCCGGTTGGGCGACGCCGGGGGTGCGCGGCGTTCCGAAATCATGCGCAAGCACAGGCAGGCTGTCTGCGTCCAACGCGTCCGACGGTTTCGTGATGAGGGTGAACGGCCGATCGTCAGGCAGATGTGCCGGATCGCCGATCAGGAAGAACGGCACCGAAATGCCAAGCGTATCGAAGGCAAGACCCGCGATATCCGGTCCGATCCCCGCTGGTTCCCCCATGGTCAACGCCACGGGCCGTCGCGCGCCGGTCGGCAAGGGATGGCCGGTCATTGGGTCAGGTAGTCTTCGATATGGGCTGCGGCCCTCAGCTCGTCCAGATAAGCGGTTGCCAGGTTTTGCAGACGTCCATTGGTCAACTGCCGCCGAATGTCATCGCGGCTGATCTCTTCAGGCAGATCGCGTATGCGAGAACACAGCATCAGAAAGACCAGGTTCTGCCCCGACGCCGATGTCAGCGCTGTCGAGCTTTCACCTTCGTCCAATTTGGCAAGCTCCAGCGCATAGTTGGTGGGGATCTGCCCGATGGGCAGGGCCTCGCGTTGCAATTGCTCTTCGGGAAGATCTTGCGCGACGGCATAGAGGTCATCACAGGTGTCCACCTTGGCGCGGATGCTGGCAGCTTGCGTCAGGGCCTTTTCGCTGCGACCGCCGGGGATCAGGAAGGTGGCATAATCCACCGTCACATCCGTGGGGGCTGGAACGTCGGTTTCTTCAAGCGCCCGAAGCTGGAACACCGCGACGCCGTTCTTGACCGGGATCGGTTCGGTGACATGACCGGGGGCCAGCGGCAGGATTTTCGCAGCGACTGCGGGCGGCAGATTGGCGATGTCCATCCAGTCAAGCCGACCAGAGCGGCCCCGTGATGGCGCGACCGAAAAGCGCCGGGCGGCTGATGCGAAGGCGGGCAGGGTGGTGATCGCGCCCAGTTCCGAGGCACGCGCGTTTGCGGCCTGCATTTGCGGTGGCGTTTGTGCAGGCAGAATGATCTCAGACAACAGCACGCGCACGCCAGCACCGGGCCGGGTCAGCGCCAGTTGGCGGTCGATCTCGTCTTCGGTGATGGTGATGCGCCCGGCCCAACGCGCGCGCACAACCGCGCGCCATGCGATGCCGCCGGATACAAAATCGCGGAAGGTTTCGGGCGCGATGCCGCCCTGGGCTATGATCTTGTTGAAGGTTTCGACATCCAGATTGAACCGCCCGGTGAACTCTTCCATCCCCGCCAGAACCTCTTCGGCCGAAGGTTCAATGTCGGCGATGTCCGCCGCCTGACGTTGCAGTGCTTCGTCGGTCAACTGCTCAAGCGCCAGTTTGCGGATATCTCCGGGCGCCTTCAGGATCGTCAGAAACGCCATGCGCTGCGACAGCTCGTAGGCGGTGATCACGCGTTCGTTGATTTTCTTTACCGGCGCAAATAGGTCTTGTGCCACGGCCGTCCCGGCGCCGGTCATCACGAGGATCAAGAGCCCCGCCAGCATCCCTGACAAAAGCCGTTGGCCCAGATGTTTGCCGGGTGCGCTGTTGATGCGGGTGTTGGCCATGCGGTTCACCATTTTCTTGTCCGATCTGCTCTTCGTCATCTCAATCTCTTGTCGCGGCTGTCATCCGCTGGCCGTCTCCGGTCAGCCCCCGCATTTATGCGCGCGTGCGCCGCGGCCGCCCCCAAATCCGGTCAGTTCGACCTGCAACCCGAAATCCGTCGTTGGCGTCACATTAATAGAGGATGTGAAGCGACGCGAGAGGGAAAGATCGACCAAAAGGCATTCATTTCGGTATTGTAGCCCCAGACCGGCCCGCGTGGCCTGATTGGCCTCAAGGTCAAAGATGCCATCTGCCGACACGCGCCAGAAATCGCTGATCTGATACGCGCCGTCCAGTCGCAGCTCATGGGTCGGGTCGGGTCGGTCTTCGGCCGTGTCCTCGATCACCCAGATATGGGCGGCGCCCATCTCCAGCCGATCCGTCAGATAGGCCGCACGCGTTTCGGATTTGGTGATGTTGAGATCATCATTGACCAGGGCGCGGCCCTGCAGGGCAAACCGTCCGCCCAGATTGACCTGTGCCCCCAGCAACCAGTCGGATGCGGTGCCTGACAGACCCGAGGCGTCGGTAAACTGGCCCAGATCGACCCGGCGAAAGACCCGCCCCGCCGCCAGCGTGAAGGCCCAGCCCGACGGGGCGTGCCGCGTCCAGCTCAGCCCGACAGCCGCCCGCGCGCCGTTTTCGCGCCGATCCTTGCCGGGAAACCGGCTAAGATCGAACAGGTTGGATTCGTCAAATTCGACAAACACGCTGTCTTCGTTCGGTATTTCGGCGCCGACTTGTTCTGACCATGCCAGATGCGCGATCGGTTCGATCACGTCCACCGCTCCTGTGCCCGTGACCCGCGACATCGGCCAGCGCAGGGTTATGCCCGCCGACGGGGTCGCAAAGCTTTGTTCGGTTGCAAACCGGCTGTCTTGTTCGATCCAATAGATGTTGGCATCCACGCCGGCATCTGCTTCGACAACGATTCCGGAGGCACTGACCCAGTCGCGGTGCCAGCTGAGCCCAGCCCCCAGACGGGCGACATCGCGGCCAAGGATATCGGCGTCGCTTTCGCGGAAGTGTGCTTGCCAGGATAATTGCGCGCGAAACTCGCCCGCGACCCAAGTCGGAAACAGTCGGCGCTCATAAAAGGCGTCGATCTGCGCAAAGGGGAGCTGATCCGAGATCGGGATCTCAGCCTCGCGCAGAGTGTCATAGCGGGTGATACCTGCGAACACGAACTCGTCGCGCCGCGCGCGCATCACTGACACTGCATTGCGCAACCGGTCCTGATCGGAATAGCCGTAGTCCAGCAAATAACCGGGGTCCGATACCTCTTGCAGTTCAAAGCTGAGCGTATAGTCGCGTGGCAGGGCAAACTCACCTTCACCAAACAGGTAGAAGCGGGTTTCGCCGGGCAAGATCGCATCGTCGCTGACCGCTCCGGTAAAGGTAATGTCGCCGGCACGAAACGCCTGTCGATAGCGCAGCTCAAGCGTCGAGGTCTTGGCGGCAAGAAACGGCGACAGCGTCAGGTCGGCATGGTCCCCAAGCTTCCAGAAGAAGGGTGTCAACAGCCCGGTGCCAAGGGTCGAGGTGGTGCGGATCTTCGGCGGCAGAAACCCGGTGGCGCGCTTTAGCGTCGGGTCGGGCAGGCGCAACCGGGGCAGATAGAAGACCGGTATGTCGGCGATGCGAAGTTGCGCGCCATGAAAATAAAGCTGGCGTTCTTTTTCGTCATGTATCACGCGATCCGCCCGGATCTGCCACAGCGGCACCGGGCTGCTTGGGCAAACTTGGCAAGAAGACGCCACGACGCGGCTCATCTGGGTATAGCGATCCTCGACCCGATTGATCTGGGCCGCAGCGATCTGCAATTGTTGATCCAGCACCAGCCGAGCGCTTTTCAGGATGCCGTTTTTCAGATCCGCTGACAGGCGCGCGGCATCTGCGATCAGCACCGATCCCTCACCGCGGGTGATGGTGATCGGTCCCTCGATGGCCAGGCTGTCGGTGGCCTTGTCATAGCTCACACGCGACGCCGTCAGACGCACGTCTTCATAAAGCACAACCACATTGCCCCGCGCCACCAGCGCACCGTTGCCCACAACCTGAACATGGTCGGCAATCAGACTGGCCTGCCCCGCAAATGCAGGGGTCGCGGTGAAAGCCACGCTGACAAGCGGGGCGCACAAGCCCAGCCAGACAGCCGTGGTCAAGGCTTTCGCAAGTCGCGACAGACCCATCAGCCATCCTCCAGATGCAGCAAGATGCCCATTGGCATCAACAGCGCCGCGATCGGCGGCGCCCATGCCGCCATCAGGATCGGGATCTGACCGTTTTCACCGAGGATCTGGGCGAAGTTACGGATGAAATACGCACCGAACCCCATCATCAGGGCAAACAACACCATGATCCCTGTGCGGCCAAATCGCGTGTGGCGCATGGTAAAGCCTGCACCGATCAGCACCATGGCAACCATGAAGACGGGCATTGCCAGTTCCATCTGGAACCACACCCGGTGGGCGCGGGCGGAAAAGCCTGCAGTTTCCAACTGGCGGATAAATCCCGGCAGATCCCAGATCGAGATCGAGCTGGGCTTGCCGAAACTGTCGCGGATCTGGTCCTGCGTCAGGTTCGATGCGACCCAGAAGGTCGGACGCACCAACGCTTCGGTTTCGGGGTTCTGCGTGTCGGCAAGATCCCAGACCTTGGCACTGCTCAGCACCCAATGCCCGGGTTCCAGCTTGGCCGACGCGGCTTCGATCCGCATTGTCGGAACGCCATCAGGCGCGAAGGAAAAGAAGGTCACGCCCGACAGGCGGGTGCCTTCCAGATCCGATTGCACGGCGCGGATCACGGTCTGTCCGGTTTCGTTGCCCTGCCTGAGCCAAACGCCCTCGGTCGAGATCGACAGGACAGATCCACCGCTGCCTTCATACTGGGCCGCGATGCGGGCGTGTTTCTTTGAGGTCGCGGCGGCGATCGGATTGCCGACCGCAACGGCCAGTATGCCGAACAGGAACACGGTCAGCGCGGGCGAAATCAGTGTCGCAAGCGCCGAACGCCCGGCCGCGCGTGTCACCACCATTTCAGAGCTGCGTGACAAGCTCAAAAACATCCATAGCGTGGACAAGATAACGATCAGCGGCAGGATGCGATACATCCAGACCGGTGCGTTCAGAAGTGTCAAACCCAGCACATTGCCAAACCCGACCGCGGCCGCATCGAAACGGCGCATGCTTTCGACCATGTCCAAAAGGACAAAGATCATCGCCAGCACCACCAACATGGTCAAGAACGCATACAAGAACCGGCGCGCGATATACAGATGCAGTGTCATGTGGTGCCCCCGGCAGGTTCGCGACCCAGCGCGCGCAAGGCGCGGCGCCGGCGGTGAACGTCACGCGGCGAGGGGCGGCTGGCCATGACCAACACGACCAGATTGAACGCGACGCCAATGGCCGTAGCCAGATAGACCAGCCCGGTCGCGGCATCGGACCTTCGGGCCAGATCCAGCATGGTATTGTCAAAGGATTGCAGCAATGCCACGGCCCCAAGCGCGATCACGACCTGACGCCACAGGCCAAACCGGCTGAACCCGGCGACAATCAACATCGAAAACCCGGCCATCGCGGTGATGATGGAATAAAGCGCCTGCGCGTTTCGGAAATGCCCTTCGGCACGCAGGGCCGCGCGCGTTTCCCCGGTCTCCGCCAGGGTGGCAGCGGTCGGGTTCAGAAGCTCGGGCGTGTAGATCTGGGTGATCGTGCGGTTCCCGCCGATCGGGCCGGACAGCAGTGCCGATATATCGTAGGTGAAATCCTCAAATCCGGTCGTCGACAGGCGCTGGCTTTTGGTGGACACAACCTGCGCAAGCCCTTCGAACATGATCAGCCGCGGCCCGACATCTGTGTTCAGAATCAACGCCTTCTGCGCCGTATAGGTATAATGCTGGTCAGGATCGCGTTCGTCCGACAAGAAGATATCGTGCAATTCACCCTCGGCGCTGATTTTGCGGATATACAGCGTGATCCCTTCGGCGGGATGGACAAAACTGCCTTCGGTCAGAAAACGCGCGGTGATGTTTTCCGCGATCTCGGCTTGGCGCTCGGCAAAGCGCAATTGGCTCATCGGCACCAGAATATGGGTCAGGATCAGCATGAACAGGGCGGTGAAGGCGCCAAAGACCAGAACCGGGCGGGCCAGGCGGAAAGGGCCAAACCCCGCCGATTGTACGACCACCAATTCGCTTTCGGAGTTCAGCCGGTTCGTCACCGAAACCGCCGCCGCGAACGAGGCGATCGGGATGATGAACACAATCACACCGGGCAGGATCATCGCCGAAAACTCTAAAAACACCAAGGCGGTCTGCCCGTTGGCGATCAACTGGTCGAACAAACGCACCGCGCGGTTGACCCAGAACAGCAAGACCAGCACCAGCCCGTAAAAGCCGAACAGCAATATCAGTTGCGACAGCATATAACGGTCGAATCTGGCCACGCGTCCCCCCTGAAAACCCCGGATAGCTAGTGGCTTGTTTTCTAAACCATCCAAAGGCCGGGGAAAACTGCTATCTGGTCAATTGCAGCGCGGCTGGCTAGGAATGGCAAAAGATTGCTTGAAAGGAATGGACCATGACGACCCCGATCCTGCCTGAATTTGGCGACGTGAACCTTGATCTTATCGATGAACACGAAGGCCGTATCACCGTGGTTCTGTCCGAACCGGGCAAGCTGCATCCAGCCGCGCGGCGGGTGAACAAGCTGATGCGCGGCGCTCTGTTGCGCTTTGCTGAAAGCAAGACATTCGAAAAGCTGAAAGAGGGCGAGGCGCATGAGCTGGCCTTTCCGACCGGCCTGAAAGCGGACGCCGTTCAGGTGGTGCGACTTGAGCCGCGCGCCGACCAGCACGTGGTGCGAAAAGCCGGTGGGTTGATCGGCAAGCATCTGATCGGGAATGACATTCTGGTTTTGGCTGGTCCGTTGAAGCACGCGGATGATCTGGCCCTGGGGGCGACTTTGCGGGGATACGCGTTTGACGATCACAAAAGCAAAAAAGACGATGCCCCAAAAGGTGGCAGCTTGCGCTTGATGGTGTCGCGCCCGGTGATGTTCGAGGGTGCGCGCGATAGAATTGCGGCGCAGACGGACGGGGTGTTCTTCACGCGCGATCTGGTGAATGAGCCGGCCAACGTGCTGACGACCACTGAATTCGCCGATCGTCTGATTGATCTCAAGAAGCTGGGCGTAAAGGTCAAAGTGCTGGACGAACCCGCATTGGAGAAACTTGGCATGCGCGCCCTTCTGGCCGTCGGGCAAGGGTCCGAGGCCCCGTCGAAAGTGGTCGTGATGGAATGGATGGGGGGCGACGCAAGTGCCGCACCTCTGGCCCTTGTTGGCAAGGGCGTCGTGTTTGACACCGGCGGCATCAGCATCAAACCGGCTGCGGGCATGGAAGATATGACCATGGATATGGGTGGCGCTGGCACCGTGGCGGGTGTCATGAAGACGCTGGCCACCCGCAAGGCCAAGGCCAATGTGGTTGGCTTGGTCGGGCTGGTCGAAAACATGCCGGACGGGCGGGCGCAACGCCCTGGCGACATCGTGGCCTCGATGAAGGGCGACACGATCGAAGTGATCAACACCGACGCCGAGGGGCGGCTCGTTCTGTGCGATGTGATGTGGTATGCGCAGGAAGAATACAAACCGGCGGGCATGATAGATCTTGCCACCCTGACGGGGGCCATCATTATCGGCTTGGGCCATGAAAACACAGGCGTTTTCTCAAATGACGATACGTTGTGCAACGGGTTGCTGAAGGCGGCCAGCGCCGAAGGCGAAGGCGCTTGGCGCATGCCGATGGGTCCGGGCTATGACCAGTTGATCAAGTCGCACAAAGCCGACATGAAAAACGTTGGCGGGCGCACCGCAGGGTCCATCACCGCCGCCCATTTCCTTGGTCGCTTCGTGAAAGACGGCCAGCCCTGGATTCACCTCGACATCGCGGGCACCGCTCAGGTCGCTCAGGACGGCCCACTTGCCCCGAAAGGCGCGACGGGTTGGGGCGTTTTGGCGCTGAACCGTCTGGTTCTGGACATGTTTGAGGCGTGATCCATTGACAGAACCGGGCGCGAAGGCAGCAGACGGGCAGGACGCGTCACCGCAAGGTGGCGGCGAGGTCTTTTTCTATCACATGACCCGCACCCCGCTTGAGGCCACATTGCCGGTGTTGTTGCAACGGTCGCTGGAGGCAGGCTGGAAGGTCTGCATCCGCGGCCGTGATGCGAACCGCCTTGAATGGCTGGACGAGCTGTTGTGGACATCTGCCGACGACAGCTTTTTACCGCATGGCCCGTCCGGCGGCCCGCATGATGCTGACCAACCGGTGTTGCTGACTACAGAAACTGAAGCAGACGCAGGCACGGAGTTTGCCAACGCGGCCAATGCGCTTTTGACGATTGATGG
Organism: Aliiroseovarius sp. CAU 1755; assembly: GCF_054482655.1. NCBI lineage: Bacteria > Pseudomonadati > Pseudomonadota > Alphaproteobacteria > Rhodobacterales > Paracoccaceae > Aliiroseovarius > Aliiroseovarius sp. CAU 1755. The sequence goes on along the minus strand of NZ_JBTLRH010000003.1, from coordinate 401,453 downwards.
AGCGGCCGTTTCGGCGGACGAAATGACCCGGATGACTCGCGTGAGCATTCTGTTTGATGGCAATGACCCGGATGCCGTGGCGCAGGCACGATCGCAATGGAAAGAGGTCGTCGCTGCCGGTTGCACTGCGAAATATTGGAGCCAGGAAAGCGGACGTTGGGAGATGAAGGTCAGCACGGAACCTTTAGATAATTAACGGATATTGCTAACGCGTCAGGATCATCTTGTCGCGCTGAATTTCGATTTTTTCGAACCGTTGCAGATAATCGTTGCCCAGCAATGATCCCGGCATCTCACCGTCATTGACCCAGACCTCGACCCCATAATCCTGTATGCCCAAAAGCTCGACACGGGCGATCCGGGCGGGTGCTGTGCGCACGGGCCCATTGGCGCTCATGGCGCGGCCAAAGAAGCGAAGCGCTTCCATTTTGACGCCGGCGCTCAAGGCATCCTCTTTGGTCAGAACGATGTTGCTGGCCCCGGTGTCGAGCACGAAGTCGATGGGCTGTCCGTTCATTAGAAGCGTTGCATAGAAATGCCCGTCATAGGCGCGCGGCAGCACGATCTGCCCGGTTTCCTGAACAAGGTTTTGGCGCGGCGACAGGTCGTTTCGGATGTCTTGCCACAGGCCCACTGCCGCCAAGGCTCCCAGAAAGATCAGCCCCCAAATCAGAAGCTGTCGAAGGTTCTTGCCAAGGGTCTGACGGTTTTCCGCGACGAAATAGCCACCAACGGCCGCCAAAAGCAGCACAAGGTAGGCAATGCGGGCATAGTCTTCGCCAATCATCCTGTCATCCGTCAGCCAGTGATCTTCAAGATATAGGAAGCCGGAGGCGTGATGTCATCGGGGCAATGCGCCGCGTGTCATCCCATCAGGCCAAAGTCGCGCAACCCTTCCAGCACGAACTGAACCGCCAACGCGGACAGAAGCATGCCCAACAGCCGTGTCACCACTTTGATCCCGGTGTCGCGCAACAGCCGTTCCAGTAGCGATGCCGCGTTGAACAGGATGAAGGCGATCAGAAGCACCAGCGCCATGACCGCCAATGCCAGCCCGACACCCGCCAGCCCGTCGCCCTGACCTGACAGCAAGATCACCGTGGCAATCGAGCCGGGGCCAGCGATCAGGGGCATTGCCAGCGGAAACACGGATGGATCATCATCGCTGGCCACGCCTTCCTCGGACTGGTCCTTGCGCCGCTGCGTGCGCCGTTCAAACAGCATGTCCAGCGCGGTCAACAACAACAAAATGCCGCCGGAGATCCGGAATGCGGGCATCGAGATGCCAAGGAAGTTCAGCACCCCTTCGCCCAGAAACGCGAACAGCGTCAGGATCAGGGCTGCGGTCGCACAGGCGCGCAGTGCGATGGCGCGGCGCTGCGCCGTCGTCATCCCCTGTGTCAGCGCCATGAACAAAGGTGAAATGCCGATCGGATCCATCACGACGAACAGCGTCACGAAAGCCGGGACAAAAAGCGCAAGATCCATGATCACCCCTCGGCCCGTTCCAGTTTTTCCTGCGCGCGAAGCCAAAGCTCTTCGGCGCGTTCCAGCCCTTCATGCACTTCGGCGTGTTTTTTCTGCCAAACCACAACTTCGTCTTTGCGTTCAGGTTCATAAAGCGCGGGGTCGCCCAGCTTGGCATCCAGCTTGTCGCGCATTGCTTCCAGCTTTTCGACCCGTGCCTCTGCCTTGCGCAAATCGGCGCGCAGGGCAAGGATGGTGTCCCGGTCGGCGCGTTTCGGTTTCGGCTTGGGTGTTTTTGCCTTGGGCGGTTTCTTATCCTCATCCGTGGCAAGAAGCATCTTACGGTAGGCCTGCAGGTCTTCTTCGTAGGGGGCAACATGTCCGTTTTTCACCAACCACAGGCGATCCGCCACCATGGACAGCAAATGCATGTCGTGGCTGACCAAAATCACCGCACCGCTATAGGCGGTCAGCGCTTCGACCAGCGCTTCGCGGCTTTCAATGTCGAGGTGGTTGGTTGGTTCATCAAGGATCAGCAAATGCGGGGCGGGCAGGGTGGCCAGCAACAGCGACAGGCGCGCCTTTTGACCGCCAGACAGCCGTCCGACCTCGGTGTCGGCCTGATCCGGTCCCAGGCCGAACCCCGCCAGACGGGCGCGCAGCTTTGCTTGTCCCTCGGCGGCGCGTTCGCGCATCAGGTGTTGTAGGGGCGTTTCGTCGACATACAGCTCCTCCACCTGATGCTGGGCGAAGAACCCGATGCGTAGTTTGTTCGAGGACACCATGGTGCCCTCCATCAGGTCCAATCGACCCGACAACAATTTGGAGAGCGTGGATTTCCCTTCGCCGTTGCGCCCAAGCAGCGCGATGCGGTCGTCTTGATCAATGCGCAGGTTCAGATTGCGCAGAACAACGGTGTCACCATAGCCCACAGCCGCGTTTTCGGTGGCGATGATGGGGGGCGGAAGCTCTTCGGGTTTGGGGAAGGTGAACACGGTGCGCGCGGCATCTTCCGGCGCGCGAATGGTCTCCATCTTCTCCAGCGCCTTTATACGTGACTGCGCTTGTTTGGCCTTGGATGCCTTGGCTTTGAAACGATCCACAAAGGCTTGTAAATGCTCGCGTTTTGCGTCCTGTTTTTTCGCCGCGGACGCCAAAAGGGCGCGTTTCTGCGCGCGCTGTTTGGCGAACATGTCATACGTTCCGGTGTAATAGATCAGCCCCTTGTCTTCGAGATGCAGAATGCCGCCAACTGATCGGTTGAGCAGCTCACGGTCGTGCGAGACGATCAGCACAGTGTGGGGGTATTTGACCAGATAAGCCTCAAGCCACAGCGCGCCTTCCAAATCCAGATAGTTGGTCGGTTCATCCAGCAGCAAAAGGTCAGGCTCGGAAAACAGCACCGCCGCCAGTGCCACACGCATGCGCCACCCGCCGGAAAACGCCGAGCAGGGCATTTGCTGTTCGTCATGGGTAAAGCCAAGCCCTTTCAGGATCGAGGCCGCGCGCGCCTCGGCCGACCATGCGTCAATGTCAGACAGGCGGGTCTGAACCTCGGCGATGCGGGTCGGATCAGTGGCCGTTTCGGCTTCTGTCATCAGAGCTTCGCGTTCCGTATCTGCCCGCAAAACCGTGTCGATCAATGAGACTTCGTTGCCGGGCACTTCTTGGCTGACCCCGCCAATTTTCCAACCCTTGGGAAGCGAAACCTCGCCCGTGTCCAACCCCATCTCGCCGCGAATGATCCGAAACAGCGTCGTTTTGCCAGAGCCGTTGCGCCCCACCAGGCCCACCTTGTGGCCTGTCGGAATGGTCACCGAGGCGTTTTCAACCAAGGTGCGACCAGAGATGGAATATGTGATGTCTGAAATTCTAAGCATGGGCACCATGTGCCTGAGCTTGGAAGGCCCGTCAATCATCGCCTTCAATCGCTGCTTTCCAAAACGCCGATCCCATGTTACCGGGGGCCGCAAATCACACACGCACCGGGGCAGGGGTCCCGCTGCCCAACGCAAAAGGGACCGACATGGCCATTCAACGCACTTTCTCGATCATCAAACCCGATGCCACCAAACGCAACCTGACCGGCGCGATCAACGCCAAGATCGAAGCCGCTGGCCTGCGCATCATCGCGCAAAAGCGCATCCACATGACCCAAGCCCAGGCCGAAACCTTCTATGGCGTCCACAAAGAGCGCCCCTTCTTCGGTGAGCTGGTTGAATTCATGATCTCTGAGCCGGTTGTCGTTCAGGTTCTGGAAGGCAACGACGCCATCAAAACCTACCGCACCGTGATGGGCGCCACCAACCCGGCCGACGCTGACGAAGGCACGATCCGTAAAGAGTTTGCCCAATCGGTTGGCGAAAACTCGGTCCACGGCTCGGACGCACCGGAAACCGCAGCAGAAGAAATCGCTTACTTCTTCTCGGGTCTCGAACTGGTCGGCTAAGGCTGGTTGGACGCAAAAAAAAGGGCCGCGCGGAGAAATCCGGGCGGCTTTTTCAATTCAGGGCGGGTGTCACGGCGCGCGGATGCCTATCTGATCCAAAATGGCGTCCATCTTGTCTTCGGGGGGCTTGTTCGCGGCGGCCTCAGCCTTCAACGCATCAAACCGTGCACGCAGGGCGTCTTTTTCATTGCCCTTGCAGTCATTCCAAGGGCGCCCCTGCAACCCCATGACCATGGCATAATATCCAATGAAGTGCGGCCGTGATCCCGACGCCAAAAGACGGCGATAGGCCTCATCCGCGCCCAGTTCGCGCAAGTCTTCGGCCGTATGGATGCCGGCACGCTCGAAAGCGGCGTCCGACGCGGGCCCAAGGTTGCGTATGGACGAAACAGGATCAGTCATGATCCAAGCCTAGTCGCGTTGCGTCAGGGTTAAAACCCGTCAGATGCTGGCCCAGTCAGTATACACCACAGCCGGTGTTTCCTGTTCTGGTGCCTTGGTCCGGTCAGACTTCGGAGGCGTTTCCTGCCGAAGATACCGCACAACACGTTTTGGCGTTTTAATCTGCTTATTCTTTGTTTTATCTACCATATTCCCCGCTCCAGTTACTTAGTGTTACGCCTGAATATGGCGCACATTTTCCCCACCAGAGGTCTTTCGACATTCACATGTTAACAGAAAGTTAAGGGAAATCGACGAATAAAAGTTTCGTGAAGGGGGCTTGTGACGAAATATAGTGGCGTTCGCGCCACATGTAACCGGCCTGATCACCCGGGATTTCTTGCGGTTTTGGCACCGCGGCGCCCCGAAAAACGGACTGGCCTTGCTGAGGGATCGGCCCGTTTTGGTTCTTGATCCCAGCAAGAAATGACTTCATGCTCTGCCGAATTTTGTCTAAACGATCGCTGCGGCCCTTCTTTGTTCGTCAACGCGCCTCTGGAAGCTTGAACCACCCATGATTTCTTCTGATGATTTTATCAATGTCTACCGTTCGCGGAACTTCGAAGCCTATCAGGCCTGCCTTCGCGTTCTGGCGCATAATGAAATCGCGGGCCAGGACTTGCGCAAGCCTGTCAACGTCTCGTGGCACCGCGATGACGATATCCCGCCACTGGCCTGGCTGTGCAAATCCACGCCCGACAAAACACAATTCGTGCTGGGATCTCAGGTCGAAAAGTTCGGCGACACCTTCTTCGAGGGCGTTTGGGATGGTCCGGTCCATAAAGCGATGTTCCGCGAAAGTGCAAATTTCTTCGGCACGGGCTGTTCGTTGCTGCGCAACATTCTTTTCACACCGCCGCGTCACTGTTTCGATGCACTGTATGTGGCAACCTGCGATGGGGTCAGCTATGTGACCAACAGCATGGCGCTGGCGATCCGGTTGGCCCTGCCTGACATCGACGATGAGGCGCTGCGTGATCTTGCGATCGTTCTGAAAAAGCACAGTGACGACAGTTCTGCCTTGGGTGCAGATCTGGCCGAGACATTTGCCACCAAGCTCGACGGGTGGGCCTTTTACCGGGTGATGTATCACAATTTCTCTTTGTCCGCCGATGGTGTGCCGCTCAGACGGTTTCACCTTGAACAAAAGCCAAACCTGACCTTCGCAACGTATCGCAGAAACCTTCGACGTGTGGCCAAGCGGCTATCACGCAATGCCAAGTCCAGGCGGCGCAAATTTCCCTTGGGCGTCGTTTCGACGATCTCGAACGGCTACGATTCCACAGCCTGCACAGCGATTGCGAAGGCTGCGGGATGCAAACTGGCCCATACAATAACCGGAGACGTCAGGGGGCGGTCCGATTCCGGGGAAGAAGTGGGCGCCCAGCTTGGCATCAAGGTCAAGGCACACCGCCATATCCTGAAATCCAGCGACCGTTCCCTGTCGCTTCACCTTGATGAAGAGGCGCTTGCCTATGCCTCGGAATTCCTCGCCACATCTGGCTTTGGTGACGATGTCGTCTATGCCTCATTCGAACGCGACATTCAGAATTGCGTTGTGTTCGAAGGGTCATTTGGCGACGGCATCTGGGCAAAGAAGCTGCGCACGGGACCGGGTCTTCCGACGGGGTTGCGCACGGCCAAAAGCAAAAACGAGTTTCACCTGCGCAATGGCACAATTTTTGTTCCCTTGCCCGTGGTCGGCGCGAAATTCGTACAGGCCATTCGCCGTGTGTTGCGCCAGCCGGATATGAAACCTTTCTTCCTTGACGTTCCCTATGACCGTCCCATTCCGCGGCGAATTGTCGAAGAGGCAGGCGGGAAACGAGAAGCCTTTGGCCAACGCAAAGGTGCCACGGCGCCCACTCCGCAGAACCTGGAACCCCAGCTTGCAGGCGCGTTCAGAACTGTCATGAAGCGATACCAGTCGCTTGTTTCGTATCTCAACGCAGATACCCCCAAGCGCGGATAAGCGCCTTTCTTACATTCGCAAGTCGTCCGAAAGAGGGGCTCTTCACCCAGCCAACACAACGCAGTCGGTCGGTGGCGTGCGAAGCGCGGCTGACTTAGAGGCATCAATCTGATCCGGTAAAGAAAAAGGGCCTAGCGAAAAATCGCTAAGCCCTTGAATTCTTTGGCTCCGGCGGTAGGGATCGAACCTACGACCAATTGATTAACAGTCAACTGCTCTACCGCTGAGCTACGCCGGAACATGAGGGGCGATATAGCAAGAGTGATTCAGGGCCGCAAGAGGGCTTGATGTTTTTTTCACGCGATCCGCAGGAATTCTGCACGAGTGTCAAGCTGTGGCCTCGCGGCGACGATTTCGCGGGTGGCCAGATCGATTAGATGGGCGAAGACGTTGCGTTCGGCTGCGGGGATCAGGGCCTTCGGCGTTTCGGTATAGATTGCCTTGGTCAGGGTGGGGATGGTCGCGGGGCGGCCGTCGGACAGAAGGTCAAGAATGTTGGCTTCGCGTGACTTTCGATGGCCAATCAGCCACGCGATGCGGGCGGCGGGCGTGTCGATCGCGGCGCCATGTGCCGGATAATAAATCCGGTCGCGTCGTTGGGCGAGCTTTTGGCACGATGACATGAAAGCCGTCAGGTCTCCATCCGGCGGTGAAACCAATGAGCTGGCCCATCCCATGACGTGATCTCCTGTAAAAACAGCGTCTTGTGCGGTAAAGCTCAGGTGGTTGGAAAAGTGTCCGGGGGTCCAGATGGCCTCAACCTGACACCCGCCTGCGGTAAAGATTTCCCCGTCCGACAGGTAGATATCGGGCCGAAACGCGGCATCGACGCCTTCGCCACCAGATGCAAGGCCGCGTGCGACAAGCTCTGTCATCACCGCACTGCGCCCTGCGACGGCGTCCCCGAAGGCATGCACTTTGGCACCGGTCACCTCTGATAACGGGCCGGCCAGCGGGGAGTGGTCCAGATGGGAATGCGTCACCAGAATTTGCGTGATCCGTTCGCCGCGCTCGAGCCCATCCAGAAGGGCGCGCAGGTGGGTCTTGTCTGCGGGGCCGGGGTCAATGACGGCCACGTCGCCTTCGCCCAGAACGAACGTATTGGTGCCCCAATAGGTCATGGGCGAGGGGTTCGGAGCGATAATCCGGCGGATGCCCGGTTCCAGCTGTGACATCACCCCGGCGGGCGGGCGGTCTTCCAAAACGTGATCGTGTGCCATTGCAGCCTTCTTGCTGGCGAATCCTTTGCACAGTAAGGCCGCGCGCTCGCGGCTTGGCAAGCAAGCTGACGCGGCATAGGGTTCGCGCATGGCTCATATCTCCAAACCTTCGTTCTTTGATTTCGTCTGGCTCAAGCGTTTCATGCCGCGCGGGCTGTATGGGCGTGCCGCGCTGATCCTGATTGTGCCGATCGTGACGCTTCAACTGGTGGTGTCGGTGGTCTTTATTCAGCGCCATTTCAACCGGATCACAGTGCAGATGACCCGCGCGGTCGTCGCAGAGCTGTCGTTTCTGGTCGCCGAGGTGAACGCCGCGCCAACGCCAGACGCCGCCAATGCGGCCGTGCGCCCGGTGGCCGCGCCCTTGGCGATCTGGGTTGAACTGCCCGGTGCGCCTGTGGACACGCGCATCGGACGCACCGATTTCACCGGTCCGCGGGTTGAACGGACCCTGAAGGCCGGCTTGCCCAGTTTGACCGGTGTCGATCTGACCTCGTCCCGGTTCGGGGTTATCGTGGGGTTTGACACGCGGCACGGTCCGATGCGCATGGGGTTTTCGCGAGAACGGGTTTCAGCGTCGAACCCGCACCAGTTGTTGGTTCTGATGTTGGCCACCGGGATATTGATGACGTTGATTGCCTATCTGTTCTTGCGCAACCAGTTGCGCCCGATCCGTCGGCTTGCCCGCGCCGCCGAGGCGTTCGGCAAGGGGCAGGTGGTGCCCTACCGGTTGGCTGGGGCGACCGAAGTGCGGTCTGCGGGGAAGGCATTTTTGGACATGCGCGCCCGGATCGACCGCCAGATCGAGCAACGCACGCTGATGTTGTCGGGCGTCAGTCACGATCTGCGCACACCGCTGACACGGTTGCGGCTTGGCTTGTCGATGATCGAAGACGACAGTCGCGCCGATCTTGAACGCGACGTGGCGGATATGGAGCAACTGGTCGACGCCTTTCTGAGCTTTGCGCGCGCCGACGCTTTGGAAGACGCGCCCGAACCGGTCAAGCCCGACGAACTGGCGCACCATCTGGTCGACAATGCAGAGCGCGCCGGACACTCTGTGGATCTGGACGTGATCGAAGAGCTCGACCCGTTGATGATGCGTCGTGCGGCGGTCGAACGGGCGTTGGAAAACCTGTTGGGCAATGCCACACGCTATGGCTCTCATGCCCGCCTGTCCGTGTCCAAGGGGCGCGGGGACATACGTTTTGTGGTCGAAGATGATGGGCCGGGCATCCCGCCGGACGCGCGCGAAGAGGCACTGAAACCCTTTGCGCGTCTGGACAAGGCCCGCAACCAGGACAAAGGCTCGGGCGTTGGGTTGGGGCTTGCGATTGCCAATGATATTGCACGCAGTCATGGCGGGCATCTGCGACTGGGCGACAGCGCGGAAATGGGCGGGCTGAAAGTCGAATTTGTCTTGCCGCTTTAGCCGATGACCGCCGCACGTGTTGGCACCATTTGGTGGCTTTCGGCGCAAATTTGGTAGGCCCGGCAGGATTCGAACCTGCAACCAAAGCGTTATGAGCGCTCTGCTCTAACCGTTGAGCTACAGGCCCACTGTATTCTCATCGTGCGCCCTTGCTAGCAAACTGGTGCGCGGCGTCAAGCGAGGCGTGGACTCTTTGCCCCCCTTAAGCTATCGCAGGCGCAGTTTTTATGCAGGTCAATTGGGGGACCAGATGAGCGACGCATCCAAGGGCATCACCTATGCCGACGCAGGCGTGGATATTGACGCGGGCAACGCATTGGTTGAACGGATCAAACCCGCCGCCAAACGCACCAACCGTCCGGGCGTGATGGCGGGGCTGGGCGGCTTCGGCGCGCTGTTTGACCTGAAGGGTGCGGGCTTCACGGATCCGGTGCTCGTGTCCGCCACCGATGGCGTGGGCACCAAGCTGCGCATCGCGATTGACACCGGCAACGTGGACACGATCGGGATTGATCTGGTCGCCATGTGCGTGAATGACCTTGTGTGTCAGGGCGCGGAACCTCTGTTCTTCCTTGATTACTTTGCAACGGGCCGTCTGGAAACCGACAAGGCCGCGCGGATCATCGAAGGTATCGCAAAGGGCTGCGAGCTGTCCGGCTGCGCGCTGATCGGCGGCGAGACGGCTGAAATGCCTGGTATGTATGAGGATGGCGATTTCGATCTGGCCGGCTTCTCGGTCGGCGCGATGGAACGCGGCGAGGATTTGCCGAAGGGTGTCAAAGAAGGCGACGTGCTGTTGGGTTTGGCCTCCGACGGCGTTCATTCAAACGGCTATTCGCTGGTGCGCAAGCTGGTCGAGGTCTCGGGCCTTGGCTGGGACGCGGACTGTCCGTGGGATGCGCAGATCACGCTGGGCGAGGCGCTGTTGGCCCCGACACGGCTTTACGTGCGTCAGGCGTTGGAGGCCGTGCGGGCAGGGGGCGTGCATGCGCTGGCCCATATCACCGGCGGCGGCCTGACCGAAAACCTGCCACGCGTGCTGCCCGAAGGGCTGGGCGCGCTGGTTGATCTGGACGGGTGGGACTTGCCGCCGGTGTTCAAATGGCTGGCGCAAACCGGTCAGATGTCTGAGGCCGAGTTGCTGAAAACCTTCAATTCAGGGCAGGGTATGGTGCTGGTCGTCGATGCCAAACAGGCCACCGCCCTGACCGAACAGCTGACCCAAGCGGGCGAGCGTGTCACGCAAATGGGCCGCATCCAATCGGGCGACGGCGTCAGCTATCTGGGGTCGCTTCTGTGAACGACACGGGCGGGGCGCATAAGCGGGTCGCCATCCTGATTTCTGGCGGCGGCTCGAATATGGTGACGCTGGTCAAGTCGATGACCGGCGACCATCCGGCGCGGCCCTGTCTGGTTCTGTCCAATGTGCCGGATGCAGGTGGCTTGCAGAAAGCCCGCGATCTGGGCGTGCCGACCGCCGTGGTCGATCATCGCAACTTCAAAGGCGACCGCGCGGGGTTCGAGGCCGCGTTGAACGATGTGCTGGAACAGGCGCGCCCTGACATCATCTGTCTGGCAGGCTTCATGCGCATCCTGACCGAAGGCTTCACGGGGAAATGGTCCGGGCGCTGCCTGAACATCCACCCGTCGCTATTGCCAAAATACAAAGGGCTGAACACGCACCAACGCGCCATTGACGCGGGCGACGCGGAAGGCGGCTGTTCGGTGCACGAGGTCACGGCAGAACTGGATGGCGGCCCCATTTTGGGTCAAGCCCGCGTGCCGATCCAGCCGGGCGACAGCGCCGACACGCTGGCCGCGCGGGTATTGGTGCAGGAACATCTGCTCTACCCCGCCGTGCTGCGCCGATTTGCCAGCGGCGACAGAACGCCGGTGCGCTTGCCCTGACCCCACACCCCGAGGCTTCCCTTTTTCACCTATTCGCCGTAAACCCGTCAAAACACCCTAACGGGACCCGGAAACGAGCAGAAAGACCCTGTATGATCACGATTACCACGACCGAGGCGTTGGCCGATTTCTGCGCCCGTGCTGCTTCGCACCCTTATGTGACGGTCGATACTGAGTTTCTGCGCGAGCGGACTTATTATTCCAAGCTTTGCCTCGTGCAGTTGGCCGTGCCGGGTGAAGCAGACGAAGATGCCGTGCTGGTCGACCCGCTGGTGGATGGTCTGTCGCTCGACCCGCTCTATGACCTGTTTCGCGATGAAAGCGTGGTCAAAGTCTTTCATGCCGCGCGGCAGGATCTTGAGATTTTCTTTGTCGAAGCGGGCGTCTTTCCGAAGCCCTTGTTTGACACCCAGGTGGCCGCGATGGTCTGCGGGTTCGGCGATCAGGCGGGATATGAGACGCTGGTTCGCAAGATCGCAAAGGCGCCAATGGACAAGTCCAGCCGCTTTACCGACTGGTCGCGCCGCCCTTTGACGGACGCCCAAAAGACCTATGCCATCGGGGATGTGACCCATCTGCGCGGTATTTATGAGCACCTTGCAGCCCAACTGGAAAGCTCGGGGCGTGGTCGCTGGGTCGAAGAAGAACTGTCGATACTGACCGACCCGGCGACCTATACCATCCATCCTGAGGATGCGTGGAAACGATTGAAAACCCGGACAAATTCCGCGCGTTTTCTGGGAATTGCCAAAGAGCTCGCCCGGTTTCGCGAAGCCTATGCACAGTCGCGCAATGTCCCGCGTAACCGTGTGATGAAGGATGATGCGCTGATGGAGCTTGCCTCGACCAAGCCGCGCAATATGCAAGAGCTTGGACGCTCGCGGTTGTTGCTGCGCGAGGCCCGGAAAGGCGAGATTGCCGAGGGTATTTTGAAGGCTGTCACAGCCGGGCTTGAAATGGCGCAAGAAGATCTGCCGCGCGCGTCAGAGAATTCTCGCGAAAAGCTGCAGGTGAATCCGGCCTTGGCCGACCTGCTGCGGGTGCTTTTGAAAGCGCGTTGCGAGCAGGAAAAAGTCGCACAGAAGCTGATTGCCTCGGCGGCTGATCTGGACGCGTTGGCGGCCGGCAAGCGGGATGTTCAGACACTGACCGGCTGGCGGGCCGAGGTTTTTGGCCATGACGCGCTGCGTTTGTGTGAAGGTAAGCTTGCCTTGGCAGCCAAGGGCCAACGGGTCGAGGTGTTCGAGGTCTAGTCGCGCACGTGCCGCGCCCTCAGCATTCGGACCCGGTCAGGCCGGGGCCGTCACACTAGCGGCTGGCGCTGCGGCTGTTTGAGGCGCCGACAACGCGGATGGTGCGCACGCCCGCCAGCTTTGTGTCCGACACGAACCGGCCCACCAAGATTTCGCGCTGTTTGGGACGCCCCTGTAGGGTGTGATAGGGCGGTTCGGTGATGCGGAACATGTAGGTCAGAACGCCGTTTTCAGGCCGTTCAAAATTCTCAGGCACAAGTTCTGCGTCCCAATAGCCCAAACGCGGCGGCAGACCCTTTGCACGCACGATCGCCCCGCCTGTGCTGCGCAAAATCTGAAGTTCGACCACTTGCGCCACCAGTCCGCGGTAATCCTGATCTTCAAGAAAGCCACCTTCAGGAATCAGGGCGACCTGTTCGGTGCCGCCGGACTGAAACCAGTTGAACGGGTTCAGGTTCGAAGCTCCACCACAGGCGCTAAGCCCGAACGCAAGACTGGTCAGCAGGGCAGGCAGGGTTAAACGGCGCAGGGTCATGATCGCTCCTTATCTTCTGTTCAAAGGGTTAGCCCATGTGCGCGGCTTTGAAAAGAGATCACTGCCACACGGGCAGGGTCTGGACCTTTGGGGCGGATCACCCTAACTGAAACGAAGTGACACAGAAGGATCGCATCGCATGGCCAGCGCAGCATTTGAAGAGATCGTCGAAGATTTCGAGTTTCTGGATGATTGGGAAGACCGATACGGGATGGTCATCGACATGGGCAAGGCCATGGCGCCTTTGGACGAGGCGCTGAAAGTCCCCGCAACGAAGGTCGAAGGCTGCGCGAGTCAGGTCTGGCTGCACCCCGAAATCGAAGGTCACACCTTCCGCTTTCGGGGCGATAGCGATGCGATGATTGTGCGGGGACTGATTGCCGTTCTGGGCGCGCTGTATAACGATTTGCCGGTGGACAAGGTCGGCGCGGTAGATGCGAGCGCTGAATTGGGGCGTCTTGGGTTGAACGAACACCTGTCTTCGCAACGCTCCAACGGGGTGCGCGCCATGGTCGAACGCATTCGCAAGCTTGCTGCTGCCGCTTGCTGACCCGTGACGACACCCGATAAGCCCGGCTGATTGCAGCGCAGTCAGGGCGCGGCGTGGGCCAGTCAGGTCGCTTGGTCGGGCCGGGCGACGTCTTCCAAAGCGGTTGCCAGATCGCCAAAACCTGTGAACCGCCGTTCATAGGCCAGCCCCAAACGCTCGGCGGCAGCGCGTGCCATGGTGTCCAGCACCGGGTCGTCGGTCTGCGCCAGATACATCAAACGCCGGTAGTGGGTGAAATACATATCGCGCAGTTCAGGGTGACGGTCGAGGCCAAGGGGCTTGATGACAAAGCTCTCAAACCCGCGTGCCAGAAAATCCGTCAGATAGAAGGTGTCAATCTCGTCCTCGGCACGGATGGCAAAGGACGCATTGCCCTCAAAAAAGCTGTAGCAATGCGGCCCCTTGATCATGGTGATCCCCATCTCATCGCACAAGGCGGTCAGCGCGCCGCCAGTGCCGCAATCGGCATAGGCCAGAAAGATCCTGTCGAAATCCGCCTGATGTTTTTCGACCGCAGCCCGAACCGCGTCCGGGATGCGATCTGGCGTGTTGTGCAAGATCGCAGGCAGGCAGGTCAGGCTGATATGGGTCCAACCATTCAGCTTGATCAGCGCCAGAATTTCATTGGCCAGCGCGCCGCAGGCAAGGATCAGAACCCGCGCATCGGGTTGGGTCGGGGGCAGGCCGTCCTGGGTCAGGGCTGTGTCGCTCAAACTCATTGGGGGGGCCTGCTGCTCAGCGCGCGCCATGCGATCGAGGCCAACATCACCAGCGGCAAGACCGCCATTGCGATCTGACCGTCCAGCTTGCCCGATGCGGAGGCCATGCCGGCCACAAGCACGGTCAACCCGCCAGATAAGATCACCAAAGTGACCAACAGAATGAAACGCGTGGTGCTCATAGGTTCAATTTGGGGATGCGGGGTGGAAAAGAAAAGGCCCTGCCACAGGAAGAACCGGGGCAGGGCCGTCTGTGATAATGCGAAGTGTTTAGCCCGCGGCAAGTTGGTTGTGCTTGCGCGCCATGAACTCTTTGGCGGTTTCGACGGCCACAGCGGCGTCGCGGCAATACCTGTCTGCCCCGATGGCTTTGCCAAACTCTTCGTTCAGAGGCGCACCGCCGACCAAAACGGTATACTCGTCCCGAATGCCCTTTTCGATCAATGTGTCGATGACCACTTTCATATAGGGCATTGTGGTGGTCAGCAGGGCGGACATGCCAAGAATGTCGGGCTTTTCCGCCTCCAACGCCGCCAGATAACTGTCGACAGAGTTGTTGATGCCCAGGTCGATAACATCGAACCCCGCGCCCTCCATCATCATTGACACCAGGTTCTTGCCAATGTCGTGAATGTCGCCCTTTACGGTGCCGATCACCATCTTGCCCATGCGCGGCGCTCCGGTTTCGATCAGCAGCGGCTTCAAGATTGCCATGCCCGTCTTCATCGCATTTGCGGCCAGCAGCACCTCGGGCACAAACAGGATGCCGTCACGGAAGTCGTGACCCACAATGGTCATGCCTGCAACAAGGGCTTCGGTCAGAATGTTGTAAGGCTCCCACCCGCGTTCAAGCAGGATGTTCACACCTTCCGCGATTTCTTCCGCGAGCCCGTCATACAGGTCATCATGCATCTGCTGCACAAGCTCTTGGTCGTTAAGCTCGCTCAGGATGATATCGTCTTCTTGGTCGGACATAGCTGCCGTTCCCTTGCTGAAGGTCTTGTGTCTTTTTTCCAGATGCGCCGAAAAAATGCCGCTGGTCTGAACCGATTGCGACATTGATTGCCCTTTGACCGACCTATTGGCAAATGAATAATTCGCGGTGAAATAGTGAAACTGCTTCATATGTTCCCTAAACGTTCTTATTGTCGCGCTATGACGGACCATGACCAAAAAATCAGCACGTCTGCCCGCAAAGGGCGCGCGGCTTTGACCAATGACGCTGGCCGGTTCGAGCCCTATCAGCGGGTTGGCGTTGACGATGGCTGGCATCAAGACCAGCCCCAAACCCTGCGCACTCAGGTGGCGATCGAGCGTCCGCGCCGGGTGATCAATCGTCTGCAATCCCCCGATCTGTCTTTTGATCGCACACTGAACCCCTATCGCGGGTGCGAACATGGCTGCATCTATTGCTTTGCCCGCCCGACCCATGCCTATCTTGGATATTCAGCCGGGCTGGATTTCGAAACCAAGCTGATCGCCCGCCCCGATACGCCAAAACGCTTGACGGCCGAGCTGTCCGCGCCGCGCTACCGTGTGTCACCCTTGGCGATCGGCACCAACACCGACCCCTATCAACCGATCGAGAAACGCTATCGCGTGATGCGCGGCGTGCTCAAGGTTCTGTCGCGGTTCAACCATCCGGTAACAATCGTGACCAAGGGCGTTTTGATCGAACGCGACATCGACCTATTGGCGCCCATGGCACGCCGCGGATTGGTCCATGTCGGGGTGTCACTGTCGACGCTCTGTGGTGGTCTGGCGCGCAAGATGGAGCCGCGCGTTCCCTCGCCGCAACGCAGGCTGGCGATGATCGGGCGTCTGGCAGCGGCGGACATACCCGTTCGGGTCATGGTGGCGCCGGTCGTGCCGGGCCTGACTGATCATGAGGTTGAGGCGGTGATTGCCGCCGCAAGCAGGCAGGGCGCCACCGCGGCCAGCTATATATTGCTCAGATTGCCGGGTGAGGTCGCCGGGTTGTTCGAAGACTGGTTGCACGATCACCTGCCAGACCGGGCCGCGCGTGTGATGGCGCGGATGCGTGACATGCGTGGCGGTCGCGCCTATGACCCGACCTTTGGTGCACGAATGGTCGGGCAGGGGGCGTCTGCGATGCTGTTGCAACGCCGGTTTGCCTTGGCCTG
Source organism: Aliiroseovarius sp. CAU 1755 (assembly GCF_054482655.1). Classification (NCBI taxonomy): domain Bacteria; kingdom Pseudomonadati; phylum Pseudomonadota; class Alphaproteobacteria; order Rhodobacterales; family Paracoccaceae; genus Aliiroseovarius; species Aliiroseovarius sp. CAU 1755. Next base: position 385,363 of record NZ_JBTLRH010000003.1, on the reverse strand, counting down.
CAAACGGGCGGGGGTTGGCAGGGCTTTGCCGCCCCTGCGGTGTGATCTGTTTGCGGTGCCGCCTGCACCGGGTGATCAACTGTCCTTGTTCTGAACCGTTGCAACAGGGCACCGCAGTGCCGCAAGACGCACTGCATTATTTCAGGCAATGCTTCCGACCCCGCCGCCCGTCACCTGAGTGTCGCAGCCAGCGTTGCAGCCAGCGTCGCAAAGCTTGCAGGAAAATCGGTGACCGGTGGTACAGGTTTAAGTGCTGCTGCGACGGCGTGTTCGGCGCGCAGGTCGGGTGGCTGCATCGTCACCTGTCCCGTCAGACGCCGAAGAAAACCCGCCCAGAGCGGCGGCGATCTGGTCAAGTGTTGGGCGGGTGTCGCTGCGGGGCCGTGTTTCAAGCGCCGCGCGCATCGCGCGCAAATGATCCGGCGTCGTGCCGCAGCAGCCGCCAATGATCGTAGCGCCACAATCACGCGCCAGAACCGCGTATTCAGCCATCAATTCAGGCGTGCCATCATAGTGGATGTGACCGTCAACATATTTGGGAATGCCCGCGTTGCCCTTGGCGATGATCGGGCGTTCGCTGCCTTGCGCTGCGAACCCCAAAACGGTGCGCAGAAGATCCGATGCGCCGACGCCGCAATTGGCACCGAAGGCCAGCGGGGGCTTCGGCAGGGTTTCGACCATCTGTGCCAGATCGGCCGAGGTCAAACCCATCATCGTTCGCCCGGCCGTGTCAAAGCTCATCGTTCCGCACCACGGCATGTCAGCAAGTTCAGCCGCGCGGGCGGCCGCCTTGTATTCTTCGGGCGCCGAGATCGTTTCGACCCATAGAACGTCGGCGCCGCCCTCCTTCAGCCCTTCGGCCTGCTCGTGAAACATCTCGACAGCGCTGTCAAACGTCAGACTGCCCATCGGTTCCATGATATCACCGGTCGGCCCGATCGACCCGGCAACGACGACCGTGCGCCCCGAAGCATCAGCGATTTCGCGCCCCAATGCAGCACCTGCGCTGTTGAGTTCACGCACCCGGTTCTGCGCGTCATGCAGTTTCAGGCGCGAGGCGTTGCCGCCAAATGTATTGGTCAGAAAGATGTCGGACCCCGCCTCGACGGCCCCGCGATAAAGCGCGCGGATGTTGTCTGGCTGCTCTACATTCCAAAGCTCGGGCGCATCGCCAGAGGTCAGGCCCATGTTGAACAGGGTCGTCCCCGTTGCGCCATCAGCCATCAGCCAGTCGCGTTCGGTCATGAGTTTGGTCAGCGCATCCGCCATTTTCGGTTCTCCGCAGGTCGGTGTGGAATTCTGACGCTAACTGCCATGGATCTAGCGCCGGCGCAAACCTATTGCGGTGACGACCGCCGATTAAGCGGTGTTGGCGCGCGCTTGCCCTGCCAAGGCCACCGAAAGGAGGTCGGGCGTTCGATTTTGCGGCAGATCTCGCGGGCGACATCCACGGCCCCCAGCCCAAGGCTTAGCCTGCTGGGCGCCGCCGCATACAGCGTTTCCCACGACGGGGCAAAGGCGGATTTGAACTGGCGCAGCCCGTCGGCCCGACAGGATCTGTCAAGCGCCTGGCGCGCGTGGCGAAACAGCAAGGGCTCTTCAGGATGTGGACCTAGTGGCACCGCGGCAAGTGAAAGGCGTGGGCAGTTCATCTGAGCTGCACATTCGATCGCTTGTGTCAAAAGCGCATGCATCGTTCCATCTGGCGCATGATGTGCGGGGCGCATCAGATCCAGCACCTGTTCGTTCTGATTGGAGTGTAGGGTGATAAAGCCAACCAGTCGCCCCTGATGATGGGCCAGGAATACCCGGGAATGAGGCAGGCTCTCCGGGTGCCACACCCCCATGGAAAATCCGCGCTCACCACCGCGTGCCTCCGACCAGTTCCGGGCGATCCGTTCCATATCAGACAGCGGCAAATCCGCGCCAGCTTCGGTGATCGCGATGCCCGCTTTGCTGGCGGCGCGCAGCTTCCGGCGCAGTTGGCGCTTTGCGGCGCCGTCCAGTGTGAAGGCTTGGGGATTGAGCCACGCCTCTTTCGCGATCGGAAGGACGTTCCAGCCGAGCGCCCGCGCAGATGACGCGGTTCGCGCGCCGATCTTGTAGAGGAAGGGCGAAAGATAGCTGCGCCGAGCCAAACCGTGCAGTTCTTTGAAGAAGGCGAGGTGGGATTCGCTGGCAATCAAGGGGTCGGACAGCATGATCAGGCTCTGCCCCGATGCAGCCCCAATGGCGGCGGGCTGGCCCTGGGCTGTTTCGATCAGCGACAGACGGCCCTGACGCAGCAATCCGGCTTCGGCACGTGGGGCTTCGCGCAAGACCTCAGCGACTTGCGCGGGCAAATGGGGCGCTTGTGCAACCGGGTGAAGGCTTGCGGTGGCTTCAGCGGGTGCGCGCGCGCGCGCCCGGCGCGGTCCGCGTATGGTTACGAGCGCAGCCAATATGGCCGGCATCGCGTAGTAAACGGCGCGAAACGCCAATACTGCCGCCAGAAGGGGTTCTTGTCCCAGCTCAGGCAACAGCGCCAGCAAAGTGATTTCGAACGCGCCCATGCCACCGGGCGTGCCGGAAACGAGTCCCGCCCCCAGCGCAATCAAGTAGGCTGCAACCAAGGGCACGATCCCGATGTCGCAGCCTTCGGGCAGCACCATCCACAAGGCCGCGCCGGCTGCGGCTGTGTCAAGAAACGCCAAGCCCAGAAACGCGCCCATTGCACGCAAGGGGGGCAGGTGAATGCCGCTGAATGGACGGGGTCGAAACACGGTGAGAACTGCGAAAGCGCATGCTGTCGCCAACACGATCCAAGCCAGCCATCCTGCCCACGGCAAGGTCATGGGAACTGTCAGGGCCACCAATGACGCAACGACCGCGAGGCCCGAGAGAAACGAGATCGACACGATCACCGATATCCGCATCGCTTGTAGGAAAGAGATTTCAGGCAGCATGCGCCAGCGCACAAATGCCGACGAAATCACCCCCATGCCCACGGTTTGTGAGAGTGCAATAGCGGTCACCCCTGCGCGCTGCGCATCGCCTGACGCAATCGGAGATCCGATCAACCGGTGCACGACCCGGTCATACCGGCCCAATGCCCAGAAAGAGAGCGCCGAGAACACAGCTGCACCTGCCCATTGAAGCGCTCCGACAGTTTTAAGCGAGGCATGGATATAGCCGATGTCCAGCTGCGCGATTTTGTCCCACATCAGAACGACGAGGCCAAAGGCAAGCGCCACTGGCAACGTCTGGCGCATGGCAAGCTTGCGCAAGTCGATCCCGTTTGCGTTGCCCTGCGACAACGCTTGCGTAACATTTCGGGGTTGCGAAGGGTGGGGCACGCGGCGCGACGGATCACCGTCGACGCGGGCAGGTGCGCGCGTCGTGGCGTTCGATTGTCGTTGGTGTCCGTTGCTTCGCATATCTAACCCCTTGATCGGCCCATTGGGACACCTTCCCTCATAGACACAAAAAGAGTGTTAACGAGCCATATCTCTGCCCAATCGGCGCCGCCGCACGATGCTGCAACAAGACAGGGCGCGACCTCAGCGGCGCGCCCTGTCTGGTTCGTGACACGCTGCAGGGTCAGTAAGCGGTCAGGCCTGACCAGCAAGCTCGCCTTTCGCAACGGCTAGAAATTCGGCGCGTTTGGCACGCACTTCATCGGCGCTGACAGTGTTCAGATCGCCGGTGACCTTACGCACGACATCCTCGTGTCCGGCCTCTTCGAAATCCGACTTGATCACTTCGCGGGCATAGGCGTCGGCGTCGTCGCCGGTTTTGCCCATTTTTTCGGCTGCCCAAAGGCCCAGTTTCTTGTTGGCGCGAGCTTCTGCCTTGAAGATCATTTCTTCATCATGGGCAAATTTGGCCTCAAACGCGTTTTCGCGATCATCAAAGGTGGTCATGGCATTCCCTTGTTCATGGACTGTTGCCTTCGGCGGGCCGAACGGCGCTGTTGGATACAGATATGCCAACGCACAGCACCCATCGCAACCCCGCTAGCGCTCTCAATGTCGCGAATTCGCGCAAGTTAGGCGATATTCTTGCTCAGGGTGGGGGTTTCACGTATAGGGCGGGCGAAGGCGGGAGTCGCGCGGGCAGGGGCTCGCCCGGAGGCAGCCCCCCGCACAGAGCTACGGAGATCCCATGGCACGTCGCAAGAAACTCTATGAAGGCAAGGCGAAGGTTCTTTATGAAGGTCCTGAACCCGGCACGATCGTGCAGTATTTCAAAGATGACGCCACCGCGTTCAACGCCGAAAAAAGAGATGTGATCGACGGCAAGGGCGTGTTGAACAACCGCCTGAGCGAGTTTTTCATGACGGGCCTGACGCATCTGGGCATTCCCAACCATTTCATCAAACGCCTGAACATGCGCGAACAACTGGTGCGCGCGGTCGAGATTGTGCCGCTAGAGATCATCGTGCGCAATGTCGCTGCCGGGTCGATGGCCAAGCGACTGGGCATGGAAGAGGGCACGCCGTTGCCCCGTCCGATTGTCGAATTTTCCTATAAGGACGACAGCCTTGGCGACCCGCTGGTGCCCGAGGAATACATCGCCGCGTTCGGCTGGGCCAGCCAGCCCGAAATGGACGAGATCGTGTCGATGGCCCTGCGGGTGAACGATTATTTGTCGGGCGTGATGTATGGCGTTGGAATCAAGCTGGTCGACTTCAAGATCGAAGTTGGCCGCGTCTACGAGGGCGACTACCAGCGCCTGATCGTCGCGGATGAAATCAGCCCCGACAGCTGCCGCCTGTGGGACATGGAAAGCGGCCAAAAGCTGGACAAAGACGTGTTTCGCCGTGATTTGGGCGATCTGGCCGACGCGTATACCGAAGTGGCGCGCCGTCTGGGCGTTCTGCCGACCAATGTGACCCACGCCCCTACCAAACCGACCCTGATCAACTAAGGATTTGCCCCGATGAAAGTACGTGTTGATGTGATGTTGAAAACCGGCGTTCTGGACCCGCAGGGCGAGGCTGTGCGCCGCGCGCTTGGCAATCTTGGGTTCGACGGTGTTGAAGCCGTGCGTCAGGGCAAGGTGATCGAACTGGATCTGGCCGATGGCACTTCCGAGGATGACATCAAGAAGATGTGTGAAAAGCTTTTGGCCAACACGGTGATCGAAAACTACACGATCAACGTGCTTTCGGGCGAGGTGCAGTGATGAAGGCCGGTGTCATCGTCTTTCCCGGCTCCAACTGCGACCGCGATCTGGCAGTGGCGTTTGAACGCGCGGGCGCACAGGTGTCGATGATCTGGCACAAGGATACCGACCTGCCGGGTGATCTGGACATTGTCGGGGTTCCGGGCGGCTTTTCCTTCGGGGACTATCTGCGGTGCGGCGCGATTGCGGCACAATCGCCGATTACACGCTCCCTGATCCGGCACACCGAACGGGGCGGTTATGTGATTGGCATCTGCAACGGGTTTCAGGTGCTGACCGAAACCGGCATCCTGCCGGGCGCTTTGATGCGCAATTCCAACCTTAAGTTCATCTGCAAACCGATTGAATTACAGGTGGAAAAAGCAGATTGCGCTTTTACCTCCGGCTATGAGCTCGGGCAGAAAATCACCGTGCCGGTGGCTCACCATGATGGCAATTACACCGTCACCGCCGAAAAACTGACGCAGTTGCGCGACGAAGGTCGGATCGCGTTCACCTATGTGGACAACCCCAATGGCTCGACCGGCGATATCGCTGGCGTGGTTTCCAAGAACCGTCGCGTTCTTGGCATGATGCCGCACCCCGAACGCGCGGTTGACGTAAACCACGGCGGGACGGACGGGGTGGCAATGTTCCGCTCGTTGGTTGATAGCGTCGTTGCTGCGTGATTGTGGCGCAGGCCCTACGGGCCTATCGTTGAGACATGTCGGACCCTAAGACCAAGCCGGTTTTGACCCCAAGCACCGGGGTTAGTTTGCGCGCGCGCCTCGTGCTCGTTGCGCTGATTTCCTTTGCGGTGCTGGTGGTGTTCTTCTCGAACCGGTGGCTGACCGAACGCTATACCGAAACCACGCGCAACCGGGCAGAGCTTCGCGTGGCGCTATATTCGGGCAACCTGATTAGCGAATTGCAACGAAACTCTGTCGTGCCGCTGTTGCTGTCGCGTGACCCGGCGTTGATCAACGCCCTGAACTCAGCAAATTATACACAAAGCACCGCGCGGTTGATTTCCTACCGCGACGAAATTGAAGCCGCCTCGCTTTTGTTGCTGGACAAGGACGGGCGGGCCGTGGCTGCGACCAACCGCGAAACGCTTGGCTCTCAGCATCGCACCAACTCTTATTATGTTGACGCCCTGCGCAGTTCAGACACCGTTTTCACCACCGTGCGCACCGAGGCGGGCGCTTATGAGTTTGCCTATTCGCGCAAGATCGAAGACAGCGACGGGGTGATCGGGGTCATTGTCGTCGGCGTCGACCTGCGCAAGTTCGAAAACAGTTGGTCGGGGATCTCGGATGCCGTGCTGGTCACCAACAGCGAAGGCAGCGTGATTCTGGCCACAGAGCCGCGCTGGCGGGGCAAACCCGAAGGTGAGGCGCTGGCGACCGTTTCGGCGACAGATGCCATCCGCCGCAGCGTCAGCAATGTCAGCGATTGGTCCGGCTTGCCATCCGAAGTGCTGTTTCTGGGCGAAGCGGTGATGCGCCACGAGGCGCGCGTGCCGTTTCAGGGATGGCGGATCGCGTCTTTCACCTCCTACGCGTCAGTGCGCGAGAAGGTGAATGCGGTTTTGTCGCTGGAAATCATGGCGTTCGCCATGCTTTTGTCGCTGACCTTCTATCTGATCAGCCGCCGGGCCCAATGGCGATCAATGCTGTTTGCGCAGGAATCGGCGGAGCTTAGGCAGCTGAATGATGCGCTTCAACGCGAAATCGCGGAACGCCAGCGGGCAGAAGAACATCTTCAGGTGGCCGAACAGACGCTGGCGCAAAGCTCGAAACTGGCCGCACTTGGTGAAATGTCGGCGGCGGTCAGCCATGAATTGAACCAACCGCTTGCGGCGATGAAGACCTATCTGGCGGGCGCGAAGCTGCTGTTGCAACGCAAACGCCCCGACGAGGCCCTGTCGAGCTTCCAGCGGATCGACGATCTGATCGAACGGATGGGCGCCATCACCCGCCAGTTGAAAAGCTATGCCCGCAAGGGCGGGGATGCGTTTGAAGCGATGGATGTGCGCCAAAGCGTGTCGACCGCGCTGTCGATGATGGAACCTCAACTGAAAAGCCGCGATGTGCGTATCACCCGCAATATCCCGCGCGACCCGGTGATGGTGATGGGCGACCGGTTGCGGCTGGAGCAGGTGTTGATCAACCTCTTGCGCAACGCATTGGATGCAACAAAGGCTGTGGCTCAGCCGCAGGTGGACATCATTGTCAGCCGTGGCGACTATGTTCTGATCACCGTGCGGGACAATGGCGACGGGGTGGACGATCTGGATAACTTGTTTGAACCGTTCTACACCACAAAAGCACCCGGAGATGGGGTCGGGCTGGGACTGGCCATTTCTTCGGGCATCGTGACCGACCTTGGCGGCCGCCTGACGGCGCGCAATGGCCAGGACGGGGGCGCTGTATTTGAAGTTGAACTTCCTATCTTGAAGCAGGAAGAGGCAGAGATCGAAGCCGCCGAGTAAGGCAGCCAAGACTATAGGCAAGACAAAAGAAGAGCGCAGGAGACCGCCATGGCACAGGCAATGAAGATCGCGATCGTAGATGACGAACAGGATATGAGGCAGTCCATTTCACAATGGTTGTCGCTGTCAGGGTTCGAGACCGAAACCTATGCCTCGGCAGAGGATGCGTTGAAGGTGATCGGCCCGGATTATCCCGGCGTCATCATCTCGGACATTCGTATGCCGGGCATGGATGGCATGGGGTTTTTGAAAAAGCTGATGAGCTTGGACAGCACCTTGCCCGTCATCATGATCACCGGCCACGGCGATGTGCCGATGGCGGTCGAGGCGATGCGGGTCGGGGCCTATGACTTTCTGGAAAAGCCCTTCAACCCCGACCAGCTAACCACCCTGGCGAAATCTGCGACCCACAAGCGTCGCCTTGCGCTGGATGCCCGTGCCTTGCGCCGCGAGCTTGGCGATGGCTCGACCATCATGAAGAAACTGATCGGCGCCTCGCCGGTCATGTCGCGCCTGCGCGAGGATATTCTGGATATCGGCCAATCGGATGGCCATGTGCTGATCGACGGGGAAACCGGCACCGGCAAGACCTTGGTGGCACATGCGTTGCATGCGGTCGGGGCAAAGGCGGGTAAGAAGTTTGTCGTGACCTCATGCGCAGGTCAGGACGAAGAGGAATGCGCGCGCCGGCTGTTTGGCCCAATGGATGATGGCGGCGCACAGCCGCTTGTCGAAGAGGCCCGCGGCGGCACATTGGTGCTGGAAGATATCGAGGCGCTGCCAATGGGGCTTCAGGCGCGCCTTTTGAGTTGGATGAACGACCAGGGCAGCCCTGCCGAAACCCGTGTCGTGGCGATCAGCAACCTGCAAGAGCAGGGCAAGACCTGCGAAGACTGCCTGCGTCCGGACCTGTTTTACCGCCTTGCCGCGATGAAGATCACCTTGCCCCCGCTGCGACAGCGCGGCGAGGACATCTTGATGCTTTTCACCCGTTTCGCCGACCAGTTCGCCGAAGAATACGGCTGCGCGGCGCCCACCGTCAGCGCCCAGGAAGCCGCACAGTTGTTGCAGGCGCCATGGCCGGGCAACATCCGCCAGTTGATCAATATCGCCGAACGCGCGGTGCTTCAGTCGCGTCGTGGCACAGGCACGATCTCGTCACTGCTGATGTCGGATCATGACGATGTGCAACCGGTGATGACCACCGAGGGCAAGCCGCTCAAGGAATATGTCGAGGCGTTCGAACGGATGTTGATCGACAATACGATGCGGCGCCACAAGGGCTCGATCGTGGGGGTCATGGACGAGCTGTGCCTGCCGCGCCGGACCTTGAACGAGAAGATGGCGAAATACGGATTGCAACGGTCCGACTATCTGCAATAGCACCAAGGGGCTTAGGGCTTGATACAGGGCCATGTGCAACCTAGCCTGTTCCTTGATATGTTAAGCAAATGGAGGCCGTCATGCGCGCACCGGAAAACAAACTCAAACGCGCGCTGGCGGCGGGCGAGATGCAAATCGGTCTGTGGCTTAATCTTGCCAGTCCGTCTGCCACTGAAATCGTGGGCGGGGCAGGATATGACTGGGCGCTGATCGATGGCGAACACGCGCCCTATGATCCTACGATGATCCAGGCTCAGCTGCGGGTCTTGGGGCAATTTGCCTTGTCGCCCATCGTGCGGGTGCCGATCGGGGAAGACTGGGTGATCAAGCAGGTGATGGACCTGGGCGCACAAAGCCTTTTGGTGCCGATGGTCGATACCTCCGAGCACGCGGCGCAAATGGTGGCCGCGACCCGCTATGCGCCGGACGGGAAGCGCGGCATGGGGGCGGCGGTTGCCCGCGCGGCTCGTTTTGGCCAGTGCACCGACTATCTTGCCAACGCCAATGACGAGGTGTGCCTGATCGTGCAGGCGGAAACCACCAAAGCCCTTAATAACATTGACGAGATCGCCGCGACCGATGGTGTCGATGCGGTCTTTATTGGTCCTGCGGACCTGTCCGCCGACATGGGGCACAGGGGAAACCCATCCCATCCCGAGGTAAAGCAGGCGATTGCGACCGCGATTGCGCGCATTCGTTCTGCGGGCAAAGCTGCCGGCATCTTGCACTACGACAGCGCAGATTTTGCGGGTTATGCGCAGATGGGCGTCACGTTTCTGGGTGTGGGGTCTGATGCGACGTTGTTGCGCAGCGCGGTTCAGCGCAATCTGGACGCAGCTCGCGCAGCTGTAAGGGTGTGACGCACGACGCCCCTTAGGTCACCAAGGCGCTGTGATGCGGCAATCGGACCCGTGGTCAGGGCTTCCCCCGGCGGGTTTCACAGGCTAAAGGGGCGATACGACGTTCAAGGAGCGCCCGATGACACAAGCCAAAGCCCCATATTTTCCGCCGCCGCCACCCATCCCGCCAAAAACGCGGATGTTCCAGCGCATGCCGCCTGCAGTCTTCACCCCGATCATGGGGGCGTTTGGCTTGGGTCTGGCGTGGCGTCGAGCGGTCGAAGGGTTTGGCGCGCCGCAGGCGATCGGAGACCTTATTCTGGGCGCGACGACGCTTCTTTACCTATTTAGCTTAGCGGCTTACATCGCAAAGCTCATGCAAAGGTCCGGCACGTTTGTCGAAGATCTTCGGGTGTTGCCGGGGCGGGCCGGGATCGCGGCGATGGTTCTGTCGGGCTATTTGCTGGCTGCAACTCTGGTCGCCCATACCACGGTGATCGCCGGGGCGGTGTTGATCGCGGCCTTTCTGGCGCATCTGTTCGTGGCGTTGCGTGTCGCCCATTTGCTGATCACGGGTCCGGTCGAAGCCAGAACCGTTACACCAATCTGGCACCTGACCTTCGTCGGGTTCATCCTGAGCCCTCTGGCGGCGGTGCCGCTTGGGTTGATGGCGGCCTCGTCCTTTATCTTTTGGGTCTGCCTTGCGGCGGCGCTCGCGATCTGGGGGGCGAGCCTTGTGCAAATGATGCGCGTCAGCGTGCCCGCACCGCTGCGCCCGCTTCTGGCCATCCACCTAGCGCCCGCAAGTGTGCTTGGCACGGTGGCGTTTTTGGTGGGGCAGACGCAGGTTGCCATGGTGCTAAGCGTGTTCGCCATCATGATCCTGAGCGCCCTTATCCTACGCGCCCGCTGGATGACCGCCGCCGGGTTCAGCCCGTTGTGGAGCGCCTTCACCTTCCCGTTGGCCGCCTTTGCGACACTGATGCAGATCGCGGCAGGGTTTTTGAGCAGCGAACCGCTGCGCATCTTCGCGGGGCTCACCCTTGTGGCGGCGACACTGATCATCGCGCCGATTGTCTATAAGGTGATGCAGATGTGGACCAAGGGTGTGTTGGCGGTGAAAACCAACGCGGCACAAGCCTAATCGTCGATCGTAAAAGGGGCGAGGCTGGCTTGCGTCTTTTTCGTCAGGCTGGCCCGGATCAGCGCATAAGACCGTTGGATGCGGTGGGTCAACTCGTCCTTGCCCGCGTCAAACGGGATCAGAACCCATGAGCGATGGAAATAGGGGGCTTTGCGGCCCACGCCTGCCTCGATCAGCATCGTCGCCGTTTCAACATCGGGTGTCTTGACCGATACGCCGGGGGTTTCGGCGCCAATCGCTGCGAAAATTTTGCCACCCACCTTCCACACGTCATGGCCCGGCCCAAACGGCTCGGACCATTCCGCGCCGGGCAGCGCTTCGCATATCTTGTTCACAGCTTTACGGGTCATAAGATCACGATAACCCGCTTGGCAGGCGCTGGGAAGGGTGCTAGCGTGCAGGCCATGAAACGGACAGTAAAGCCCTTGGGCATCAACATTATCTGCTGCATTACCTGCTGAGACACTCAGGCGGGCCGTTCTTCTATTCCATACATGTCAGGAACTTGCTAAGCCCGCTCGGGATAATTCTGTGGGATCACCTGTGCGCAGACTTGCGAGGACATTATGACGGACATCAAACTTTACAACACGATGGCGCGGGAAAAGCAGGTCTTTACCCCGATCGACCCCGATAACGTCCGTATGTATGTCTGCGGGCCGACCGTCTATGACCGCGCCCATCTGGGCAATGCGCGCCCTGTTGTGGTGTTCGATGTGCTCTATCGTCTGCTGCGCCATGTCTACGGCGCGGATCACGTCACTTATGTGCGCAATTTCACCGATGTGGATGACAAAATCAACGCGACCGCGCTTCAGCGCAAGGAAGCCGGGGCCGAGGGCACGTTGGAGGAACTGGTCCACGAACGCTCGGACGAGACCATCGGCTGGTATCTGCAAGACATGGGCGCTCTGGGCGCGTTGGAGCCGGACGAGATGCCCCGCGCGACTGAGTTCATCGGGCCGATGATCGCCATGATCGAGGATCTGATTGCCAAGGGCCACGCCTATGAGTCCGAGGGCCATGTGCTGTTCGCGGTCGAAAGCTATAAGAACTATGGCCGCCTGTCGGGCCGCTCGGTCGATGACATGATCGCCGGTGCGCGGGTCGAAGTCGCGCCTTACAAAAAGAACCCGATGGACTTCGTGCTGTGGAAACCCTCCACCGATGATCTGCCGGGTTGGGACAGCCCGTGGGGTCGAGGTCGTCCGGGTTGGCATATCGAGTGTTCTGCCATGAGCCACGACCTGCTGGGCGCGTCGTTCGACATCCACGGTGGCGGCAACGACCTGCAGTTCCCGCACCACGAAAACGAGATCGCCCAGTCGAAATGCGCCCACCCCGACGCGGGGTTCGCTAATTACTGGCTGCACAACGAGATGTTGCAGGTCGAGGGCAAGAAGATGTCCAAATCGCTGGGCAACTTCTTCACGGTGCATGATTTGTTGGAGCAAGGCGTGCCGGGTGAAGTGATACGGTTCGTCTTCTTGGGCACGCATTATCGCAAGCCGATGGATTGGACGGAGAAGAAGCGGGCTGAGGCATTAAGAAAACTTCGCGACTGGGCGAGTGTTGTGCGTGAAGCTGAACCTCCAACGATCTCTCCAGATTTTCTGGATATCTTGGCTGACGACCTCAATACCGCAGGCTCTATTGATTACTTGGATCAACAGTATCGAGATGAAGATTATGCCGAACTAATTGGCTGTGCCAAATTGTTGGGTATTGATCTAGCCGAGATTTCCAAAGCGAACTGGGCGAGCCCTTTCCGTTTTGAAACGCCAGATGGAACTGACTGGGTGGAGGGTAAGGATTTTCAGCCAACTACTAGTATGGTGGGCTGGGGCGAACACTCAAGTGAGTTTGTCGATGTGACCATGAAACTCGTTCGGACTTGGATGAAGCTGCGGCGAGAGGAAAACTGGCGCGCGGCAGACTCTTTGTCGAAAGATGCACGCGAGATTGGCATTCAGTTGCGCGCAGCCAGATCAGCAAACGGGATTAATCAGGGCATCGCTAGTATTGATGGTGACCCCACAGTCGATGCTGTAGAAAGGATAATCCCGTGACCGCCCGCCTCTATATCTACGACACCACGCTCCGCGACGGTCAGCAAACCCAAGGTGTCCAGTTCTCGCTTGCTGAAAAACAACAGATCGCCGAGGCGCTCGACGCGCTCGGCGTGGACTATATCGAAGGCGGCTGGCCCGGTGCGAACCCGACCGACAGCGACTTTTTCGCTGCCGCCCCCAAGACCCGCGCGACCTTCACCGCCTTTGGGATGACCAAACGGGCAGGGCGCTCGGCCGAGAATGACGAGGTGCTGGCGGGCGTGATGAACGCGGGCACGCCAGCGGTCTGTCTGGTGGGAAAAAGCCATGATTTCCACGTCACCACCGCGTTGGGGATCGAGCTGGACGAGAACGTGGAGAACATCCGCGCCTCAGTCGCTCATCTGGTCGCGCAGGGGCGCGAGGCGCTCTATGATGCCGAGCATTTCTTTGACGGATACAAGGCCAATCCGGATTACGCGTTGGAGTGCCTGAAGGCGGCTTACGCGGCAGGCGCGCGCTGGATCGTGCTCTGCGACACCAATGGCGGCACGCTGCCGCACGAGGTGCACCAGATCACCAAGTCGGTGATCGCAGCGGGCATTCCCGGCGACCATTTGGGCATCCACACCCATGACGACACAGGCAACGCGGTGGCCTGTTCGCTGGCCGCCATCGACGCGGGCGCGCGGCAGGTGCAGGGCACGTTGAACGGGCTGGGCGAGCGGTGCGGCAACGCCAACCTGACCACGCTGATCCCGGTGCTGTTGTTGAAGGAGCCCTATGCCAGCCAGTTTGAAACGGGCGTCAAACGCGAGGCCCTTCAAGGCCTGACCCGCATATCCCGCAAACTGGATGACATCCTGAACCGGGTTCCGAATAAAGCTTCGCCCTTTGTCGGCTCGTCGGCCTTTGCGCACAAAGCCGGGCTGCATGCCAGCGCGATCCTGAAAGACCCAACGACCTATGAACACATCCCGCCCGAAACGGTGGGCAACGCGCGCATCGTGCCGATGTCCAATCAAGCGGGCCAATCGAACCTGCGCGCGCGGCTGGCCGATGCCGGGATCGACGTCGAACCGGGCGATCCGCGTCTGGGGCAAATCCTAGACCGGGTGAAGGAACGTGAAGATCAGGGCTATGCCTATGACAGCGCGCAAGCCTCGTTCGAGTTGGTTGCGCGCGACGTGCTGGGACAATTGCCGCGATTTTTCGAGGTGAAGCGCTACAAGGTCACGATCGAGCGGCGCAAGAACAAGCGCAACCAGACGGTCAGCCTGTCTGAAGCCATCGTGGTGGTGAAAATCGGCAGCGAAAAAAAGCTGTCCGTGTCGGAAAGCATGGATGCGTCCGGCACAGATCGCGGCCCGGTGAACGCGCTGGCCAAGGCGCTGGCGAAAGACCTTGGCCCCTATCAGGACATCATCGACGACCTGCGGCTGGTGGACTTCAAAGTGCGCATCACCCAAGGTGGGACCGAGGCGCAAACCCGCGTGATCATCGACAGCGAAGACCGTGACGGCCACCGCTGGTCGACCGTGGGCGTCAGCCCCAACATCGTCGATGCATCGTTCGAGGCGCTGCTGGACGCGATCACCTGGAAGCTCTTGCGCGACGGGGCCAAGCCCGCATGACCGACACCCCGCACGACCCCATCGCCGCCTGCGCCGAGATGGTCCTGAAGGGCGACCCCGACCGGTTTCTGGCGACCATGACCGGCGACGTGGAGGAACGTAAACGCCTGTTTCCGCTCTACGCCTTCAACCTCGAAATTGCGCGCGCGCCCTATATGTCGCAAGAGCCAATGGTGGCGATGATCCGGCTGCAGTTCTGGCGCGATCTGATTGACGCGGCTGTGGATGGGCGCGAGGCACCGAAGCATGACGTGGCCACGCCGCTGTCGCAACTGGTGATCTGGGGCGATGTCCGTGCGGCCCCCTTGGTACGGATGATCGCCGCGCGCGAAGATGACGCGCAGGGTGCTCTGCGCGAGACTGTGGATCAGATCCAATCCTATGCGCGTGAAACCTCGGGCGCGTTGATGCTGGCGGCGGGGCAGGCCTCGGGGATCGCCGATTTTTCTGGCGATCACGACGTGGACCAAGCGCTGGAGGGATTGGGCGAAGCTGTCGGGATCGCCAATTGGCTGATGGCACAGCCGGCGCTTCTGGCCGCCGGGCGAGGGCACATTGCGCCCAGCCCTGACACAATCCGCACGCTGTGCGAAGGTGGGCTAGAGGCGCTGGCCCACGCGCGCGGTGCGCTTGATCGGCGAGGCAACGCCGCATTGCGCAGCGCTTGGCGGGCTGCACCCGTTCTGCGCCACGCCCGAAACACGCCTGAAGCGGTCGCAGCCGGAGCGCTTGGACAGTCCGAGTTCTCGCGCCGTGGTGCGCTGTTGTGGAAAAGCGTTCTTGGTGGCTGGTAGGCCGGTGTTCGATCAGGGCCGCGATCGCCTAGTCTGACATCGCGAGCTTTGCCCCAAGCGCCCCGAACGCCCCTGCAAAGACCCGCTTGATCCACACCATCACCGTCGGTCGGCCAATGACATATCTGCGCGCCGCCGAGGCGAAAGCGCCATATCCGACAAACACCAGAAACGTCATCACCATGAACACCACGGCAAGCAATGATAACTCGACCGTGGCATTGGGCGCGTTGACGGATATGAACTGCGGCAAAAAGGCCAGAAAAAACAGCGATAGCTTGGGGTTAAGGACATTGATCAGCGTTCCGGTCAGCGCGATCGAGCGCAAGGATTTCCGCGACCGGTCATCAGAGGCATCCATCGTGCTGTCGTCTTTCAGGATCGACCACGCCATGTAGAACAGATACAGGACGCCAAGGTATTTGATGACCTGAAACGCGACGGCGCTGGTGTGCAACAAAGCCGACAGTCCGATGATGCTTGCGAGGGCGGCGGGTAAGATCCCGAAGGTGCACCCCAGCGCGGCTGCGATGCTGGCTTTAAACCCGCGACCCAGACCGATGGCAATCGTATACAGCACACCCGTTCCCGGCAAAACCACAACGATCAGGGATGTGAGAAGAAACTCGACTGACATGGCGCACGGCCCCCTTTTTAGACGGTCAGGCTCTGGCGAAACCTGCCCAGTGTCAAGCCGAGAGGGTCGCGTGCCACATATGCCAATACTTCAACTGCCCAAAGCTGCTGCCGTTCTCGCAAGTGCCGTGATCGCGGCCCAGTCGCCCGAGCGGACCAAATCACCGGGTGCGACCCATGACCCCCCGACGCACAGCGTGTTGGGCAGGGACAAGTAGTCATTTGCATTCGACAAGCTGACACCGCCGGTCGGGCAGAAGCGGATCTGGGGCAGGGGCGAGGACAGAGATTTCAAGAAGGGCGCGCCACCTGCGGCTTCTGCCGGAAAGAACTTTTGCACGGTATAGCCGCGTTCCAGAAGCCGCATGGCCTCGGACGCGGAACTTGCACCGGGCAGCAGCGGCAGATCGTTGGCCTCGCACGCGTCCAGCAGGCGATCGGTTGCGCCGGGTGACACACCAAAGGTCGCGCCCGCCTTCTTGGCGTTTTCCACGTCCTTGGCGGTCAGCAAAGTGCCAGCCCCGACAGCCCCACCCTCCACGCGCGCCATTTCGGCGATGACCTCAAGCGCCACGGGTGTTCGCAGGGTGACTTCCAACGCGGGCAGGCCGCCTGCCACCAAAGCCGCAGCCAAAGGCGCCGCGTGGGCGACGTCATCCACGACCAGAACCGGAATGACCGGGGCCAATCGGCAGATTTTCTCAGCGGCAGTGCTTGCCTCTTGCGGGGTCATGATAATCTCCTTCAGGAAATCGAGGATGCGCCTTCGGTCGCAGAGCTGGCTGCGCGACGGAAGGTTTCGAAAAGCTCACGGCCCATGCCGTCGGTATTGTCGCTCAGGTCGACCTGAACGGCAGGTCGGTCCATGGCGCCTTCGGTCAGAACTTCAAGCGTGCCATTCTCGGCGTCCAGCCGGATCATGTCACCGTCGCGGATACGGGCGATAGGCCCGCCGCTGGCGGCTTCGGGGGCCACATGGATCGCAGCGGGCACCTTGCCCGACGCCCCTGACATCCGCCCGTCCGTCACCAGTGCGACGCGCTGACCGCGTTGCTGCAAGACCGAAAGCGTTGGTGTCAGGCTGTGTAGCTCAGGCATCCCGTTGGCCCGCGGTCCCTGAAAGCGCACGACGACGATCAGGTCGCCCACAAGCTCGCCTGCCTTGAAGGCGGCCTTGACGCTGTCTTGGTCGTGAAACACGCGGGCAGGGGCTTCGATCAGGTGGTGTTTGGGATCGACAGCCGAGACCTTGATGACACCACTGCCAAGGTTGCCCGACAATTGCACCAACCCGCCGGATTGTGCGAAAGGGTCAGAGGCAGGACGCAGAATCTTGTCGTTCAGGCTTTCACGCGGGCCGGGTTCCCAACGCACCCGGTCGCCGTCCAGTTTCGGCTCCTGTGTATAGGCGGTTAGATCGCCCATGATGGTCTTGGCATCGGGGTGCAGAAGCCCCGCGTCCAGCAGCTCGCCGATCATGTAGCCAAGACCGCCAGCGGCGTGGAAGTGGTTCACATCCGCCAGCCCGTTCGGATAGACCCGCGCCATCAACGGCACGATTGCCGAGATATCGGCGAAATCTTCCAGCGTCAGAATGATCCCCGCCGCCCGCGCCATGGCAGGCAGGTGCAGGACAAGGTTGGTCGAGCCGCCAGTGGCCATCAGCCCTACCAGCCCGTTTACGAAAGCTTTTTCGTCCAGCACATGCCCGGCAGGCGTGAAGCCAGCGCTGCCGTCTTTTGTGATCGCCAGCGCGCGTCGCGTCCCCTCTGCGGTCAAGGCCTCGCGCATGTCGGTATGTGGCGTGACAAAGGACGCGCCGGGAAGGTGCAGCCCCATGAATTCCATCAGCATCTGGTTGGTGTTTGCGGTGCCATAGAAGGTGCAGGTGCCGGGGCCGTGATAGGCCGCCATCTCGGCCGCCATCAGCTCTTTGCGGCCCACCTCGCCAGTAGCAAATTGCGTGCGCACCTTGGCTTTTTCGTCGTTTGACAGGCCCGAGGTCATCGGCCCAGCTGGCAGGAACACCGCCGGAATATGCCCAAAGCTGGCCGCCGCGATCACCAGGCCCGGCACGATCTTGTCACAGACGCCCAGAAACAGCGCCGCGTCAAAGGTGTTGTGGCTGAGTGCAACGGCCGAAGCGAGCGCGATCACGTCGCGTGAAAACAGGCTCAGCTCCATCCCCGTTTCGCCCTGCGTGACCCCGTCGCACATCGCAGGCACACCGCCTGCCACCTGCGCGGTTGCACCTTCGTCGCGGGCAATGCGCTTGATCAGGTCGGGGAACGTGGCAAAGGGCGCATGGGCCGACAGCATGTCGTTATAGGCCGTCACGATACCCAGGTTTGGCGCGCGCCCTTCGGCCAGCCGGTCTTGATCGGGACCGGCGCCTGCATAGGCATGTGCCTGACCCGAACAGCTTAGATGCGCGCGGCGCGGCCCGTCTTCGGCGGCGCGCGCGATCTTGTCCAGATAGGGTTGGCGGGTGGCCTTGGATCGCTCTGCGATCCGATCTGTCACTTTTGCGAGGGTGCCGTTCAGGGTCATGGGTCTTGTCCTGTGTCTTGCGCGAGCGCCAAGAAAGGAGCGTCGTGGCTGCGTCGCGTTACCGTTCGCCGCTTTCCTATCAGAATGTGATAGCGCTAACAACGTCTATTTCAAGCGGTCCCGAGCCTTCAAATTGCATGCGGGCCAGAATGGGCATCACGCTGGCCCAACCTTCCGCCCAGAGATGGGCCTGTCGATTTACGGGTTTCCTTGCGTGTGACCGCAGGCTAGGCAAGGCGCGACCTAATCATGGATGATATCACATGGCGCAGACACATACACCCGATCGCGCGACGATCCGACTAAAGCCCAAGGCCAATGCGCGCGCAATCCGGCACGGCGCGCCGTGGGTGTTTGACAACGAGGTGGTCACCGACCGCCGCACCAAAAACATACCCGCAGGCGCGATTGCGCGGCTTGAGGATGGCG
Source organism: Aliiroseovarius sp. CAU 1755 (assembly GCF_054482655.1). Taxonomy (NCBI): domain Bacteria; kingdom Pseudomonadati; phylum Pseudomonadota; class Alphaproteobacteria; order Rhodobacterales; family Paracoccaceae; genus Aliiroseovarius; species Aliiroseovarius sp. CAU 1755. Next base: position 366,264 of record NZ_JBTLRH010000003.1, on the reverse strand, counting down.
CACGCGACCCGCTGGGCACGGTCGCGTTCAACCCAAACTCACGGATCATCGCCCGGATGCTTGACCGTGATCCCGATGCGGTGATTGACCGCGCCTGGCTGGGCGCGCGGCTGAAGGCGGCGCTGGATCACCGCGAAACGCTGTTTGACGCGCCATTCTACCGCCTGATCCACGCCGAGGCCGACGGGCTTCCCGGTGTGATCATCGACCGGTTCGGCGATACTGCCGTGATCCAACCCAATGCGGCGTGGGCCGATGTGCTGATCAACGATCTGGCGGCAGCGCTGGCGGATGTCACGGGCGTGACCACGATCCTGAAAAACGCGGCAGGTCGCGCTCGTGCGCTGGAAGGGCTGGACGAGCAAAGCAGCGTGTTGCTGGGCCAAGCACCCGACGCACCGATTGCGGTGCCAATGAATGGCGCCACCTATATGGCAGACCTGACAGGCGGACAGAAAACCGGGCTGTTCTTTGACCAACGGCCCAACCATGCCTTTGCCGCAAACCTGTCCAAAGGCGCGCGGGTGCTGGATGTATTTTCCCACGTGGGCGGGTTTGGCCTTGCGGCGCTTGCGGGTGGGGCGACCACGGCTTTGGCGGTCGACGGATCTGCCCCGGCGCTCGCCCTGGCCGACGAGGGTGCCCGCCAGATGGACGCCGCTGACCGTTTTTTGACCCGACAAGGCGATGCGTTCGACGTGCTGACTGCCCTCGGTGAAGAAGGCGCGCAGTTCGACGTGGTGATCTGCGACCCGCCAGCTTTCGCGCCGTCAAAGAAGGCGCTGGAACCCGGATTGCGCGCCTATGAGCGGCTTGCGCGATTGGCAGCACCTCTGGTGGCCCCCGGTGGATACCTCGCCCTGTGCTCGTGTTCGCACGCCGCGACAATCGACAAGTTTCGCGCCTCGTCCATCCGGGGCATCGGCCGGGCCGGACGGGCCAGCCAGTTGATCCACACCGGCTTTGCGGGCGCAGATCACCCGATGCACCCGCAACTGGCCGAAAGTGGCTACCTGAAGGCGCTGTTCTTCCGGCTGCTGCCATGAAAGTCCTGATCGACGCCTGCGTGCTTTACCCGACGGTGATGCGCGAGATGGTGTTGGGCGCGGCGCAGGAGGGGTTTTTCACCCCCCTGTGGTCGCCCCGCATTCTGGGAGAATGGGCGCGCGCCGCGGCCAAGCTTGGCCCCGATCAGGAAAGTGTCGCGCGTGCCGAGATCGCGCTCTTGACGGCTCACTGGCCCAAAGCCAGCGTTTTGCCCCATGACGGCGATTTGCGTCGCCTCTGGCTGCCCGATGAGAACGACATTCACGTGCTGGCCGCCGCCATTGCAGGCGGGGCGGATGTGCTGTTGACCATGAACAACGCCGATTTCCCCCGCCATACGCTGGCTGAGGAAGGGCTGCGCCGGGAAAGCCCTGACCTGTTCCTGCGCGAGTTTCTGGATCAAGACGCCGAGACGATGACGCGCATCGCAACCCGCGTTCTGACCCAAGCCCGCACCCTGTCAGGCGAGGACTGGACCATCCGCCGGCTGATGAAAAAGGCGCGCCTGCCAAGGTTGGGCAAGGCGCTTGACGCGCTCCTTTAACCGTTGCCTGCGGTTGGCGTCAGGTCACCCATTTGGCTTCGTTCTTTTCAATTGCGGCAATGCGCTCGGCTGTTTTGGGGTGACTCATCAACCAGGCGGGCATGACGCCGGACCGGTTTTTCGTCAGCGTATCCAATTTTCCAAACAGTGACTTTTGCGCCTCGGCCCCGATCCCCGATTTGATCAGCAATGCGGTCGCATAGGCGTCCGCCTCGTATTCATCGCCGCGGCTCAGACCTGCGGCAACAAGCCGTGTCAGAAACCGCGCGATATAGACACCCGCGCCGGGCAGAAAGCGCGAGATCATCATCGACAGGACCGTGCGCAGGGCATTTTGACCGGAAAAGTCGATCATCCGCTTGCGCGCATGTCCCAATGCCACGTGGCCAAGCTCGTGCGCAATCACGCTGGCCAGTTCTTCGGCCGTCACTCGCCCTTGCCGGTATTCGTTGAAAAACCCGCGGGTGATGAAAATCCGGCCGTCTGGCGCGGCCAGCCCGTTCACCGGGTCAATCTCGTAGATATGAACCGGAATGTCTGCGATCTCCAGTGACGCCGCCATCCGGTCCGTCAGCGCCTTCAGCTTCGGATCGGCCAACCGCGTCGATTGGGCGTCCAACTCGCGATGGGTGCGCCAGACCGAGAAATGGTAGAGCAAAAGGCCATACGCGATCGGCAGAAGAATGGGGATCAGCTTCAACATTGGCGTTATATGGGTGCTATTTTATCCGCTGGAAAGGGATTAACGCGACAAGGCGTCGGATTTCAGCGCCTCTTGCGCGTCTTTCGCTTTCAGGACAGCGCGGATCCAGACCAACATCACCACCGCGACGATCACAGCGACCAAAAGCCCCGCGATATTGCCAAGAAGGGCTGCCAGACTTTCGATGCGGGATGCAAACCCATAGCCAAGCCCGACATAAAGGCTGACCCAGATTGTTTCCCCAAGAATATCCCAGACCGCAAATCGCACCCAACCCAGCCCGGTTGCGCCAGCCACGAAATTGACCCATGGCCCCAAGGGGGCAACAGCCCATGTCGACAGAAAAACGCCAGTGCCGCCGTATTTGTCCACGAAGGCGCGCGCCCTTTCCAATATGGTTCGTTTTGCGGGCGTGTGCGCCAGCCATTGCAGGGCGCTTGCCCCACCAAATCGGCCAATCGCATAGCCTGTCTGATCCCCTATGACCGCGCCCACAAAGGCAGAAAACATGACATTAACCAGCGAAAGATCCCCCGCCGCCGCAAACGCGCCGCCTGCCAGCATCATCAGAGAGGTGGGGATGGGAAGCGCGAGACACGACAGAAAGGCCGAGAGGAAAACCACGATAGGGCCATAGTCCAAGAGCAGGGCAAAGACGGCTTCGGTGGTGATCATTGGCCCCCACCGGTTTCGCTGTCAGCTTGAGAGGCGCGGTGCGCGGCAATGGCGGCTTCCAGATCGGCGATCATAACGTCCAGCGGGATACCGCGCGCCTCGGCAAGTCGGCGCAGACTGCTTGGGCCATCACCCGGTTGGCCCAGTTGCAATGCCTCAAACATCACCTGTCGCGGGACATCCCACGAATAGGCAACGTATCTGGCGGTCATCCATCCCTCGATCGGTTGGTCGATATGGGCGGGGTCGTTCCAGTAAATCCAGCTGGCTGTTGTTCGGACGGCAAAAAAGACGCTCATTGCCAGGGCGACCGCCAGAATAAGCGTCGCAATTGGGGCCGCGCCCCAGATGCGTTTGAGAAATGAAAACATCGCGGTTTCCTTGCCGGTTGGGTCTTGAACGCGTGGGCGCAGAACTTCCGTCGCTTAGCGGCCCAATTCTTTCATCCCGCGCTCGATCCCCTCAAGCGTCATTGGGACCATGCGACCCTCAAAAATCTGGCTGATCATTTGCACTGACTGGGTATAGCGCCAGTGATGCTCCGGCAGCGGGTTGATCCACAGGTTGTCGGGCCACTGTTCGCGCGCGCGCTCCAGCCAGACCTGACCGGGCTCATCATTCCAATGTTCGTTCGCCCCGCCACGATAGGCGACCTCGTAGGGGCTCATCGACGCATCACCGACGAAGATGCATTTGTAATCCGAGCCATAGGTGCGCAGCACGTCCCATGTGGGGATCTGATCGGTCCAGCGCCGCGCATTGTCGCGCCACACACCTTCGTAAAGGCAGTTGTGGAAATAGTAGTATTCCAGATGCTTGAACTCGGCGCGGGCGGCGGAAAACAACTCTTCGACGACCTTGATATGCGGGTCCATTGATCCGCCAACATCCAGAAACAACAGGACTTTTACCGCATTGTGCCGCTCGGGCCGGGTTTTCACGTCGAGATAGCCGTGTTCGGCGGTGGCGCGAATGGTGCCGTCCAGATCAAGCTCTTCATGCGCCCCGTCGCGCGCCCAGTTGCGCAGGCGTTTCAGGGCGACCTTGATGTTGCGCGTGCCCAGCTCGACCGAGTCGTCCAGATTGCGAAACTCGCGTTTGTCCCAGACCTTCACCGCGCGTTGGTGGCGGGATTTGTCCTGCCCGATCCGCACGCCTTCGGGGTTGTAGCCGTAAGCGCCGAAGGGCGAGGTACCGGCGGTCCCGATCCATTTGTTACCGCCCTGATGGCGCCCTTCTTGCTCTTTAAGGCGCTCTTTCAATGTCTCCATCAGCTTGTCAAAGCCGCCAAGCGCCTCGATCTCGGCCTTTTCCTCATCGGTCAGGAATTTCTCGGCCATCTTGTCCAGCCATTCCTGCGGGATATCCACGGCTTCCAGCATTTGCTCGGCGGAAATCGCTTCAAGCCCTTCAAATGTCATCGAAAACGCGCGGTCGAATTTGTCGAGGTTGCGTTCGTCCTTCACCATCGCAACGCGGGCAAGGTAATAAAACCCCTCGATGTCATAGGTGACCAGCCCGGCCTTCATTGCCTCGAGAAAGGCCAGAAACTCGCGCAACGAGACAGGGACCTTGTTGGCGCGCAGGTTTTCGAAGAAGGGCAGGAACATCGGTCGGACCTAGCGGCTGATGAAGATCGAGGCGAAGAGGGCGATCAGGGCAAACCCAAGGGCATGAACGGCCGCATATTGCGCGATGTCCAACCGATTGCCGCCCCGTTTGCGGGCGCGCATAACGCCAACCAATGCCCCGAAGATAAGCGCCGCGATGACCAGCATATGTGCCTCTACCCTTCAAAAAGGGCGGTCTTGGACGGCCCCCGTTCCCTTTAGCCCGGCGAGATGGCAGCGATTTCGCTGAGCCGCGCGCCGACCTGTTCGTTCGAGCCGAAGCCATACCGCGCCCAGCCCAGACTGTCGAGCCTGACAAGCTGCGCCTCAGCGCCGCGGCCAGCAAGGTCAAGAGCTTCGGCTTTGATCATCATCAGCGTCGCCAGAAGCGCCGCGTTTTCGGCGCGCATGACGGGGGAGATGTGGGAGTTGACGATGGCAATCGCCTCGTTCGCGCGGCCGGCAGACAGGGCATAGGCCGCCAGTTGCACGCCCATATGGGCCGCGTGCAGCGCGGTTTCGGGATTGGCGCGGTAGATCGCTTCGGCCTCGCGGAAGGCGGCGAACGCCCCTTTGCTGTCCTGGCGCATGTTCAGGCGACCATAGGCAAACAAGCTGAACGCCAGTCGCGTGTCTCGCCAGCCCATATTGCGCGCGATTGTGACGGCTTGCGCAGACGCCTCACGACGGCGGGTTTTGGACTGTCCGCCGCCCAGCGCGACCTCTATCGCGACCTTCCATGCTTCGGGTGACGCACCGCCCATACGCGGCGCACCAGTGCCGCCTGCCGGGTTCAGTCGCGCCAACACCTGCGGCAGACGGGCAGCGACATCGCCACGGCTCATGCCCGAGGCCAGTTCGGGCGCGTAATACGCCCGCAAGATCAGCATATCAAAGCCGGTTAGAACGGTGTGGAAGTTATCGTCGTTGAAGACGCTGTCATGCAGGCGATACAGATCATTCACCGGCCCCAGCGCCTGTGCGACTTCTTCATGCAGGCAATCGCGCAGCTCTTGCGGGCTGACATCGCCGGGCAGGAACACGGCCATCTTGGTGCGGGTGCGCATCTTTGCCCAATCCAGCCGTGCTGTGCCGCGCGCGGCCTTGTAGTCTTGCCAACTGGACACATTGGGCGCCACGAAACAGGCCGCATGGGGCACAAGGCGCTGAAGCTGGCGTTTCGGAATGACCTCAAGCGTAATGGACGCCGTTTCAGACCCGGACACTTGCCGGATGTTGATCCCGGCCTCAATGCGCAGTCGCGCCAACAGGCGGGTCAGGTCGGCCATCATGTAAGTGGGCGCATTGCCAGTGACGCGCAGGGTCACAGGGCCTTCGAACCGGGTCAGAACGGGCAGGGGACGACCGCTTTCCAATTGGAAGGACAGGTCCAGAAAATCCCCGGCAATCACACTGTTGGCCCGCGTGGGGCGGGTGATCTGTGTGCCACTGAAGGCTTTCATCGGGGGCAGGGTGGTCGGCAGACCGACGCGGCGTGCGGTGACCTCGTCGCCCCCAGCGGTCTGTTCGGCGCGCGTGCGTGATCCGTCCGGCACCGCGCAACTGACAAATGCCAGACAGGTCAGGGCCAAGGCCGCGGTTTTTGTGATCTGTCGCATCGTCAAGCCCTCCCATACCGGATGAAGGGCGTCTTGACGCCAATCCGGTCATAGAGTGCACGTGCGGTATGGTTGAAATCCTGCGTCAGCCAATAGACGGACGGCGTGCCGTTGCGATCAGCGGCATCATACACCGCTTCGATCAAGGCCCGCCCGACACCTTTGCCCCGAACCGACGGGTCCGCGTAAAGGTCTTGCAGGTAGCACACATTCTCAACCTTCCACGCGTGGCGATGGAACAGGTAATGGACCAGCCCGGCAGGCCGGTCGTCCACGCATGCCAACAGGCCGTGGAACTCGTTCGGGTCCTCTGACAGAAGTCGGGCGAAGGTGGTTTCATAGACCTTCGCGTCCAGTTCGGTCTCATAGTAGCGCAGATAGCCTTCCCACAGGCGATCCCACGCAGCCCTATCAGACGCCGTCAGTGGTCGAACGGTAATGTGAGCATTGTTTCCCATAACAATACACGCACACCTATTTTGTGCCCCCCCAGGCAAGGGGTCGACCTTAGGGTGTGGGGCGGGTTTCACCAAGCAAAACGGTGGTTTTCGCGAAGGATTGGTCGGAAAGCCGTGAGGGAAAACAATATGTTGTGTGGGCTACCTCACCCAGCACTAGGTTGGTTCGTTCGAGACGTGCTGGTTCAGCGAATCGTTTGCTACAGCCCGATCACGTCATAATCGGGCGAGCCGGACCACGTGATCTCCCATTTTGCACCCGGTCTCACGTTCTGCACGGCAGCGGGGTCGAAGGCGACCAGACAGGTGCCGCCGGGATGGCGAACGGATGGATAGACGAGGCCGCGATGACCCTCGGCCCGCAGCTTGTTGGCCAAGGCTTGGCCACGCGGATACCCGACAGCGGGGTCAGCGTGCAGCGACGGATGGTCGGTCTGGTGGCTCAGGTCCGGGAAATCACCGATGAAGTCAGCCAGAAGCTCGACATAGCAGGCTTTGGTGTCGAAAACGCCGATGTAAGACAGCTCGCGTGTGTAGTGATAGCCGACTTCAGCGACCGAGGTCATGGCGCTCCAACTGCAATACCACGCGCCGCGATGTTCGTCGTTGAACCGGTTGCCGCCTGCGCGCCGATAGGTGAAGGCCGCGTTCACATGGGTCATGCCATAAAGGCGCAGATCAGCCTCGCGCCGCGCCCACGCCAATTCGCGCCGGTCGATCCCCGGATCGCGCCCGCGTTCGGCGGTTTGGCGGGCGGATGTCATCGCCTCAACTTCGGCCAGCAGGGCCATTTCGTCGTCATTATCCACCAACCCACGCAAGGCGGGCGGCTTGTGATAGGTGGCCGGGATCAGCCGGACCAACGCCCGGTCGCTGACGGCCCTTAGGGGCAGGGCGTCGATCACATGCCCCCCCGCAAGGCGTCGGCATAGCTGCGCACGCGCAGGAACTGGGGCAACCCATCCTCGATCATCGTGTCGATCGGGCGCGCGCCATCAAACAGCGGGCCGGTGTTGGCAAGGGTGATCCATTGGTCGGCAATCGCCTCGTCGAAATAGAGGTGCAAGGATTTGTAGATCCCCACCAGCGCGGACAGCCGCAGCATCTGGTCGCGGGTCAGATCGCCCTTGAAGCCGGGGTTGCGGGCACGTTTCCACGTGGACGTGGACATATCCGCCAGCGCGGCGGCGTCTTCCAGCCGCAAACCCCATGCCTGCGCGATGCGGCCATAGGCTTTCAGTGCCACGGCAGCATGATCTGTCGTGGGCCGGGCCGGGGGCGGCGTTAGGGGTTGTGGGGCGGCGTGCATGGTGCATCTCCTGTCATGTTGAGCAGAAGATAGGGTCATATGGTCCAAATGTCAAGATCAGATGGGCTTATTGGCGCCCGCCACGCCCCTCTCGACGGGCCATGAAGGCCAGACGCTCAAACAAATGCACGTCCTGTTCGTTTTTCAAAAGCGCGCCGTGCAGGGTCGGCAGCGCTGACGCTCCATCGCGTTTCAGCACTTCAGGGTCGATATCTTCGGCCAGAAGCAGCTTCAGCCAGTCCAAGACCTCCGACGTCGAGGGCTTTTTCTTCAGCCCCGGTTGCTCGCGGATTTCATAAAACTGGGTCAGTGCCTCGGTCAGCAGGCGCGGTTTGATGCTGGGATGGTGCACCTCGACGATCTTGGCCAGCGTATCAGCGTCCGGGAAGCGGATATAATGAAAGAAACAGCGGCGCAGAAAGGCGTCCGGCAGCTCTTTTTCATTGTTCGAGGTGATGATGATGATCGGGCGGTGTTTCGCGCGAATGGTTTCGCCGGTTTCGTAGACGTGAAACTCCATCTTATCAAGCTCTTGCAGCAAGTCGTTCGGAAACTCGATATCGGCCTTGTCGATCTCATCAATCAGCAAAACGACGCGCTCGTCAGCGTCAAACGCCTCCCACAACTTGCCGCGCTTGATGTAGTTTCGCACATCATGCACGCGCTCTTCGCCCAACTGGCTGTCGCGCAACCGGCTGACGGCATCGTATTCATACAAACCCTGCTGCGCCTTGGTGGTCGACTTGATGTTCCATTCGATCATCCGCGCGCCCAAGGCACCTGCGACCTGCATGGCCAGTTCCGTCTTGCCAGTGCCGGGCTCACCCTTGACCAACAGGGGGCGTTGCAAGGTGACGGCAGCGTTTACAGCAACCTTCAGGTCGTCTGTCGCCACATAGCTTTCGGTGCCTTCAAAGCGTTTTGTCATCCTGTCATCCCCTTACGGTCACGTCTGCTTATTACCGGGCGAGGTAAAGGGACGGGTTGGATTTGGCAAGTGTGCCGTTGGGTTGGCGGGCCTGTCGCGCCGGACCGGACCGCATTGCCAGAGGGCAGCAAACTTGCCACCCTGCACACAATTCCGAGTGTTTTTGTTTCATTTCATATGTTTACCCGTAATGCGGGAAAACCTTGCCGCAACTTGGTCATTGGCTAGTGACAACAGCCAAATGCGGGTGTAAACGAGCGCCATTAGAAGCCGGGCTCCTGAGGGGCAACAAGGTTGTTAGGTAGTTACAGCCCGGTAAGTGAGGGAGTTGGTATGAAAGCAGAGACTTTCCTGCCCGACGATTACAGTCCTGCCGAAGATGAGCCGTTTATGAACGAGCGTCAGACGGAGTATTTCCGTCGCAAGCTTCTGGCCTGGAAAGAAGAGTTGCTTGATGAAAGCCGTCACACGCTTGAAGGCTTGCAAGACAACACACGAAACATTCCAGACATCGCGGATCGTGCATCGGAGGAAACCGATCGGGCTTTGGAATTGCGCACACGTGACCGGTCGCGCAAACTGGTTGGCAAGATCGAACAGGCGTTGCGCCGGATTGACGAAGGCGAATACGGCTATTGCGAGGAAACCGGCGAGCCGATTTCGCTCAAACGCCTTGACGCCCGGCCGATCGCGACCCTGAGCCTTGAGGCGCAGGAGCGTCACGAGCGCCGTGAAAAGGTTCACCGCGACGACTGAATGCGACGTGACTTTGCGCACGCTGGCAGCAATTGTTGCGGGCAAAGTGCGCGCATGTCACATGGCGTGTCGACCTGATCTATGAGAAAAAGGCGCGGGACATCCGGCGCCTTTTTTCTTTTTGGGTGTTTGTCTCTGAACGGTATCTGCGGGTCGGACCAATTCTGGAGGGATCGAATGATCAAAGGGCAACAGATCACGGTGCTTGGTGCTGGCATTGGCGGATTGACGGCGGCTGTTGCACTGGCCCAGCGCGGCGCCGATGTGACGGTCCTGGAGCGCGCGCCCGAGATCTCGGAAGTCGGGGCCGGATTGCAGATCAGCCCCAATGGCGTGCGGGTTCTGGACGCTTTGGGGCTGGGTGATACAGCGCGACGCCGCGCCATGCGCGGGCGTGGGGTCTGGTTGCGCGACGGGGTGTCGGGTCGCGAAGTGATCGACTTTGCGTTTGACAACGTCGCCCCGGATGCCACGTTCTTGCTGTTTCACCGGGCTGATCTGATTGACCTGCTGGCCGAGGCCGCGCAAAGCGCCGGGGCCAAGATCCGCTGTGGGGTCACGGTGCGTGCGGTCAAACCAACGCGCGCTGATCCTCTGGTCGAGGTAGAGGGGGACGCGCCCTGTTCCATGGGCTTTGTCGTCGGAGCAGACGGGTTGCATTCTGTCCTTCGCCCCGCCCTGAACGGCGTTCGCAAGCCCGTCTTTACCGGTCAGGTGGCGTGGCGTGCGGTGGTGCCCGCGACAGGCCGTGAACAGGCTGAGGCAACTATTTTCATGGGGCCGGGCCGCCACATGGTGACCTATCCCTTACGTGATGGGTTGCTGATCAACATCGTCGCTGTGGAAGAACGCAGCGCCTGGGCCGATGAGGGCTGGAACCACACTGACGACCCCGAGAACCTGCGCCGCGCCTTCTCAGGCTTTTGTGATGATGCACAGGCGCTTCTTGAGCGGGTGGATCGCGTGCATCTTTGGGGGCTGTTTCGTCACCCTGTCGCTTTGGAATGGCACCGGGGACACACGGCGTTGCTGGGCGACGCGGCCCATCCCACGCTGCCTTTCATGGCGCAAGGCGCCGTGATGGCGATCGAAGATGCCTATGTTCTGGCAAACTGTCTTGACAGTGAAGGGCCAGAGCAAGGCCCGGCGCTGTATCAAGCGCTGCGGCGCCCACGGGTCGAACGTATCGTCGAGGCTGCAAACAAGAACGCCCGCAACTACCACTACGCCAACCCGCTTGCGCGCCGGGTGGGGCATGGGGCGCTGCGATTGGCGGGTCGGCTTGCACCGCAAAAGGTGTTTGGCCGTTTCGGCTGGATTTACAACGCGGATGTGACGCGCCTTTAGCGCTTTGGTGCGTCAGCCAGCAAAGCGTCGACCGTTCTGCCCGGCAAGCCGGTGCCCAGCATCGAGAAGTCTCCCTGTTGGAACATGGCCTGTGATGCGTCATGGATCACCCTGTGGGTCACACGCGCCAAGGCAGACCCAAGCGATATTCTGGCCACCCCGGCTTGCGCCAACTGCGCGCGGGAGACCTGCGCCAGCGGTCCTGCCGCCAAGGCATTGACCGGCAGCGAGGTCGCGTCACAGATCCGCGCCTGATCGGCCAGGGTGCCGGGCATTGGCACATAGAGGCAATCGGCCCCCACCGCCTCAAACCCCGCGATCCGGGCCAAGGCTTCGTCGAGGTCATATTGCCCGTTCATCACGCCATCAGCGCGGGCCACCAGAACGAAATCTCCGGGCAGGGCGCGCGCCGCTGCCACTGCGGCTTCGATCCGCTCGACAGCAAGCGCTCGGTCATAGGGCGTGTTGGTGGGCAGGGCGGTGTCCTCGATTGATATCCCCGCCAGCCCGGCCTCATAGGACAGGCGCACAGTTTGCGCGCAGGTATCGGGATCATCACCAAAGCCGTTTTCAAAGTCCCCTGACACCGGCACATTCACCGCCGCCACAAGGTCCTGGGCATGGGCCAAGGCCTCGTCGCGGGTGACGTGGCCCATGTCGGGCCGACCCAAGGTGAAGGCATGCGCGGCCGACGATGTGCCGATGGCTTGTGCGCCCAGCCCCGCCAGCATCTTGGCGCTGCCAATGTCCCAGGCATTGGCCAGAATGAAGGGATTGCCTTTCTGGTGCAGCGCGCGAAACGCCTCGCCTCGGGTCTGGTCTGTCATCTGATCGGATCCTTTCTGATCATCTGGGCGAAACGGATCAGGCGCTCCAGCGCGTCAAGAAACCGCGTATCTTCAACCGTCATCGCGACGCGCAGGTGCCCGGCTGCGGCCCGCCCAAAGCTTTCGCCCGGCATGACCGCGATGTGTTGCTCTTCCAGCAGTCTGAGCGCAAACGCCTCTCCGGACAAGCCCGTGGCGCGGATATCCAGCATCAGATACATCGCCCCGCCCGAGGGGATCAGTCGGACCGTGTCCTGATCCTTGAACACTGCGGCCGCGGCGGCGCGACGACGGCAAAACGGTGCGGCAATCTTTTGCTCAAACGCAATGCCCTGCCGCAATGCAAAAAGCGCTGCATCCTGAATGAAACCCGGCACGCCATAGGTTGTGTTGATCGCAAGGTTTTCCGCAGCTTCGATGACCGGCGCTGGCCCGACGACCCAGCCGACCCGGCTGCCCGTCATGGCATGGCTTTTGGACATCGACCCCACCACCAGCGTGCGTTCAGCCATGCCCGGCAGGGCGCGGGGGCTAAGATGAGCCCCTTGCCAGACCTGACCGTCGTAAACTTCGTCCGAGATCAGCCAAAGATCCTCGTGTCGGCAGACCGCGGCGATCCCCTCCATCGTGTCTTGCGAATAGACCACGCCGGTCGGATTGTTTGGCGAGTTGATCAGCAAGCTTTTGGCACCCTTCGCGGATGCGCGCAGGCGATCCGGGTCAGGCTGGAACTGCCGCGACGACTGGGTCGGGATGGCCAGGGGTCTGGCCCCGACAGATCGGATGGTGCCGGGATAGGTCGCATAATGCGGGTCAATGAACAGCGCCTTATCGCCTTCGTCGCAGACTGCCATATGGCTGGCGAAAAGCGCGGCTTGCCCGCCCGGTGTGATCAACACGTTCTCGCGGCTGGTGGGGGTGCCGGTGCGGGCCTGAAGGCGTGTTGCAACCGCATCGCGCAGCGCCGGCACGCCTGCGATATCGGCATAGCCCGTATGGCCACGGGTGGCCGCGCGGTGCATCGCGTCAAGGATCGAGCTGTCGGTGCCGATGTCATGCTCGCCAATGGTCAGCTCTGTGATGTCGATGCCGGCCCGCAACATCGCGCGGGCTTTGTAAAACACGCCCCACCCATCGTCGCCATCGCCCAGAATGCTTTGAATGCGTTTGGAAAGATGCATTGGCCCTCGCTGTTCTTGAGACTTCGCTGTTCTGGCCCAAGTGTTTGTGCCGACAACGCCACCTTGCTTCCTGTTTGTCAAATCACCCGTTGCTTGGTTCCAGCCGCCTGACGCCTCATTTGCGCGGGGGTCGGGTGGGGTGGGGCGTCGGCGATCACCGGCCTGCTGCAGAAAAACCCGATTGCCCCTTTCCAAAACACCCGCGCCATGAGATATCGACGTGCCAAACGAACACTCCCGAGGAGAAAGCCCATGGAGATTCGCGAGGCGCTCACCTTTGATGACGTCCTTCTGGTCCCAGCCGCCAGCAATGTTCTGCCGTCCACGGCGAATACGACCACCCGCGTGACCCGCTCGATCGCCCTGAACATCCCGCTGCTCAGCTCGGCGATGGACACCGTGACCGAAGCGCGCATGGCGATCGCCATGGCGCAGGCGGGTGGCATGGGGGTGATCCACAAGAACCTGGATATCGAAGAACAAGCCCAACAGGTGCGCCGCGTGAAGCGGTTCGAAAGCGGCATTGTCTATAACCCGATAACGCTGACACCGGACCAGACTTTGGCGGACGCCAAGGCGCTGCAGGAACGCTATCGCGTCACCGGGTTTCCGGTGGTTGGCGAAGGGGGCCGGGTGGTCGGCATCGTGACCAACCGCGATATGCGGTTTGCCTCGGATGACAGCACTCCGGTCAAGGTGATGATGACCTCGGACAACCTTGCCATGCTGCAAGAACCTGCCGAGCTGGAAGAGGCGAAAAGCCTGATGAAAGCGCGTCGGATCGAAAAGCTTCTGGTCACCGATGCGGACGGCAAGCTGACCGGGCTTTTGACCTTGAAAGACACCGAACAGGCGGTGCTGAACCCGACGGCGTGCAAGGATGACCTTGGGCGACTGCGCGTTGCGGCTGCCAGTTCTGTCGGGGACAGCGGCTTTGCCCGCTCCGAGGCGCTGATTGATGCCGGCGTCGACATCGTGGTGGTGGACACGGCGCATGGCCACTCCGAAGGCGTGATCGCGGCGGTCAAGCGGATCAAGGCGCAATCCAACGCCGTGCAGGTCATCGCGGGCAATGTCGCCACCGGTGACGCCACACGCGCCTTGATCGACGCAGGCGCCGACGCCGTGAAGGTCGGGATCGGGCCGGGGTCTATCTGCACCACGCGGATGGTGGCGGGCGTCGGCGTGCCTCAGCTCACGGCGATCGGGGATTGCGCGGCAGCCGCGGGTGATGTGCCGGTGATCGCTGACGGCGGCATCAAGTTTTCTGGCGATTTCGCCAAGGCCATCGCGGCCGGAGCCAGCTGTGCCATGGTCGGTTCGATGATTGCCGGCACCGATGAAAGCCCGGGCGAGGTGATCTTGTATCAGGGCCGCAGCTTCAAGGCCTATCGGGGTATGGGGTCGCTGGGCGCCATGGCGCGCGGCTCGGCGGATCGCTATTTCCAGAAAGATGCCGCATCCGACAAATTGGTGCCCGAAGGGATCGAGGGGCAGGTGCCCTATAAAGGCAGCGCTGGCGCGGTGATCCACCAATTGGTTGGCGGTTTGCGCGCCGCGATGGGCTATACCGGTTGTGCATCGGTCGCCGAGATGCGCCAGAACTGCACGTTCGTGAAGATCACGGGGGCTGGGCTAAAGGAAAGCCATGTGCATGACGTGCAGATCACGCGGGAGTCTCCAAACTACCGGATTGGCTCATAAAGTCATGGCCTTATCATGTGAAGCTGATGTCATCAGGGGTGGACTGTGACGCCCGGCGCGCGCGTTGCCGCCGCGATCGAGGTGCTTGACGCTTACTTGTCCGGCACCCCTGCTGAACAGGCGCTCAGCGGGTGGACCCGTGGCCACCGGTTTGCAGGCTCCAAGGATCGTGCAGCGCTTCGCGACCATGTGTTCGACGCGCTCAGGCGGCTCAGGTCGTCGGCAGCACTTGGCGGTGGGCAGGATGGGCGCGCCACCATGATCGGGCTGCTGCGCGGACAGGGGATTGACCCGGACAGTCTGTTTACCGGTGAAGGTCATGCCCCGGCGCGCCTTTCGCCCGCAGAATACGCCTCGCTGAAAGATCAGGCAAACCTGACACGCGGCGAACGGCTGGATTGTCCGGACTGGCTGTTGGCGCGGTTTGACGAAAGCCTTGCGGACCAGTCCGATGCGGTGCTTGACGCGTTGCGCCACCGGGCACCAGTGTTCTTACGCGTCAATACAGCGCGCGCCACCCGCGAAGAGGTGCAGGCGTTGCTGGCGCAGGACGCGATTTCAACCACGCCACATGATCTGGCATCAACTGCATTGCTGGTTAACGAGAATCCACGTAAAATCAATGGGTCACGCGCCTTTCTTGATGGATTGGTCGAGCTGCAGGATGCCGCCTCTCAGGCGGTGATCGAAGCTTTGAATGTCCAGCCCGGAATGCGGGTGCTGGACTATTGCGCCGGTGGCGGAGGCAAGGCGCTTGCGCTGGCCGCGCTTGGGGCTGATGTGGTCGCGCACGACATCGCGCCTGCTCGCATGATAGACCTTCCCACGCGTGCCACGCGCGCAGGGTGCGACATCAAGATGGTCACCACGCCAGAGCTTAATACGCTCGGAGACTTCGACCTTGTTCTTGCCGACGCACCGTGTTCGGGCAGCGGATCGTGGCGCCGCGCCCCACAGGGCAAGTGGCTGCTGGATGCCCAACGTCTGTCGTCCCTTTGCCAAATTCAGTCTGAAATCCTGACGAAACTGTCTGAATTGACGCATCGAAAGGCCGGGAATACTGCCGAGATTGCCTATGCCACATGCTCGGTTCTGGTCGAGGAAAACCACGAGCAGGTCGCGCAGTTCGTGCTGAAGCACCCGTCCTATGACTGCGTCGAGGAACGTCAGTTTATGCCCCTTGATGGCGGTGACGGGTTTTATGTGGCCCGACTTAGGCGAAAGTAAAGCTTGGCAAAAACAATTACAGGTTGTTAACCTTGGCGCTGTTAATCGGTGTTTAACCCTCTGTTTGCGAAAAGAGGGGGACCGATTCTGAAAAGGGGACCAACGTGTCGCATCCTGTATTGTCGCCAACGCCACTGACGCAAGCCGCGATCCGCTTGTCTCCGCGCATCGGGTATTTGATGGCATTGTCCGTCTTTTTCCTGGGCGCGGCTTGGTTTGTCGGCGTTCCGGTCCTTGGACTGGTCTTGCTGGTTTGCGGTTTGACCTTCTTGTTCCTCGCGCTGACGGTGCGGGTCTTGGCGTTGTTTCACACCCGAAAACGGGGGGGACTGTTCAGGACTGTTGAAGGCTTTCTTGCCAACGACGCGGCCGCCTCGTTTTCCACGGATGCGGACGGGATGATCCTCTATCAAAACGCCTCGGCGATTGAAGATTTCGGTCCGCGGCAAGGCGACACACTGGCTGCGGCCCTGAAAGACATGTTTGCCTCGCCTGCTGCGGTATTGCTTCGCTTGCAAAACAAGGCACAGGCCAAGGGGGCCGCTCGTGAAGATGTGGTGTTGCGTCGCGGGCATATCCGTTTGTCGGTGCATCAGGTCGGCGACGATGGTTTTTTGTGGAGGCTCGAAGAAATCGGCGACCGGGGACCGGCAGGGCGCACAGGCGAAAACATCAGCTTGCCGATGATGACCGTGTCCAAAACCGGCACCATTCTGTTCATGAACGAAGCCGCAAGGCGCCTGTTGGGCGGGCGCGAAACGACCTTGGACCGGGTCTTCACCGAGCTGCCGGTCCGTGCAGGGTCGGTGATGCAGGTGTCCAGCAAAGAAGGTCCGGTCCCGGCTCTGGTCTGCGATCTGGAGATCTCCGCCGGTCGGCGAGAGCTCTATCTTCTGCCGCCCCCCGCCGGGCCCGCGATCACCACCGAAGAATGGGCCTTTATCGATCGCTTGCCGGTGCCATTGGTAAAGCTGGATGAAGCCGGCGTCATCACGATGGCGAACCGACGCGCGCGCGCGCTCTTGGCAGACGAAGCGGCAATTGGGTCGCGGTTGGCAGATCAGGTCGAAGGCTTGGGGCGTCCGGTGTCAGAATGGTTGCGCGAAGCACATGCCGGCCGCCATTTGGGGCGGGTCGAAGTTGTGCGCGCGGTCAAACCAACGGATGATGTGTTTTTGCAGATTTCGCTTGGTCAGGTATTGGAAGACACTGGACCGGCGCTTGTCGCTGTTTTGCAAGATGCGACTGAGCTCAAGACACTCGAAGCGCAGTTTGTTCAGAGCCAGAAAATGGAAGCCATCGGTCAGTTGGCGGGCGGGGTCGCACATGATTTCAACAATCTTCTGACGGCCATTTCCGGCCATTGCGATCTGTTGCTGCTGGGGCGTGATCAAAACGACCCCGAGTTCTCAGACCTGTCGCAAATCAACCAAAACAGCAATCGGGCTGCTGCGTTGGTGCGCCAGTTGCTCGCGTTCTCGCGAAAACAAACATTGCGGCCCGAAAAGCTCGCGCTGACGGAATCGCTGTCTGATCTGACCCACCTCCTAAACCGTTTGGTGGGCGAAAAAGTCACCCTGGAATTGGACCATGACACGGACCTTTTGCCGATCCGTGCGGATCGTCGCCAGTTGGACCAGGTCTTGATGAACCTGGTGGTAAACGCCCGCGATGCCATGGACGAAGGCGGGCTTGTTCGGGTCGAAACCCGCAATGTCATCCTAGAGCACCCCCTCGTTCGTGATCGCGCGACCGTTCCCGCCGGGGACTATGTGACCATCCGCGTGACAGATCAGGGAACCGGCATCTCCTCCGAGAAGATTGGCAAGATCTTTGAACCCTTCTTTACGACCAAGCGCGCGGGTAAAGGCACCGGACTGGGCCTGTCGATGGCCTACGGCATTGTGAAGCAAATGGGGGGGTTCATTTTTGTTGATTCGATCCCGGGAACAGGGTCGACCTTCACTCTTTACTTCCCGGTTTGCAGTGATCGAGAGCTTTTTGAAGACAGCTCTTCGCAGCCTTCACTGTCGTCGACCGAGATGGCAGGCGAAGAACTGCCCGAGCCGATTGCCGAAGAGAGTGGGCAAGTCAAAGAACCGGGCCTGAGATCGGCTGAAACTGAGACCTCTCTTCCGGAAGGAGGAGAGGCTGAGCCTGAAGACGTGCCCTCCGGCATGTTTGCATCAAAGCGAACCCCAAATGCCGAGCAGGCCCCGCGGCCCCAACCTGCTGAGGGGCAAAACAGCAATATGTCTGCCTCGACCAGCGCATCTGAGGGTGACTTGTCCTTGAAGGTGAAAACGATTTGCGACGAGCAGGTGCCGGGTTTGCCAAAACCGACGCATGGCGCTTCCGGTGCATCGGAGGACGGGATTGTTTTGCTGGTCGAGGATGAAGCCCCGGTGCGCGCATTTGCTTCGCGTGCTTTGCGGATGCGTGGCTACACGGTGTTGGAAGCGGAGAACGCTGAAGAAGCGCTTCGAACGCTTGAAGACACCTCTCTTTCGGTTGATGTATTCGTCACCGACGTGATTATGCCGGGAATGGACGGTCCGACATGGGTGGCGAAAGCCTTGGAAGACCGCCCGGGTGTGAAGGTTGTCTTCGTTTCCGGCTATGCGGAGGATTCGGTCTCAGAGCATCAAGCGCGCATTCCGAATTCGGTTTTCCTACCCAAACCGTTTTCCCTGACAGACCTCACAACGACGGTTCAGCGACAACTGCATTAAGCGGTTTTTCCCTGGGTCGGATCAAAAATGACCCAGCATTGTTCCCGTTAATCCTTTGGTTACCTATTTGGTGGCAAAGTCATTGTTGAAAAGTTTACTTGAAATGTTCCTATTTTGTGCCATAAGCAAGAAGAGGAACGTAAAGAGAACACGAGCATGATTGCCGCCCGTTCTCTGGTGTGAAATAAGGGAAGGCAGCAAATGGCAACGGCGGACATTTTTGACATGAAACGTGATGGTGACAAACAAAAGGCGCTTGATAGCGCACTGGCGCAGATCGAACGGCAGTTTGGCAAGGGATCGATCATGAAACTCGGCGCGGACAATCCGGTCGCTGAAATTGAAGCGACGCCAACCGGATCGCTCGGCTTGGATATTGCGCTTGGAATCGGGGGCCTGCCCAAAGGGCGGATCGTCGAGATCTACGGCCCGGAAAGCTCGGGCAAGACCACGCTTACACTGCATTGTGTCGCGGAAGAACAGAAACTGGGTGGCGTTTGCGCCTTCGTCGATGCCGAACACGCGCTTGACCCGCAATACGCCAAGAAGCTTGGTGTCGATCTGGAAGAGCTTCTGATCAGCCAGCCCGATACGGGCGAACAGGCTTTGGAAATCGTCGATACGCTTGTTCGGTCAGGTGCGGTGAGCATGGTTGTGGTCGATTCGGTTGCCGCCCTGACACCGCGTTCCGAATTGGAAGGTGATATGGGCGACAGCAATGTCGGCGTGCAGGCACGCTTGATGAGCCAGGCCATGCGCAAACTGACAGGGTCGATTTCACGATCGAAATGTACCGTTGTGTTCATCAACCAGATCCGCATGAAGATCGGTGTCATGTTCGGCAGCCCTGAGACGACCACGGGTGGCAACGCCCTGAAATTCTACAGTTCGGTGCGGTTGGATATCCGGCGCATCGGCGCAATCAAGGACCGTGACGAGGTGGTCGGAAACGCAACCCGCGTGAAGGTGGTGAAAAACAAGGTCGCGCCGCCCTTCAAACAAGTTGAATTCGACATCATGTATGGCGAAGGCATCTCAAAAATGGGCGAGCTTCTGGATCTTGGTGTCAAAGCGGGTGTCGTCGAGAAGTCCGGTGCCTGGTTCAGCTATGGCGATGAGCGGATCGGTCAGGGGCGCGAAAACGCCAAGACCTATCTACGCGAAAACACCCGCACAGCACTGGAGATCGAAGACAAGATCCGCGCCGCTCACGGGTTGGATTTCGACATGCCCCCAATGGAAAAAGATAAGGATGATGACGGGTTGCTCGAAGCCTGAATTTATCGCTTTCAAGTTCGGAAGGGCCGGGGGTTTCCCCGGCCCTTTGTTTTTGGCGGCCCACCCTGTGGACAGGCGCCACTGGCGCAGGTAAACGATGTTTGACGCTCCTTTGGGACAAGACATAATGGCCAGCCTCAACGATATCCGCTCAACTTTTCTGGACTATTTCGAACGCAATGGGCACGCGGTGGTGGACAGTTCCCCACTCGTACCACGCAATGATCCGACACTGATGTTCGTGAATTCCGGCATGGTGCAGTTCAAGAACCTGTTCACCGGCATTGAAACGCGCGACTACACGCGGGCGACCACCGCTCAGAAATGCGTCCGCGCGGGCGGCAAACACAATGACCTGGACAATGTCGGCTATACCGCGCGCCATCACACTTTTTTCGAGATGCTCGGAAATTTCAGTTTTGGGGACTATTTTAAAGACGACGCGATTGCCTTCGCGTGGAACCTTGTCACGAAAGAGTTTGGCGTCGATCCCGAACGTCTGCTGACCACAGTTTATCACACCGATGATGAAGCGTTTGAAATCTGGAAGAAGGTCGGTGTGCCGGAAAGCCGGATCATTCGGATCGATACGGCGGACAATTTCTGGCAGATGGGCCCGACCGGCCCCTGTGGTCCGTGCACCGAGATTTTCTATGACCACGGGGATCACATCTGGGGTGGCCCTCCGGGATCTGCTGAGGAAGACGGCGACCGTTTCATCGAGATCTGGAACATCGTTTTCATGCAGAACGAGCAGTTCGAAGACGGTTCGATGAAAGCGTTGGACATGCAGTCGATCGATACCGGCATGGGGCTGGAGCGGATCGGCGCGCTGTTGCAAGGCAGCCATGACAACTATGATACCGACCTGTTCAAAGCGCTGATCGAAGCCTCGGCACATGCGACCAATGTCGACCCCTATGGCGACCAAAACGTGCATCACCGGGTGATTGCGGATCATTTGCGCTCGACCTCGTTCCTGATGGCGGATGGGGTGATGCCGTCGAACGAAGGGCGGGGCTATGTGCTGCGTCGGATCATGCGCCGTGCAATGCGCCACGCCCATCTTCTGGGGGCGCAAGACCCTGTCATGCATCGTCTTGTGCCCGAACTGGTGGCGCAGATGGGGCAGGCTTACCCCGAGTTGGGGCGTGCCCAGTCAATGATTGAAGAGACATTGCTGAACGAAGAAACCCGGTTCAAGAAGACGCTCGATCGCGGCTTGAAACTGTTGGACGACGAAGTGTCGAGCCTTCCCGAAGGGGCGGACCTGCCGGGTGAGACAGCGTTCAAACTATATGACACCTACGGTTTCCCGCTGGACCTGACGCAGGACGCGTTGCGCGAAAAAGGGCTTGGCGTGGACCAGCCCGGATTTGACTCGGCGATGGAAGAACAAAAGTCGCGGGCCCGTGCCGCGTGGTCGGGATCGGGTGAGGCGGCGGATGCCACCATCTGGTTTGATCTGGCTGAACAGCACGGCGTGACGGAGTTCTTGGGCTATGACGCCGAACATGCCGAAGGTCAGGTGCTGGCAATTGTCTCAGACGGTGCGGTCGTGGACAGTGCCAAGTCGGGCGACGAGGTTCAAATCGTGGTCAACCAGACGCCGTTTTATGCCGAGGCGGGCGGTCAAGTGGGCGATACCGGCCTGATCCGTACCGACACCGGGTCGGCCCATATCACCGATACGAAGAAGGTGGCGGATGTGTTCATTCACTTCGCCAAGGTTGATGAGGGCGAGATTGCCAAAGGGCAGGGCGCCGAATTGGCGGTGGATCACCTGCGCCGCACGGCAATCCGCGCCAACCATTCGGCCACCCACTTGCTGCACGAAGCGTTGCGCAACGAATTGGGCGATCACGTCGCGCAGCGCGGGTCGTTGAACGCGCCCGACAGGCTGCGGTTTGATTTTAGCCATAACAACGCGGTGTCGGCGCAAGAATTGGGCAATATTTCGCGTGAGGTGAACACCTATATCCGCCAGAACACGCCGGTTGAAACCCGGATCATGACGCCGGATGATGCGCGCGAGATCGGGGCGCAGGCGCTGTTTGGCGAGAAATACGGCGACGAGGTCCGCGTGGTGTCGATGGGACATTCACCGACCGGTAAAGGCACCGACGGCCAGACCTATTCGATCGAGCTGTGCGGCGGCACCCATGTGAAGCAGACCGGCGACATTGGCGTTTGCGTGATCCTGTCTGAAGGGGCCAGCGCGGCGGGCATTCGCCGGATCGAGGCGCTGACGGGCAAGGCTGCCGTCGCCTATATCGAAGATGAAGCCGCGCGTGCCTCGGAATTGCAAGGCATGCTGAAAGCCAAACCGGACGAGGTTGTTGACCGCGTCAAGGCCATGCTGGACGAACGCAAGGCGCTGAACAACGAGATTTCGGCGTTGAAACGCGAATTGGCAAAGGCCGCGGGAGCCGGGGCGGAAGCCAAGGACATCAATGGCGTGAAGTTCCTTGCAATGACCATCTCGGGTGTTGCGGGCAAAGACCTGCAAACGCTGGTGAATGAGCAGAAGGATGCGCTTGGCTCTGGCGCGGTTCTGATCATCTCGGAGAATGACGGAAAAGTCGCTGTTGCTGCTGGTGTGACGAGCGATATGACCGACCGTGTGTCGGCTCTTGACCTGGTTAAGGCCGCTGTCCCCGAACTCGGTGGTAAGGGTGGCGGAGGTCGCCCAGAACTGGCGCAGGGCGGAGGTCAGGACATCACCAAAGCTGACGTCGCCGTGGCCGCGGCCGAGGCCGTCCTCGTGGGTTGACCAACCCCCATTGCATATTTTGAACGGCCGCGTATCGTCACCTGACATACGCGGCCTTTTTCATGCAGGAGACACAATATGCCCGCCCTTTGGATTGCTCATGTGACCGTCACAGATGAAGAGGCTTACGGCAAATATGCCAAGCTCGCCGGCCCTGCCATTGCCAAACATGGCGGACATTTCATCGCCCGCGGCGGACGCTATGTTCAGCTGGAAGGCAAGGACCGTCCGCGCAACGTCGTGGCGAAGTTCCCAAGCGTTGAGGCCGCTGAGACATGCTATCACTCGCCCGAGTATCAAGAGGCGTTAAGCCATGCGCGCAATGCATCCGAGCGGGAATTGCTGGTGGTTGAGACCGACGAATAAACCGCTGATATAAAACGAAGAAAGCCCCGGCGTTAATCCGGGGCTTTCGTGTTTTAGATGGATCGCTTTACTGATCCGATGACCGGGCCTGCCGCTTACGTTCATGCGGATCAAGGAAGCGTTTGCGCAGGCGGATGTTGTTCGGCGTGACCTCGACCAATTCGTCATTGTCGATATAGGCGATCGCCTCTTCAAGCGACATGGTGATCGGCGTGGTCAGGCGCACGGCCTCGTCCGTGCCCGAGGCACGCACGTTGGTTAGCTTCTTGCCCTTCAGCGGGTTCACCTCAAGATCGTTCTCGCGGCTGTGTTCGCCGATGATCATGCCTTGATAGATCTCTTCCTGCGCACCGATGAACATGCGACCGCGATCTTCGAGGTTCCACAGCGCATAGGCGACCGAGGTGCCGTTTTCCATCGAGATCAGAACGCCCGCGCGACGACCGGGAATATTGCCCTTGTGGGGGGCCCAGCCGTGGAACACGCGGTTCAGAACGCCGGTGCCGCGGGTGTCTGTCAGAAACTCGCCGTGATAACCGATCAGGCCGCGCGACGGCACATGGGCGATGATCCGGGTTTTGCCAGCGCCTGCGGGCTTCATCTCGGTCATTTCGCCTTTGCGCGTGCCGGTGATTTTTTCAATCACGGCACCGGAATATTCGTCATCCACGTCGATGGTGACTTCTTCGATCGGCTCGACCGTCTCACCATCGACCTCGCGCATGATCACCTGCGGGCGCGAGATTGACAGTTCGAACCCTTCGCGGCGCATGTTTTCGATCAACACGCCCATCTGCAATTCGCCACGGCCCGACACTTCGAAGGCTTCACCGCCGGGGGTGTCCGCGATCTTGATGGCGACGTTGCTTTCAGCCTCTTTCATCAGGCGTTCGCGGATGACACGCGACTGCACCTTCTTGCCGTCACGGCCGGCGAGCGGGCTGTCATTGATGCCGAAGGTCACGGTGATGGTGGGCGGATCAATCGGCTGCGCGGGCAGTGGAGTGTCAACCGCCAGCGCGCAAATCGTGTCGGCCACGGTGGCTTTGGACATGCCCGCAAGGGACACGATGTCGCCCGCAATGGCTTCATCAATATCCTGCTGTCCCAGACCTCGGAACGCTTGAATACGGGTGACGCGGAACTGCTCGATCTTTTGGCCGATGCGCGATAGGGCTTGCACGGTTGCACCGACCTTGAGGCGTCCGGTTTCCACCCGTCCGGTTAGCAGACGACCCACAAATGGGTCCGCGCCCAGCGTGGTGGCCAGCATCGAGAAATCTTCGTCCTGATGCGCCAGTTGGCGCGGAGCGGGGACGTGGTTCACGATCAGATTAAAGAGCGCATGCAGATCCTTGCGCGGCCCGTCCAGCTCCGCATCCGCCCAGCCGTTGCGGCCCGAGGCATACATATGCGGGAAATCCAGCTGGTCATCATCCGCACCAAGGTTGGCGAACAGGTCAAAACACTCGTCCAGCGCGCGGTCAGGCTCGGCGTCGGGCTTGTCGACCTTGTTCAGCACCACGATGGGGCGCAGACCCAAGGCCAGCGCTTTCGAGGTCACGAATTTCGTCTGCGGCATCGGGCCTTCGGCGGCATCGACCAGCAGGACAACGCCGTCCACCATCGAAAGGATGCGTTCCACCTCGCCACCGAAATCTGCGTGGCCGGGGGTGTCGACGATGTTGATCCGCGTGCCTTTGTACTCGACTGACGTGGGCTTGGCGAAAATGGTGATCCCGCGTTCACGCTCCAGATCGTTCGAGTCCATGGCGCGTTCGGCCACGGCCTGGTTTTCCCGGAACGCGCCGGATTGTTTCAAAAGCTCGTCAACCAGAGTTGTCTTGCCGTGGTCAACGTGTGCGATGATCGCGATATTGCGCAGGTCCATAGGGCCACCTTGTGGGGGAAACGTGTAAATATGTTAGAAGTTAGGGGCGCGCATAGCCCGGTTGGGATGCGAAAGCCACCCTAAAAACCAATCTTGTTAAATTTCGCGCCGCTTCAGCCTGGGGATCAATGCTGGGCGGATTGTGAAAACAGATGGATGATCAGAATCCCGCCAAGGATCATAGCCAGGCCGATCAGCGCAGGCAGATCAAGCCGTTGCCCAAACAGCGCATACCCAATGCAGGCGATCAGCACGATGCCCAGCCCGGACCAGATCGCGTAGGCGACGCCAACGGCCATGTATTTCAGCGCCCAGCCCAGAAGCACGAAGCTGATCCCATAGGCAACGACCACCGTCACGGATGGCCACAGCCGACTGAACTGCTGGCTGGCCTGCAAGGCGGTCGTGCCAATGGTTTCGGCAACCACGGCGAAAAACAGGATCAGGTATGGCATGGCGACCTCGTGGTCCAGGGATTACTGGGACTGATCCCAGTCCGGTTTGCGTTTCTCTATGAAGGCGCTGATGCCTTCTTCGGTGTCGCGCAGCATCATGTTCTCGACCATGGCGGCACCGGCGAAGGCATAGGCAGCCTCAAGCGACATATCGGCCTGATCGTAAAAGCTCGCCTTGCCGATCTTGACCGCC
Organism: Aliiroseovarius sp. CAU 1755; assembly: GCF_054482655.1. Taxonomy (NCBI): domain Bacteria; kingdom Pseudomonadati; phylum Pseudomonadota; class Alphaproteobacteria; order Rhodobacterales; family Paracoccaceae; genus Aliiroseovarius; species Aliiroseovarius sp. CAU 1755. The sequence continues at coordinate 340,641 of NZ_JBTLRH010000003.1, read as the reverse complement.
GCCCCGAGTTTCGAGGCTACGGTCTGAGCAAGCTCATCTGTCGCCGCCCGCAACTGATCGTGCAGGACGACGCGATTGACCAGCCCGATTTCACGCGCGCGGGGGGCGTCGATGAACTCGCCGGTGGTCAGCATTTCAAACGCGACCTTGCGCGGCACGTTTCGGGTCAGCGCCACCATCGGCGTCGAGCAAAACAGCCCGATATTGACGCCATTCACCCCAAACCGCGTGCCTTCGGCGGCGACGGCCATGTCACAGGTCGCCAGAAGCTGGCAGCCTGCGGCGGTGGCGATCCCGTGGGCCTCGGCGATCACCGGTTGGGGCAGGCGGGGGATCATGCACATGACCTCGGCGCAGCGATCGAACAGGTCTTTGAAATAGGCCGCCCCGCCATCTTCGGCCTGCCGCCCGGTGGTCATTTCTTTCAGGTCGTGACCGGCGCAGAAAACCTTGCCCGCGCCCGCAATCACGACAGCGCGGATCGAGCTGTCTTGCGCAAGCGCCTCGAACTCGGCCTTCAGGGCCGCAAGCATCGCATCCGACAGCGCATTCAGCGCGCCGGGGTTGTTCAGGGTCAATCGCGCAACTGACGCTGCGTCCTCTCGGATCAGTATTGGGTCTGCCATCTTGTCCTCGCTTGGTGTTCTGGCACACGATAGGCGGGAAAATCACGGGGGGAAACCATGCAGTTGAAAATGACGCGCGACGAGCTTCAATCCTTCATGGAGGCCGAGTTTCCGCAAGTTGCGCCTGATTTTGAGATCGCAGACGTGGCCCCTTTGCAGGTCACCGTGCGCACACGGATTGGCGACAAACATCTGCGCCCCGGCGGCACGGTATCAGGTCCGACCATGTTCGCGCTGGCAGATGTGTCGATCTATCTGGCGATCCTTGCGATGATCGGGCCGAAGGCGCTGGCTGTGACCACCAATTGCTCGATCGACTTCATGCGCAAGCCCGCCGCCAATACCGATCTGGTGGCCCATGCGCGGCTGCACAAATTGGGTCGCGTTCTGGCCGTGGGCGACGTGCTGATCCATTCCGAAGGCAATGACAGCCCGGTTGCCCGCGCCAGTTTGACCTACTCAATTCCACCTGAACGGGCTTGACCGCTTCGGGTGATTGACGCACCAAGAGTGAGGCTGGCACACGCCGTCACCATGTCATAACGAGGCCCCCATGTCCGACCAGATGACCAATTCCCCAGATCCCATCACCCCACCGCAAGAAATCAGCCGGCTTGCGCATTTCCCCGTCACCTTCTTTGCCATCGTCATGGGGCTGATGGGGTTGACGCTGGCGCTTCATGCCGGTGCGCCGGCTTATCGTTGGCTGGAACATGCCTCGTCGCTGATGTTGTTGATCGGTGCGACCGTGATGATCGTGATCTCGCTTTTCTATCTGGCCAAGGCGCTGCGTTATCCGGGGATGGTGGCCGAAGAGTGGCACCATCCGGTGAAACTCGCTTTTTTCCCGACGATCACCGTTTCGCTTTTGCTGCTGGCAACCGCGACGTATCCCTATGGCGCGACGCTGGCGGAATGGATCTGGCTGGCCGGTGTTGCCGGGCAGGGCGTTCTGACCCTTGCGGTGATCACTGGATGGATGAGTCACCGCAGCTTTCAGGTTGGGCATCTGACGCCCGCATGGTTCATTCCGGCCGTTGGCAACGTCATTGTGCCCATTCTGGGCGCGCGGATTGGCTATATTGAAACCTCGTGGCTGTTCTTTTCGGGCGGCATGATCTTCTGGATCGTGTTGCTGACACTGGTGATGAACCGGCTGATTTTTCACGACCCGATTGTGGCGCGGCTGTTTCCCACCATGGTGATCCTGATCGCGCCGCCTGCCGTCGCGTTTCTTGCCTATGTCAGTATGACAGGCGAGGTGGACGGGTTCGCGCGTATCTTGTTGAATGCCGGCTATATCTTCGCAGCACTGGTGGTTGTGCAGGTGCCGCGACTGGCCCAGCTTCCCTTTGCGCTGAGCTGGTGGGCGCTGAGCTTTCCGCTGGCGGCCTTGTCGATCGCATCTTTCCGGTTTTCCCAGTTGGACGGCTCACGCGGGCACCAAACCGCCGGGGTGGTGATCCTTGTGGTGCTGGTCGTTGTGGTTGCGGGATTGATCCTACGCACCGGTCAGGCAATCGCGCGTGGAGAGATTTGCCAGCCCGAATAGGGGCGATTGAGCTGTTTCAGGCGATTTGGCGTGGGGTAAAATAATACCTTATTTGTAAGCCCTTGAAAACACGTTAATTTGAGGCAAAGACAGCGCTTGACCGCGCGCACGAAATCTCTAGAAACAGCCCATCCGAAACCCAGTTAGGGCTGAAACAATGAAAACCTTCTCTGCAACGCCTGCAGATATCGACAAAAAGTGGATCCTGATCGACGCCGAAGGCGTTGTTCTGGGCCGTCTGGCGTCGATTATCGCAACGCGTCTTCGTGGCAAGCACAAAGCCTCGTTCACACCGCATATGGACATGGGTGACAATGTCATCGTGATCAACGCGGACAAAGTTCAAATGACCGGCAAGAAGCGCACCGACAAAGTGCACTACTGGCACACCGGTTATCCGGGCGGCATCAAGTCGCGCACCGCCGGTCAGATCCTTGAGGGTAAACACCCCGAGCGTCTGCTGACCAAAGCCGTGCAGCGCATGCTGCCGGGCGGTCCGCTGAGCCGTCAGCAGATGACCAATCTGCGCGTCTATGCTGGCACCGAGCACCCCCACGAGGCGCAAAGCCCCGAAGTGCTGGATGTCAAATCCATGAACTCCAAAAACACGCGTGAGGGCTGATCATGGCTGAAGAGATCAAAACACTCGAAGACCTGAACGAAGTTGCCGAAGGCACCGAAGCCGTGGTCGAGATTGCCGCCCCCCGCGAACCCGTCCGCGACGATCTGGGTCGCTCCTATGCGACCGGCAAGCGTAAAGACGCAGTCGCCCGCGTATGGATCAAACCGGGTTCCGGCAAGGTCACCGTGAACGGCAAGGAAATGGGCGTCTACTTCGCACGTCCCGTTCTGCAGCTGATCGTGCGCCAGCCCGAGCAAATCGCCGGTGTCGAAGGCGAATTTGACGTGGTTGCCACCGTCAAAGGCGGCGGCCTGTCCGGTCAAGCTGGTGCTGTGAAGCACGGGATTTCGAAAGCTCTGCAGCTTTACGAACCCAGCTTGCGTGGAGCCCTGAAAGCCGCTGGCTTCCTGACCCGCGACAGCCGCGTGGTGGAACGGAAGAAATACGGTAAAGCCAAAGCCCGTAAGAGCTTCCAGTTCTCGAAGCGTTAATCGCTGCGAACATGTTTTCGAAAAGGGCTGCCTTCGGGTGGCCCTTTTCTTTTTGGGTCAATCTTTTGGTGGCTTTTCGTGTTGCGAGGCGCAGGGCGATGGCCTATATCCCCGCCCAGACAAAGTGTCATTGGCACCCGTAGCTCAGCTGGATAGAGCGCTGCCCTCCGAAGGCAGAGGCCAGAGGTTCGAATCCTCTCGGGTGCGCCACCTCTTTACCCTGAATGGCTTACAGCCCGTGATCTAGGCCCGATACCGGTCTACGAAGTTTCGCAAGATCTGCGCAGGGGCATGCACGTTTGCAGCATGCACCATGTCGACCAAAGCTTCGGCTTCCTCTGGCGGGAAATACCCGTGATGTTTGTAAATCCCGATGCGGGTTTCAAAACTATGTGCGTCGGCCTCTGGGTGGAACTGGGTGGCATAGACGTGCTGCCCAAAGCGGATCATCTGAAACGGGCAGGGGCCAGAGGCGACCAGATGGGTGCAACCTTCTGGCAGAACCTGCATGGCTTCCTTGTGGCCAACGAAAGCTTCAAATGCCGCAGGAATACCTTTCAATAACGGGTCTTTCGCACCTTCTGCAGTCAGATGGCAGGCGCTTGCGCTGACCGGTTCGCCATAGTTTTCCTTGGACACAGAGCCGGGTGAAAGGTGATGACCCAGAATGCCGATCCCATAGCAGCATCCCAAAAACGGAACGTCGCCCTCCGTGATTTGGGGCATTAAGGACAGGCAGGCGGCTTCGATCCGTGCCTCCAGCGCAGATTTCTTGTACGGTGCGTCAGAGACGCAGCCCGGCCCACCGCCGACGATCACACCTGAATAGGCGTCAAGCGACAGATCCGCGGGAATGTCCTCTTGATCCAGCCTGATGCGCTGCACGTCATCCGGGTCCAGCCCGCCTTTGGACAAGAAAGCACGGAATTCGTCGTCTGACGCATCCGTTTCGGGGCGCAGCTGCAAGATCAAAAAGGGTTTCATATGCGCCTCTTATCAGGTCGGTCGACGATGCCAAAGCACGGGCGTCGGGTCAATCGTTCTGCCGGTCAACTGCGGCATTTTGGCATTAGGTGAAGCGCCGGAAGCTTGCTACATATTAGAATAGCAGAATGTAATCCTCCGCGGCGCGAACCGGAGATGAGGAAGGCATAGCCATGAACAGACTCGTGACGACGATCCTGACACTTGTGATGCTGGCCGGAATTGGCACATCAGCATGGGCCGAAACGCAGGCGGCTGCCCCCGCGCCTCCGCCCGCGCCTCCGGCAATTCCGACGGCAGCGACGGCGGATCACTCGAAATTCGACATCCTGAAAAAGCCGTTTGCCTCTGGACCTGAGGTCACGAAGGCCTGCGTCAGCTGCCACACCGAGGCTGATGACCAGATCATGCACTCGATCCATTTTGACTGGACCTATGAAAGCGACAGCGGACAAACCTTGGGGAAATCCAAGGTTATCAACGCGTTCTGTGGTAACGTCGCGGGCAACGAGCCGCGCTGCACGTCGTGTCACGCTGGCTATGGCTGGGATGACATGTCCAAGACACCTGAACAGGCCGGGGTGACGGCAGACTGTCTGGTGTGTCACGACCGCTCTGGTCAGTATACCAAGACAGCCACTGGGGCGGGTCATCCGCCGCTTGAGCCTGTGAAGGCGGGCACGAAGACGATAACAGGGGCCTTGGCGTGGCCTGTTGATCTCGCGAAGGCCGCTCAATCGGTCGGGATGCCGGGGCGCGACAATTGCGGCAACTGCCACTTCTACGGCGGGGGCGGTGACAACGTGAAGCACGGCGATCTCAGCTCGGCGCTTTATGCGCCCCCGAAAGAGGTCGATGTCCACATGTCGCCCGACGGTTTGAACTTCACCTGCTCGAATTGCCACGTGGAAGACAAGCACAACTGGGCCGGGTCGCGGTATGATACGGTGGCCAAGGATATGGTCGGCATCGGCAAGCCGGGGTCCGTGCGCACCGCGGCGACCTGCGAAAGCTGTCACTCGAACGATCCGCACCCGCTCAACATCAAAGGCGTGAAGCTGAACGATCACGTCGACAAGGTGGCCTGTCAGTCGTGTCACATCCCGGAGTTTGCCCGTGGCGGTGTCGCGACAAAAACCTTCTGGGATTGGTCGACCGCAGGCAAGATGGGTGCTGACGGCAAGCCGATGCACGAAGCGAACTATGTCCAGTCGGACGGAAAAGAGCTTCACACCTACCTGTCCACCAAGGGTGATTTCAAATGGGGCGAGGATGTCGTTCCACACTATGCTTGGTTCAACGGTCATGTCGAATACGCGACCGGGGAACCGATCGACCCGACAAATACGGTCGCGGTCAACCGGATCAATGGCGCGCCGGGCAGCAAAGACAGTCGCATCTGGCCCTTCAAACAGATGGAGGGACGCCAAGCCTATGACACCGTGTCCAATAAGCTGGCCTATTCCCAGGTGTGGGGGCCCACGACTGACACCGCGTTCTGGACCAACTACGACTGGCCCAAGGCGATTGAGGCTGGCATGAAAGCCGCCGGACAGGAGTATTCGGGTCAGTTCGATTTTGTGGACACCCATATGTATTGGCCAATCACCCACATGGTCGCGCCAGCAAAGGACGCCTTGGACTGCGCGGCGTGCCATGCTGAAGACGGTCGGCTGGACGGGCTTGCGGGCGTTTACATGCCCGGCACCAATCCGCGTTCACCTGTCGGACTGTTGGGGATGGCGCTGGTGGCGCTGACCCTTCTGGGCGTTGGGCTTCACATCATCCTGCGTATCTTCGGTGGTCGCAAAGGAGGCACAGATCATGGCTAGACGTATCGTCAAGGTTTATCCACGCTTCGAGCGCCTTTGGCACTGGACGCAAATGATCATGATCATGATCTTGCTGTTTACCGGCTTTGGTCTGAACGGGATGCATTCGGTGCTGCCTTTCGGCCCGGCGGTGATGCTTCACACAATCGCGGCGCTTGTCCTGCTGGCGGTCTGGATCTTCGCCACGTTCTGGTTGTTCACAACCGGAACCTGGAAGCAGTTCGTGCCGCAGATCGAAGGGCTGTTCAAGATGGCGCGCTTCTATGCCTACGGCGTGTTCCGGGGCGAAGAACCTCCGTATCGCAAGGTCTTCTGGCGCAAGCATAACCCGCTTCAGGCGCTCACGTATTTCGGCCTGAAAGTGGTCGTGTTCCCCGCAATTTGGGGATCAGGGCTGCTTTATCTGACCTATAATTTCTGGGCCGGGGACGAAGGGTCGACATTTGCGCTGTTTGTCATTGCGAACGTGCACTTGCTTGCCGCCTATGTGATCGCGGCCTTCGTTGTGATCCACGTCTACCTTTTGACGGTCGGGCATGGGTTCAAGGAACACGTGCGCCCGATGGTAACCGGCTATGAATGCATCGACCTGACGGCCGAGCAGGAAGCCTATCTGGAAACCAACGAGCCTGAGCGTTTGATGCCCAAGCAGGGCTGACAGCTGATGGACAGTCTAAAGGCGTGCCGTGGCAACACCGCACGCCTTTTTTCATGAGCATTTGGCCCTGGAAGGGAATTCGCTGCTTGTCAGGTGCCGCACCCAGTCGCGCGCGGGTGGTCTGCGCAAGCCGCCGGGTCTTTCGGGACGGCCGTGCGTGTCTGCGTCCCAAAAGAAAAGGCCCACCTGACAGGGGGCCTTGACGGATGTTCTGGTGATATACCGGTGGGGCTACGGTCTAGCGCCCCCAGCTACGGATCACACCGCAATCCATATGCACAAAGTTGGACCCGGAGTATTTTCCGACCCCACCGCCGTTGCAGGCGACCGCCGCTTTGAACATCTGGTTGACCGAACGAGAGCTCAACCGCAGATCAGCGGCCTGACCCTTCATATGAAGCGAATTCTTTGCAACCCCGCGTGATCGAGAGCGAAGCATGGCGTTGGTCTTTGGCGACCGATAGCCCGAAAGCATCAGGTAGGGTTCGCGCACGTCCATCAGCCCGTGGGCTGCGGCCATGATGTCGATTGTGCGGGTGTCGATCTTGATGGCTTGATCCGTGCGCCAGTCGCGCATGAAGTGATTGACCTCTTTCAAGGCGTCTTTGATATACTTGCCTTCGATCCAGTAGATCATGTTGATCGTTTCGCCGGTGCGACCCGAATGCATTGCGATGCGCCGGACGTCTCCGCCACCGCGAAGGAAACCAGCTGCATTTGCATAGAAGGGCGTTGCGGTCACGGCTGTGGCGGCAAACGCCCCCAGCAAACCGCGGCGTGTCAAAATCGATTTAGATCCGACTGAGGTGTCGTGAGTCATTGTTCCAGCGTGTCCCGTCGCTTGCCTGATGTCTGATCACTGCAGGATTCTGCGTCCCGCGCGCGTTCAGAGTGTTTATATGCCTCTCCCCAGGCGTGTGAGTGTTATTACACAACTCGAATCGTGGGCCAAGCAAAGATTTCGGGCGGTTAACGCGTTCAAGAAAAATCGGCAGAATTTTGCTGAAACCAGTGAAATTCTGGTTAACCGTGGCCGAAACGCGCCAGAGGTCGGGCAGCTGCGCAGGACGGATACAATCGCCCTCGATTTTTCCTCTTTCTCAATGGACTTGCCCTAAGGGAGTATGAGATGTTCTAGACTACAGATCTGTTGCATCTCTATTGGACGAAATATGATTACGAACGCGCTGTCTTTCCGTCGTGCTTTTGGCTTTTCCACCTTGGTCGCTTTGATCGTCGTGGTCGGGGCTTCTCTCGCGTCGTCCCCCCTGCATGCCCAAAACAAAGTGTCTGCTTTTGCGCAGGCCGTCGCCGAAGCGGCGGCGCGTGACGATGAAATTGCCGCGTTCTATCGCTCCAACGGGTATCAACCCCTGTGGACAGGCACCGGGGCGCAGGACAAATCGCGCCGCGCGGCACTGCTGAAGGCGCTGGCCTCGGCAAAAGATCATGGCTTGCCAACCTATGATGTCAGTGTGTTGAAAACCCAACTGAAAAACGTGAAAAGCCTGCGCGCGCTTGGCCGCATTGAAGTCGAGATGTCAAAGCTGTTCGTTGCGTATGCGCAAGACATCAACAGCGGCGTTCTGGTCCCGGCCCGGATTGACAGCGGCATCGTTCGATCTGTGCCACGCAAAAGCGGCACGAGCCTTCTTGCTGGGTTCGCCAAATCAAACCCAAGTGGTTTTCTAAAGGCCATGCCGCCGAAATCGCCCGAATATGCCCGTTTGATGAAAGAAAAGCTGCGTCTTGAAGCGCTTTTGGCAAAAGGTGGCTGGGGCACGCCCGTGTCGGCAAAGTCGCTGAAACCTGGGCAAATCGGTGCGGCTGTGGTGGAGTTGCGCAACCGATTGATCCGTATGGGGTATCTTAATCGGTCGGCCAGCCAAAGCTATGATGCTTCGATCCAGACGGCGGTTCAGCTGTTTCAACAAGATCACGGTCTGACCCCTGATGGTGTCGCCGGTGCCGGCACGATGGTCGAGATCAACACGCCACTGCAACGCCGGCTGGCATCGGTCGTCGTGGCGATGGAGCGGGAGCGCTGGACCAACATCGCGCGCGGCGAGCGTCACATCTGGGTTAACCTGACCGATTTCAGCGCGCAGATCATCGACAATGGGCGGGTCACATTTGCCACGCGCTCGGTCGTCGGGAAAAACCAGCCTGACCGCCGCAGCCCCGAGTTTTCGGACGTGATGGAATTCATGGTGGTCAACCCGACCTGGAACGTGCCGCGTTCGATCGCGACGAAAGAGTATCTGCCGATGCTGAAGCGCAATCCAAATGCGGTCAGCCACCTGAAGTTGATCGACAGCCGGGGACGCGTGGTGAACCGGTCAGCGGTGAACTTCAATGCCTTTTCGGCGAAGTCCTTTCCGTTTGCGATCAAGCAACCGCCGTCCAGCCGGAACGCGCTGGGGCTGGTGAAGTTCATGTTTCCCAACAAGCACAACATCTATTTGCACGATACGCCTTCCAAAAGCCTGTTTGCGCGTGAAGTGCGCGCCTTTAGCCATGGCTGCATCCGGCTGAGCGATCCGTTCGATTTCGCCTATGCGCTTCTGGCCAAACAGACCAGCGACCCCGAAGGCACCTTCAAAAAGGCCCTGAACAGCCGAGTGGAAACCCCGATCACGTTGCAAACGCCTGTGCCGGTGCACTTGGTCTATCGCACCGCGGTTGCCCCGGCCAAAGGGCGCATGAATTATCGTCGCGACGTTTACGGGCGGGATGCCAAAGTTTGGGCCGGATTGGAAAAAGCCGGGGTGGCGCTTGGCGCCGTTGGCGGTTAAATCTCTGATCAGCGTTGCCGGGGCGGCCCCGGCACCCTGCAAGGAGGCATCATGCAGTTCACCCTTTCAGAAATCGCCACATCGCTTGGCACGGACGTGCTGGGAAACGGAGACATCGTGCTGTCGGGTGCCGCGGAACCTGCGGACGCGCGTGCTGATCAGTTGGCGCTGGCGATGAACCCGAAATATGCCGACGGTATCATCAAAGGCGCGGCCCGTGCGGCCCTTTTGTGGGATGGCGCGGACTGGCGCGCGCTTGGTCTTGAGGGCGCGATTTGCCTGAACCGAGGCAAAGCGGCGATGCCGCTTTTGACCCGTGCGTTGGATCCCGGTCTGGGGATCGCGCCGGGCATCCACCCTTCAGCCGTTGTTGATGAAACAGCCGTGCTGGGGGAGGGTGTCGCAATTGGCCCATTGGCCGTGATCGGCGCTGGCGTAACGCTTGGCACGCGCGCGCAGGTTGGCGCACATGTGTCGATTGGCTACGGCACGGTGATCGGCGACGACGTCGTGTTGCATCCGGGCGCGCGCATCGCGCATCTGTGCACCATTGGTGCGCGGTTCGTGGCGCAATCCAACGCTGTGGTGGGCGGCGACGGGTTTTCGTTCGTGACACTGGACAAGGAAAGCGCTGTGGAAAGCCTGCGCAGCGGCATGGCCGAAGGTGACCAGCGCGCGTCGGTGCAAGGCAGTGCGCATTGGGCGCGCGTGCATTCTTTGGGCGGTGTGACGATTGGCGACGACGTGGAACTTGGCGCAAGCTCGACCATCGACCGGGGCACAATCCGTGACACCCGCATCGGGCGCGGCACCAAGATCGATTGTCAGGTGCAGGTTGGTCATAATGCCGAGGTCGGCGAAGACGTGATGATGTGCGGCAATGTCGGCGTGTCGGGGTCGGCGCGGATTGGCGACCGGGTGGTGCTGGGCGGCAAGGTTGGCGTCAGTGACAATATCTTCATCGGCGATGACGTGATCGCAGGTGGTGGAACCAACATCTATACCAACGTCCCTGCAGGCCGTGCCGTGCTGGGAAGCCCCGCCGTGAAAATCGAAACCGAGATGGCCATTCGGCGCGAATTGCGCCGTCTTCCGCGCCTTGCCGAGACATTGCGCGAGCTTCAGAAAACTGTTTCAAAACTCGTCGACAAGGACTAGAACGCCTCGCAACGCGAAAGGGAACACCATGTCGGACAGCATCAAGGATCGCGTCATTGCCATCATCGCCGAACAGGCGGTTCTGGAACCGGGCGATGTGCACCCTGAACAGACACTCGACGATCTGGGAATTGACAGTCTTGGGGTGGTCGAAAGCATCTTCGCCATAGAAGAGGCCTTCGATGTCTCGGTGCCGTTCAATGCCAATGATCCCGCTTCTGGTGACTTCGACATATCGTCCGTCGCGGCAATCATCGCCGCGGTCGAAGGGTTGGTTGCCGATCAGCGGACCGCCTGCGCGTGACAGGTCAGATGCGACGCGTCGTCATCACCGGGCAGGGCACCATCAACGCGCTCGGCCGCAATGTAGCCGACACGCTTGAGGCCATGCGCGAAGGCCGCTGCGCGATCACCGATCTGGAGTTTCAGGACGTCGAACGCCTGTCGATCCGCATCGGGGCACAGATCAAGGATTACGAGGCCGAGGCGTGGTTCAACCGCCAACAGATCTCGCTGTATGACCGGTTCACCCAGTTCACCCTTTTGGCCGCCCGCGAAGCGATCGGGCAATCCGGGCTAAGCTTTTCTGGCGATCTGGCGGCGCGCGCGGGCGTCGTGCTGGGCACCTCGGGTGGGGGCATGAACACACTGGATGAAAACTATCGGTCGGTCTACGAGGATGGAAAGAACCGCGTTCATCCCTTCGTGGTGCCCAAACTGATGAACAACGCAGCCGCCAGCCACGTGTCGATGGAATGGAACCTGAAAGGGCCCAGCTTCACCGTGGCGACTGCCTGTGCCAGCTCCAATCATGCGATGGGGCAGGCGATGCTGATGATCCGCAGCGGGATGGCTGATGTGATGATCACCGGTGGATCCGAAGCCATGCTGTGTTTCGGCGGGATCAAGGCTTGGGAGGGGCTGCGGGTGATGTCCAAAGACGCCTGCCGCCCGTTTTCAGCCAACCGCAACGGGATGGTGCAGGGCGAAGGGGCTGCGGTGTTTGTCTTCGAGGAATACGAGCGCGCCCGTGCGCGCGGCGCTGAAATCCTGGCCGAAGTGGTGGGGTTTGCCATGACCTCGGACGCGGCCGATATCGTCATGCCGTCAAAACAAGGCGCGTCCCGTGCGATCTCGGGCGCGATGCAGGATGCGCGGCTCAACCCCGAAGACATTTGCTATATCAACGCCCACGGCACCGGCACTGCGGCGAATGACAAAACGGAATGCGCCGCCGTCGCGGACGCGTTCGGGCACCATGCGGATGACCTGATGATTTCGTCAACCAAGTCGATGCATGGGCATTTGATTGGGGGGACGGGTGCGGTGGAACTGCTGGCCTGTATCATGGCGCTGCGCGACGGTGTGATTGCGCCGACGATTGGGTACGAGGAACCCGACCCGGAATGTGCGTTGGATGTTGTGCCGAATGTTGCCCGCTCGGCGAAGGTCGATGCCGTGTTATCAAACGCCTTTGCCTTTGGTGGGCTGAACGCGGTTTTGGCATTGCGCGCCGCCTGATCCAACCCAAGGACAAACGAAAAACGCCGCCCCATCCCGGGCGGCGTTTTGTTTTCAGCTTGGTCAGCGTGCTACTGCGCGGGCTTTGGACCCGCGGGCACGATCAGCGCGTCAAAGGCACCGGTAAACCCGGACAACGACATCGTCAGGTTCACTTTCTGATCCGGCGCAGCGGCGGGCACGATCGAAACCGTCGCCTTGGCCCCTTTCTTGAAGCCTGCAATCTCGTCTGCGGTGAAGCCGATATTGGCAACACAGCCGGGCTGCGAACAGAAGCGGAAGGGATAGCGTTTGCCCTGACCACCATCAACAGCGATGGTCAACTGCTGCGTCAGCAGGGTTTCAAGAGGCACCACGACAGTGGCACCTGCCACGGCCTGCGACCCGGCGGGCAGTTTGCCCAGCGAAATCTCGGCCACCGGGTTGCCGGTTTCATCTTTCAGCAACTGATACATCTGGCACGGATCATCGCCTTGGCCTTCTGGCAAGGTGATACATTTGCGTTCCCAGTCCCCGACCACATCTTCGACATAGGTCTGGCCGGGCTGGCGTGTGCCATCGACCGCTTCACCCATATCGACTGCGGGTTGCTGGGGCGCGTCTGCCTGTGCCGGCTGGTCGGCGGCGGGCGCCTCGGCGACAGGTGCGTCAGCGTTCGTATCTGCGGTTGTGTCTTGTGCAAGGGCAGGGGTGCCCAATGCCAGAAGAACTGCCAGCGGCAGTGTTTTCATCAGCTCAGCCTTCATAGTGGATCCTTGCTTTGTCTTCAGGTCTCGTTGCCGGGTTGGATACCATGGCTGTTTGAAGGTGTCAGGTGCAAAAACCCGAGTTCTGTGCTTGAAGTCCGTTCGCGCGCCGGGATTTGGCAAGTCCTTGCCGACCAGACGCCATTCGGGTCTTGGTAAGCTTGCCTGGGTCTCTGGGGAAGGTCGCTTGACTGTAAATGAGAAAAGGGCCCGACCAGCGGACCCTTTTCAATATTCTCTCCCTGCCGGACTGACCGGCTTATTGGGTGTGACGCTATGTCACTTGCCAAAACCGGTCAAGAGCCTTTTTCGCGCAAATTTGGATGGACCGGCCGAGAACGGCACATTCAGCGGTCAAGATCGCCTTTAAGGTGCAAATACTTGTCAGTGTTAAGAAAAAAGACCCCGCCCGAAGGCGAGGTCAGTCTGACAGGGAGGAAGTCATTCCCAAAACGTCAGGTATTCGGGAATGATTCCACTCTGGTGCAAAATGGTTAATTAAGTATTGTTTCAACCAAGAGATTTTTCAGGCCCTGGGAGGCAATCAGATGGACGGTGCGATTTTCATTGGTGGTGGTGGCGAAGACTATGGCGTTAAGCAGGGGCTGTTGATGAAATATGCCAACCGCCACGGGCTGGTCGCCGGCGCAACCGGCACCGGCAAGACCGTGACCCTGCAGATCATGGCCGAAAGCTTCGCATCTGCGGGCGTGCCTGTGTTCCTGTCGGATGTCAAAGGCGATCTGTCTGGCCTCGCAAAAGCCGGGACGGAAGGGTTCAAACTGCACAAAGCCTTCACCGATCGGGCCACCAAAATCGGGTTCACGGATTACGCTTATGGCGCGTTTCCCGTCACCTTCTGGGATCTCTACGGCGATCAGGGCCACCCGGTCCGCACCACGGTGTCCGAAATGGGGCCGCTATTGCTGGCCAGATTGCTGGAGCTGACTGATGCGCAGGAAGGTGTGCTGAACATCGCCTTCCGCGTTGCTGACGAACAAGGCTTGCCGCTGTTGGATCTGAAGGATCTTCAGGCGCTTCTGGTCTGGGTCGGGGAAAACGCCAAAGAGATGTCGCTGCGCTATGGCAACGTGTCCACCTCGTCCGTCGGGGCCATCCAGCGCGCGCTGTTGGTGTTGGAAAACCAAGGCGGGGAAAAGCTGTTTGGCGAACCGGCGTTGGAGCTGTCCGACATCATGCGCACCGATCGTGACGGGCGGGGGCGTATCTCGATCCTGGCGGCCGACAAGCTTATGGGTGCGCCGCGCCTATATGCGACCTTCCTTTTGTGGTTGCTGTCTGAGCTGTTTGAAGAATTGCCCGAGGTCGGTGACCCGGACAAACCCAAGCTTGTGTTCTTCTTTGACGAGGCGCATCTGTTGTTCGATGACGCCCCCAAGGCACTGGTCGATAAGGTCGAACAGGTCGCCCGCCTGATCCGATCCAAAGGGGTTGGCGTCTATTTCATCACCCAAAACCCTGCTGATGTGCCCGAAGACATCCTTGGTCAGCTTGGCAATCGCATCCAGCATGCCCTGCGGGCGTTCACCGCCAAGGACAGAAAAGAGCTCAGGCAGGCCGCCGAAACCTATCGCGACAATCCGCGGTTTTCGACCGAGGATGCGATCCGCGAAGTTGGGGTGGGCGAGGCCGTTACCTCGTTTCTGGAACGCAAGGGCGCGCCGGGTGTGGTCGAACGGACGCTGATCCGCCCGCCCAGCTCTCAGCTTGGGCCGATTGATGTGGCGGAACGCAAGGCGTTGATTGATGCCTCACCCATCGCAGGAAAATACGAGACGCTGAAAGATCGTGAAAGCGCCTATGAGGTGTTGACCAAACGCGCGGCTGATGCAGCGCGCGAAGCGGAAGAGGCTGAACGCAAGGAAGAAGAAGCCAAAAGTGTCGCCGAACGCGAATACCGCGCCGGACGCCGCTATTCCGGCACCAAAGTGGGGCGTTCGTCGTCGCGCAAATCATCCGGCGGGTTTGGCGGCGCGGTCGCAGATGTGGTCATGAAAGAGCTGAAGGGCACCACCGGAAAGCGCATCGTGCGCGGCATCCTGGGATCGCTGTTCAAGGGTCGCTAGCGACCCTTTGCCAACCGGTGGTGTCTTGAAATTTAGCGCAACGTATAGGTGCGTATGGTGCCATCCGCGCTGGTCAGGGTCGCCTGTTCACCGTCGATCACAATGTCCAGACACCCGCTAGAGCGCATCGGCTCGGGCGTGGGTTCGGTCAGGGTGCGGCAATATTGTCCGTCCTCGACCGTCCAGGTGCCGCCAAATTGAAACGCGTCGTTGCCGCCGCTGATCGTCCCGTCAGCTTCCAGCGTGATGGCCATACCGGTCTTGCCTACGAAAGATTTGCCTGACAGCGCCTGAATCAAAGCGCTATCGGCGTCGCTTTGCGCCGATACGGGGGGTGCGAGCGCCAGCAAGCCGCTGAACGCGGAGGCGAGGCAGAGGGGAAAGATCGTGTTTCGGGTCATCTGTAGCTCCGATTGATGTTGGTTGAATGCAGCATGGCGCGATCAGCCCCGCCGGTTCAAGCGAGAACTGAAGGACATATGGACGCGCTACAACGGGCGTATCTTCAGTCGCGCAACCCGGTTTCCTTCGCGTTTCAAGACCTCGAAACGGAAGCCGTGGAACGAAAAGACCTGTCCTTCGAAGGGGATCATCTGCGCTTCGTGGATCACCAGCCCTGCGATGGTGTTGGCCTCGTCATCAGGCAGGTTCCAGTCAATGGCACGGTTGATATCGCGGATCGTCACGCCGCCATCGACCACATAATTGCCGTCCGCAACACGTTTGATCTCAAGCTCGCTCTGCACGTCGAATTCATCGGTGATTTCGCCCACGATCTCTTCCAGAATGTCTTCCAGCGTGATCAGACCTTCAAGCGAACCGTATTCGTCCACCACAAGCGCAAAATGCGTGTGGCGGCGCAAAAACTGACGCATCTGGTCGTCCAGCGTCGTGGTTTCGGGGATGAAATAGGGCTTCATGGCCACTTGCAGAACGTCGAATTCCTCGATCGGTTTACCCTCGGCCTGCGCCATATACATCGCGCGGCTCAGGTCCTTTGCGTGGATCACACCGATGATGTTTTCGGGCTCGTCGCGAAACACAGGCAGGCGCGTGTGGCGCGAGGCAAGGATCTGTTCGAGGATTTCAAGCGCCGGGGCCGAGGCGTCGATCATTTCGATCTGGCTGCGGTGAAGCATGATTTCCTCGACCACCCGGTCGCCAAGATCCAGCGCGCCCAGCAACCGGTCGCGGTCTTCCTTCTCGACCGCTCCTTCGGAATGGCCCAGGGCGATGGCGCCGATGATTTCTTCGCGAACGGCCAGAATGTGGCTGTCGGGGTCGGTTTTCACACCGAAAAGGCTCAGCAACCCGCGGGTGATGACACGCACCGCAGAAACGACGGGCGCAAAGACCAAGATGACCAGCCGAATGGGCGCCGAGGCTTTTGCGGCCGCGTCCTCGGGCCGGGTGATGGCATAGGTCTTGGGCAGCACTTCGGCGAAGATCAGGACCAACAAGGTCATCACAAGCGTCGCCAGCGCCACGCCGCTGTCTCCGAACAGGCGGGTAAACAGGGCGGTGGCCAGTGAAGCAGCCAGAATGTTCACCAGGTTGTTGCCCAGCAGAACGGACCCGATCAGACGCTCGTTGTCTTCGGTGATTTCCAACGCGCGTTCGGCGCCCCGGTCCCCGCGATCGGCGCGCGACCTCATCTTGCCACGCGATGCCGCCGTCAGGGCGGTTTCCGACCCCGAGAAGAAGGCTGACAGCACAAGCAAAGCCGTAATTGCCGCGCAACTGAGCCAAAAGCCACTATCCATGATGATCCCATTTGCCTTTTTGCATTCTGCTTAGTCTTATGGGGGGCAATGAGCGTGCTTTCAAGGGACGCGCAAGCGACGGGCCCATTGGGCGCTGGTAAGAGGGGGAACATGGGAGGCGTTTCAAACGATCTGGTGCAGTTCGGTTTAGCGCCGATTGATAGGGCGTCTGCCAGCGAAGCGCGGCGCATGATGGCGTTGTCGCTGTTGGATTGGGTCAGCGTCGGGGTGGCTGGCAGCCGGGAACCGGTGTCGCAAATCCTGCGTGATCTGGCGGTGGAAAGCGGCGGTGCGGCGCAGGCCAGCGTGATCGGTTGCCCCCAAACACTGCCCGCGGCGGCGGCGGCGCTGGTGAATGGCACGGTGTCGCATGCGCTGGACTATGACGACACGCATTTTGCCCATATCGGGCATCCTTCGGTTGCCGTGCTTCCCGCGGCGATTGCTATGGCCGAGACCACCGGGGCGTCTGGCGCGCACATGCTGGATGCCGCCCTGATCGGGGTCGAGGCGTCGATCAGGGTCGGGCGCTGGCTGGGGCGGACCCATTACGAAACCGGCTTTCATCAAACCGCCACAGCGGGCGCCTTTGGGGCTTGCGTGGCCGCAGGGCGGTTGGCAGGGCTGACCGCCGCTCAGATGAGCCATGCGCTTGGACTGTGCGCCACACGCGCGTCCGGATTGAAAAGCCAGTTCGGCACGATGGGTAAACCCTATCACGCGGGTCTTGCCGCCCAAACCGGGGTCGAGGTCGTGCGCGCCGCAAAGGCGGGGTTTACCTCGACGCCAGAAGGCATTGACGGGCCGCAGGGCTTTGGTCCAACCCATGCCGGCGAAGATAACCGACAGGCCTTTGACGGTCTGGGCGTGACATGGGACATCCTGACGATCAGCCACAAGTTTCATGCCTGCTGCCACGGCACCCACGCGATGCTAGAGGCGCTGGCCGGGCTAAATTGCCCCGCAGACGAGGTGGCCGAGCTTCAGCTTTGGACCCATCCGCGCTGGCTGAGCGTGTGTAACATTCCCCACCCTGCAACAGGGCTTGAGGTCAAATTTTCCTATGCCCATCTGGCGGCGATGGCCCTGTCGGGTGTGAATACGGCGGCGCTCGACAGCTTCAGCGACGCGATTGCGCAGGATCCTGACCTGATCCGTCTGGCCGCGCGGGTGCATGTATCAGCCGATGACAATTTGCCTGAAACGGCGGCATTGGTCGAACTGACCTCGACCACCGGGGCGCTATTCACGCGCGACCACAACCTGAATGCGCCCATGTCACTTGCGCAGCGTCAGGCCAAGATTGTGGCAAAGTCGCGCGCCTTGCTGGGGGCGCAGTCCGATCAGGTGTTCAACGCCATCCGGGCCGGACCGGATTTGCCAGTCCTGACGGGTTTGTTGCGGGCGGCGTGATCTGGCAGGTTCACAGGCAGACAGAAGGCGAGGACCAGCCCCGCCTTCTCCTCTTCTGGTCCTATGGAAGGTCAGGACATGATGTCATAGGCCCGTTCGCCATGCGCTGACAGGTCCAGCCCGTTGGCCTCTGTCTCCAGATCGACGCGCAGGGGGAAGACAAGCCCAACCAGTTTGATCAAGGCGACCGTGGCGACAGCTGTGAATGCGCCGACGATGATCAGGGCGCCTAATTGGGAAATCCAACTGCCCTGACCGAAGACCGCGATCATAATTGTGCCAAAGATGCCGCCAACACCGTGCACCGCGAACACGTCCAGCGTGTCGTCGATTTTCAGTGTGTTGCGGATGAAGTTGACCGCTTCCTGACACAAAACACCTGCAATCGCCCCGATGATCAACGCCTCGACCGGACCGACAAAGCCAGACGCAGGAGTGATCGAGGCCAACCCCGCGATGGTGCCGGTCACGATACCCACGAGGCTGGCTTTGCCGTATTTGATCCGTTCATACACAGCCCATGACAGCGACGCTGTGGCGGCCGAGATATGGGTGACGGTGATCGCCATCGCGGCGCCCCCGTCAGCCGCCAATTGCGACCCTCCGTTGAAGCCAAACCAGCCGACCCACAACATGCCTGCGCCCATGAACACCATCCAAGGCGCATGTGGCGGCGTGGTGCGGTGTTTGCGCGGTCCAAGAAAGATGGCGATCAACAGCGCCGCGATGGCTGCGGTTTCATGCACGACGATACCACCGGCAAAGTCGCGGGTGCCGATGGCTCCGAAAATGCCGCCATCCGCCAATGCGCCGCCGCCCCAGATCCAGTGCACGACCGGTGCATAGCAAAGCAGCATCCACAGGCCCGAGAAGGTCATCACGAAACCAAAGCCGACCCGTTCCACATAGGCCCCAACGATCAGAGCGGGCGTAATGATCGCAAAGGTCAGCTGGAAGGTGAAGAACAAGACCTCGGGCAGGGTGCCTGACAGACTGTCGGCAGTGACGCCGGACAGGAAGGCTTTGTCCAGACTGCCAAACCAGCCGTGTGTCACATCCCCGAAGGCAATGGTGTAGCCCAAGGCGAGCCACAGCACGCTCATCAAACAGGCAATGGCATAGACATGCATAAAGACGCTCAGCACATTGCGCGCACGCACAAGCCCGCCATAAAAAAGCGCGAGCCCCGGCAGCGACATGAAAAGCACAAGGGCTGTGGCGACGATGATCCAGGCGGTGTCTGCCCCGTTCATGGGATGCTCCTTCAAAGAGTTGGTGATGCTGCGTTTTGTGGCGCAATGCGCAGGAGGAGGGGACAGGCGCACGGGGATTTACGCCCATGCGGCAGGCACAAAACGACGCGCGCTTAAATATTAGGCGGTTTTTTGGGGTGTATGGCGCAGATATGGGCGCAATCCGGATCTGCGTTTCAGGCTTTCCCTAAGGACAGGGCAGCTTGCGCCAGAAGTTTAACCGCGTGTTTCGCAGCGGCGTGGCGGACCTTGGCACGGCCCAGCGCGCCGAATTCGACGGTCTCGGTCTGGCAGGCGTCTCGCGTCGCCAAGCCGAAGCACACACGCCCCTCGGGCTTGTGCTCGGACCCGCCGGGGCCAGCGATGCCGGTGATCGACACCGCAAGGTCTGCCTGCGATCTGGACAACGCGCCCAGCGCCATTTCGCGCGCGACCTGTTCCGATACAGCCCCGTGCGCGTCAAGCGTGGCTGGGCTGACCCCTAACATGTCGCGTTTGGCGGCGTTGGAATAGGTGATGAAGCCCCGGTCAAAGACGTCCGAGCTGCCCGCCACGTCCGTCAGCCAAGCGCCCACCATGCCGCCCGTGCAGCTTTCCGCTGCAGCGATCTTGAGGCCCTTGCTGCGGCACAGGTCGAGAAGATCAGCAATTTCTAACGTGTCGGACATAGGTCACATCATAAACGCATGAACACCGTAGGCCGCAACGATCACCGTGATCGCCGCTGCTACGCCAGCATAGACATCATCCATCATGACCCCCGTCGCATCGCCGCGCCGGTCGGCTGTGCCGATGGGACCAAGCTTGGTGATGTCGAAGAACCGGAAGGCCAGAAAGCCGATGACCCACCCGGGATAGAGCGCCAGTATTTCCGCGCCCATCATCTTGGCCCCGAAGGACACGGGAAACAGGGTGATCCACATGCCGACGACCTCGTCAATTACCACCTCGCCGGGGTCGTGATTGTCGGAACCTGCCGTATACGCCTCGGTCGCCTTCAGGCCGACATAATAGGCGACGATGGTCGCACCAGTCAGGGCAATTGGCCCGCCAATCATGTGTAGCAGCCACGCGACGGGCAGGGCGGCCAGCGTGCCCCATGTGCCGGGGGCGGGCTTCAAAAGCCCCGCATAGAAGAAGGTTGCGATCAGCTTGGCGGTGGATTTCTGCATGGCTTAGTCCTTGATCAAAGTGGCCGAGGCCAGCGAGGCGATGCCTTCGGACCGCCCGGTGAAGCCCAACCGTTCGGAGGTCGTGGCTTTCACCGACACCCGGTCCACATCCATGCCCATGATACCCGCCAAGGCCTCGCGCATGGCGACCGCATGAGGCCCGATCTTGGGGTGTTCGCAGATCAGCGTCACGTCCACGTTCGACAACCGATAGCCGCGCGATTTGGCCAGATTGACCGCATGGCGCAGGAAAATATCGCTCTCAGCCCCTTTCCACTGCGGGTCCGAGGGCGGGAAGTGCTGGCCAATGTCGCCTTCCGCCAGCGCGCCATAGATCGCATCGGTCAGGGCATGCATCCCTACATCGGCGTCGGAATGACCCTTCAGCTTGCGACCATGCGGGATGCGCACACCGCACAGGATGACGTGGTCGCCATCTTCAAACGCATGCACGTCAAACCCGTTGCCCACACGAATATCCATGGCCTGTTCCTTTGCTCTGTCGCGGATCAACTTGTCTGCACGCGCGAAATCGTCCGGCGTGGTGATCTTTATATTCGCCTCATCGCCCATCGTGATGGCTACGTCCAGCCCGGCCTTGCGCGCAACCTCAACGTCATCCGCCGCGCCGCCGTTATGGGCACGGTGAGCGGCTAGGATAGGGGCATAGCGGAAACCTTGCGGGGTCTGCGCCCGATAAAGCCCGTCGCGCGATTGCGTGCCTGTTACCACCCCTTCATCACCGCGCCACAACGCGTCGGTTACGGGGATTGCAGGCGCGGCCCCTTGCGCGGATGACAAAGCGTCAATCACCGCCTCGATCACCTTGGCAGAGACCAAGGGCCGGGCCACATCGTGGATCAACACAAGATCGGGCGGGTTGGCTTGCAACGCCTCCAGTCCAGCCCGCACACTTGCGTCGCGGGTGGCGCCCCCGATCACGGTTTGGATGCCGTCGATCTGCTGCGCGTCACCGTGATCCTCTGGGTGGATGACCAACACGCAACGCGTGACACGCGGGTGATCGCGGAATGCGGCCACGCTGTGGGCTGCGACCGATGCACCGGCCACGGTTTGCCACTGTTTGGGGCGCTGCCCGCCCGCACGGGTGCCGCGCCCTGCGGCAACGATGATCGCTGCGATATCCATGGCTCTTGTTTAGGCTGTGCTGAAATGAAGGACAATGGGGCGGTTTGGGTGCGAAAAACTGCACAAAAAATGGGCGGTTTGTGAAATGACGGCTCGCACATCGCACCGAAAGTTGATATTTCGCAGGGGTATCGGGCAGGTTGGACCCACTGCACAAGGATTAGGCATGTCAGTCCGCGTCAAAGATGTAACGCTCGACCCTCCGGTTATTCTGGCCCCAATGGCCGGGATCACGGATCTTCCCTTTCGCAACATTGTCAGCAGCTTCGGCGCGGGACTTGTGGTGTCGGAAATGGTTGCCAGCCAGGAAATGGTGCAGGCCAAACCGGGTGTGCGCGAACGGGCCGAGCTTGGCTTTGGCCACGCAAACACCGCCGTGCAACTGGCCGCGCGCGATGTCTATTGGGCGGGCGAGGCTGCACGGATGGTCGAACAGAACGGCGCGAGGGTCATCGACATCAACATGGGCTGCCCCGCCCGTAAGGTCGTGGGCGGCATGTCTGGATCAGCCCTGATGCGCGATCTGGATCATGCGCTGAAGCTGGTCGAGGCAATCGTGGCCGCGGTGTCGCTCCCGGTCACGCTGAAAACCCGGCTGGGATGGGACGATGACAGCCTGAACGCCGCCGAGCTTGCCCAGCGCGCCGAAGCGGCGGGCATTCAGATGATCACCATCCACGGCCGCACCCGCTGTCAGTTCTACAAAGGCCGCGCCAATTGGGCGGCGATCCGTCCGGTCAAGGACGCCGTCTCGATCCCGGTCATTGCCAATGGCGACATTGTGGACACGCAGACCGCCCGGCAAGCGCTGGCAGACAGCGGCGCAGATGGCGTGATGATCGGGCGTGGGGCAGGCGGGCAACCGTGGCTCCTGGCACAGGTCGCTCATGATATCTATGGCACAGGCGCCCCCATGATCCCGCAAGGCGCGGCACTGGCCCGGCTTGTCGAAGACCACTACCGCGCCAGTCTTGAGTTTTACGGACCTGAGCTTGGCGCGCGCGTCATACGAAAGCATCTGGGCTGGTATATGGATCAGGCGGGCACCGACGCGGAGCTGCGCCGCCGTGTGCTGTCCAACCGAAACCCCATAGAGGTATGCGCCATGTTGCCCGATGCCATTGTGACAGAGCGGCGGGCGGCATGATCAGCGACGCATCACTATGGGCGGCGCTGCCCGTCCCGGCGATCGAGTTGGACGGGGCAGGGCTGGTGGTCCGCCTGAACGGCGCGGGCGAGGCGTTTTTGAACAGCTCGGAGCGCAGTTTTCGCGGGGCGAAGCTGTCAACGAAGCTGACCCTTTCAATAGATATCGAGGGCGCGCAGGACCGGGTGCGCAACTCGAAAGGGCCATATTATGTGGACGGGGCCAAGTTGACGCTTCCCTCTGGCATGGTGCGCGAAGTCAACTTGCAAATAGCCCCTCTGGCCACCACGGACGGGCGCGACGACCACGTGGTGATCTTGTTTCAACCACGCCATGGCGCCGAACATCTTGGCCTTGTGCAGGGGTCGAAAGCGGCGGCCCGTCAGGCCATCGGCATGGCCGAGATGCTGGCGCACGAGATCAAGAACCCGCTGGCCGGGATCACCGGTGCCGCGCAGCTTTTGTCGATGACCCTGTCGGCAGAGGATCAAGAGATGACAGACTTGATCGTCGCGGAAAGCCGCCGGGTGGTCGCGTTGCTGGATCAGGTCGAGCAATTCGGAGACCTTCGCCCCCCAGCCCGCACCGCCGTGAATATCCACGACATTCTGGACCGCGCACGCGCCACCGCTCAGGTCGGGTTTGCGCCGGGGATGGACATTCTGGAACGATATGATCCGTCCTTGCCCGATGTCTGGGTGGATGGCGATCAGTTGCAACAGGTGTTCCTGAACTTGTTGAAGAACGCCGCGCAAGCCTGCTCTGGTGCAGGAAAAATTGAACTTCACACGTTCTACGAGGCCGGGTTGAAACTGCACCTTCCCGATGGCGGCTTGGCCAGTTTGCCCCTTCAGGTCGAGATCATCGACAACGGGCCGGGGTTGCCTGCCGATATCGCCGATCAGGTGTTTGACCCGTTCGTGTCGGGGCGTGAAAACGGCACCGGGCTGGGCTTGGCACTGGTGTCCAAGATCCTGTCGGACCATGACGCGCTGATCGCCGTTGACAGCCGGCCGGGGCGCACCGCGTTTCGCATTTCATTGCCGATCGCCCCGGCCCTTCACCGCAAAGGAGACTGAACATGGATGGAACTGTCCTTGTTGCAGATGATGACCGCACGATCCGCACGGTTTTGACGCAGGCGCTGACCCGCGCGGGGTGTCGGGTGCATGCGACAGGGTCAATGGCGACCCTGATGCGCTGGGTTGAGGATGGGCGCGGGGATGCGGTGATCTCGGACGTGGTGATGCCGGACGGGAACGGGCTAGAGGCCTTACCGCGGATCGCAAAGCTGCGCCCGAACCTTCCGGTGATTGTCATCTCGGCGCAAAACACCATCATGACCGCCATTCAGGCCGCCGAAGCCGAGGCGTTCGACTATCTGCCCAAACCTTTCGATCTGCCTGACCTGATGAAACGCACAGCACAGGCGCTGGACCGCAAGCGCGTCAAGGCACGCAGCCCCGACACCGAAACAGCCAAGCGCGCGGATGTCGCGACCGAGCTGCCCTTGGTAGGGCGCACACCTGCAATGCAGGATCTGTATCGGCTCGTCGCGCGGGTTTTGAACGTCGATCTGCCGGTGTTGATCACCGGGGAAAGCGGCACGGGGAAATCGCTGATTGCGCAGGCCTTGCACGATTTCTCGGACCGGCGCGAGGCACCGTTTGTCGTGGCCACGCCCGATGACCTGATCCCGTCCGATGGCGTCAACGAGGTTGCCCGCCGTGCCGGATCGGGCACGATCCTGTTTGATGGTGTTGGCGATCTGGACGCCGAAGCGCAGGCCCGCCTGTCGCGGCTTCTGGATCATCTTGGGCAAGGGGGACCGCGCGTTTTGGCGATCTCGCAAGGGGATTTGGCCAAAGCCTCGGCGCAGGGCCGGTTTCGAGATGACCTCTATTACCGTCTTGCCGGCGTGATGATTCCTGTCCCCAGCTTGCGTGAGCGGCTTGAGGACATCCCGGCCTTGGCCCAGCATTTTCTGGCCCGCGCCGCGCGTGATGGTCTTGCAGAGCGGCGTTTTTCCGCCGAAGCGACCGAAAGGCTGCGCGCTTATCCCTGGCCGGGTAACGTGCGTGAACTTGAAAACATCGTGACGCGGCTGGTGGTCACGGGGGGCGAAGACGAAATCAACACCGCCGAGGTCGATGTTGCCTTGGGCGCGCGAGGAGGTGCGCGAGGAGGTGCACGGAGCGCAAGCGCGATCCAGCCGCTAGATCACACAGATGAGCGCCTGACAGACGCGGTCGCCCGCCACCTTCAGCGCTATTTTGATCTGCACGGCGGTGCCTTGCCGCCTGCGGGCGTCTATCAGCGTATCTTACGCGAAATCGAGCTGCCTTTGATCGAGATTGCATTGGATGCGACCGGGGGAAATCAAGCTAAATGTGCTGATTTGCTGGGCATCAACCGCAATACCTTGCGTAAAAAGATCACGGAACTCGGAATCGAGGTGACACGCCGCCGCAAGTTGATGTAATAAAGCAACAGAGCGTGGCAAATGGGCATAAGACCCGCAGCCACTCAGGCGGTCGCCGCAGAAATGCGGCCATCAGGAATAGGGGCAAGCACAGTGGCGCGACGCGCGGTGCGGAAGTCGAGGTTGGACCGATACCTGTCCTTGCGCCGTTGGCGTAGGTTCAGATCGCTTGGCGCGTTCAGCATGATAGTTCTGGGCCCGATCCTTGCCATCACGACATTCCTGGCGCTTGGACCGTTTGCGCAAGGTGCGCAAAGCAATGCGCTTCGGTTCATCCTGCTGGCCGATATCATCTATGTGATTTTGGTCGCGGGGTTCGTGCTGGCGGGTGTCGGCCGGATGATCGTGGCGCGGCGTCAGGAAAGCGCGGGCTCGCGGTTGCACCTGAGGCTGACGGTGGTCTTCGCCGTGATCGCCCTCAGCCCGACGATCCTTGTCGCCATCTTCGCCATGTTGACGCTGAATATGGGGCTTGAAGGCTGGTTTTCAGACCGGGTGCGCACTGTCGTGGGCAATTCGCTGTCGGCCGCGCAAGCCTATAAACAGGAAAGCCGCGACGGGTTGGTGCAGGATGCCGACGCGCTGGTCAGGTTCTTGCAGCAGCAACGCCAGACACAGGCCCTGCTGACGGATGCCGAATTGGGCCAGCTTCTCACCCAGGGTCAAGCGCGCATTCAGCGCGGTCTGCGCGAGGCTTATGTGATTGACAGTCAAGGCGGAATTCTGGTCCGGGGCGGGGGGTCCTACCTGTTCGACTATGAAGCGCCGGATGCGGCGCAGTTGCGCCGTGCCTTGGCCGGGGAAACCGTTGTGATCGAGGATTGGGACAACAATGAGTTTCGTGTCCTGATCAAGCTGGACGGGTTTGCCGATCACCTTGTCCAACTGACCCGAGATGTGAATGGCGAGATCCTGAGCCTCGTGGATGAAACCCAGGAAGCGGCGCGCGTCTATAACCAGTTGGAAAGCCAACGTGGCCAGCGGCTGTTCCAGTTCGGTCTGATCTATCTGGGCTTTGCGGTGATCTTGATCCTTGCGGCAATCTGGATGGGAATGTGGTTTGCCGAACGGCTGGCGCGCCCCGTGGGGCGGCTTGCAGGGGCAGCCCAGCGTGTGGGCGCGGGCGATCTGGATGTGCGCGTCATTGAAGAAGAGGGTGACGACGAGATTGCGATGCTTGGTCGGTATTTCAACCAGATGACCACGCGCTTGAAAGGTCAGCGCGCGCGGCTTTTGGAGAACACCGAACAGATCGAACGCCGCCGGCGGCTGTTTGATAGTGTGCTGAGCTCTGTCACCGGCGGGGTCATTGGGTTGAACCCAGCCGGGCAGGTGACGTTTCTGAACCGCGCTGCCGAGCAGCTGCTTGAAGTGCAGGACGAAAACGATCAGGAGCACGAGTTGTCACTTGTCGTGCCGGAATTTCAGCCCTTGCTGGATGAGGTGACGCAGGGCGGGCGCGAAACTGCTCAAAGCGAGATTCGCCTGACCCGGAGCGGGTCGCAGGAAAACCTGCTGGTGCGCATTGCCACCCGGCGCAACGATGAAGGTGGGCTGGAAGGCTATGTGATCGCATTCGACGATGTCACGGATCTTGTCTCGGCACAGCGCATGGCGGCATGGGGCGACGTGGCGCGGCGCATTGCCCATGAAATCAAGAACCCCCTGACCCCGATCCAGCTTTCGGCCGAACGCATCAAGCGCAAATTCAGTCGCGTTGACGGTGTCGATGTCGAAGCGTTGGAGCAATATACCGACGTGATCGTGCGCCAGACCAACGACCTGCGGCGCATCGTCGACGAGTTCTCTAAATTTGCCCGGATGCCTGAGCCAGAACGCCGCGCAACGGATATCGTGAGGCTGGTGCGTGATGCCGTTCTGTTGCAGCAGGCCGGTCAGGAAGGCGTGCAGATCACGTCTGAGCTTCTGGAGGGTCCGATCAACGTCGAAATCGACGCAACCATGATCGGTCAGGCCTTGACAAATTTGATTAAGAACGCCGGAGAGGCTATTGAAAGCCTTGAGGAAAAGGGAGCGCCAGAAGGGCACTCACCAGAAATTCGCGTCGTTCTGGCGCGGGTGGCGGGTGGCATCGAAGTCACCATTGCCGACAACGGAATTGGCTTGCCCGAGGACCGGGCGCGGCTGTTCGAACCCTATGTGACAACCCGTGAAAAGGGCACCGGGCTCGGGCTTCCGATTGTGAAGAAGATCATTGAAGAACATGGCGGGCGTCTGACCCTTGAAGATGCGCCCGTCTTTAACGAGGGCGGCGCCCATTTCGGCGCCATGGCACGCATATTTCTGCCCAGTGACGACGGGCAGGCTGAGCAAGTAGAAATGGTGGAAACATGAGCGATATTCTGATTGTCGATGATGAAAGGGACATCCGCGAACTGATCTCGGATATCTTGGAAGATGAAGGGTTCACCACTCGATTGGCGGGCACGTCGGACGAGGCGGTGGCGCAGGTCAAGGCAGAGCTTCCTGCACTGATGATCCTGGACATCTGGTTGAAAGACAGCGCCATGGACGGGATCGACATCCTGAAGATGGTAAAACGCGAACACCCGGAAGTTCCGGTTGTGATCATCTCGGGGCATGGCAATATTGAAATCGCCGTCGCGGCGATCAAGCAGGGCGCATATGACTTCATCGAAAAGCCCTTCAATATAGACCAGTTGATGGTGGTGATCGGTCGGGCGATGGAAACAAGTCGGCTGCGGCGCGAAAACACCGAACTCAGACGCCGTGACACCCATCCAACCGAGATGATCGGCACCAGTGCTGCGTTCAAGTCGTTGAAAAGCCAGTTGGATAAGGTGACGAAGTCGAACGGGCGGGTGTTGCTGACGGGGCCGGCGGGCTCGGGCAAGGAAATGGCGGCGCGCTATGTGCACGCCAATTCCGATCGCGCATCGTCGCCGTTTGTCGTGGTGAACTCTGCCTCGATCGATGCGGAGCGGATGGAGGAGGTTCTGTTCGGCCGTGAAAGCGCGGATCGGGGCATCGAACCGGGACTGCTGGAAGAGGCGAACGGCGGTGTGCTCTACTTTGATGAAGTGGCCGACATGCCGTCTGGAACGCAATCCAAGATCCTGCGTGTTCTGGTTGATCAGAGGTTCCAGCGGGTGGGCGGTGCCGACAAGGTGTCGGTTGACCTGCGGGTCATCACCTCGACCAATCGCGATCTGCAAGCCGAGATTGAGGCCGGAAACTTCCGCGAGGAGTTATATCACCGGCTGAATGTCGTGCCGATCTCGGTGCCGCCATTGGGCGAGCGCCGCGAAGACATCCCCGAACTTGCGCGCTATTTCCTGGAGGTTTTCAACCGCGATCAGGGCTTGCCTTTGCGCAATATGGCGCAGGACGCCGAGGCGATGCTGCAAACCATGCAGTGGCCGGGCAATGTGCGGCAGTTGAAGAACGTGATTGAACGGGTTCTGATCCTTGGGGAAGGGACGGGCGACATTCTGGCGACCGAGCTTCCGGGGAACGATCACGGGGGCGAAGACAGCCACGATCAAGGTATTGTCGTGTCCGGGGCCCTTGCCATGATGCCGCTGCGCGAAGCGCGCGAGGCGTTTGAACGCGAATACCTGCTGACCCAGATCAACCGCTTTGGCGGTAACATTTCGCGCACGGCGAACTTCGTTGGGATGGAACGATCCGCCCTGCACCGAAAGCTGAAATCGCTGGGGGTCGTGACCGGGTCCAAAGCCGGGGCACGGGTCGCCTATGTCGCGGGCGATGAGGAAGAAGAAGAGGCCGACGCCTGATCCACCGTGCACGCTGCACAACACTGGATTGCGGTCCTTCCCATGGGCAGGCATTGACCCTGACATGGGCATCTGCCATGGATTTTGACGTGACATCAGGGAGAACCGGATGAAGGTCATCATTTGCGGTGCAGGTCAGGTTGGTTGGCAGATTGCCCGACAGCTTTCCAGCGAAAAGAACGACGTGACCGTTGTGGACAACAACGCAGAGCTTGTCGCGCGCGCCACTGATACACTGGACGTGCAAGGGATTGCGGGACATGCCTCTTACCCGGACGTGTTGGGCCGGGCAGGCGCGCGTGATGCGGATATGATCATCGCCGCAACGCATTCCGACGAGGTGAACATGGTCACCTGTCAGGTGGCCCATTCGGTCTTCTCCATTCCACGCAAAATCGCGCGCCTCAGGGCGCAAAGCTATTTTGATGCGATCTATGCCGATCTCTATCGCCGCGACCACCTGCCCATTGATGTGGTGATCAGCCCCGAACGTGAAGTGGCGCAGGCGGTTTTGAAACGCCTGCAAGCGCCCTCGGCCTTCGACATTGAGAATTTCATGGATGGCCGGGTGCAGCTTCTGGGTATTCAGCTTGATGCGGAATGCCCGGTGCTGAACACGCCGCTCAGACAGTTGACGGATTTGTTCTCGACGCTCAGCGCGATGGTGGTGGGCATCCGACGGGAGGGGTCGTTGTTTGCCCCTGAACCGAAAGACCAGCTGTTTGCGGGCGACCAGATTTACGTGTTCACCAAGGCCACCGATCTGGACCGCACACTTGAAGTGTTCGGCAAAGTGACCAAGCGACAGGAGCGCGTGGTCATTCTGGGTGGTGGCAATGTTGGTCTGGCGGTCGCGCGCGAGTTGGAAAACCGCACCGACCGCATTCGAGCCAAGGTGGTCGAATTGAACCGCGATGTTGCTGAACAAGCCGCTGACGCGCTGGAACGCACGGTTGTCTTGCACGGCGACGGCATGAATATGGACCTGATGAAAGAGGCCGGAGTGCCCCGCGCTGACGCCATTTTGTCGGTCACAGATGACGACAAGGTCAACCTTCTGGCCTCGGTGCGGGCCAAATCGGTGGGCTGTTCGCTGTCCATCTGCCTGATCAACGATCCATCGCTTGCCAATCTGATGGAGCCGCTGGACATCGACGCCTATATCAACCCGCGCACTCAGACGGTCAGCTCAATCCTGCGCCATATCCGACACGGAAAGGTGCGCGAGGTGTATTCGCTGGGCGACGCCGAGGCCGAGGTGATCGAGGCTCAGGTGATGTCCACCTCGTCCATTGCGGGTAAGGCCGTGCGCAACATTGATTTTCCCGAAGGGGTGTTGATCGGCGCCATCCTGAAGGGGGACGAGGTCATCAAACCCACCGGCAAGACGCGTGTCGACGAAGGGGATGTGATCACGCTTTTCTGCATGGCCGCCGATGTCCCCGAGGTCGAACGCCTGCTTCAGGTGACAATCGACTTCTTCTGATCCTGACGCCAGCGCAAGGTCGCCTTCATGCTCGCTCAAATCGCCAAACTGCCACTGCTTGTGATTCTGATGGGGATCAGTGCGCTGGCCATGCTGTTGCCGGCGGGATTCGGTTGGATGATTGGCGAGTTTTTCGAGGCGCGTGTGTTCCTTTACGGCGCGCTGCTGTTTGGCTTTCTGACCTCGTTTCTGGCCATTGCCATGGCAGACCGGCCGCGTTCAACGCGACCACGCCGCCACCTTGTCGCGCTGTTGGGATTGTTTGTCCTGCTGCCGCTGATGCTGGCCGTTCCCTTTCATCAGGCGGTGCGCACAACGACCTTTCTGAATTCCTATGTTGAAATGGTGTCCGCCCTGACCACCACGGGGGCGACGCTGTTTGATGACCCGACGCGCCTTGCGCGGTCGGTGCATCTATGGCGCGCATTGGTGGGTTGGCTTGGCGGGTTGTTCATCTGGGTGGGTGCAATTGCCATTCTGGCTCCGATGGCGTTGGGCGGGTTCGAGGTGCGCGCTCGATTTGGTGCCCGCCGGGCAGGCGCCACATTTCGGGACGATCGGTTGGGGGCAGGGCTGAACCAGATTACCCGGGTTGCAGACATTTCAGAGCGCATCCGCGCCTATGCGATACGCTTGTTGCCCGTCTATACCGGGCTGACGCTGGCCCTTTGGATATGCCTGATCATCGCGGGCGACGGGGCGTTCGTCGCCTTGTGTCACGCGATGTCCACCATGGCGACCAGTGGAATTTCTCCGGTCGGCGGGCCTGCTGGTGGAGGGGCGGGCTACGCAGGCGAAATGGTGATCGCGGCGTTCTTTATCTTTGCGGTGTCGCGGTTGACCTTCGCCTCTGACATGCAAGCCGGAGAGCTGCGGCGCCTGCACAAGGATCCCGAAATTCGCATGGCGCTGGCGATCGTGATAGTGCTGCCGCTGTTTTTGTTTTTCCGCCACTGGGTCGGTGCATTCGAAGTGGACGAGGAACAAAACCTTTTGGCGGGGATTGCATCTCTGTGGGGCAGCTTTTTCACGGTGCTTTCGTTCTTGACCACAACCGGGTTCGAAAGCTCAGCCTGGAGCGACAGCCGCGATTGGTCCGGGTTGCAAACGCCGGGTCTGATTTTGATGGGACTGGCCCTGGTCGGCGGCGGGGTGGCGACCACCGCGGGTGGGGCCAAGCTGATGCGGGTCTATGCGCTTTACCTTCACGGGCTTCGCGAGATGGAAAAGCTGGTCCATCCTTCCTCTGTCGGTGGGTCAGGGACTGACGCCCGCCACATGCGCGGTCGAGGCGCCTATATGGCGTGGCTGTTCTTCATGCTGATGTCGATGTCGGTGGCGCTTGTGTCTGCCCTGCTGACGCTGACCGGGCAGGACTTCGAAAGCGCGATGGCGCTGACCATTGCGGCGTTGACGACCACAGGCCCGATTGCCACCAGTGCAATGGCCGAGCCGATTTCCTACGGCGCGCTCAGCGATACCGCAAAACTGGTTCTGGCCGGTGCCATGATCCTTGGGCGATTGGAAACACTGGCCATCATCGCCTTGTTCAGCCCCGAGATCTGGCGGCGCTAGGCCATTCCACCCAACGACCGCCGCAATCGGTCCGCCATACCAAACACGGTGACTTGCAGCCCAAAATTTTGGGGTGGAAAAGGTGCAATTGTCGCGCCATAGTAACCAAAGCTATGAATCATGCCGGACCTGCCGGCAGCACGAGACAACAAAGGAAAAAAGCGATGGCTGCCGACAAGCAAAACTTGCAGGACGCGTTCCTGAACCATGTTCGTAAATCAAAAGTTCCGGTGACGATCTTTCTGATCAATGGTGTGAAATTGCAGGGTGTGATTTCGTGGTTCGACAACTTTTGTGTCCTTCTGCGCCGTGATGGCCAGTCGCAGCTTGTCTACAAGCATGCGATCTCCACGATCATGCCCGGCCAACCCATCAACCTTTATGACGGCGAAGACAGCTGAGCGACCTTCTTGAACGTGAAGAACAGCCCACGCGGGCTTGGGTTTTTCACCCGGAACTGACATCAGACAGGGACCGTCGTGATCCGGGTCCGGCGCTTGAAGAAGCCGTGGCTCTGGCGGCGGCGCTTCCTCATCTTGACGTGGTGGGCGCTGATATCGTGCGCTTGCCCACGCCTCATCCCGGCAAACTGTTTGGCAAGGGCAAACTGAAAGAGCTTGGTGACAAGCTGCACGCCGCCGAGATCGACCTGGTGTTGATCGACGGACCCGTCAGCCCCGTTCAGCAACGCAACCTCGAGAAGGAATGGAAGGTCAAGATCCTTGATCGAACCGGCTTGATCCTGGAAATCTTCTCGGATCGGGCACGCACCCGCGAAGGGGTTTTGCAGGTCGAAATGGCCGCGCTGTCCTATCAGCGCACCCGTCTTGTGCGGGCCTGGACCCACCTGGAACGCCAGCGCGGCGGGCTTGGTTTCGTGGGTGGCCCCGGCGAAACCCAGATCGAGGCTGACCGCCGTGCGATTGACGATCACCTGAACCGGCTGCGCAAGCAGCTGTCGAAGGTCGTCAAAACTCGCGAGCTGCACCGCGCTGCCCGTGCCAAGGTTCCGTTCCCGATCGTGGCGTTGGTCGGCTATACCAACGCGGGAAAATCCACCCTGTTCAATCGCATGACCGGGGCCAAGGTGTTGGCCAAGGATATGCTGTTTGCAACGCTGGATCCCACGATGCGGCAAATCGAACTGCCCGCGCTTGGCAAGACGCCTGCGCAGGGTGGCGGGCGCAAGGTGATCCTGTCGGACACGGTGGGGTTCATTTCCAACCTGCCGACCCAGTTGGTCGCGGCCTTCCGCGCGACGCTGGAAGAGGTGCTGGCCGCCGACCTGATCTTGCATGTGCGCGACATCAGCCATGACAGCACCGATGAACAGGCACGTGATGTCGAAACGATCATGGCCGAACTTGGTGTCAGCGAAGACACACCGCAGCTTGAGGTCTGGAACAAGATCGACCTGCTGGACCCCGACGCGCAGGACGCGCGGCGCCATGAGGCTGCGCGCAATGACTCTGTCGTGGCCATCTCGGCTTTGACCGGCGAAGGGTTCGATGATCTGGTGAACGCCATCGACACCGCTCTTGGTGCCCCGCGCCAGACCGAGACGATGACCTTGCCGTTTTCCGAAGGCCGCAAGCGCGCATGGCTGTTTGACAAGGGGATCGTCGAGGCGGAAGAACCGGGCGACGATGGTTGGGTTCTGACGGTCACATGGACAGAGCGCGAGGCGGCTGACTTCGCCGCGCTTTGATTGCCTGTCGTCACGCTGTGAACAGAACGAAGGCCGCCCCGAAAGGCGACCTTCTGGCCGTGAGCGGCCTTACGTCGTCCCCAATGAGCTTGCACTCCACTGGCGCGATGGACGACGATCTGTGAGGTCGGGTTTTGATCCCGCCTTTCACGAACTGCTCGTAACGGTATGCTTGCTGTGAAAATCCGGTATTTGGCGCGCGCGGTTAAGGGGAAAACCCTGCCTGACGTCCCCATCAACCAACCGGCTTGCGTCGCAGATCAGGGCGCGCGTGGCAGCAAGTTCGTAACCCCGACTGACGCCGCACGCGCCAGTGCCGGGTCCAAGGACATCGGGGTATATTCACCACGACGCCATAGCTCGCCCAGATCGTCATAGTGCCGCGACAGTGGGTGGCCGGACTGTCCGGTCGCGATCACGAACAGGGAGCTGTTGGGATCTGAGAAATCATAAACGCCGCGAAAACCCGCGCCGTGGACATTGCGAAACGGTTGCGATCCCGTGCCAGCGGTGCGCCCACGCTGCAGCGTGTTGTCCCCGCCAGACGTCGATTGGCGAATGTTGACGAACCATTTCAGGAACGGAACATCGCCCAGAACAGGGTGTTTGTGATTGGCTTCGTGGTGGTCGCCCCAACGCAGGCTTTCCTGAGCGCCGCGCGCGTGTTCCGACAACCACAACAGCGCGTCATCAAGGGCTGCGCGCGAAATATCGGTGCAGGTCTCCTTGGGCGCCGATTGGATGACGTCGCACCAGACACCGGCACCTTCGATGTCGCGAAAGACGCGTTCGATGAAGATCGGCTCCACATGTGCGATCTTTTCGGCCAGGGGGCCAAGCTCGTCGCGGATCAGCCGTTTTTGAAGTGCGCGCAGCCATGCGGAATAGATCAGCGGCTCGGGCATGTGCTCGTTCATCTCTCCGTTCCAATTGGCCAGAAGCTCAAGCGCGCGCTGTCGTTCGCGCTCTGGCGTGCCCTCGGGCGCTGCCTCGCCTGTGAACCACAGATCTGCCCCGACCAGCGGCAAAAGCGTGCGCGCAGTGACCGACACCGTATCCAGCTGCGCTTCGATGAAACTGTCGCGGGTGTGGACCTCGCGCGCTTGCATCAGGCGGGTCCAGCGTTGCACGCGCTGGCTGTCGCCCCAGTTGTAGCTCATATGGTTGGGGAAGGGCCGGTCCACCAGTTTGTTGTTGGTGTTGCCGACAATCCCGCCCGAGGGCTGCACGAACTCCGGGTTTGCCGCGAAACTGTTTATGCCTTTCCAGCGGTTTGTCGCGATCCAGCCGGGGCTGGGAATGCGTCCGCGGGTCTGGTGCTGCGGGTCGCGCTTTGGCATGGCGCCGATGACCTTCATCGCGATATTGTCGCGGTCCGCCATGGTCAGGGTCAGGCTTGGCGCCACATAGTCGGCGCTGGCGGCGATGCCTTGCATCACCGTCTTGGCCCGCATCAGCTTGATGGCGGCACTCATGGAGCGGTCACGTTTTGTCAACAAGGTCCAGCTCAGGGACATGACATGACCCGGTGGTGTGATGCCACCGAGGTTGAATAGATGACCGGGCAGGACCGGGCCGTTCTCGGACCACATCAGATCGAACGTGACCGGGGCTTCATCCTTGATCTGCACAATCGACCCGCGTCTGGCCAATGCCTTGAACCCGTCCGGGGTTTTCAGTTCGTTGGGGTTGTCGGGGTTCAGCTGTTCGACATGCAAGTCCTGATCATCAAGATAGGATGCGGTGATACCCCAGCCAAAATCGTCTGAACGACCCAGCATCATTGCGGGCATTCCGGGGATGGTGCCGCCGATCACACCACCTGTCGAAAGCTCCAACCGGGCCAGATACCAGATCGACGGGGCGCTGAAGCCCAGATGCGGATCGTTGGCCAACAACGTGCCCCCCGCAGCAGACCGGTTCGCAGCCGCTGCCCATGCGTTCGACGCCCCAGCCTGTCCGCGATCGGGTGCGGGCCACAGGAAAGGCCGGTCGT
This sequence comes from Aliiroseovarius sp. CAU 1755, assembly GCF_054482655.1. Lineage (NCBI taxonomy): Bacteria > Pseudomonadati > Pseudomonadota > Alphaproteobacteria > Rhodobacterales > Paracoccaceae > Aliiroseovarius > Aliiroseovarius sp. CAU 1755. The sequence goes on along the minus strand of NZ_JBTLRH010000003.1, from coordinate 304,646 downwards.
TTGGGGCCGTGGTCTGGGCCGCGAATTTCTGGGCTGAGGTTTGATACAGCGCGGCATAATCGGGCAGGGCAGCCACCCCGGTGCCCGGAATGTCGGGCAGGATGTCACGCACGCGATCTTCGGGCAGGGCCAGAGAGACACGGGCGCGCATCACCTCTTCTTCCAGATGGCCGGAAAGCTGCACGCCCATCAGTTTGAGGATGGCGATACTGTCGGCGGGTTGCCAGGGCGAAATGTCGTTGGAGAACAAGAAGAACTCTGGCGCGCCACGCCCCAGCGCCTCGTTGTTCACACGGCTCAGATAGGCGTTGACGCCCGAGCTATAGGCCTTCAGCGCGTCCAGTGCCTCGACATCCTGAAATTCGACCGCGCCTTTGGCCAATGCGTAAAGGTCCAGCCGGCGCATAAGCTCGTCGACCTGCAAGGTGCGGCTACCGAAAATCTCGGACAACCGGCCCTGAACCGTGCGCCGCATCATCATCATTTGCCACAGCCGGTCCTGTGCATGGGCGTAGCCAAGACCGAAAAAGACGTCGTTGTCATTCTGGGCGAAGATGTGGGGGATATTGGCATTGTTGCGCACGATTTCGACCGGCGCAGAAATGCCCGCGGTCTGGCGCGTTGCGCTGTAGTCGGGCAGGGATTGTGCGGCAAGATAATAGACCAGAAGAAGGCACAGCGCCGCAAGGACCATCAGGCCAGAGACGATCCGAACCATCCAAAGCACGACCTTGCCCATATGTCTTCTTCCACCGTTTGCTCACATTGCAGCCCGGCGCCGTTGACGTCGCAGCCTCTTGCGGTAACTACTGTGCATCACAAGGGAATTCAACGGAAGGGAAGCGTGATGGCGAAATGCGCATTTTTGGGCTTGGGCGTGATGGGATATCCGATGGCGGGGCATCTTGCGGCACAGGGTCACGACGTCACCGTGTTCAACCGCACCTCCACCAAAGCCGAGGCTTGGGCAAAGGCGCATGAGGGTCACTGGGCCGCGACCCCGCGCGCGGCGGTGAAAGACGCCGATTTCGTGATGAGCTGTGTCGGCAATGATGACGACCTGCGCAGCGTCGTTCTGGGCGACGACGGGGCGCTGGCCGGGATCAAGCCGGGTGCGGTTTTCATAGATCACACCACAGTGTCCGCCGCAGTCACGCGCGAACTTCATGCCGCGGCTCTGGCCAAGGGGGTTGCGTTTGTCGACGCGCCGGTTTCGGGCGGGCAGGCCGGGGCGGAAAACGGCGTGTTGTCGATCATGTGTGGCGGCGATCAGGCCGCTTTCGACGCTGCCCTGCCAGTGATGTCGGCGTTTGGGCGCACGGTTAAACGGCTGGGGGAAAGCGGTGCCGGGCAATTGACCAAGATGGTCAACCAGATCTGCATCGCCGGTCTGATGCAAGGCCTGTCCGAGGCGCTGCATTTTGCCGAGAAAGCCGGGCTGGACGGGCGCGCGGTGATCGAGGTCATTCAAGGCGGCGCGGCGGGCAGCTGGCAGATGGTGAATCGACATGAAACCATGCTGGACGACCAATTCGATCACGGGTTCGCGGTAGACTGGATGCGCAAGGATCTGGGGATCTGTCTGGCGACCGCAGAAGAGAATGGCGCCTCGTTGCCGGGAACCGCCCTGATCGATCAGTATTACAAGGATGTTCAGAATATGGGCGGGGGCCGTTGGGACACCTCTAGCCTGATCAAACGCCTCAGGGCGCTTGACAGCTCTGGCTGATGTGTCGCGCGGCGAAGGTGCAGGATCGCGTGGGGCGCATCGCCTCTTCGCAGATGGTCTGAAAAGCGCTTGCGCGGCTGAACCCGCGCAAGCGTTACGCCGTTTTCGGTTAAGGAATGATCCGGGTGTATTTCGCACCCTCAATCGAGGCACCTGCAATCAGTCCGGCCTGACCAAAGACCACCGCCACCACCGGTGATGACGCGGTGATCGTGTCGGCCGTCAACCGGTCGCCTTCTGTCTGGAAGGCGTATTTGATATCGGCAGAGGCGACCCAACCGGCCGCCTGACGGAATTCCTGCAACGCCTGATCCGTCATGAAAAACAGAACATGCGCGTATTGCTGCGCGCCGATCTGAAGACCCGCACTGGCTTGGGTCAGCAGGTAATAATCCACGGTTGTGTCATTGATCCGCAGCGCTCCGCGCCCGTAAGCGCCACCCAGACCAAAGCCAGCCTCGGTGACCAGTGGCATCACCAGTTGACCTGACGATTTCGACGCCAGTTCGCGTGCACCGGGATAGCGGTTGTAAAGATAGTTGAGCGTGCTTTCCACACGCGCATCGATCCGCGCACCGCTTTGCGACCCAACACTGTTGTCGCAGGCTGCAAGCGTAACGCCGACACCCCCCATACCGATCATGAACCCTCTGCGGGAAAGCCTGTTTTGTTGCATCTTTTCGCCTCGTTCAACGCGCCGATGGCGCTGTGGTTTGCTCGCTTGCGGCTCTTTGTCCGCATTACCACAAGATATAGCGGACCGCGGCAGGCCTGTCACCTATTACAAGCGTCAGTCGCGGAAACCTGCCGCTTGGCTCAACGCCCCTGAAGGGCGCGCGCCATGCGGGGCGCGAAATAGGTCAGGATTCCGTCACAGCCAGCGCGCTTGAACGCCATCAGGCTTTCGGCCATGACCTTGTCACCGTCCAGCCAGCCATTTTGCGCGGCCGCCATCAACATCGCGTATTCGCCAGACACCTGATAGGCATAGGTCGGCACACCAAACGTGTCTTTGACGCGCTGACAGATGTCCAGATAGGGCATGCCAGGCTTGACCATGATCATGTCGGCCCCTTCGGACAGATCGCGTTCGACCAGGCGCATTGCTTCATCCGCGTTGGCCGGATCCATCTGATAAGTCTTCTTGTCGCCTTTCAACGCGCCCGAGGCCCCCACCGCATCACGAAACGGTCCATAAAACGCCGAGGCATATTTGGCCGTATAGCTCATGATCGTGACGTTGGTATGCCCTTCCGCCTCCAACGCATGACGCATGGCACCGATGCGTCCGTCCATCATGTCAGAGGGCCCAAGAATGTCGGCCCCAGCTTCGGCCTGTGCCAGGGCCATCTTGGTCAGCGCGGCCACGGTTTCGTCATTGACGATCTCGCCGTCGCGCACGATGCCGTCATGCCCGTTGGCGTTATAGGGGTCCAGAGCGATATCGGTCATGACGGCGATGTCCGGCACAGCCGCTTTGATGGCGCGGATGGCGCGGTTTGACAGGTTGTCCGGGTTCCAGGCTTCTTCGCAGGCCTCGGTTTTCAAAGCGGGGTCGGTATAGGGAAACAGACAGATCGCCGGAATGCCAAGGTCGGCCGCCTCGTGTGCCGCGTCGACCAGCCGGTCGATGGATTTGCGGGTAACACCGGGCATCGATGGGATGTCATCTTCGCGCCCCTCACCATCGACAACAAAGACCGGCCAGATCAGGTCACTGACGCTGAGCGTATTTTCACGCACAAGATCGCGCAACGCCGCGGTCGCGCGCGTGCGACGCAGACGTGTCATCGGAAAGGGGGCGAGGGTGCGGGAATGCGGGGCGCGGCTCATCAGGCTCTCCTTTGGCTGTGGATCGGTCGCGTGGTCACGCACCCGTCTGGCTTGAAACTTCCTGCCATGTGTCCGCCATGTTCACAAGAGCGCAATCTGACCCGCTTTAGCGCAAAAGCGGGTGGTATTGCCGGAAACGCGCGGCTAATCTGCACGAATAAATAAGACGCCAGAGCAGGGGCTTTCAAAGGTTTTGTGCCTTGCAGCCTGAAATCAAAGGAATTGCACGTGGATTGGTATTCCACCGTTTTCGAAATCATCGACATGCGTTCCTTTTCCAACCTGTGGTATTGGATTGCGCTTGCCGTGTCATGGTCCACGGTCAGCCATTGGGTGATCGGGGTGCCCTTTGACATGATCCAGAAGGCCGCCCGCCTTGGCGGCGAGGCGCAAAGCGATCTTGAAGACATGGTGCGCATCAATTGCAACCGACTGCTCTATATCGCGGGAATGGCGGGGCTTTGGCTGCTGGGGTTTGCCTCGGCGCTTCTGACATCTTTGGCCATTCTGGGCTTTTGGTATTGGGTGGAGTTTGCGCAGGCCGTGTTCTTGCTGCTGTTTCCCATGTCGCTTGCAGGTCTGATGTCGTTAAACACCGCCGCGATTATCCGGGATCAGGCGTTGGCGGGCGAAGAGCTTCGCAAACGCCTGCACCGTCACCGGGTGCAGACGCAGTTTCTGGGCATGGGCGCGATCTTTGTGACCTCGCTTTGGGGCATGTATCAAAACCTGTCGCTGGGGGTGCTGCGCTAAGGCGCACCCTTGACACCAGACCACAGGCCGATAACTCCCCCTCATGAACAAGCTTCTTCTCTCTGGTGCCCCCGAAGGCTATGACGCCACGCTTTTGGTAAAAGAGCTGGAGCGATCCGGCGGACCCGTCGTTCATGTGGCGCGCGACGACAAACGTCTGGCCGCGATGGAGGCCGCGCTGCAGTTCTTTGCCCCCGACGTGGTGACCCTTCGGTTTCCCGGCTGGGATTGCCTGCCCTATGACCGCGTGTCGCCAAATGCCGACGTGTCGGCCGCGCGCATGGCCACATTGGCCGGGTTGGCGACGGGGCAGGTTGCGGGACGGGTCATTTTGCTGACCACGCTGAATGCCGCCACCCAGCGCCTGCCGGCGCGCACTTTGTTGCAAGAAGCCGCCTTCACCGCCCGTGTAGGCTATCAGATCGACATTGACGCGCTAAGATCCTTCCTTGTGCGGATGGGGTTCTCGCAAGCGCCCACGGTGACCGAACCCGGTGATTTCGCCATTCGTGGCGGCATCATCGACATCTTCCCTCCCGGCGACGAGGGTCCGGTCCGTCTGGACCTGTTTGGCGATGTTCTGGATGGCGCGCGGCGGTTTGATCCGATGACCCAACGCACCACGGATACGTTGAACAAGGTCGACCTTTCGCCGGTGTCAGAAGTGATCATGGACGAGGCATCAATCACCCGGTTTCGGCAAAACTACCGGATCGAGTTTGGCGCCGCGGGGTCTGATGATCCGCTTTACGAAGCGGTTTCGGCCGGGCGCAAGCATCAGGGGATCGAACATTGGTTGCCGTTTTTTCATGAGACGCTCGAAACGCTCTTGGACTATGTGCCGGGTGCCTCGGTCATCCTTGATGACCAGCTGACGCCCGCGCGGCTTGCCCGCTGGGACGCGATCGTTGACCAGTATGAGACCCGCAAGATCGCGATGACGGCGAAGAACCGGATGGACACGGTGTATAAGCCCTGTCCCCCCGCGCTCCTTTATCTTGACGACACCGCATGGGAGGCCGCGCTGGCCCAGACCCGCGTCGTGCAACTGGCGGCGCTACCACAGGCCACCGGGGCGGGGGTTTTGGATGGTGGCGGACGGATCGGTCGCAACTTCGCGCCAGAGCGACAACAGGAAAACATAAACCTTTTCAGCGCCCTGAAGGACCATATTGAGGCGAAAGAGGACCATGCTGTTATCGTTGCCTCCTACTCTGATGGGGCGCGCGAACGCTTGCAGGGGTTGTTGGCCGATGAAGGGTTGATTACCACCACCCTGATCCAAACCGCCCGCGACGTGCCCGATGGTAAAGGCGGCGTTTATCTGGCGGTCTGGCCGCTGGAACACGGGTTCGAAGGGCCGGACTGGACCGTCATTTCCGAACAGGACGTGCTGGGCGACCGGTTGATCCGCGCGCCCAAACGCAAGCGCCGCGCGGAAAACTTCCTGACCGAAGCGCAAAGCCTGTCGGTTGGCGATCTGGTCGTGCATGTCGATCATGGCGTGGGCAAGTTTAACGGTCTGGAGACCGTCACCGCGATGGGCGCGCCGCATGAATGCCTCGCGCTGGAATATGCCGGCGGGGATCGCTTGTTCCTTCCGGTCGAAAACATCGAGCTTCTGTCCCGGTTCGGACACGACACCGGCCTGCTGGACAAGCTGGGCGGCGGCGCGTGGCAGGCCAAAAAGGCCAAGCTGAAGGAACGGATCCGCGAGGTTGCCGACAAGTTGATCCGGTTGGCCGCGGAACGCGAATTGCGCAAGGCACCGGTGCTGGACGCCCCGCATCACGCGTGGGAGGAGTTCTCGGCCCGGTTCCCCTATCAGGAAACCGACGACCAACTGGGCGCGATCGAGGATGTTCTGGCCGACCTAGCCTCAGGCCGTCCAATGGACCGTCTGATCTGCGGTGATGTTGGGTTTGGCAAGACCGAGGTCGCGATGCGCGCGGCGTTTGTTGCGGCAATGTCCGGCCAGCAGGTGGCGGTGATCGCACCGACCACCTTGTTGGCGCGTCAGCATTTCAAAAGCTTCGCGGAACGATTCCGCGGCTTTCCGATCCAGGTCGGGCAGCTGAGCCGCTTTGTGGGTCAGCGCGAGGCGAAACTGACCCGCGAAGGCCTGTCGCGCGGCACGATGGATATTGTTGTCGGCACACATGCCTTGTTGGCCAAGGACGTGCGCTTTGCAAATCTTGGGCTGCTCATCGTGGATGAAGAACAACGTTTCGGCGTGGGCCACAAGGAACGGCTGAAGCAAATGCGCTCGGACGTTCATGTGCTGACGCTGACCGCAACGCCGATCCCACGCACTTTGCAAATGTCGCTGTCAGGCGTGCGGGATCTGTCGATCATCGGCACCCCGCCTGTGGATCGCCTGTCGATCCGCACCTATGTCTCCGAGTTTGACAGCGTCACGCTCCGCGAGGCTTTGCTGCGCGAACATTACCGCGGCGGGCAAAGCTTCTTTGTTGTGCCGCGCATCAAGGATTTGCCGGAAATCGAGGCGTTCCTGGCCAATCACGTGCCCGAAGTCACCTATGTCGTGGCGCATGGGCAAATGGCAGCGGGCGAGCTGGATCGCCGGATGAATGCCTTCTATGACGGCAAGTTCGATGTGCTGCTGGCCACCACCATCGTGGAAAGCGGCATCGACATTCCGACCGCGAACACGATGGTGATCCACCGCGCCGATATGTTCGGGCTGGGGCAGCTGTATCAGATCCGTGGTCGGGTCGGGCGGTCGAAAACGCGTGCCTATGCCTATTTGACGACCAAGCCGCGCGTGCCGTTGACACCGACGGCGCAGAAACGGTTGCGCGTGTTGGGATCCCTTGATGCACTGGGGGCGGGCTTTACGCTGGCCAGCCAGGACCTCGACATTCGGGGGGCGGGAAATCTGGTTGGCGAAGAGCAATCCGGCCAGATGCGCGAAGTGGGATACGAACTGTATCAGCAGCTATTGGAAGAGGCGATTGCCAAGATCAAGGCGGGCGAACTTGAAGGCTTGAGCGAGGCCGACAGCACATGGGCCCCGCAGATCAACCTTGGTGTGCCGGTTCTGATCCCCGACACTTATGTGCCCGATCTGGATGTGCGGCTGGGGCTTTACCGCCGTCTGTCCTCGCTGACGTCAAAGGTCGAGCTTGAGGGCTTCGCCGCCGAGTTGATCGACCGGTTTGGCCCGTTGCCGAAAGAGGTCAACACGCTGCTGTTGGTCGTGCGCATCAAGGGCATGTGCAAACGAGCCGGGATTGCCAAGCTGGATGGTGGGCCGAAGGGCGCGACGATCCAGTTTTACAACGACAAGTTCGCCTCGCCCGAGGGATTGGTGGATTTCATCCACGCGCAGAACGGGCTGGCCAAGGTCCGTGACAACAAGATCGTTGTGCGCCGCGACTGGCGCAAGACCACCGACAAGATCAAAGGGGCTTTTGCGATCGCTCAAGATCTGGCGATCAAGGTGAAAGAGGCGAAGGACAAGGCGAAAGCCGCAACGCGCCACTGAGGTGGCGGATTAGTCCGTATTGCCACGATCAAGCTGCATCAACGCGACCGCGAGCGCTGAACAGATCGTCACGCCGATCAAAAGCGGAAACGGTGTGTCGTTGAACGCCAATCCGACCGGGGCGGCAATGGCGATGGCTGCAATCGTGGGCACCGCACCAATCACAGCACTGGCCGTGCCAGCCACATGGCCCAAAGGCTGAATGGCCAACGCGTTCAGGTTGCCAAAGCTCAAGCCGTTCAGGAAAAACAGCGTGGTTGCCCAGCCACAGAACAGCCACAGCGCCCACGCACCCTGAGGCGCAAACACCCACCACGCCAACAGCGTCACCGCGGCCAGCACGGTCTGGACCGCAAACCCCGTGACCGCCAAGCGCCGCATGCCCAGGCGCATGACAAGTTTGGCGTTCAGAAAACCGGCGGCGGCGGAAAACACCGTCACCAGTGCAAAGTAGAGCGGAAAGCGGGTGCCCACGCCCAGCACGTCGACATAAATCTGTTGGGCCGAGCTGATGAACGACATGAGCTGACCGAAGGCCAGCGTGATGACGCCCATATAGATCAGCGTGACACGGGTGCTCAAAACCACTTTGAACGCCGCAAGGATGGGGCGCAGGGACAGGGCGCGCCGCCGTTCGGGTGGCAGGGTCTCGGGTTGGCGCAGCAAAAACCAGATCAGAATGACCAGCGCCAGCAGGATATAGGCGGTGAACATCTGGCGCCAGCCAAAGGCCAGCACGATCCCCTGACCAATCATCGGGGCGACCGCTGGCACGAACACGAAAAACCCGAATGCCATCGAGTTCACCCGTGCCATTTCGCGCCCTTGATACAGGTCTCGGGTCATGGCCATGCCACAGGCGCGCGGGCCTGCTGCGCCCAGCCCTTGGATGAAACGCCAGAACAGAAGCGTTTCAAGCGTTTGGGCCCACAGGGCGGCGAAGGCTGCCAGCATATAAAGCAGCATCCCCATCGACAGAGAAAATCGCCGCCCCAACGCATCCGACAGCGGTCCGAAAAACAACTGGCCCGCACCCGCGCCGATCACGAAAGCGCTGATCAAAAGCTGCGCGCGGTTCACGTTTTCGGGCACCAAGGTCGAGGCGATTTCGGGCAGTGCCGGCAAGATTGAATCGATTGAGAACGCGACCATTGAAAACAATGCGGCGACAAGCAGAACGTATTCGCCCAGCCGAAGCGGTTGGACTGGTGGAAAGGATCTGGCGATCACTGTGGCGTGTCCGGCCCAAGCTGGGCGGTGATCTCGTCGATAGCCTGCGTCCAAAGCTCGGTCGGTTGGGCACCGGCGATGACGTGCTGGTTGGCAACCACGAATGTCGGCACGGACTGCACGCCCTTGTGGCGCGCATCCGCGTCACGCGCCCGGATGTCGTCTGCGTCCGCGTCGGTATCCAAAAGCCGGGCGGTCACGTCGCCATCCATACCGATATCTGACGCGATCTGAACCAGTTGCGCTGGATCCCCGATATCCACACCGTCCACGAAATAGGCCCGAAACAGACGATCAACGGCGGCGTTTTGCTTCATCTCGATCCCCGCCCAATGGATCAACCGATGGGCGTTCAACGTGTTGGGCGTGCGCGTGATGCCCTCGAAATTGATCTTCAGACCCGAGGCTTCGGCTTCGGTCACAACCGGCAGATAGGCCTGAACAGCACCGGCTTGGCCTCCGAACTTCGCCTCAAGATAGGTGCGGCGATCCATGCCGGATGCAGGCATGTCGGGGTTCAACTGGAACGGGTGCCATTGGACCTGAAACGGATGATCCGGCCGCGCGGCAAGGGCGCGGTCAAGGCGGGCCTTGCCGATGTAGCACCATGGGCAGATCGGATCGGAAAACACATCAAGACGGATCATGGCAAACTCCTTGCGCTAGGCTTTAGCCGGGATTGGGGTCATAGGAAAGGGCACGGGGATCAGCCCGAAGAAAGCCCGCCACGTTCAAAGGCGGTGCGCAGGCTTGACCTGAGCAGTTTGTTGTTCGCCCCACGCGGTAAGGTGGTGACCGGAATGAACAGGCGCGGGCATTTGTAATGGGCGAGGGTGGCATGGGCGTGGGCTGACAGGTCTTGATCTGACAGGGCCGCGCCTTCGAGGGTATAAAAACAGGCGATGACGGTGGCGTCAGCTTTGATGGCGACCTCGGCGCAGGCGGCTTCGTGGACGCCGGGGTGCAACGCCATTGCGGCCTCAACCTCGATCGGAGAGACACGAAATCCACCGGCGTTCATGATATCGTCTGAGCGTCCCTCAAAGGTGATGGCACCGTCTGGGTTCATGCTGACAGTGTCGCCTGTCAGGAACCAGTCGTTGCGAAAACGGGCTTTTGTGTCTTTTTCGGCACCAAGATAGCCCAGCATGAGGCCGGGATCGGAGGCATGAACTGCCATGATGCCTGCCTCGTTACGGGCGACCGGGTGGCCTGTGTCATCGACAACGGCGATATGGCGACCGGGTTGAGGGAACCCCAACGTGCCTTCGGGCGCGGGGTGGTCTGGGGACCCGGACACGAAGGTTGAACATTCCGACATCCCGTAAGCTTCGTGGATCGGGGTGCCGGTCGCGTCGATCCAGTGCGCGCGGGTGGTTGCCGGCAGTTTCTCGCCCGCGGACAGGCCGTGGCGCAGGTTGGGCAGGGCGGGCAGGGGCGCGCGTAACATCTGGCGATAGACACCAGGGGCTGCGGCAAAGATGGTCACCTGTTCGCGCGCCAGCAAGTGGCCCAAATCCGCGGCCGCCGCTCCAGCCGCCGGGATCAGCGCGGTTGCGCCAACCGTCCAGGGGTCCATCAACCCGGTGCCAAGCGTATAGGTCCAGTTGAACGCACCGGCATGCATCAGCCGGTCGTCGCGGGTAAGACCATACCAGCCGGTCCACATCATTTGCCGCGCCCAGATGGCACGATGGGCATGCACCACCGCACGCGCCTTGCCCGACGTGCCAGAGGTGAACACGATATAGGCGGGCCGCTCGGGATCGCCCATATGAAAGCTTGCGGGCGGGTGGTCGGCCAGACGATGAAGCATGTCCACATTCAAAACCGGCGCATCGGTCCCATCTGGCAGCGCGATGCCCTCATCTGCGAAAATCAGCTTGGGGTCGACCATCGCGGCCATTTTGGAGATCTCGGCGCGGGTCAGCTGGGACGAGGTGGGAACCGGCACCGCGCCTGCCGCAATGGCCCCCAGAAAAGCCAGCGGAAAATCGACTGTGTTGCCGAGGCGGAGCAGCACACGGTCACCGGGGCGCACGCCCTGCGCCGACAGCCCACCCGCAAGCCCGCACACGGCCCGTGCCAACTGCGCATAGGTCCAATGTGTTTCCCCAGCACCATTCGGCGTCACCACCGACAAAGCGGTTTTCGTGCCCAGATCATCGGCATGGGTCAACACATAGCGCGCCATATTAAAGTCCGAAGGCGGCGGAGGCAGGGGGGCCGTGGGTGTCATTTCGGATCTCATTTCCTTGATGTGCCAAGCTCTGCGGGCACTTACAAGGGCTAGCAGTTGCATTGATCCGGTTTCGGTGTATTCAGAGGCCATGAAGAGCCTCAACCAACCCAGCTTGATCCGTCTGGCACGCGAAAGCGGCGAGGATGCGCCTGATCCAAGCCCCGTAAACCTTGGCGAACGGGTGCGTGACCTGCGCAAATCGCGCGGTTGGACCCTTGCCCAAGCGGCCGTTCAGGCCGGGCTGGCGCGATCCACCCTGTCGAAGATCGAAAACGGCCAGATGTCACCCACATACGAGGCGCTGAAGAAGCTGGCAGTGGGTCTGCAGATCTCGGTGCCTCAGCTTTTCACCGCGCCGAAGGCGGCACAGGTGTCCGGGCGCATGGCCGTGACCAAATCGGGGGATGGCGCGTCCCATCCGACCGCCACCTATGAACATGAAATGCTGGCAGGCGCGTTGACCAAAAAGGCGATGCTGCCCTATCGCGCCCGGGTGCGTGCCCGCAGCTTTGACGAGTTTGACGGCTGGGTGCGCCATGACGGAGAGGAGTTCCTGTATGTTCTGACCGGCGCGATCCGGCTGATTACGGAATTCTACGAACCCGTCGAAATGCGGCGCGGCGACAGCGCCTATTACGATGCGTCGATGGGCCATAACGTTGTGTCGATCAGCGATGAGGACGCGATGATCCTTTGGGTCACGTCGCTGACCTGACCCAAAGGATGATTGGGCCTACACGCCGAGAACCAGCGTCGCCAGCGTTTGGCGACGTGCCTCGCCTGCGGCAATCCTATTCCTCATACCACCAAATCTCAGGCTGGAAGCCCAGATAATCGCCATACATCGGAATGCGCGCGGGGTATTTGAGTTCTTTGACATGAGCAATGTGGGACATTTCGGAGAACCCCAACGGAATGACATAGCGGCCAGCGGTCAGCACACGATCAAGCGCTTTGGTGGCCGCGCGAAATTCGTCCTGCCCCTTGGCGTTCAGCATGCGGTCGATCAGGCCGTCAATTGCCGCGCTTTTCACGCCCATCCAGTTGCGTGTGCCTTCTTCGTCTGCGCTTTCGCTGCCCCAATACAGCTTTTGTTCGTTGCCGGGGCTGAGCGACAGGCCGCGCCAGTAATAGGCCATGTCGAAATCAAACGCGTTGGTGCGTTCCTTGTATTGCGCACTGTCGACCGAGGTGATGGTGGGCGCGATCCCCATACGCTCAAGGGCGGCGGTAAAGATGTCGATCTCTTGCCGGTTCTCGGAGGCGCCGGTTTTCAACAGGATCTCGAAGGTGAAAGGCGACCCATTTGCGTCTTTCATCGCGCCGTCCTGCACGGTCCAGCCGGCGTCTTCCATCAGCGCCATGGCGTTGCGCAATCCGTCGCGGTTGCGCGCCGAGCCGTCAGACACCGGCAGGGCATATCCCTCAAGCGCGCCCTTCGGCAGGTCGTCAAAGGCCGTCAGCATGTCCTTCACCAAACCTTCCGCAGGCGCCCCCGGTGTCATTCCCAGCACCGAGTTGTGGAAATAGGACTGAATGCGCTTCTTGGCGCCAGCATTGATGGTCTGGTTGATAAACTCGAAATTGAAGGCGTGGATCATCGCGTCACGCACGCGAATGTCCTGAAACGCGGGGCGGCGGGTGTTCATGACATACCCCATGATCCCGGTGGGGCGCTGATGGGGGATGTCCGACAGCACGATGTCGCCCGAAGTCACAGCAGGAAACGTGAATTGTGTCGCCCATTTCTGCGCATTCGTTTCGCGGTGTGTCGTTGCCTCGCCGGCCTTGAAGGCCTCGAAGATCACATCGCCATCGCCGTAATAGTCGAACCGGATCTCGTCCAGATTGGCTTGTCCACGCATGAAGGGCACGTCCTTGCCCCAATAGTCGGGATTGCGCTTTAACGTCAGATGACGGCCGGCTTCGAAATCGGCGATCACATAGGGCGCCGACCCGATGGGGATGACGTCGATGCCAGAGGCTTCAAAGTCCTTGCCCTCCCACTGGGCTTTTTGCAGCACCGGGCGCATGCCAAGGATCAGCGGCAATTCCCGATCCTCGGTGTTGAAGGTGAATTTCACCGACCGCTCGCCGGTTTTCTCCATGGAGGCCACTTTGCTCCAGGCGCCGTGATAGCGCGGATGGCCGAGGGTGCCGAGGGTCTCATAGGACCACATCACGTCTTCGACCGTGACGGGGCTGCCGTCGGAAAAACGGGCCTCTGGTCGCAAGGTGTATTCGACCCATGTGCGATCAGGATCGGTATCGACCGATTCGGCCAAAAGACCGTAAAGGGTGAACGGTTCGTCATAACTGCGCCCCATCAGGCTTTCAGCCAACATAAAGCGAAGCTGCCACGGGGCGGACCCTTTGCGAATGAACGGGTGCAGCGAATCAAAGCCGCCCGCCTCGGCGAAAATGATCTTGCCACCCTTGGGGGCGTCTGGGTTCACATGGGGCAGGGACACAAAATCAGGTGGTAGGGCAGGGTCGCCATACATAGCTATGCCATGCTGGGGCTCAGCATAGGCAAACTGGGCGGTGAGGATCGAAAGCGAAACGGCACCAGCAAGTGCGCGCAGATTGTTGAAGATATCGGATCTCATTGGCGACTGCATCCTTCACGTCCCTGATATGATTTGAGGAAAGCCTAGACCTGTCCCCGAGCCTTTTCAAACTTTTAGCTTGGAACGCGGCGCCAGACCGCTTATAAAGAATTCACTGCTCGATAGGTTTCTTGCCTGTATGAAACCTGCCTCAATAACTTAACGCCCGCTTCGTGCGGGCGTTTTTTTTATGGACCACTCGGGCAGCCTTCATACCGCGCACGTCACACCAAAGGTCGAGAGAATCGGTTGGCTCAGACCGCTCTGCATCGGTCCGCATGGGTGATCAGGCCGCCGCTCGGATATCCGCTGGCGTGCGGGCGGCATTCAGCTATGCTGCGGCGCAACATATTACGCAGAGGAGATCCCCATGGCCATCACCACATCGTTGAACGGAAAAACCGCAGTCGTCACCGGGTCCAATTCCGGTATCGGTCTGGGCATTGCCCGCGAACTTGCCCGCGCGGGCGCAGATGTAGTGCTGAACTCCTTTACGGATACGGATGAAGACCACGCCCTGGCCAAGCAGATCGCCAAGGAATTCGGGGTCGAGGTGCGATACATCCAAGCCGACATGTCGGACGCCGATCAATGTCGCGACCTGATTGCGAAAGCGGGCCAGTGCGACATCCTGATCAACAACGCCGGCATTCAGCACGTGGCACCGGTGGACGAATTTCCAGTGGACAAATGGAATGCGATCATCGCGATCAACCTTAGCTCGGCGTTTCACACGACGGCTGCCGCTTTGCCCAAGATGCGCGCCGGTGGCTGGGGCCGGATCGTCAACATCGCTTCGGCGCATGGGTTGACGGCGTCACCGTTCAAATCGGCCTATATTGCGGCCAAACACGGTGTGGTCGGGCTGACCAAGACGGTTGCGCTTGAAACGGCCGAAGAGCCCATCACCTGCAACGCGATCTGCCCTGGCTACGTGCTGACACCGCTGGTCGAGGCGCAGATCCCGGACCAGATGAAAACTCATGGCATGGGTCGTGATGAGGTGGTTCGCGAAGTCATGCTGGCACGCCAGCCGTCCAAGGAATTTGCGACCGTCGAGCAAATGGGTGGATCGGCGGTCTTTCTGTGTTCGGATGCAGCCGCACAGATCACCGGCACAACCTTGTCTGTTGATGGCGGCTGGACTGCACTTTGAGCACCCGACCCAAACCCAAACGCATCAATCTGGCACTTCAGGGCGGGGGCGCACATGGCGCCTTCACTTGGGGCGTGCTTGACCGGTTGCTGGAAGACGAACAGATCGAGATTGCCGGCATCTCGGGCACCTCGGCCGGGGCCCTAAACGGTGCGGCGCTGAAAGCAGGGCTGGTGGCGGACGGTAAGGGGCAGGACCGCGACGCCGCACGCGCCCAACTGGATGGGCTATGGCATAGCGTGGCGGGCGTCCATGATCTGCGCCTGACAACATGGTTTGCCCAGTTTGCCCCACATAACGAGTTTATCAGCCAAGCCATCGCAGCCTCGCCGGCGTTTGCCTGGGCCGATATGGCCAGCCGGGTGATCAGCCCCTATTCCTATGGGCCGTTCTACGCCAATCCGCTTAAATCGGTGGTCGAGAAGTTCGACTTTGATCGTGTCTGTGCCGATATCGGCCCGCGCTTTTGCGTGTCCGCCACCAATGTTCGCACCGGCAAGATCCGTGTCTTCGATGGGCACGAGATTTCGACCGATGCAATCCTTGCCTCGGCCTGCCTGCCCACCGTCTTTCAGGCGGTCGAGATCGACGACCCAAGCACCGGGAATCGCGAAGCCTTTTGGGACGGTGGATATACGGGCAATCCGGCCCTGTTCCCCCTGTTTGACCCGGCGCTGCCGGCCGACATTGTGGTGGTCAATATCAACCCGCTTTTCCGTCCCGATGTTCCAACCTCTGGGGCGGATATCCAGAACCGGATCAACGAGATCAGCTTTAATTCGTCGCTTCTGCGCGAGCTTCGGGCGATCAATTTCGTCAAACGACTGATTTCCGCAGGACAACTGGCGCCCGGCCAAATGCGCGATGTGCTCGTTCACATGATCTCGGATGATGTTTTGATGCGCGACCTTAGCACGGCGACCAAACTGGTGCCCTCGGCGGTGACGTTGCAGCGGTTGAAATCAGCAGGGCGAGACGCCGCTTCGCAGTTTCTTGACCAGCACAGGGATGATCTGAACACCCGTGGCTCTGTAGATCTGGAAGAGATGTTCGGCTAGCCGATCGTGCCGATTGCCACGCCTCGGATCAGCCCGATCGCAATCGCCCACATGGTCAATCCGATGATTACATCGAGCATCTGCCACGCCTTGGGGCGTTGCATGACCGGGGCCAGAAAACGCGCGCCATAGCCCAGCGAGAAGAAGAAAACAAAGCTCGACGTTACCGCGCCCAGCCCAAAGATGATCCGCTGCGTCCAGTCCCCGAACGAGGTCGAGATAGCCCCGATCAGCCCCAAAGTGTCCAGATAGACATGCGGGTTGGCCCAAGTGAACGCCGCCGCGATCGCAATCGTGGCCAACAGGGGGCGGGACTGCCCGGAAAGCTCCATCGCGTAGTCGCCACGCACCGCGGCCGCAAACCGCATTGTTCCGTAGACGATCAAGAACCCCGCACCTGCCAGTGCCATCACCAAGGGCAAGCTGGGCCATGCTTCGACCATGGCGCCGAACCCGGCAACGCCCGCCATGATCAACAGCGCGTCCGAGGTGGCACAAAACAGGCAAAGCCAAAACACGTGCTGGCGCATCAACCCCTGACGCAGCACGAAAGCGTTCTGTGCGCCAATGGCCAGAATCAGGGAAAACCCGGTTGCAAAACCGGTTAGAGCGGGTGCAAGCACCAGGTTCATTTTACATCAGTTTCAATGGGTTGCGATGGGTCTTTCGAGTTCGGATAGACCAAACCCGCCGAGATGACCAGTTTGGCAGCATCTTCGACGCTCATGTTCAGCTCGATCACCGAATGACGCGGCACGAACAACAAAAACCCTGATGTCGGGTTCGGAGTCGTCGGCAAAAACACCGAGACGATGTCTTCGTTTACCGGAATGCTTTTGTCGATCTCGCCCTTTGCCTTGGTCGAAATGAAGGCAATCGCCCAGATGCCCTTGCGCGGATATTCCACAAGGCAAGCTTTGTCGAACTTGGTTTCGGTGGATTGGCTGAACACCGTCTCGGCGATCTGTTTGATCCCGTTATACAGGGACCGCACAACCGGCATCCGATCCACCAGCCCTTCGCCCCAGGCCAGAAAGGACCGCCCGATCAAGCCCTTGGCGATCCAGCCGACAAAAACGGTAAACAACAGGAAGACAACGACGCCAACGCCGCGCACGTTGACGCGAACGTCATCCCCAAAGATCATCTTGAACCAGGCACTTTCACCAAAGAAAAGATTGATCAGCGCATCGGGGTGATAGCGCGCTGGGACAAACGGCAGCACCCAGCTGTCGATCCAACCTACAAAGGTCCAGATCATCCACATGGTCACCGCGATCGGCACGACAACGACAAGACCCGCAAGGAAGTTGTTGCGCAATCCAGCAAACGGGCGCCATTTGCGCCGTGTGTGATCGTCGTCTTCAGTCATTGAATGCGCATTCCCCAGAGCTTCCCAACGGAACTTAGGGACTCGCATCAGGTTCGGCAATAGCCGACGCCTTGAAACACGGGTGATTGCGCCTTTTTTCAAAGGGTTGCGGTCGTCATGTCGGGCGATCGGGCTGCAACGGGACTGGACGAAGGCGCGGCACGGGCCTATCACAATTGAAAAGGAGTATGCTTGGGCCATGCGCGCGACCGCCGAAATTGACCTGGACAAACTGACCAAAGACGATGCACGCGCCGAACTGGCACGGCTCGGTGCAATCTTGTCGCGCGCGAATGCAGCGTATTATCAAGAAGATGCACCCGAAATTTCGGATGCTGCCTATGACGCGGCAAAACGGCGCAACAGCGCGATCGAGGCGAAGTTTCCTGACCTCAAACGTGCCGACAGTCCCAGTGAACAGGTGGGGGCGGCCCCGTCCGAGGGATTTTCCAAAATCACCCACGAGGTGCGGATGTTGTCGCTTGGCAACGCCTTCGACGATCAGGACGTGGTTGATTTCGACGGCCGGGTGCGGTCCTTTCTGGGCCTGTCAGACACCGCGCCGCTTGCTTACACGGCAGAACCCAAGATCGACGGACTGTCCCTGTCGATCCGGTATGAAAACGGGCGTTTGGTCCACGCGGCAACCCGTGGCGATGGCGCTGTTGGGGAGAACGTGACAGACAACGTGCGCACCATCGCCGATATCCCCGACACCCTGACCGACGCGCCCGAGGTGTTCGAAGTGCGCGGCGAAGTTTATATGTCGCATGCCGATTTCAGCGCGCTGAATGAACGCCAGGCCACACGTGGCGGCAAGACCTTTGCCAATCCGCGCAATGCGGCGGCCGGATCACTGCGGCAGCTGGATGCGTCAATCACCGCAGATCGACCGCTGAGGTTCTTCGCCTACGCCTGGGGGGCCTTGTCCGCCCCGCTTGCCAGCACCCAGATGGAGGCTGTGAAGCGTCTGGAAACGCTCGGGTTCCAGACCAACACGCTGACCCGGCGGTTCACGGACCTGAAAGCGCTATTGGCGCATTACCACGAAATAGAATCCCAGCGCGCCACATTGGGCTATGACATCGACGGGGTCGTTTATAAGGTCGATGACCTTGGCCTTCAGGCCCGACTTGGGTTTCGGTCGACCACGCCCCGCTGGGCGATAGCGCATAAATTTCCGGCTGAACGCGCCTGGACCCGTCTCGAAGCGATCGACATTCAGGTCGGGCGCACCGGCGCGCTCAGCCCCGTTGCGCGCCTGACACCCGTGACTGTGGGCGGCGTTGTCGTGTCCAACGCGACACTGCATAACGAGGACTATATCGCCGCACGCGACAGCAAGGGCGACACCATTCGCGGCGGCAAGGACATCCGCATCGGTGACTGGGTCGAACTGTATCGCGCCGGTGACGTGATCCCCAAAGTGTCAGATGTGGATCTGGACCGACGTTCTGCGGATGCAAAGCCATATGTGTTTCCAACACACTGCCCCGAATGCGGGTCTGACGCGATCCGCGAAGAAGGGGACGCGGTGCGTCGCTGCACAGGCGGCATTATCTGCCCCGCACAAGCCGTTGAGAAACTGAAGCATTTTGTATCACGCGGCGCGTTTGACATCGAAGGCCTTGGGGCCAAGCAGGTCGAGGCGTTCTACAACGATCCAAACCTGCCAATCCGCGAGCCAGTGGATATCTTTACCTTGGCCGCGCGTGACAAGGCGCAGCTCGCGCGGTTGAAAAACCGTGATGGCTGGGGCGAAAAAAGCGCCGAGAAGCTCTTCGCAGCGATTGAAGAACGCCGCACAATCCCTTTGAATAGATTGATTTTTGCGCTTGGTCTTCGGCATGTTGGCGAAAGCGCATCAAATCTATTGGCAAGGCATTACGCAACCTGGGACGCGTTTGAGGCTGCGGTGACAGCCGCTGGGACAGACTCGTCTGCATGGGATGAATTGGTGTCCATCGACGGTGTTGGCGCCGTGATGGCCGGGTCGTTGGTGGCCAGTTTTGCGCAAGAGGCTGAACGGGCGTCGATTGACCGGCTGGTCGCGGCTTTGGATGTTCAACCCGTGCAGGCCCCCAAGACTGATGGCAGTCCCGTCGCCGGCAAGACCGTGGTGTTCACCGGCACATTGGAAAAGATGACACGCGCCGAAGCCAAATCGCGCGCCGAAGCATTGGGCGCGAAGGTCTCAGGCTCGGTCTCGGCCAAGACAGATCTGTTGGTGGCCGGACCCGGTGCTGGTTCGAAAGCCAAGAAGGCCGCTGAGCTTGGGATCAAAACGCTTGACGAAGACGGCTGGTTGGCCCTGATCGGAGACGGTTAGATCATGGCGACGCGACCCGAAATTCTGTTTCCCCTGTTTGCCAAGCTTGAAACGCTGGGCGGCATTGGCGAAAAGACGGCCAAAGGTCTGGGAACGCTTGGTATTACGCTCCCGCGCGATTTGCTGTTCTGGTTGCCGCATGCAGGGATCGACCGCAAATTTCGCGCCTCGGTGACCGAGGTGCAGCTTGGCGAAATCGCCACGGTCGAAATCGAGGTGTTGAAGCACCGCCCGGGTCGTACACGAACCGCCCCCTATCGGATCGAGGTCAAAGACGCCCTGACCACCTTCGATCTGGTGTTTTTCCACGCAAATGCAAATTGGCTTTCAAAGCAATTGCCTGAAGGCGAAACCCGCGTGATCTCGGGCAAGGTCGAGGCTTTTGATGGTGCCTTGCAGATCGCGCATCCCGACTACATCCTGCCGCCAAATGATGTTGATGAAATACCCGATTACGAACCGGTATACCGGCTGACTGCGGGCATTACCGGACGCACCATCGCCAAGGGGGTCGGCGAGGTGCTGACCCGTTTGCCTGTGTTGAAGGAATGGATCGACCCGGAGTTGAAATCGCGCGAACATTGGCCGGACTGGCACATGGCATTGCGACAGGCCCATACCCCACAAGGCGCCGATGACCTGTCGCCCCAATCGCCCGCGCGCCGCCGCTTGGCCTATGACGAGTTCTTCGCCCATCAGCTGACACTTGCGCTTGCACGCGCAAAGGTGCGCCGTGGCAAGGGACGGCTCAGCGTTGGCACCGGGCAGTTGCAGGAGAAGGTATTGGCGGCCTTGCCCTATGCGCCCACAGCAGCACAACGTCGTGCGGTCGAAGAAATTGCAGCCGATATGGCGTCGGGTCAAAGGATGAACCGGTTGTTGCAGGGCGATGTGGGCTCTGGCAAGACGCTGGTCGCTTTGCTGTCGCTTCTGGTCGCGGTCGAGGCCGGCGGGCAGGGCGTCATGATGGCCCCGACCGAGATCTTGGCCGCTCAGCATCTTGAAGCGATCCGCCCGTTGGCCGAAGCGGCGGGGGTCGTGGTCGCACTGCTGACGGGGCGTGACAAGGGGGCCGAAAGGCGATCCAAGCTTGAAGCCTTGGCGCGGGGCGACATTCACATTCTTGTCGGCACCCATGCGGTGTTTCAGAAAGATGTCGTTTTTCAAGACCTTCGACTTGCCGTCGTGGATGAACAGCACCGGTTTGGTGTCTCGCAACGCATGGAGCTTGGGGCAAAAGGGCAGGCCTCGGACGTGCTTGTAATGACAGCCACACCGATTCCCCGCAGTTTGGCGCTTGCCCAGTATGGCGATATGGATGTGTCGGTGCTGGATGAAAAGCCACCGGGGCGAAAGCCGATCAAGACCGTGCTTGTGTCCGACGGCCGCATTGACGAAGTGGTCGAACGGTTGCGCCGCGCGATTGACGACGGCGCACAGGCCTATTGGGTTTGTCCCTTGGTCGAAGAAAGCGAAGTGATGGACATGACGGCCGCCGAGGAACGGTTCAAGCTTCTGCGCGCAGACCTGGGCGAGGGTGTGGTTGGTCTGGTGCATGGGCAAATGCCGCCCGCCGAAAAAGATGCCGCAATGGCCGCCTTCGTCGCTGGCGACACCCGGCTGTTGGTTGCAACGACGGTGATCGAAGTTGGCGTGGACGTGCCCAATGCCTCGATCATGGTGATCGAACGCGCCGAGCACTTCGGGCTGGCCCAACTGCACCAGCTGCGCGGACGTGTGGGCCGGGGGCAGACGGCGTCGACCTGTTTGCTGCTGTATCAACCGCCCCTGACCGAAAGCGGCGAGAAACGCCTGTCGGTGATGCGCGACACCGAAGATGGGTTCGTGATTTCCGAGGCGGATTTGGAAATGCGCGGGGCCGGGGACGTGTTGGGGACCGCGCAGTCCGGTCTGCCACGGTTCTGGGTTGGAGATCTTGAACATCAGGCGGCTTTGATGGTCGTGGCCCAGAAAGACGCGCGTCTTCTGTTGCATCAAGACCCCGATCTGACGACCGCACGGGGGCATGCGGCACGCGTTCTACTGTGGCTGATGCGGCAGGACGAAGCCATTCGTTTGATTTCAGTGGGTTAGCCCATTTGTTCTCATAAGTTCACAAATGTTCTTAAAAAGTTCTTTACAAACCGCGCGCAAATATGCGAACAAAATAGCAACAAAGGTGATGTGGTTCACGAAGACCCCACCGAAACAGAGCGCAGGAGAGTTTGTCATGCTGAACGAAATGAAAGCTGTATTGTCCCGATCATCCGCCACAATTTGGCAGGATGCCGTCGGTGGCATGTGCCTGTTGGTTGTTCTTTTTGGAGCGCTTCATCTGCCCGGGGCGATCTAACCCCAATCCAGTTTCTGCCTGCGGAGGGTCCGGACACTGCATCATGTCCCAAATGCGATGTATCATGACGGTTCACTGCCCGTCACTTGTCCCAAGACCCGGTGTGACTGCCTCTTTCCCACACCGGACCCCGAAAACCCGTCCCGCTACCTTCCGCCGCCTCCCTGCCAGGAGTGCGGCGGTTTTTTTATGCATCGGCCAAATAGGCCATGCGCAAGCCGCCCCAATGGCGGCCGTTCACCACGATTGGCGCCGACAGGTCCTTCATTAACGCGAATTGCCCGCCGCCCATGTCACGACGATAGACTTGCAGCAGAAACGGGGCGGTGGATTGCCCGGCTTTCAGGCCGACACGGTCGTCAAAAATCCTTCGGTTCCGGCAATGCGCCATGTTCCAGACCGGATCGTCACTTTGGGGATGCGAAAAGCACTTGTTGTGTGTGGGCAGGTAGCCGCGTTGATCGACCGCAGCACAAAACACAACGCGCGCGTCGCTGGTCAATGCGGCTTCCAGTATCTCGGGCAATATGCTGTCGGTCAGACGTGTGAATGGTGCCATCACCTGTTGTGGATTGCTTCCTGGGATCACGTGGTAGGTTTCTGAAAACAGCGCGGCTTCGGTGACCAACTGCGTGTCCAATGCGTGTTCAAACCGTTTCGCAATTTGGCGCGCGTCGCTTTGGACCCGTTCGATGAATTGCCGGTCCCCGGACACCACACCCAGCCCGACCGTAAGCTGGACCATCCGTTCAGACAGGTCGATCATACCATTGGTTTGCTGGCTGACATGGTGAACACCGGTGGCGGTTTTGGCCGCGCACCCGCTGATGCTTTCGAACGCGGGCAGAAAGTCGGACACCAATGCGCCGACGGTTTCAGCCTCGGTCTTTATTTGGCGGGTCGCGTGCGCGTTTTTCGCAGCCCGTTCGGCCAGATCTTGACTTGCGGTCGTGATCGCGACCGAGCTTTCTATGACGCGCCCAGCCTCCGTCGCAACATCCGCGGATTGGCTGTTCAGGGTGCCTACGGTCCGTGTCAACGCATCCACATCCGAGAATATATTCTCGGCGGTCTTGGTTGTCTTGGCGGACAATTCGT
The DNA here is from genome assembly GCF_054482655.1 of Aliiroseovarius sp. CAU 1755. NCBI lineage: Bacteria > Pseudomonadati > Pseudomonadota > Alphaproteobacteria > Rhodobacterales > Paracoccaceae > Aliiroseovarius > Aliiroseovarius sp. CAU 1755. The sequence continues at coordinate 281,376 of NZ_JBTLRH010000003.1, read as the reverse complement.
TGATTGCTGCGGCGACAACCGCGAAGCCACGCCCCGCGTCACCTGCGCGAGCGGCTTCGATCTTGGCATTCACCGCAAGGATGTTGACCTGCGCGGCAATCGACGCGATTTGTTCGTTGCTTTTGTGGATGTTGCGCAAGGTGTCGGTCATCTGTGCCATCTGGTCGGCCAGCGCGTTGACCCATTGCGCGATGCCTTGTGCCTGCTGGGCGTTTGTTTCGACCTGATCGGCTGTGGCTTTGGCGGATTGCGCGTTGGTTTGCGCACGGCTCATCAGGTCATGCAGCGTGGTTAGAACTGTCGCGTTCGATGCGAGAACGTGCTGGGACTGCCGGGTAAGTGCCTCGATCGACTGTTTTTGCTGGCCGGCCATCATATCGACATCTGCCAGAAATCCAGCAACATCGACGATCTTGAAGCCAAGTTCCGCCGCCGCGCGGGCGATGTCATCAAGGCCCTGCTTTGATGCGTCCGGAATTGGGAAAGCTTGGTTTTCGATCATGACCGCCACATGTTTCACGTGGCTCGGTGATACAGCAGAGGTCTTATCAGGTGCTTAACTGCTGCGCGCCTTTTCAATCGCTGCAAGCGTGGCATCCAGCGGTAGCAAGATCGAGGCATGGCGGTTTTTGAACTCGCGCGCGGGCAGCAAAGTCTCGTAGCCCTCGAAGGGTGCGGATGGCACGGGGCCGTTCTTTGCCAACATCGCGTGCAATTCTTCGCGGCCCCGCGCAAGTGTTTGCGCATCAAGCCCGATCACAACCTTGCCCAAAACCGCCGCCGAGGCTTGCCCAAGCGCACAGGCTTTTACGTTTTGGGCAAACCCGGTCACGATATCGTCCTTAAGGGTGAGCCCGACAGACACCATGGACCCGCACAGGGGGGAGCGTGCCTTAGCCTCGGCGTCTGGTGCGTCAAGCATTCCAAGATGCGGAATGGCAGCGGCCAGAGCCAGTATCTGCTTAGAATAGAGCTTGATCAGGTCACTGTCGCTCATTGTCATCCCGCCTTTCGCCTATCGTTGTATCGGACTACATAAGGGGCAGGTGGAAGATTGGAAAGGACGGGCCATGAAATTCGACGCGCGTGAATTGATCTATGATGCGAAGGGTCTGATCCCGGCCATCGCACAGGATGTCGACAGTGGCGAGGTTCTGATGATGGCGTGGATGAACGAAGAGTCCGTGCGGCGCACGCTTGAGACCGGGCGCGTGACCTACTGGTCGCGATCCCGTCAGAGCTTTTGGGTGAAAGGGGAAAGCTCGGGCCATGTGCAAGAGCTGGTCGATTTCCGCCTCGATTGCGATCGTGATTGCCTGCTGGTTCAGGTGCGGCAGACAGGCCCTGCCTGCCATACAAACCGGCGAAGTTGTTTCTACACGGCCGTGAGGGATGGCGAAGCTGTCACGTTGATGGAGCCTATGGCCTAAAGCCCAACCATCTTTCGGATGTCGTCCGGCGATTTGCCTTCAGCGCGATACGTCGAAATCGCGCGCGCATCATCGCGTTTGGCGAGGCGCTTGCCTGTTTCGTCACGGATCAGTCGGTGGTGATGGAAGATTGGTTGGGGCAGGCCCAGAAGCTCTTGCAAGATCACGTGGATACGGGTGGCGGCGAACAGGTCCTGACCGCGAACCACATGCGTGATGTCTTGTGCCGCGTCGTCCACCACAACGGCTAGGTGATAGGAGGTTCCCATCGCTTTGCGTGCCAACACGATATCGCCTATGTCGCGCACTGCGTCGTCGCCGCTGAAGGTGATGGTCCCGGTCTCAGCGTCAGGACCTGCGCCGGTTTCGAAAAACCGATAGGTTTTGGACGCCGTCGCCCGCGCCATGTCGAGGCGCAAGGCAGTATCACGGGGCAACGGACCGGTGGGGGGCGTGGCCGGGCGGCAGGTGCCGGGATAGATCACCCCGTCGGGACCAATCGCCGGCGACGCACCTTCCTGAGGGGCACTGGCGGCATCGGCGATGTCGCGGCGCGTGCAGTGGCATGGATAAAGCAAGCCCTTGGCCCAAAGGGTCTGCAGGGCCGTATCATAGGCAGGCTGGCGATCTTGTTGGCGGATCGGGGGGGCGTCCCAGCGGACACCCAGCCACTGCAGATCATCAAAAATTTGCGTTTCCCAATGCGGTTTGGAACGCGCCCGGTCGATGTCTTCTATGCGCAACAAAAAACGACCACCCGCGGTGCGGGCCATCGAGAAAGCTAGCAACGCCGAGTAAGCGTGACCCAGATGAAGCGGCCCTGTGGGCGATGGCGCGAAACGTGTTGTGAATACAGACATTTACGCTCCACACTTCATGTCAGTCAAAGGCCGAAAGCCAATCGGTCCACGCTGCTTTCGCGCGGTCCGTATAGGCTTTGTAGCGGTCTTTTCGACCGCGTCGCCCGCCTTTCAACCCGTCAACGGGGCGAAACAGCCCGAAGTTGACGTTCATCGGCTGAAAGGTTTTCGCCTCAGCGCCGCCGGTGATGTGATGGATCAGGGCACCCATAGCGGTGTCTTGCGGCAGCTTCGGAAGGGGGCGGCCAAGGATCTCGGCCGCGGCCATGCGACCTGCCAGCAAGCCCATTGCGGCGCTTTCCACGTATCCTTCGACCCCGGTCACCTGTCCCGCAAAGCGCAGGTTGGGACGCGACTTCAAGCGCATCTGGTCATCCAGCAGCGTCGGCGAATTCATGAAGGTGTTGCGATGAATCCCACCCAGACGCGCGAAGGAAGCGTTCTCCAACCCTGGGATCGTCTTGAATACATCGGTCTGCGCCCCGTATTTCATCTTGGTTTGAAAGCCAACGATATTATAAAGCGTGCCCAATGCGTTATCACGGCGAAGTTGAACCACCGCATAGGGCTTGTCTTCGGGTTTATGGGCGTTTGTCAGACCAATGGGTTTCATCGGTCCAAAACGCAACGTTTCACGGCCACGCTCGGCCATCACCTCGATCGGCAGGCAGCCGTCGAAATAGGTGGCGGTTTCGCCGTCGTGAAATTCGGTCTTGTCAGCGGCCAGAAGCGCGTCGATGAACGCTTCATACTGCGGCTTGGTCATCGGGCAGTTAAGGTAGGCCTTCTGCTCTTCTTCCGTGTCGCCCTTGTCATAACGCGACTGCGCCCAAACCACGTCCATGTCGATGCTGTCGGCATAGACGATGGGGGCGATGGCATCGAAAAACGCCAGCCGGTCCGTGCCGGTTTCGCGTGCAATCGCTTCGCCAAGCGCGGGTGAGGTGAGCGGACCGGTGGCGAAAATCCAGCTGCCGTCATCGGGCAGGTCGGTGATCTCGCCGTAATCGACCCGGACATTCGGCAGGGCGCGCAGCTTGGCGGTGACGGCTTGCGCAAAGGCCTCGCGGTCGACGGCAAGCGCACCACCGGCAGGCAGGCGGTTTTCGTCGGCCGTTGCCATGATGACCCCGTCGGCCTTGCGCATTTCCCAATGCAGCAAGCCCACAGCGTTTTGTTCGTCGTCGTCAGAACGGAACGAATTGGAGCACACCATTTCAGCGAAATCGCCGGATTGGTGGGCAAAGGTGCCAACGTTCGGGCGCATTTCATGCAGCACCACATCGACGCCCATGTGCGCCGCTTGCCACGCTGCTTCGGATCCGGCCATGCCGCCGCCGACAATATGAAGGGTCTTTTCAGTCATGTGCCGCAGATAGGCGAACGCGTGCGAAAAGGGAAGGGGCGCATTAGCGTTTTGGTTGCAGCAGATCCCAAAGGTTGCCGTGCAGATCTTCGAACACGGCGACCGTCCCATAGGGTTCGTGGCGCGCCTCTTCGCGGAAGGTGACGCCGGCCTTCGTCATATGGGCATACATCGCGTCGAAATCATCTGTGAACAGAAAATGCCCGACGCGCCCGCCGGCCTGATTTCCGACGGCGCGCCGCTGATCACCTGTTGCGCGCGCGATCAGAAACGCGGTTTGTGCGTCGTGCTGAGGCGCCATGCGCACCCAACGCTTGCCGTGGCCCATGTCGGTGTCTTCCAGCAAAACGAACTGCAACGCCTCCTGAAACCAAGAGATCGCGCGATCATATTCGTCGGTCAGGAAGGCAATCAGGCCAAGTCTGTTGTTCACGTGTGACCTCAGTTCGCCGTGGTGCAAGGCGAGTCGCTTGAAAAAACGTCAAGCCAAGACGGCGGAGAAAGGACACTATGGGTCCGGTGACAATGATCACGCGATCCATGGTGTCCTGAATGGTGCTGCGACGTCAGGTGTCTGTCCCTGCATCGCTTTCGCTCACGGCCTCGGTGTCAGAGGCAAGCTCGTCGCTGGTATCCTCATCCGACTGCTCGGCAATCCGAGCGACCGACACGACCTCTTCGCCTTTGCCGGTGTTGAACACTTTGACGCCACCTGCGCCGCGTGACCGGAAGCTGATGCCGTCGACGGGGCACCGGATCGACTGGCCCTTGGACGTGGCCAGCATGATCTGGTCCTCCTGCGCGACCGGGAACGACGCCACAAGGGTGCCGCCACGCATCGCCTTGTCCATCGCGGCCACACCCTGACCGCCGCGTCCACGCACCGGATAGTCATGCGACGAACTGATCTTGCCCGCACCGCCAGAGGTGATGGTCAGGATCAAGTCCTCGGCGGCTTGCATTTCTTCAAACCGCTCGGGCGTTATGTCGCCTTCGGGCTCGTCGGCACCTTCATCATCAGCCCCCGCCATGGCGCGACGCATCTTGAGGTAGGCGGCGCGTTCGTCGGCTGTCGCTTCGAAATGTCGGATCACCGACATCGACACGACCTTGTCGCCGTCGTTCACAAGCCTGATGCCGCGCACGCCGATCGAATCGCGGCCCTTGAACACACGCACTTCGGTGGTCGGGAACCGGATGGCACGCCCTGATGCGGTCACCAGCATGATGTCGTCTTCATCGGTGCAGATCCGCGCGTCGACCATTTCGACGCCCTCGGGAAGCTTCATGGCGATCTTGCCGTTTGATTTCACATTGGTGAAGTCTGACAGCGCGTTACGGCGCACGCCACCGGCGGTGGTCGCAAAGAAGATTTGCAGATCGTCCCAATCCTCTTCAGGCGCATCCACCGGCATGATCGCCGCCACGGACACACCGGGCGGGATGGGCAGAATATTCACGATGGCCTTGCCCTTGGCGGTGCGTCCCCCTTGCGGCAGACGCCATGTCTTCAGCTTGTAGACCATGCCTTCGGTGGTGAAGAACAAAAGCTGCGTATGGGTGTTGGCCACGAACAAAGTGGTCACCACATCCTCTTCCTTGGTCTGCATCCCGGACAGCCCCTTGCCGCCGCGCTTTTGCGCGCGGAAATCGGCCAGAGGCGTGCGCTTGATATAGCCGGTTTCGGTCACCGTCACGACCATGTCTTCGCGCTCGATCAGGTCTTCGTCGTCCATGTCGCCGGACCAGTCCACGATCTGGGTTCTGCGCGGCACGGCGAAGGCGTCTTTCACCTCGCGCAGTTCATCCGAGATGATCGCCATGATCCGGTCGCGCGAACGCAGAATATCCAGGTAGTCGCGTATCTTGGCGGCAAGATCTTGCAGTTCGTCGGTGACTTCCTTCACCCCCATCGCCGTCAGGCGTTGCAGGCGCAATTCCAAGATGGCGCGGGCCTGTGCTTCGGACAGGTTATAGGTCCCATCCTCGTTCATCTTGTGGCTTGGATCATCGATCAACTGAATATATTCGGCGATGTCATGCGCCGGCCATCGGCGTTCCATAAGCTTGGCGCGGGCATCGGCCGGATCATGCGAGGCGCGGATGGTCGCGACGACCTCATCCACGTTCGAAACGGCAACGGCCAGACCACACAGCACATGGCTGCGTTCGCGTGCCTTGCGCAAGTCAAACGCCGTGCGGCGCGTCACAACTTCTTCACGGAACGTTATGAAATAGCTCAGGAAATCGTAAAGCGTCAGTTGTTCTGGGCGTCCGCCATTCAACGCCAGCATATTGCACCCGAACGAGGTCTGCATCTGCGTATAGCGGAACAACTGGTTCAACACGACCTCGGCGGTCGCATCGCGCTTCAGTTCGACAACCACGCGCACGCCGATCCGGTCGCTTTCATCCTGAACGCTGGAAATTCCCTCCAGCTTCTTTTCGCGCACCAATTCGGCGATCTTTTCGATCATCGAGGCCTTGTTGACCTGATACGGGATCTCGTCCAGCACGATGGCATAGCGATCTTTGCGGATCTCCTCGATCCGGGTCTTGGCGCGAATAATGACGCTGCCGCGCCCCTCAAGATAGGCTTTGCGGGCACCAGAGCGCCCAAGCATGATGCCGCCGGTCGGGAAGTCGGGGCCGGGGACATACTCCATCAACCCTTCCGAGCTCAGATCCGGGTTTTCGATCAGCGCCAGCGTGGCGTCGACCACTTCGCCCAAATTGTGGGGCGGGATATTGGTGGCCATGCCAACCGCGATGCCGCCGGCACCATTGACAAGCATGTTGGGAAAGCGCGCGGGCAGGACGGTCGGTTCAAGGTCTTTACCGTCGTAGTTGTCCTGAAAATCGACCGTGTCTTTCTCGATATCCGCCAACAAGGAGGCGGCCGGTTTGTCCATCCGCACTTCGGTATACCGCATGGCAGCGGCGTTATCGCCGTCCATTGAGCCGAAATTGCCCTGACCATCCAGAAGCGGCAGCGACATCGAGAACGGCTGCGCCATGCGCACCAGCGCGTCATAGATCGCGCTGTCACCGTGGGGGTGGAATTTCCCCATCGTGTCGCCAACCGGTCGGGCCGATTTCCGATACGGTTTGTCATGGGTGTTTCCGGTGCCGTACATCGCATACAGGATGCGCCTGTGGACCGGTTTAAGACCGTCACGCAGGTCGGGAATCGCCCGGCTGACGATCACGCTCATCGCATAATCGAGATAGGAGCTTTTCATCTCCTCTTCGATCGAGATTTGCGGGCCATCATAGGTGGGGCGTTCAGGCGGCATTTCGCCTTCGTTTTCAGGTGCTTCAGGGGTATCTGTCACGTTGTCCGCCGTTTTGGTGTGGGTCACACAATATATGGTTGTGCTGACTATATCATCGGGGTTGAGACAGGGGCAACCAAAAGGACTGGACCTTTGGCGATAACCTTCGGATTTCCAACTTTTTCCTGCCCCTTGCCCCCTTGGCATTCGGGCTCAAGTAAAGGAATATCGCGCCGAAGCGATTGGGAGAGCCAGATGACAAAGCCCCGCAGCATTTTTGAAGAGGTCGGCACGGACACGCAAGGTGACCGAAAGACCGTCGCCACAGGGATGATCGAACGCGGATCGGGTGGCGGCGCGGCGCGCGGTGCGGTGCGGATATGGCTGTTGGTGCTGTTTGCACTGGTCGCCGCGATGGTCGTGGTCGGCGGGTTGACCCGGCTGACTGATTCCGGGCTGTCGATCACCGAATGGGCGCCGTTCACCGGCGCCATGCCCCCCACATCCGACGCTGCATGGGCGGCCGAGTTCGCAAAATACCAGAAGATCCCCGAATTCCAGTTGCAAAACAGCAGTATGGATCTGGCTGACTTCAAGGCGATCTATTGGTGGGAATGGGGACATCGTCAGCTTGGCCGCTTTATCGGTTTGGTCTGGGCGATCGGTTTCTTCGGATTTCTGGCGGCCCGAAAAATCCCGAATGGTTGGACCGGACGATTGGCGTTGCTGGGCGTGCTTGGGGGGCTTCAAGGTGCTATCGGCTGGTGGATGGTATCCTCTGGCCTGTCGGGCGACCGGGTGGATGTGGCATCTTACCGGCTGGCGATCCATCTGGGTCTGGCGTTCATCATCCTTGGGCTTATCGCCTGGTTCATCTTGCTGCTTGGACGGCGCGAAGCCGACCTGATGACCGCCCGTCGCCTGCGCGAAACCAAGCTGTTTGGCATGGGCACAGGTCTTCTTCATCTTGCGTTTCTGCAGATCCTGTTGGGCGCGCTGGTCGCGGGCATCGACGCAGGGCGCTCGTTCGTGGACTGGCCCTGGATGGCGGGACAGATCTTTCCGCCCGACGCGTTCGACCTAAGCCCGATCTGGCGCAACTTTTTCGAAAACGCAGGGCTTGTGCAGTTCATGCACCGGATTGTCGGCTACCTGCTGGTCATTTTTGCCTTCGTCGTGTGGCGGGTGTCACGCCGGTCGGGCAACCAAATGGTGCGCACGGCTTACACTCTGGCGGGTCTGATGGTGCTTGGGCAAGCGGTGCTGGGGATCACGACGGTTCTGCAAGCCTCGCCCTTGCATGTTGCGATCACCCATCAGGTGGGCGCGATCCTGACCTGGGTCCTGATCCTGAACGCGCGTTTCCTGGCAGGCTACCCCGCCGAACAATCTATCCGAGGCTAGGCGATGACCATGACAGCATTCGACGACCTGATGCGTTTCCAGCGTGACACGCAGGCGCTGAGCGAGATTGCCGGGCGGCTTGGCTGGGACCAGGAAACGGTGATGCCAGACGGGGCAGGGGCGCAGCGCGCCGACGAAATGGCCGCCATCGAGAATGTGTTGCACGCCCGTCGGATCGACCCAAAGGTGCGCGACTGGCTGGCCGCCATCGACGCAAGCACCTTGTCGCCCACAGATGCAGCCCAACTGCGCGAAATCAAACGCGCCCGGGACCGTGCTGACAAGGTGCCCGTCGCGTTGTCGACCGCGATCGCGCGCGCAACCTCGGCCGCGCAACGCCGCTGGGCCGAGGCCCGCGCGGCCGATGATGTCGCCGCGTTCAAACCTGTGTTGGCCGAGATCGTATCGCTGCGCCGCGAAGAGGCTGCGGCGCTGGCCGCTGGCGGCGATCTTTATGATGCGCTGCTGGATGACTATGAGCCCGGCGCCTCGGGATCAGAGATACAGGCGATGTTCGACGCGATGCGCCCCCGTCTGGTCCGACTGCGCGACGCGGCCCTTGGGGCAGCTCACCCACCCCAGAAGGTGATAGGAGCCTATCCGGCAAAAAAGCAGATCAAACTGGCCCGCAAGCTGGCGAAGACCTTCGGCTATGACATGACCCATGGGCGGCTTGATACGGCCGTCCATCCGTTCAGCTCAGGCTCTGGGTTGGATGTGCGCATCACCACGCGCACCAACAAGCATGACCCGTTCAACTGCATCTATTCGACCATCCACGAGGTCGGGCACGCCTGCTATGAGCAGAATGTGGACCGCGCCTATCTGCTGACTCCGATTGGACGCGGTGCGTCGATGGGGGTGCACGAAAGCCAATCACGGCTGTATGAAAACCAGATCGGACGCTCGCAGGCCTTCACGGGCTGGCTCTACGGGCAGATGGAACAGCGTTTCGGCTATGCCCCGGCCAGCGATGCGGATGCCTTCTATGGCACGGTAAACCGACTTGAGAAGGGGTTTATCCGCACCGAAGCCGACGAGGTGCAATATAACCTGCATGTGATGCTGCGCTTCGACCTTGAACGTCGGCTGATCGCAGGGCAGCTGGATGTAGCGGATCTGGAGGACGCGTGGAACGCGCGCTTCGAAGCGGATTTCGGCTATCAGGTCGATCGCGCCTCGAACGGGGTGTTGCAGGATGTGCATTGGGCAGTAGGGCTGTTTGGGTATTTCCCGACATATAGTCTTGGCAATGTGTATGCGGGCTGTCTTCACAGCGCCCTGCGTGCCGATCTGCCTGATGTGGATGCGCACCTTGCCGCAGGCGACGCCACATATGCCACGGCCTGGTTGAAAGACAAGGTGCAACGGCACGGCGCGCTTCATTCACCGAAACGAACGGTCGAACTGGCGACTGGAGCACCGGTGTCGGTGGAGCCGCTTCTGTCCTACCTCGAAGCCAAGTTTTCAGAGATTTACCGGCTGTAGGGCAGGGCGCGGGCATGCGCCGTCGGGGTCTTCCGCCTGGAAGAATCAGTCTGCCCTGACCACCGCTCGGATTGAGGCAATCGCGCCCGAATGTGACAACCGCTGCCACATTCTTTCCCAGTTTGAGCGGAACAAATGATGCACGCATGGCGGGTTTCGGCAGAATAATGCGCATGGAAAACGTGCGGAACAAGTGATTTCGGCGGTAATCCGCGCTTAACGGTTCAGGCGTTAGGCTGTGGCGTGAAAATGATGCAGTTAAGTCCCACGCAGGCCAGCTTTCGGTCACTTTCGCCAAATACGGTGTCTTGGCTACCCTCCCGTAGCTCGTGTCGAAACGCAGCTTCACTTACGTCTTGCCCCTGCAAGTCGATCGTGTGGCATAGATGAGGTGAACCTGAATGACGATGATATCCCGTGTCCGAACGCGCCAAAGGACCGGCCGCACCACTCTGATGGGTGTCGCTGCCTCGTTGCTCAGTGCCTTTGTGCTGTTGGCTTCTGTGCCCACCACCGCCTCGGCGTCACCCTTCCTGGCCTCGAAGGGGCGGACGGCGGCACCTCCGGGTGCACAGAATCTGTGCCGGTCTTACAATTGGGCCTGCGCCAAGTCGCGGGCGTCAAAAGCCGTAACCTCGGCGCAGATCAAGCTGGCGCACGCGATCAACTTGCAAGTCAACCGGACCACCCGCTCTGTAGAGGACAGCCAGCAATACGGCGTGGCCGAACGCTGGACCATCCCGTCCAAACGCGGTGGCGATTGTGAGGACTACGCCCTTGCAAAGAAACGTGCATTGGTCAGCAAAGGGATCGATCCGCAACGTCTTTTGATTGCGACGGTTCTGGATCGCAAAAGAAATTCCCACGCTGTCTTGGTGTTCCGCACCGATAAAGGCGACATGATTTTGGACAACATGACCAACAAGATCCGAAGCTGGAAAGAAACGCGCTATGTGTTTCTCCGGATGCAAGATCCCAACAGCCCGTCACGCTGGGTAAACGTGTTTCTGGGCGGCTGAGCCGCGCTCAGAATTGAAATACTTTCAGGTCTAACGAACAAAGGCGCGCAATATTGCGCGCCTTTTTTACTTTGTAGCGATCCAGTCTAAGACCGGCTCGGCGCTATTGCGGGTAGGATCCGCCACCATCGCAGCCTGAACGGACCCTGGCACGCACCAAAAGCTGTCCGCCACCATCGCCGCCACCGACGGAACAACCGCGGTCGCCGCCGTCACGCGGGCCAGTGTCACCACCTTCGCCGCCGTCGCCGTTGCCGCCGGTATCGCCGCCGTCACCGTTGCCGCCAGTATCTCCGCCGTCATCGTTGCCGCCGCCTTCGCCGCCGCCGCCGCCATTACCGCCGCCGCCGCCATTACCGCCGCCGCCGCCATTACCGCCGCCGCCGCCATTACCGCCGCCGCCGCCATTACCGCCGCCGCCGCCGTTACCACCGCCGCCGCCGTTGCCGCCACCGCCAGTTACACGCGCAATGACTTTCGCAACAATGCTGCTTACGCGATCACGGCCTTCGCCTTCCTCTGGCGCAATCGACGCCGTCGGCATGTTGCCTAGAACGGCAGCAAAGCCCGGGCATTCCTCGGTCGTTTTCGAGAGAACGGACAGGAATTCATCCTGTCGCTGGATGTAGCTCAGCATGCCCGGTGTCACCACGTCGCAGGTGCAAAGCGTTTCTGTCTCCAGCGACGCTTCGGCCGTTGCGATAGTGCATCGAACCTGTGATTCAGCAAGCGCGGGTGCGCTGGCCATCGTTAGAAATGTGCAAGTTGATAGGAGCGCTGTCAGCGCTTTTCTTGTGGAAACCATTTTGACCCCTCCGGCAAATTTTTCCAAACAAATGTGCAAGCAGTAGAGAGCAAACTCTCTTTATTTGGCTAAATTATTGACACATTTGAGACATGATTGCGAATGGGTTTTTCGAAACAGTCTATGCCGAGCGTGCACTGTGGGCGGAAAACCGCTTGGAAGTGGCGCATTTACAATCACTTAGTTTGGTGAGCACTATTTGCAACACTTGTTGTAAACTGTCGTGTTAACACGTTAAGGTTGTATTTTTTGTGCTGCATTACGGAACAATAGGGGCGGATTCGTTCTTTTTGTTTCCATTGTTCGCAATAAACGAACCCATGAGTCGCCCTAAACGCTCATCTCTGACTTGATCAGCTGCTTCAGAAGATCACGACCACGAGCCTCTGCGCGGCGGATGCGGATGGCGGTCATGAAGGCTTCTTCCAGCGTCGTCGAAGACGATCCGACCGTCTTCTTGATCTCGACCACCAATTCTTCGTTGCCGGTCAGCCGTTCGGCCTCCAGCACATCCTTGGCCAACGCGTCGGCAACTTGCTCCAGAAGATCCATGGTCGTCTCGTTCAGCGGCTCGTTTCGGTCAGGCGGCGGCGGACATATTCGTCCACATGCGTGATCATCGTATCCATGTGATCATCTTCAAAGAAGTGGCCGGACCCGTCGATTTCGGTATGGGTCACCGTGATGCCCTTCTGCTCATGAAGCTTGTTCACAAGGATATGCGTGTCTGCTGGCGGCGCGACGCGGTCGGCGGTGCCATTGATGATCAGGCCAGAGCTGGGGCAGGGCGCCAGAAAGCTGAAATCATACATGTTGGCCGGAGGGCTGACCGAGATGAAGCCGGTGATTTCCGGGCGTCGCATCAAAAGTTGCATGCCGATCCAAGCGCCGAAGGAAAAGCCAGCGACCCAGCAATGCTTGGCGTTCTGGTTCATGGACTGCAGATAATCCAGCGCCGAGGCCGCATCGGACAATTCGCCCACGCCCTGATCGTATTCGCCCTGGCTGCGGCCAACGCCACGGAAATTGAACCGAAGCACGTTGAAGCCCATGTTGTGGAACGCATAGTGCAGGTTATAGACGACCTTGTTGTTCATCGTGCCACCAAATTGCGGGTGCGGATGAAGAATGATGGCGATCGGGGCGTCTTTTTCCTTTTGGGCGTGGTAACGGCCTTCAAGTCGGCCTTCGGGGCCGGGAAAAATCACTTCGGGCATGCAGTCTGAGCCTCTTTTTTCCAGTCGGATCCTGCGTCGCGCTGTCGTTGCCAGCTTTCTTGACGCGTCCGGACCCGCACCATAATACGGGGGTGGCTGTAATGCGGGCAAGTGGCCCGTGTTTGCCAGTCCTAAGTGACCTAGTGGTCAATGCCCGAAAGGTCAATGTTTTTGAGGGGGAGCACGCGATGAAGCTGTCAACAAAAGGGCGCTATGCCATGGTGGCATTGGCTGACCTTGCGATGCAGGATGAAGGCGTCCTTTTGTCGCTGACGGATCTTGCGAAACGTCAGGACATTTCCCTGCCCTATTTAGAGCAATTGTTCGTAAAACTGCGCCGCGCCGGGCTGGTGGACAGCGTGCGCGGGCCCGGTGGCGGCTATAAACTGGCGCGCCCTGCGTCAGACATCCGGGTGTCCGAAATCCTGACCGCGGTCGATGAGACGGTGTCGGCAATGCACAAAGGCGCCGGCGCATCGGGCGGCATGTCCGGGTCGAAAGCGCAGTCGATGACCAACCGGTTGTGGGAAGGGCTGTCAGCCCATGTTTATGTGTTCCTGCATCAGACGCGCCTGTCGGACGTCGTGAAAAACGAGCTGACCCCATGTCCTGCTGTGCCAACCTTGTTCGCTGTGGTGGACGAGGATTAACCGCCAACGCCCCAGCCAAGGGCGCTATGAAATTCGTCTTACAACACGAGGTGATGCCGGTGGGCCGGACCTATCTAGATTGGAATGCGACAACCCCGTTGCGACCGGAAGCCAAGGCGGCAATGGTTGCGGCGATGGATCTGGTCGGAAATCCGTCTTCCGTCCACGCAGAGGGACGTGCGGCGAAGGGGCTGATCGAGCAGGCACGTAAAGATGTGGCTGCCGCGCTCGGGGCCGATGGGGCAGACGTGATCTTCACCTCGTCCGCGACCGAAGCGGCGGCGCTGGCGCTGGCTGGCAAAGGGATCGCCTGCGCAGGGATCGAACATGATGCGGTGCGGTCTTGGTGTGACGAACGTTTGGCTGTGGATGGAAACGGGACGGTAACGGTCGTCGATCCCGCCACGTCGACCCTTCAACTGGCGAACTCTGAAACCGGGGTAATCCAGACGCTGCCCGAAGGCTTGTTCCTGACGGATGCCACGCAAGCCATTGGCAAGATCCCGTTCGCCTTTAACTGGTGCGGTGCCACGATGGCGGTTGTTTCGGCGCACAAGCTGGGTGGGCCAAAGGGGGTTGGCGCGCTTGTGGTCAAACGAGGCACCGAGATCGCCGCGCAGATCAAGGGAGGCGGGCAAGAAATGGGCCGCCGCTCCGGGACAGAAAACGTTGTGGGCATTGCGGGATTTGCGGCCGCCGCTCGTGCGGCTCAGTCTGATCTGGAGCAGGGTGTCGTGGGGCGCGTCGAAAAACTTAGAAAGATTCTAGAAAACACCATTGCGGAATCGGCAAAAGAGACTATTTTTGTCGGGAAAGACGCGAACAGGCTTCCCAACACCTCGTGCTTCGTTACTCCGGGCTGGAAGGGCGAGACACAGGTGATGGTGATGGACCTGGCCGGTTTTGCGGTTTCCGCAGGGTCGGCCTGTTCATCCGGGAAGGTAAAAACCAGCGCAGCACTTGCTGCAATGGGCTTTGACCGGGAACAAGCGGGATGCGCTTTGCGTGTCTCGCTTGGCCCTGATACGAGCGAAGACGAGGCTTTGGCATTTGCAGATGCCTGGAGCCGTGAATATGAAAAATTCCGGGCGCGGGGCCGTTAAGGCGTGTGCGGTCGGTGAAAGGGTGACATGGCCGGTGTAGATGAGGTGAACGTCAAAGAAGGCGTTGAAGAGGAAACCGTCGAAGCGGTGAAATCGCTGGCCGGAAAGTATAAATACGGCTGGGAAACCGATATCGAGATGGAATACGCCCCCAAAGGGCTGACCACCGATATTGTGCGCCTGATTTCTGAGAAGAATGAAGAACCAGCATGGATGACCGAATGGCGTCTTGAGGCGTTTGCACGGTGGCAAAAGCTGGTCGAACCCGACTGGGCCCTGCTGGATTATCCCGAAATCGACTTTCAGGACCAGTATTACTATGCCCGCCCGAAGTCGATGGAAGTGAAGCCGAAGTCACTTGAAGACGTTGACCCTAAGCTGTTGGCGACATACGAAAAACTTGGCATCCCGCTGAAAGAGCAAATGATCCTTGCCGGCGTTGAAGGCGCCGAAGACGTGCCGGCCGAAGGCCGCAAGGTGGCCGTAGATGCGGTGTTTGACTCTGTCTCTGTCGGCACGACCTTCCAAGCGGAATTGAAGAAGGCTGGCGTCATCTTCTGTTCAATCTCGGAAGCAATCCGTGATCATCCCGAACTGGTGAAAAAATACCTCGGGTCTGTCGTTCCTGTGTCGGACAACTACTATGCGACGCTGAACTCGGCCGTCTTCTCGGACGGGTCGTTCGTTTACATCCCGCCCAACACGCGCTGTCCGATGGAGCTGTCGACCTATTTCCGCATCAACGCGGAAAATACCGGCCAGTTCGAGCGCACGCTGATCATCGCCGACAAAGGATCATACGTCAGCTATCTTGAGGGCTGCACGGCCCCCAAGCGCGACGTTGCACAACTGCACGCCGCCGTGGTCGAAATCATCATCGAAGAAGACGCCGAGGTGAAATACTCGACGGTTCAGAACTGGTATCCCGGTGATGAAAACGGCAAGGGCGGCATTTACAACTTCGTGACCAAACGCGCCGATTGCCGGGGCGACCGGTCAAAGGTGATGTGGACGCAAGTCGAAACAGGCTCGGCCGTGACGTGGAAATACCCGTCCTGCATCCTGCGCGGCAACGAAAGCCAGGGCGAGTTCTATTCCATCGCAATCACCAACAACCACCAGCAGGCCGACACCGGCACCAAGATGATCCATCTGGGGCGCGACACAAAATCTCGGATCGTGTCCAAGGGGATTTCGGCAGGCGTAGCGCAGAACACCTATCGCGGCCTCGTGTCGATGCACCCGAACGCCAAGAACTCGCGCAATTACACCCAGTGCGACAGCCTGCTGATCGGCGACAAATGCGGGGCGCACACCGTGCCTTACATCGAGGTGAAGAACAACTCATCGCGGGTCGAGCATGAGGCGACCACCTCAAAAGTCGATGAAGAACAGATGTTCTATTGCCGCCAGCGGGGCATGGACGAAGAAGAGGCCGTGGCCCTGATCGTCAATGGGTTTGCCAAGGAAGTTCTGCAGGCGCTGCCGATGGAATTTGCCATGGAAGCGCAACAGCTCGTGGCGATTTCGCTGGAAGGATCGGTGGGATAGAAACTCCCGGTCGGTGCGTCAGTCAGAGGAAAGTCGATGGAACAGCAAAGCAAGATGAGAGCGATCCTTGAGGGTTTCGAGACCGTCATTCCATACGTGTTTCCGGCGATCGGCGGTTTAGCGGGGATCATCTATGTAAACCTGCACAAATTGGACCAACTGAACCCGATGTATTGGGTCGGCGGGGGTATTTTCCTTGGCTGGCTCACGGCGCGCGGTGCGCTCGCTGTTCTTGATCGGTGGCGGTGATGCGGCAGGTTGAATTGGAGCACTTCGAATGATTGTCACAACAACCCCCTCGGTCGAAGGCCATCCCATTGTGAAATATCACGGCATCGTCACGGGCGAGGCCATTTTGGGCGCGAACATCTTTCGCGACATCTTTGCACAGGTGCGTGACATCGTGGGCGGGCGCTCGGGCGCGTATGAAGAAGAACTGGGCAAGGCGCGACGCACAGCGCTGGCCGAAATGGAAGAACAAGCGGCGTCAATGGGCGCCAATGCGGTCGTGGGCGTGGACCTCGACTATGAAGTGATCAACAATATGCTGATGGTGTCGGCCTCGGGCACGGCTGTCACTGTTTCGTAAGGATATAAAAATGCTGAAAATCAATAACCTGCACGTCAAACTTGAAGAAGAAGACAAGCGTATCCTGAAAGGGGTCGACCTTGAGGTGCCCGCTGGGTCAGTGCACGCAATCATGGGGCCCAATGGCTCGGGCAAGTCAACGCTGTCTTACGTGTTGTCGGGCCGTGACGGCTATGAGGTGACCGAAGGCGGTGCCACGCTGGACGGCGAAGACCTGTTGGACATGGACCCCGAAGAACGCGCCGCCGCTGGCCTGTTTCTGGCGTTTCAATACCCGGTGGAAATTCCCGGTGTTGGCAACATGACCTTCCTGCGCACCGCCGTGAATGCGCAGCGCAAGGCGCGCGGAGAAGAGGAAATGTCGGCCGCCGACTTCCTGAAATTCATCCGTGCCAAGGCGAAAGAGCTGAAAATCGACGCCGACATGCTGAAACGTCCGGTCAATGTGGGCTTTTCGGGCGGTGAGAAAAAGCGCAACGAGATCCTGCAGATGGCGATGCTGGAACCCAAGATGTGCATTCTGGACGAAACCGATTCTGGTCTGGACGTGGACGCGATGAAGCTGGTGTCCGAAGGCGTGAACGCGCTGCGCAACGCAGGTCGGTCATTCCTTGTGATCACCCACTATCAGCGCCTTCTGGATCACATCAAACCGGACGTCGTGCATATCATGGCCGATGGCCGCATCGTGAAATCCGGCGGTCCCGAACTGGCGCTTGAGGTGGAAAACAACGGCTACGCCGACATCCTTGCCGAGATGGAGGTCGAGGCATGAACACGGCCCCCAAAAAAGCACCTGCACTGATCAGTGCCGATGCACGCCCGGTGTCCGGCGCTTGGGCTGCGGAGGCTCGCGCTGATGCGGCCGCGCGGCTGGCAGATATGGGTCTGCCTACACGGCGCGACGAATACTGGAAATGGACTCGCCCTGACAGCTTGATCTCGGCCACGCCCGACATGGCCGAGGTGTTCGACTATGTGGGCGAAAGCCTGGTTTTCCATGCGATTGACCGGTTGAAGATCGTCTTTGTGGACGGTGTGTTTGACGCGGACGCCTCGGACGAGCTTGACGGCGAAGGGCTTGAGATTGAACGCCTTGCCAGTGCGGCCGGGAAAGACATTCATTGGGCCAAAGACCTTTACGGGGTTCTGGAAACCAAGGGGCAAACCCCCGTCGTGCGCCCGTTGGCGGCCCATAACACCGCGATGGCCACCGATGGTGTGGTCATTCGTGTCACCGGCAAGGTGAGCCGACCCGTCAGCTTGATCTACCAGCACAAGGATGCGAATTCCGACGCGATCTTGCACAATGTGGTGCGGCTGGAAGAAGGGGCGAAACTGACGTTGCTGGAAAACGGCGCAGCAGCTGCGCGCCTTTCAAAGGTGACCGAGGTTGATATCGGCCCGGGCGCTGAATTTCACCACGTGCGCGCGCAGGGGCGCGACCATGACCGTCAGGCGGTGACGCATATGTTCACGCGCGTCGATACGGGCGCTGTGTTCAAAAGCTTCACGATGACTGTAAACGGCAAGCTGACGCGCAATGAGTGCATTATCGACATTGTTGGCGACGATGCCATTGCACATGTGGCAGGGGCTGCGCTTGGCGATGGCGCGGCGGGTGATTTTCATCATGACGACACGGTTTTCGTGACCCATGATGCGGTGTCATGTGAAAGCCGTCAGGTGTTCAAGAAGGTCCTGAAAAACGGCGCAAAGGGCGTCTTCCAAGGCAAGATTCTTGTGAAGCCCGGCGCACAGAAAACCGACGGGTATCAAAAATCGCAGTCGCTTTTGCTGGACGACGACGCGCAGTTCTTGGCCAAGCCAGAGCTTGAGATCTATGCCGATGATGTGGCGTGCAGCCATGGCTCGACATCGGGTGCAATTGACGAAGAGGCGCTGTTTTACCTGCGCTCGCGCGGCGTGCCGACGCATATCGCCACCGACCTGCTTGTGCTGGCCTTTCTGGCCGATGCGATCGAGGAAATCGAGGATGAGGCGGTCGCCGCCGAGATCATCGACCGTCTGGACGCCTGGCTTGCGCGGCGGCGCGGCTAACCTGGCCCGGAGGCGCCCATGTCAGTCATTCAGGACGTGCTAAGAAGCTACCGCGCGCCGCGTGCGGTGTTTCAACGCCGCTTGGGCATCGGGCCGCGCGAAGATCGTGCGCTTGCGGTTCTGATGGGCGCCTGTTTGCTGGTGTTTGCGGCGCAGATGCCCCGGTTGGCTCGTCAGGCTCATGAAACCGGCGAAGAGCTGAACATGCTGATGGGGGCCACCTTGCTGGCCTGGATCTTCATCATGCCGCTGGTGCTTTATGCTTTGGGCACGCTAAGCCATATTGCCGCGCGCGTTCTGGGCGGGCAGGGCAGCAGCTATGGCGCTCGGTTCGCGCTGTTCTGGGCCTTGCTATGTGCGACGCCGCTTTGGCTGCTGTGGGGGCTTGTGGCCGGGTTCATGGGGCCGGGTGTGCAGATGACCGTAACCGGTATCGCCGCGCTGTTTGCTTTTCTCCTGTTTTGGACGATAAACCTGCGCGAAGCAGAACGCGGGGCTAAGGTGTAACCAATGCGATTTGAACCCGGATATCTTTTCGGCATGGCCCTGCAAACGGTGCCCGAGCCGCGCAAGGTCGCCCGTGACCTGTTCAACCTCAACCTGCCGCGTGAAACCTTGTGGACGGCGCTGACCCTGATGGTCGTTCTGGCCACGGCGATCAGCGTTTTTGCCGGTCTGCTTTTCCCGGTCGATGCCGCGCAGATGGGGCCGCTTTTGTCCAGCCCGATCCTTCTTGGCCTGATCGAAGCGGTTTTCATGTTCGGTTTGGCATGGGCAATCTATCTGATCGGGCGCATGTTTGGCGGGCAGGGAACTCTGTCAGACGCCATAACCACAGTGGTCTGGATGGAGTTCATCTTTCTCGGTCTTCAGCTTCTGACCTTGATCCTGACCCTGTTCGCCCCCGGACTTGCGATGATCACGATGCTAGGCTCTGCGATCATGTTTTTCTGGGTGCTGAGCCAGTTCACGGCCGAAAGCCACGGCTTTGCCTCGACCGGCTTGGTGTTCGTGTCGATCCTTTTGTTCATGACTGTCGCGATCTTTGCCCTGTCTTTCGTTCTGGTTCTTCTTGGCGTTGAACCTGTCACTTTGCCTGCCCCCAATTGACCGGAGTTCCGCAGATGTTCGACATCAATACAGTCCGGGCTGAATTCCCGATCCTGTCGCGTCAGATCAACGGTCAGCCGTTGATCTATCTCGACAACGGCGCATCGGCGCAAAAACCGCAGGTGGTTATCGATGCCGTGACCCGCGCTTACGCCGAGGAATACTCGAACGTTCACCGGGGGCTTCATTTTCTGTCCAACCTCGCGACCGAGAAATACGAGGCCGTGCGTGGCATTGTGGCAAGGTTTCTCAACGCCGGGTCCGAGGACGAGGTGATCTTCAATTCCGGCACCACTGAGGGCATCAACATGGTGTCCTACGGGTGGGCTGCGCCACGCATGGGCGCGGGCGACGAAATCATTCTGTCGACGATGGAGCATCACGCCAACATCGTTCCGTGGCATTTTCTGCGCGAACGCCAAGGGGTTGTGCTGAAATGGATCGACCCGGAACCGGATGGGTCGCTTGACCCAAGCAAGGTTCTGAACGCGATCACCCCGCGCACCAAGCTGATTGCCGTCACGCAATGTTCGAATGTGTTCGGCACGGTGGTCGATGTGAAAACGATCTGCGCCGGCGCGCGCGCGCGCGGTGTTGCCGTCATGGTGGATGGCTCGCAGGGGGCTGTGCATATGCCGGTCGATGTGCAGGATATCGGCTGCGATTTCTACGCCATTACCGGCCACAAGCTTTATGGCCCGTCCGGGTCCGGCGCGATCTATGTGCGGGCTGACCGTCAGGCCGAGATGCAACCCTTTCTGGGGGGTGGCGACATGATCAACGAGGTGTGTAAGGACCGGGTGACCTATGCGGAGCCGCCGTTGAAATTCGAGGCCGGCACCCCCGGTATCGTGCAGACCATCGGGCTTGGGGCCGCGCTGGACTATCTGATGGATCTGGGTATGGAAAACGTCGCCGCCCACGAGGCGTCGCTGGCCGCCTATGCAAGCGAACGTCTGACCGGGCTGAATTGGGTGAATGTCCAGGGCACCGCACCGGGAAAGGCTGCGATCTTTTCGTTTACGATGGAGGGCGCCGCGCATGCGCATGACATCTCGACCATCCTCGACAAAAAGGGCATCGCCGTGCGGGCGGGTCACCATTGCGCCAAACCGCTTATGGAACATCTGGGCGTCTCTGCGACCGCGCGCGCCTCTTTCGGGCTTTATAACACCAAAGACGAGGTGGACCGGCTGATCGAGGGGCTGGAGCTTTGTCACAAGCTGTTGGCCTGACACCTGCGCGCCATGGCGTTTTCGCGCTATTCGTCGGTCTGGATCAGTCCTAAGCCGCGCAGATAAACGCCAATTCCGGATTCCAGAAGATCCTCGGGTGGAAAGGGGCTTTTTTGCCCCGGACTGCCACGCCCGAACAGCTCCACCACCCCGTGGCTCATTGCCCAGATATGGGCGCTGACCATACGTGACGGCGGGCGCCTGTCTTCGGGAATATTCTCGGTCAGCGTTGCTGCGGCTTTTTCAAGCACACCCATCGCACGCCCCGCAACCAACGCCAGATCGGGCGATTGATTGATCAAGACACCGCTTTCAAACATCGCAACATAATGGCCGGGATACTTGCGGGCAAAGGCAAGATAAGCCCGCCCGGTTGCTTCGAAACTGGCAAGCGCAGATGGCTTGCCCTTGTCATAGGCATATTCCATCAGGTCTGCGAAAATCTCATACCCCTGCCGCGCCGCCTCGGCGATCAGATCCTCGCGGCCGGCAAAGTGGCGATAGACGGCTGCCGGCGTAACGCCCGCCTGTTTCGCCGCTTCTGACAGGGTGAAACCGGTCGGGCCCTTTTCTTCGATCAAGGCCAAGGCCGCATCGACCAGAGCTTGGCGAAGATTGCCGTGATGATAGCCGCGTTTAGCCATCCCAGATCTCGGGTCCGCCACAGATCTTGTCATCGGGCGCATGCGCGACGTTTCCATCTTTCGACGCATAATCAATATGTTGCAAGACGGACCGGATCGCCGCCAACCGCGCGCGTTTCTTGTCGTCTGAGCGGATCACCGTCCAGGGCGCGCGGGGACGGTGGCTGCGTTCGAAGGTTTCCTTGATCGCGTCCGAATACTCATCCCAGCGCTTCAGCCCCTCGACATCAATCCAGCTCAGCTTCCATTGCTTCAACGGGTCTTTTTCACGCGACAAGAAGCGTTTCAATTGCTCGGCGCGACCGACATTCAGCCAGATTTTGAAAAGATGAATGCCCTCATCAACCAGCATGTCCTCAAACTCCGGCAGTTGCCGGAAAAAGGCCGCGCGCTGGTCGTCCTCGCAAAAGCCAAACACTTTTTCGACCACGCCGCGGTTGTACCAACTGCGGTCAAACAGAACGATTTCACCCGCCGACGGCAGTTCACGCACATAGCGTTGGAAATACCATTCGCCCGCCTCACGGTCCGAGGGCTTGGATAAGGCGACAACCCGCGCGACGCGGGGGTTCAGGTTTTCGCGAAACCGTTTGATGGTGCCGCCTTTGCCTGCGGCGTCGCGCCCCTCGAACACCACCACGACACGTTTGCCCGTGGCCTTTACGTCCGCTTGCAATTTCACCAATTCAAGCTGAAGCGCCTCGATTTCGTCCTCATAGTCCGATTTGGACATCAGCGTTTCATAGGGATAGCTGTCGGACAAGATCTGCTTCTTGCCAGCGCCCTTGATTGCCTCGCGCACAGACGCCGGAGCGGTCTTTGTGTAGAACTCTGATATGGCACCTTCGAAGGGCAGGGACATGCGCAAACTCCTGATTTCACGACAGTATGGGACGTAGCCCTCGCAATGGCAATCGGTGCGAGGGCTTGGTCACATCACCCACGGCGATCTTCGACGCTGGACCCGATCTGGTCGATATCGAAGGGCGTGGTCAAATACATCTCGTTGATCCAGTTGGCATACAGCAAATGGGCGTGACTGCGCCACCGGTTGACGGGCATCCGGCTGGGGTCTTCATCTGGATAGTAGTTGATCGGCACATTGATCGGCACGCCTTTGGCGACATCGCGGTCATACTCACCTTTCAAGGTGGCCGTGTCGTATTCAAAGTGGTTGAAGATATAGAGCGCGCGATGGGCTTTATCTTCGACCAGACAGGGACCAACCTCGTTCGACCCCAGAAGCGTGGTCAAACCGTTTGCGGCGTCGATCTCGGCCTGACGCATTTCGGTCCAGCGGCTAACTGGAACGACACAACTGTCTGAAAACCCTCGCAAATAGGGCGATGCCGGGTCCATGTTTCGCTGCGGAAAACAACCAAAAGCCTTGGCATCCAGTATATGTTTCGCCACCCCATGGAAGTGATAGATCATCGCCATCGCCCCCCAACACACGCCGAAGGTCGAATGCACATTGGTCTGGGTCCAGTCAAAGATCTGGCTGATCTCATCCCAATAGGTGACCTGTTCGAACGGCATATGCTCAATTGGCGCGCCGGTGATGATCAGCCCGTCGAATTTCTGATCCTGCACCTCTTGCCACGGCTGATAGAAGGCTCCGATATGGGCCTGGCTGGTGGTCTTGGACGTGTGCTCGGACGGGCGCAAAAGCGTCAGTTCGATCTGCAACGGGTGCGCCCCGATCAGGCGTGAAAACTGCGTTTCCGTCTCGATCTTCTTGGGCATCAGGTTCAAAAGCGCAATCCGCATCGGGCGGATATCCTGTTTGGCCGCCTGATCCTCTGACATGACCATAACGCCCTCTTCCGTCAGCACATCAGCGGCCGGCAGAGACGAGGGGATCTTAATTGGCATGGCAAAAGTCCTTGGAATTGCGTGTTAATAACTAGTTAGGTCCAGATCAGGCAGCGTCAATGGCCGCGGCGATCATTCGATCGAAATCCTCGGGGGATTTGATTGCAGCAACCTCGTGGGCGCAAAGCGTGATGCCATAGCGCGCCATGTGCTGATACAAGGGCTGACGGTGTTCCAAGGCTTTCGCATAGGTCCAGCGGATAAAGGCGTCTGGATCAACATCGCACGCTTCAAGCTTCATTTCATTGAGATAATCCGCCCAGGCGCGTTCCAGGAACGCGGGCTGATAAGCCATCGGCTTTGGCGCACGGTCAAAGCGGCGCACCAATTCCTGGCTGTGGGCGTCGTCGCCGCGCAACCAGATCAACAGGCAATGGCGGCCAAGTTCTTCGAGCAGGGGATCATTCTCCCCCAAGGCGGGGTCAATCCATTCGCAAATGGAGCCACCGGTGTCACAGATGAAATGGGGATAGCCATAAATCTTTTCAGCGCGTTCAATGAAGGCGGCCGTGTCCATCAGCGCCGAAATTTCGGCCTGCTTGAACTGGTCCTGCCTGCGCCGATACTCAGCAATCGGGACGCCGTCCTTTGCAGGGCTGCCCGGCTTGCCAAGGTAGGTCGCAACGGGGCTGAGATTGTCAAAGCTGATCTTCGAGGTGATCCGAATGGAATCCGACAACAGAAGGTCGCGCAGGAACGGCACCTTCATAGCCTCGGCCTTGAAATTGTCGGCGATGTGTTCGCCCATGTAACGCGTGCCAATCCGGTAATCGATTGAATAGTGAAACCAATCACCCTGATCACGCAACATATTGGAAAGATAGGTTTTACCGAGACCGGACATACCAAAGAACAGCACCCGCTTGTGCGGGGCGTTATGCCAGTCGTCCGAGCTTTGATACAGCATGTCATTCACCAAGTTTCTCTTCGCCTCTTGGTAAGGGGCAGGAACGGGCGGGTCAAATGCTTCTCATCAGGAAACCGGGCGATGTGCTCTATGCAAAACGCCCCGCGACGAGCACGGGGCGTTTCAGGTCTTCTGTGGCGTCGTTCGATTAGAAACGCAGGCCCATCTTCACACCGAAGGACACGGCATCACCATCGTCATAGACGACCGGCAGGCCGCCTGATGTGACGGTCTTGGTGTCAAATTTGGTGTATTGGACACCGCCCGAAATGTCGAAATTGCCTTGGGTGTATTTTGCGCCCAGTGCAATCGACGTGGCCGCCCCGGCAGGTGCCAGGAACGTGGTGCCGGTGTCCGAGCCATCAACATAGCCCAGCGAAGCCGAAACCGACCAGTTTTCGTTCAAGCGACGACCCAAGCCGAGCTTGTAGGAGGTTACGTCCTCGTCAAAGGTCACCCAGGTCGCGTCGCCAAGTGCGCCCGTGGTGTCGAGCGAGATACCGCCCCATTTGGCATGACGGATCGACCCGAACAAAAGCGTGTTCTCGGCGATACCCGTTTGGAAGTCGAGGTTGATCGCCTCGGGCATTTCCACCGAGCCAGTGACCGGGTCAATGAAGCCCGGCACGGCGCGCACGCCGGTCAGTTCGTGATCAACAGCGGTGAAATAAGTCAGCGCGACGCGCAGGGCAATCTCGGGCTTTTCGTAAGCCACACCGACCAGGCCACCCCATTCGGTGCCGCTGGTTGCGGACAAAGCACCAAGGGACGAGATGATGTCGCCGGACACTTTCTGAGCACGCAAACCACCATGGACCGAGAAGCCATTGCCCATTTCATAGCGCAAGATGCCGGTCAAAGCCGAGCTGTCCACTTTCGCCATGCCCGGCGCAAGAGGGGCGTCAATATAGTTGATGTCGGCGCCGTAGGGCTGGTCCCAAATCAACGCAAGGCTGATCTGATCGTTCAGCTGGGCTTTGTAACCCATCGCGAACATCGAAAAGTCGGTTGCCGATTGCGAAATCGGAAAGACGCCTGCGCCGGTGCCTTCGATTGTCGGGCTGACATTGCCAAACGAGAACGACAGGTAGTTGCCTTCCTCGAACAGGATCGAGATATCCTGATTGGACCGGTCAATCCCGGCATGCGCGCCCGTCGCTGCTGCCGTAAACAACGCGGCTGTCGTGAGTGTAAGTTTGTTCATCATTCCTCCCTGAGACACAAACTGTCCTGAATGTAGCTGCTACATGAAATTTAAGCTATTTGGCGCGCCTGATCTTGGTCAATCGTTACCTTGGGTCAGATAAGGTTCAGCCGTTCATAACTTTTGAAACGATGTGGGAAGGACACGCTTTTTTGGGTCTGAAACACGCGGCAGGACAGTTCAGTTGGCCGGGTCAGCCTGAGGCGCGGTGCTCAGCGCGCAGATTGATCAGGTTCGCCCCGATGATAAAGCCCGCCCCGACGATCAGAGATACGCCAACGCTTTCACCGTAAAGCAAGGCGCCGATCACCGCGATCACCGGCAGTCTTGCAAAGTCCATCGGAATTACAACCGAGGCGGGCGCAAGCGACAGGGCCGTCGTCAAACAGGCATGAGCAAGCAGACCCGCCCCGCCGATCAACAAAAGCCAAGGGGTCAGGGCCAGCGTCGGCCATGCAATGTCGCCGTCGATCCCTGCCGTTATCACGCCAAACACCAGTTGGATGGCGGTCAGCCAGAACAGGATGGACAACGTCGTTTCCGCCCGCGTCAGTTTTCGCGTGGCCAGCGCGGTCAGCGCAAAACAGATGGCCGACAAGCCCGCAGCGGTCACTCCAACCGACAAACCGCCCGTCGCCCAAGGTTGGGCGATGATCAGGATGCCGACAAAACCGATCAGTGCTGTCAGCAACCTTGTGCCCGTCAGGCGCTCGTTTAGCAAAACCGGGGCGAGGGCGGCGACCCACAAGGGCGAGGTGAACTCCAGGGCAAAAACTTGTGCAAGCGGGATCAGCGTCAAAGCCAGAAACCAAAGGTTCTGCCCGGCGAAATGGGCCGCATTGCGCAACAAGTGCAGACGCAGATTGCTGGTTCTGACCTCGTGTTGTCGCCTTGTCGCCACGAGCACTGCCACCACGATCACGACCCCGACGCACGACCGGTAAAGCATCACTTCGAATGTATCCAACGCGTGACTGACCGCGCGCCCGGCCACGGCCATCGCCGTGAACGATGCAATCGCCCCGGTCATCCAGAACGCGGCGCGCAGGGTCGGTGTCACGAGACGACCTCTTCGATGTTATAATGACGCGGGATGTTCTTTGTGATTTTGGCCCAAGGGCTTGATGTCATGCGGGTTTGATGGGCGTCAAAATCCTCGCGTGAGGCAAACAGTTCGCTCACATCGAAACGGCCCGGCCGGGTTTCATCCTCGGTGACGTCGAAGGCCAAGCAACCCGGTTCCGCTCGGGTCAGAGCGATATGGGCGGGGAGCGCCGATCTGATCGCGGCAATCCGGCCCTTGGGGACTTCGATATGACCTGACAGGCGTATCTTTGGCATGAGCGGACCATACCGAAGCCACATAGATTGACAAGAAGGGTCGTGACCGCGGCTTACGACTATGCGCCTTGCGTCTTGGGTTCGAACAGGATGTTTTCATAGGGTTTTGTCGGGTCAAACATGGTTTTGTTTCCCGCGGTATCCAGCCCGAAAACGTCATATCTTTCGGCCATCAAATCCAACGCCTGCGCCAGCATGTCACGCACCTTCGCACCTGCATCGACCCGGTATTCAATCAAGATGGGTGCTGTGTTTGACGCCAGAAACTTTTGACCGCCCTTGATGACGTCAAGCTCGGCACCCTCGACGTCAATTTTGATCAGGGCGATCCGCGCCGCATACCTTGCGCCGTCAATATAGCGATCAAGCGTGGTCGCCGGAGCAAGCTCGTATGTTGCGTCCGCCTTTGACGGGTTCCAATCCGCGAGCAATGAATTCGCGCCGCGGTTGCCATCGCGCAAATAGAGCTTCAGAAATGCCCCGTCATCAGCCTGCGACGTCAACGCCACGATATCCACATGCGCCTTAATCTGGTTCAGCGCGATATTCTTGAGCAAGAGGGACGCCGTGTCTTTTGAGGCCTCGATCGCAGCAAGTTCACACCCGGTTTCTCGACAGATTGGCACACTCGCGGTGCCAATATTGGCACCGATGTCCAGAATGACGTCACCTTCGGTAATACCGATTTTCGTGGCGATGGTGTGGACCATCATCTCGAACGGTTCTTGGCGGATGAAGCTGCGAAAACCGATGTGATCGTTCACATCAACCCACAACCGCGTTCCCTGCCAGGTCAACATGGCAAGCTTGGGTTGGTAGTGAAAGACGGAAACCTTCCGGATGTAATTTGGATCAAAAAACCGTGTGATCCGGTGCACCAAGGGAACGCTTTGATATCTCTGTAGAAACTTCAAAACCATCCGCCCCCGGAGTCGTGATGTGACAAAGGTAACGATCCTGGTCAAACGTGACTTCATAAGGGTTCTACCCGCGCAGAATGTTGCGTGCTTGCTGGTCTTTGCACATCCATCATGCCACCCGCTTGAAGCGAGTTGCAAGCAGTAATACTGCTTTAGGATGAACATTGGAGTGTCGCGGGATTGCTTGGACAACGCAAATATGGTCACTCTAACAGGGGCATACTTGCGGGGTCATTCCCACTCAATCGTGCCGGGTGGCTTCGAGGTCACGTCATAGGTGACGCGGTTGATGCCCTTGACCTCATTGATGATCCGGGTTGCGGTTTCCCCAAGAAATTCATGGCTGAACGGATAGTAGTCCGCCGTCATACCGTCCACCGAGGTGACGGCGCGCAGTGCACAGGCATAATCATAGGTGCGCCCATCGCCCATCACACCCACGGTGCGCACGGGCAGGATCGCGACGAACGCCTGCCAGATCTCGTCATACAAACCGTGCTTGCGGATCTGGTCGATATAGACAGCGTCGGCCTCGCGCAGAATGTCAAGCTTGGCGCGGGTGATCTCTCCGGGGCAGCGGATGGCAAGACCGGGGCCGGGGAAGGGGTGGCGCCCGATGAAGCTTTGCGGCAGGCCAAGTTCACGCCCCAGGGCGCGCACTTCGTCCTTGAACAACTCGCGCAGTGGTTCGACAAGCTTCAGGCCCATCTTTTCCGGCAAGCCGCCGACATTATGGTGCGATTTGATCGTAACCGACGGGCCGCCCGAGAAACTGACGCTTTCAATCACGTCCGGGTAAAGCGTGCCTTGGGCCAAAAACTCTGCGCCCTCGATCTGGTCGGCATGTTTCTGGAACACGTCGATGAACAGTCTGCCGATGATCTTGCGTTTGGTTTCCGGGTCGGATTGCCCGTCCAACTCGCCCAAAAACAGCTCCTGCTCATCCGCGTGGATCAGCTGCATGTTATAGTGGTCGCGGAACATGGTGACGACCTCTTCCGCCTCGCCCTTGCGCAGCAACCCGTGGTCGACGAAAACGCAGGTCAGCTGATCGCCAATCGCTTCGTGAATCAGCACCGCGGCGACCGAACTGTCGACCCCGCCGGACAGGCCACAGATCACTTTCTTGTCACCGACCTGTTCACGAATGACGCGGATCGCCTCGTCGCGATAGGCATCCATGGTCCAGTCGCCCGTGAACCCGGCCAGTTTCACAAAATTCTCGTAAAGTTTCGCGCCCTTTGGTGTGTGGTGCACTTCCGGGTGGAACTGCACCGCATAGAAATGACGGCTGGCGTCGGCGGTGATCGCGAAGGGCGCGTTGGGCGAGGTGCCATAAACCTCAAAACCCGGAGCGATTTCAGAGACATGGTCGCCGTGGCTCATCCAGACCTGCTCAACGCCCTGGTCAAACCAGCCGTCCAACAGGTCGAGCTTGGCGCTGGGGGTCACATAGGCGCGGCCGAATTCGGCTGTGCCGTGTCCGCTTTCCACTTTGCCGCCCAACTGGGTCATCATGGTCTGCTGACCATAGCAGATGCCAAGGATGGGCACGCCATAGTCGAAAATTTCTTGCGGCGCGCGTGGTGACCCTTCGCGGGTCACGCTGTCTGGTCCGCCCGACAGGATCACCGCTTTCGGGGCCATCTCGCGCACGAAATCCATCGTGACCTTCTGGTAGGGGTGAATTTCGCAATAGACATTCAACTCGCGCAGGCGGCGCGCGATAAGTTGCGTCACCTGGCTGCCGAAGTCGATGATAAGAAGGCGGTCGTGGCTTTGATCTGTCATGTCGTCGGATTAGGGCAGGGGCCGGGGCAAAGCAAGTCCCGCACGCGTATCTACACCAACCATCCGGCATTTTTTTGTGGCTTTCAGCGCCCGATGTCGCTTTTGCCCCCTGAAGGACGCTTGCGAGCGGATTTAGCGGGGGCCGCGGGATATTCACAAATCAACAGGACATTTTGGAGGATTACCATGACCGAGGCACCCACCCGTCGTGGTCGCGGGGGCGGCGGCGCTGCTCGTCGCGCTGAACGCACCGCTGTTCGCATCGAATGCGCGAAATTCATCACGCGCAACATTCCCAATCTCGAAATCCTCAACGAAGAGGCGATGGAGATCATCGAATACAACGCCGAAACGGTGCTTGAGGAAATCGGCGTCAATTTCGTCGAAAACCCGGCCGCGCTTGAGCGGTGGAAAGAGGCGGGGGCCGATGTTGACGGGGAACGGGTGCGCATTCCGCGTGGTTTGGCGCGTGAGTTGTGCAAAACGGCGCCCAGCCAGTTTACCCAGCATGCCCGCAATCCCGAACGATCCGTTGAAATTGGCGGCAACAATCTGGTGCTCGCCCCCGTCTATGGCCCGCCCTTTGTGCGCGACGCCGCCGGGGGGCGCCGCTATGCAACGATGCAGGATTTCCGCAAGTTCGTGAAGCTGGGTTACATGTCCAAATGGCTGCACCATTCCGGCGGCACCGTGTGCGAACCGACAGATGTGCCGGTGAACAAGCGCCACCTTGATATGCTGCTCGCCCACATGACCTTGTCTGACAAGCCCTATATGGGGTCGGTGACCGCGCCTGAACGCGCGCAAGACAGCGTCGAGATGTCCGAGATTCTTTTCGGCAAAGACTTCGTGCAGCAAAACACGGTGATGACGTCGCTCATCAACATCAACTCGCCCATGCAATATGACGATGTGATGATGGGCGCGATGGAGGTGTTTGCCGCCAACAACCAAGCCTCGATCATTTCGCCCTTCATCGTGGGCGGCGCGATGGCGCCGGTGTCAGTGGCTGGCACGCTGACACAGGTTCTGGCCGAGGTGCTCGCGGGTGTGGCCTATAGCCAGTTGGTGCGCAAAGGCGCGCCGGTCATTGCGGGGGCGTTCGTGTCCTCGATCGACATGAACTCTGGCGCACCAACCTTTGGCACACCCGAAGCAGCCCATATCACATATGGGGCCGGGCAATTGTTCCGCCGGCTAGGGTTGCCATACCGGTCGGCCGGGTCGTTCAACGGATCGAAACTGCCTGACGCACAGGCGGCGTATGAAACGGCAAACAGCTTGAACACGGGGCTGCTGTCCGGCGTGAATTTCATGCTGCATGCGGCCGGCTGGCTGGAGGGCGGTCTGGTCGCCAGCTTCGAGAAATTCGTGATGGATGCTGACCAACTGGGTACCTTGCACCATTTGGCCCAGGGCATTGCGGTCGACGAGAACGCGCAAGCGATGGACGCCATCCGCGAGGTTGGGCCGGGCGGACACTATCTTGGCTGCGCCCATACGCAGGCGAACTTTAAGTCAGCGTTCTGGCGCACCGAACTGCTGGATTACAAGCCGTTTGAAACCTGGGACGAAGAAGGCGCGCGCGACACGCAAGCGCTGGCCTCGATCCGCGTGGAGAAGTTGTTGGCAGACTATCAACAACCCGCCCTTGACCCCGGTATTGCCGATGGGCTTCGCGACTACGTTCAGGAAAAAAAGGACTCGATGCCCGACGCCTTTAGCTGAGCCTCAACCGTTCCGGTTTTGTTCAACAACATTAAGAACACGGTAAGAGGATTTAACGATCCTCTTACCGGTCTTGGGGCGTTCAGACCGCCCGTGGCCCTTTTGGCAGCAGACGCATTTCGGCCATCAGCGCGATCAGCACCTCGACATGGTGGGACACGGAATAAGAGGCGTCGCCGGCTTTCCGTGTATCCTCTAGCCGTGCTTCTTCCTGCAACAGCCCGTCGATGGCCCTTGCCGGGCTGGGCGTCGCAGGCGTTTTCATAAGCTTTTTCAAATCCCTATCGCGGTTGTAATCCATCAGCCCGAAGCGGGCGGCGCGCACCAGAAGACGGGGGCGACGAAGTGATTTGAGAAGTGATGTTGCGTCAGTCATGGGATACCCTTTCAGTGATTCCCGCTGACTATTACTCAACCTTACCGGGTGTTGCGTTCGAACCCCTCCGGCGCACGGTCGCTTTAACAAATATTGCCAAAGCAATAACAAAACTGGTCTGGACAACGGTCAATTAACGAACCGGTAACCAATCAAATGATACTCGTTACCGGCTATCACACAACCTGTGGTTGCGCGTCGGGATGTCGTGTGTCCACGGAACGCCAATTGGAAGGGGCTTCTATGCAGAATGCGATGGCATCGGGGATCGAAAGCAATGAAATGGTTCGGTGGCTGCCCGATGAGGTTCATCTTTACCTGAAACACACGGAAGAGGGTGCCTCCATTCGTTCCCTTGCCCGCGACATGGGGGTGCACGCCTCGACGGTGCTCAGACAGGTGCGAAAGACCGAATCTCTGCGTGATGATCCGTTGGTCGATGCCCTGCTGACACGACTGGGGGCAGGGGTGCGCGACGGCCAGCCTGTTTATGCCACCGCGGCCCCGATTGACCCGGACGCAGACGACACTGTTTCCCCACATATGGTGCGCCTGTTGCGGGCCATGATGAAAGACCGGGCCGTCATGGCCGTCAGCCAAGGTGTCGACACCGCCGTGGTGTTGTGCGCCCGAGACGACGGCGACCCGCTGACGGTGGCCAAGGGTCCGACCGAAATTGTCGAGGTCATGGCATTGCGCGGTTGGATCGAAGGCGGCGCGTCGGGTCGGGTGGTGCGCTATCACATCACCACCGAGGGGCGACTTGCGCTCAACAAGATGTTGGCACAACAAGAAGGGCGCGCGACTGGGTTCGCCGAAGCCTCAACCGGGTTTTCGGGCATTCCGGACGGCGCCAGCTTTGTCGGTGCGGCAAAGGCGGCCAAGGCAAGAACGCGGTCCGGGCGTCCGATTGGTGCTGACAGCCCGGTGCGGGTGCTGGGGCGGTCGACCGGGCGTGGGCAACCTTACCTTGCGCCGACACTTGTGAGTGCCGCCGAACGCCTGCACCGTGATTTCGCTCTGGGGCAGTTTGAACTGAGCGGCATTGCCACATGGGACAGGCTTCAAGATGCGGTCAGATCGGCACTGACAACCACGCATCCGTCAGACCGCAAACTGGACGCCCGCAAACGGTTCGCCAGCGCAATGCAGGCGCTTGGGCCGGAACTTGGCCAGATTGCGATCGCTGTGTGTTGTCACGAAAAGGGCATGGAGCGGATCGAGGCGGACATGGCGATGCCTGCGCGGTCGGGTAAATACATGCTTCGCGTGGCTCTGAACTATCTGTCGCGGTATTATGACAGCGTCGGTGGGGACGAACATGAACTGATCTATTGATCGCAGCTTGGCGTTACCGATCCAGACGCGCGAAAATTTCCTTCGTCGTCAGAATCTCGAATTCAAGGGTCGGGTAAAGCTGCTTAAATTCGCGCGAAATCATCGTGGGATTGGGCAGATCGTCGGCAAGGATCAGATAGCGACCGTCAAATTTCATGTCGGTCAAAAACTGACCAAAGTCGATACAGTCCAATCCCTCGCAAAACAGGGGTGACAGCACCACTTTGGGCGCAAGCGCCTCAAAGGCGCTGCGATCCAATTGCGTAATCTCATCGCAGGAAAGCTGCACCAAGCCTTCGAATTGAAAGGCAGATGTGGTTTGTGCGCTCAGTTCCCCAAGCACCAGCGTTGTTGGCTTGATCACCATGGTGTGTTTCATTACCCGTTTCCCGCTAGGGACAATTTTGGCTGTTTTACGGTTGCAGATTGCACAACCGCGAAAGCTCATTTTCAATCACCCTACACATATAAGGAGAGTGAGGGTTATTCAATTAACCCAGAAGGTGCTTTTCCCATTTATTTGAAATTGACGTCGCGTTTTGACCGCGCGGGCCTCTGCGCTGGTTGGGGGTGTTCGAGTGCGCACCGTTCGTGGCACGGGCGGGCTATCCGATGATGTTGATAGGACCGGGGCCCAAGCGACCCAACCGCCGGCGCTCAATGGATCAAACTTTGATGAACTCCGCATAGACAAGGCGTAGGCGCGGATCGGGGGCGCCTTTCGGGACCGATACATGGTCAGTATCGACGCGGTGGGGTTCGTATTCGCGAATGGCCAGACGCAGCTTGGAGCCTCTTTTCATTTGCTTCGGCAGCGTCACGGTCCCTTCCCAGATCGCCGGCGGGCGCAACAACGCAACCAAGTCGGGGTTCGCAAGGATAGCCGTGAAATCGCGAGCTGCGAGCAGTTCCTCTGCACGCGCCGCGAGGGTCATTGCAGATTTCTTTCCCCGTGATCCATCGCGATCCAGCGTTTTGTCGCCTGACGGGGCGCTGCGGCTGGCCCTTTTTTTCTTCACCACAGCCGATGTCAACTCCGACCAACCGAAATCCGGGCCAAGCGTTTCATCAAGCAACTCGACGCTGATCTTGACCACCGGATTACTTCTGCGACCTACGATCGACGTGGATCCGCTTGCCGCCGGACCCTTTAAGTAGGCGTGGCCATAAAGCCCAACATTCAGAACCCTGCCGGTCCCGCGTGCCACCGTGGCCAACCGATCGGGGGTAAGCTGCACGAATTCAGTCGTTACAATCGGCGAGATATGCGCGCCGGGGGCAGAGATCGGATGATAGCGCGCCAGCGCCAGCCGGATGAACGGGTAATAGCTGCGCCCCGGTTCGACCACGATATCGCAGAACCACAGTTTCCGATCGGTGTCGTATCCGACAAGATGTGGCGCGACGTTCAGCCGGGTCGGAATGGGTGTAGGCAAGGGGGATGAACCACCCGATCCCACCCCGGGCCGCGTTGGATTGACGAGACCATCAAGCTGGAATGGACCTGCCGGCAGATCCGCTTCCTCTTCGGGAACGAATTGGGGCAGGCGCGCAGGATCAAGCGGGCCCTGTTTGACGGCCAGTGGGAAAGCGCCCAGCCCTGGCGACGGGGTGGCGATGTTGGTGCTTGACCAGATCGGGTCGGTGCCCCACTGCGTCACGAAGGACTTGAGCTCTTCATCGATCTTGGCGGAGGTCGCGTTGTCAGGCGGAAGCACGACCGCCAGCATTTCGTTGTGGCCGCTGACGAACCACGGCCTGTTCAGATAGACCCGCAATCCGCCGCCGTCGCGCCAGCTTGATCGCGACTTGCCGGATTTGCGGCGGGTCCAACCGAAGGTCGGGATCACGTAAAGCACCTCTGGCGCCGGAGGCGGCGCGCTGTTTGGAATCCACCCGGTGGCTTCGTCGGAAATCACTTTGATCTGCGGATTGGTTTCACCCGAAACCAACGGTTCACGGACGGCCGCCGGCATGAATTCGCGGAACCGACTCGTTGCCTCCAGCCGATAGAGGACCCGCCGATATTTCGTATCGCCAAACTCGTGTTTGATGCGCACATAGTCGCTGCGTCCCGGAGGTGACATGCCCGGCGCATCCGCATAGTCAAGCTTTCGTTCGTTGGCATGGCCGCGGCGAATGACGTTGCGCGGTTGGTCTTCATTCAACGGATCCGTCGGCTCGTTCCACCGGCCAAACAGGTCGAGCTTGTCCGTCGAATGGCTGTCAACCGGCGTGTTGAAATTGAGCCGCGCATAGGTCCGGCCAAGCCCGCGCGACACAAAGAGCTTTTGAACCGCGGGCAGGACCAACGGTTTCTGAACCGCATGCACAAGTTCGATCTCGGTCCAGGGCGTCAGCATCCAATGGCCGCCCGCAAGCGCCAGTTTGCGAACCTGATCCACCAGGTCTGGGTTCGAGCCAAACCGATCCGCGAACCACTGCCAGATCCCCATCTGATCAAGCCCACCTTTTGGGAGAACATGGGAAAGCCGCAAGCGGACGATATCGGCCTTGGCCAGCGGGACGGTCAGAATACGTTTTGTCTTGTTGAAGGAGGGCAGGGCGCCCGGATCTTCCTTGATGACAATCTCAAACGGGGCCGCCTTGGGCCAATCTGTCGCGGCAGATGTCGGGTAGTAGGCCACATCGGCAAGCGCACCCACCCCGACATCGGCAGGGCCCAGAAACCGAAGCGCGACCTTCTCGGCGAAAGGATCCGGAAGGTAGGGCAGGGAAAACCCGTCTTCCGCGACCGGATAGTCTTGATCGACGCCGTCGAAGCTCAGCGTGACCTTATCCAAGGGCGCGTCAAGCGCGGCAAGCATACCGTAGCTTGCCGGGTTAAGCCGACCGGCGGGATCGTCCAACATGCCGTGCGTCTCGGCCTGTTTGACCGAGGTTCTGTTGGCCACGACCTGCCGGCGCGCGGTCGCCGCAATCGCAACGGTGTTGTCGGCGGGCATTTCATTGAAGCTGCGGATGGCGATCCGTGCCATCGCCTCGCCCTCGCCAGGTTTCTCAGCAACGCCGCCGGTCTGACCCAATGCGAAAGCTGGCGGCTCCACCGGTTCAAAGCGCCGATAGGTCAGCGGCTGGCTGACCGCCTGTTTGGGGTCGGTCTTTGAGGTTGTCCAGGCAGCCGCGTTCAACGCCAAATCGCTGACCCGGACCCGCATCCGGTAGGTGCGCCCATATCGCAAGCTTGGAAGGGACCTTGGATGTGCTGTGAAATTGGCTTGGAATGGCATCCCCATCGGGGCTTTGTTGGACAGGGGTTCGGCCTGACTTGCATCATCATCGATGGGAATACCTAAGCCCGGTGGTGGCGCCGACAAGCTCCAGCCGTTCCACGCAAAAAGCCCTTCGTAGAGCTTTACCACATCCGGGTCGCTGCCATCGGCTGCCTGCGTCACGCCAAGCCGCACCGCGCCTTCTTCATCTTTCACCGAAATATCCGCCATGGTGTCGACAAGGTCGATCAACCCGTCGCGCCGGCACAGTGACTGCCATTGGCCGCTATGTTCGTCGAAGATTTCCGGGTGGTAGCCGCGGATCACATCCTCTTGGAACAGGTCGATGTCGCCGCCTGCGGTTTCAGCATCGAAATGCTTGCCTGACCGGTCAATGGCCTGGGTCAGGCCTTCGGCGCGCTTCGGTTCGGCCAGCAAGATCCCACCGGTCTGCAGCGCGGGCGCGCCGACGCGTGGATCAGGCTCGCGTTTCGCCGCGCCCCGCATGGTCATCAGAGACTGCGCAAAGTTCTTGGTCTTGATGCCCGCGCCGTCGACATCGACCTGAATGAGCCGGTAGTGGTCTGCAAGCTCTAGATAGCCGTCGATGATCGGCGTCGCGGAAGAGGCATTGACCGGGCGGAACGCCTTGCCGGGCACTAACCTTGTGACGGTGAAGGGGCGCGTGTCTTTCACCGTCTCGACACCACTTGCCGCCTCGGGTGTCGGCGCCCAGTTGACGCGCACCCGCAATCGGTCGGTCATCGCGCCGCCCGGCATGTGGTCTTCGGGCAGCACGAAATCGAGCACAAGCCCAAGATCACGCAAGAACCCGTGATACTGGTTGGTCGAGGCCACAATCTGGTGGAAATCGATCAGGTCCTTGATCTCATCTTCCTTGGGAAGATCAATTAGCTTGTGAGTGCGCCAGTGCGCGTCCTCACGGGGATCCTCTTCAGGTCCGGATGTGTCTTTCACGTAATTGACGGTCTGTTCTGCCGAAAGCGGACGGTGATAGGCCTGCAACAATGCCCACGCGGTGCGTGGATCGCTTGTATCGTGCGGAATTTCCTTATTGCGAAGCGCCTCTATGACCTGAGCCGGGTGTGCAAGCGGCTCGGCAAGCTTGCGCAGGTTCTTGAAATGCTCGGTGCTTTCGGGCAATTCGGTGCCCGCGCTCGATGCCAGGCTGGCATAGGTTTCGCGCACGAAATCGTGCACGGTGTTCAACGGATAGCTCAGAACCACTGTGCCGCGGCGGTCTTCGAACTGGTGGCTGCGCACGAATGTATCGGGCCGGAACACCGCTGCCCAGACAGTGCTGCTTGGTGCGCTGACAGGGGCCAGGTTTTCGATCACCGCGTTGTGGTAGAGAAAGGAAAACTTCATGCCGGCCAGCGTCGCCGGCCAATCGATCAGATCCGGAAATTCGTCAAGCCGCGCCGGGATGGCGGGCGCACGCGTCAATTCGGGTGTGACCAGAACCGATACGCGGTATCCATTGCCCGGCTCATAGCCGTTCGGAAGCGCCGTCCACATGATATGCTGGGTTTTGTCTGCCATAGCTCTCTCCCGGTTTATGCGAAGGCGGTTGCGTAGTCGTCCCAGACGGATTGCGCCGGATAAAATTCAACGAAAAGTGGGTCTGCATCTGATCCGCCAAGGCGCCGCTCGCAGGTCACTGACACACTGGCAGAGAAGAACAGGATCTCGATCTCGACGGTCAGCGTCGCCTGACCCTTCACTTCTGACTTCCCGCCCGATTTGTAATA
The DNA here is from genome assembly GCF_054482655.1 of Aliiroseovarius sp. CAU 1755. Taxonomy (NCBI): domain Bacteria; kingdom Pseudomonadati; phylum Pseudomonadota; class Alphaproteobacteria; order Rhodobacterales; family Paracoccaceae; genus Aliiroseovarius; species Aliiroseovarius sp. CAU 1755. The sequence continues at coordinate 243,084 of NZ_JBTLRH010000003.1, read as the reverse complement.
CCCCAAGGACAAGTGGAATTTGAGCGAGACAGAGATGATGCCGATCACTGACATCTCGCCGCCCATTTCGAGATACCCCTCAAGCTCCACTGTATCATCTGCCCAGTGGTAATAGATGCCGGCCTTGACATAGACCGAGCCCGACGCCACCCCGAGGTTGATCGCTGCCATGGCGCCAAACTCGAACGCCGCTTCGACCTCCCGCACCCCGGAATTGTCAAGCGAGAGCGCAAAGAAGCCACCGCCGCCATAGAGCGAGACGGTCAATAGGAACGGCTTTTGGCGTTCGGAAAAATTGAAGCGGATAGAGACCGGATCGCCGTCGAAGGGCAGCCGCAACATCGCGCCGATCGACATGTTTTGCAGCGAGAAGACACCGACCGCCACAGTCGGGATCGCAAGCGAATAGCCCACGCCGATCCCCGATGGGCTTACATCGATCATCGGCGGATCAGAGAACCCGTTTGACGGAATAACATCCGACAAGGCGTTGATAAATTCCAGGGGCCCGCCAAAGACCACTGGGTCGCTGTCATGCAGTTTTGGGTCGACATCGGGTTTCTCGCCCGCCTTCATCTTGAACTGTAATTTGTCGAACCAGATGATCACGCAGCCAAAGAGGTTCAGCTTGAAATTGGTAAGCTCGGCGTTGACGATCACTTCTGGGTCTTTCAGGCCCGGATCCGGCGCACCGCCGTTGAACGTGCCGACCGGGTTGGTTGGATCATCAACGGTGAAATGCGACACGGCCTTGGCGCTGATGGTCAAATCGGTGCCGCCACCAGCGCCGGTCACAAGGATCGGCAGGGGTGACGAAATGTCTTCGCGCTTGAACTCGAAACCAACCTCAATCCGGTCCGGAAACTCGACCTTCTTGAGTTTGGGCACCGTTGCGCCAATCAGGCTCACCGCCACCGGTGCGATGATGTCCTTCAGATCAATGGTTCCGAACAGTTTGGCCGAGGGAAAGAAGTCGGCGGGATCGAAACTGCCACCGGCAAAGGCGCTGTCGTTACCACCGACCGGGCCAAAGCTGCGCGACAGCGCGGTAATTTCCATGTTCGGGGCCACCATGCCGCCGACACCATCTGACCCTGAACCACCACCGCCGAAGCTGAGATCGGTGTCGCCGCCAATTTTTTTCAGGAACACCTGACCGGTGTTTTGCGGCGTTGCGAACCCGCTCGACTTGTAAATGTCGGCAAACGCGACCGAAAGCGGCTTGCCGAACTTGGCGAGCTGGTCAAGCGCCGGGGCATTCACCGAGAGTTCGGCCGCCATCGGGAAATATTGCGTCCGGTTTGGTGGCAGTGGCTTTGAGGGTGCCGCGCCGCCGAAGGTGATAGAACGCACTGGAAAGATCGTGTCGCCCTCTGTGTCACCACCGACCACCTGCGGCGCCAGTTCGACCATTTGACCGTCCAGCGGCACCGTGGCACGTGGGTCGGCACCGTAGGCCGGGTGAACTTGGGTCAAGATCGCCGAATTGTTCATGTCACTGCGCACAAAGATCAGGGGCATGGAGAACGACACTTCGCGCCCCGACATATCCGTCGCGCGGATCTTGAACTTCACATGCTGCTTAGATCCGTTGCCTGGATCATACATCGGCCAGAACAATTTCTTGCCATTGGCTTGTGCGGACAACGCCCCGACCACCTGGTCTGGATGCGAGCCCGGCGGCAGCAGAAGCGGGGTCACTTGGGTCAGGATCTCGACCTTGCGAAACGGGAAATCGCGCCCTTCAAACAATTGACCATCACCGGGGTACAGGCGCACGGGTTCGCGCACGATAATAAAGTCGTATTTGCGCAAATAGGCCGCCCGATCGCTTGATCCGGGGATGTGTTCGAACATGCGTTCGCTGACCGTCACGATCGACGCTCCGTGGCCAAAACCGTAAAGCGAGCCGCGCTTGATGATGCGCACGTAATAGTCGCGGCCCATCGCAGAGAGGTGACGCCAGGCTTCTGTCGTGACCAAGGGGTTCTCGGGCGCTCGTGACCAAATGCCTTCGCTGTCGAGCCAGGCGCCTAGCGCCGTCAGCATCGTGCGGTATGACGTAACCGGTTTCGGGATATAGGGCGTCGGCGTCGTGCTGTCGCCTTCGATGGTTTGTTCGTCAAAGCCCGCGGTCAGGCGCACGATATCGCTCCGGTCCTCGGCGGTCATGGGCATCGTGAAGGGTTGTGGATTGTTCGGTTTTTGGTAGTCGGGCGACCAGATCGCCCGCAGCATCGGGTGATCCGGTGCGGCCTCGTCTGCGGTGCCGTTCACCTTCGTCGCCAGCCGCGTGTGCCACAGTTCGGTTCGCGGACCGCGTTTGACCGGGGTCAACGCATGGGTCCAGCCGGACGGCTCGATTGGGCTTTGATACAGGCGATAGGGCAGTTCAAGCGCGGTTACGGTCAATGCGGGCTTGTGTGGTCTCAGAAACAGCTGAAGAAAACCAGGGATCCTGGCAAGCTCGGACACGACCAGCGGTCGCACCGCGCCGAAACTTGGCCGGGCGACCTCTTCTGCGACTTCCAGATCTACCAGCGCGCGGACGGCCGGGCGGTCGGACGGCGAAAGCCGTGCTGTTCGCGCGGCGATGCGAACCTGCTGGTCGGCAAAGGCCGCGAGGTCTTTTTCGTTCAATGCGCCAGCGGCAAGGTCGCGACGGACCCGATCAAGAACGGCGCGCCCGGCCAGACGTGCCGCGCGTTCGACAGCCGCCGCCCGGTCACCGACTGTGGCCTCGCCAAATCCGGGCCGCATATCACGAAATCCTGCCCCCTCGAGCACCGAGCGGGCGGTTGCCGAGGACAGGACAAGGCTGTTGAAAATGCCCAGCAACAAGCCCGGAATTGGCAAATCTTCGGAAAAGCCTTGTGGCAAGGGTGCCGCGAGGTTGTCGAGGCTCATTGGCCAGGTCCGGCAGGCTTGCAAGAACGCCTCGAAGGTCAGTGGTAGCTTTGTCACCACCAAGGGCATGCGAAAGGCCAGCCGGCTTGGGCCCGCCAAGATCGCCTTGGTCAGGGTTTCGGGTGGGGCATCGGGCACTTCAGATGTCGCTTGATTGCCGGACCAGGTATAGGCTTTTTCGCCGAACGCCTGGCCTTGAAACTGCGCCACCAAATAGGCCGGGCGCGCTTGATTACGGCGAACCGCCATCGGGTTGTCGCCCGGTGAAAGCCTCATGTTGTAAAGAAAGAAGTCCAGCGACAGGAAGTCGTCGATCCTGAGTGCCGAAAGGTGCACCGGCGGCGGGTTGATCAGTTCGGCCAAATCGACCGCGAGAGAACTAAGATTGGTGCTGATATCGCCAAGTGTCGTCAGGCGATCAATGATGTTTCCGGAAACTGGATTGCGGGCCAAAAGATGTCCTCCCGGTTATCACGAGGCCCGAAAAGAAACTGCAGATTTGGGCCTGTTCCATTCTTCAAAACGGCTGGACCACATCAAAGAAACCACACTCAAACCAAACGGGCCCAGTAAGCACGCGGAAACCGCCGCGAATGATGCGAAAACTTCGAACACGCCTCACCGAGTTGAAAAAGCATCATCTGACCGGGTTTAACCCTCGGTCATGCGGCGTCCATACTGACTTCCTTAGAACTTCTCGCGCTCAGTCAGTGGTTGCTACCGCATTGCCTAATCTACCTAAAAGTGTCGCAGCATTTCCTTGAACGGTCAACTTTTCCCGCAACCCTGTCGGCGGTTTATGGCCGAAAGCGCGCGCCCAAACCTTGTGCCCGGCGGCTGCGCGGAACGAGAATTCAGGCGGAGGGGGGCAAGTTGATCAGAGCACACCGCGTCCCGGCTTGTGCCTGAGCCTCGCCTTGATGGAGAATGATTGAACGCGCCCTTGAACCAGTGCACTCTGGTCATGCAAGCACATTTGCCGAACGTCGCGGATGCCAAGGAGGCCCGATGAAAGCCATCATTCAGGATAGGTATGGAGGGCCGGAACACCTGCAACTTGCCGATATTCCGGTCCCGGAACCTGCCAAATCACAGATCCGGGTCAAGGTTTTGGCCTGCGCTGTAAACCTTTCCGACTGGGAATATCTGATTGGATCGCCCCTGTATGCGCGCCTCGTGGGCGGTTTGACGAAGCCGAAGCACCAAGTCCTGGGATCTGACATTGTTGGCGTCGTCGACAAGCTTGGCCCGAATGTCACTGACTTTCAGATCGGCGACCGGGTCATGGGCGATGTGGTCATGCACCGCGGTGGGTTCGCGCAATATGCCTGCGTGTCTGTCGCCGAGATGGCCAAGGTTCCGGACCAGCTCTGCAACGAGGTTGCCGCGTGTTTACCGCAGGCTGGCGGCATCGCGGTTGCGGGAACGGAAGGGCTCAAACCCGGTGACGCGTTCTTGATAAATGGCGCCGGCGGTGGATCGGGCACCATGGCGCTGCAACTTGCGAAAGCGGCGGGCGCGCATGTCACGGCGGTGGACAACGCCAGCAAGATCGAGTGGCTCAAATCCTTGGGGGCCGATGAGGTGATTGACTATCGCGAGCAGGATTTCGCGAGTTCAGGACAGCAATGGAACCGCATTTTGGATATGGTCGCCACGCGCGGTCCGGGCAATATCGCCCAAGCTATGTCCAACGGCGGCGTCTACCGGGCGGTCGGCGGCAATGTGAGTGCCTTGCTGCCCCTCGTGTTCGGTGGTCTGCGCTTTCGTTTTCAGAACAAATCCATCGGGATGCTGATTGTTCCCAGTGGCCGGAACCTGACCGAAAGGGTCGCGCAAATGGCCGTCGAAGGGAAATTAACGCCGCATCTGGAAGCCACCTTGCCACTGTCGTCGGTACCCGAAGCTTTGCGGCGCACCGGTCTTGGCGACGTGAAAGGCAAATTGGTGATCAGGCCCTGAAACGAGCCCACGCTACGGAATGTTGATCACGACAATGCCGGTCTTTTGCCCCGTTTCCACATACCGAAAAGCCTCGACGATGTCTTCCAATGGATAGCTGCGGTCAAAGACGCCCTTGAACCGCCCCTCTGCCATCAGAGTTGCGAGGTGTCGGATGAATTCCGGTGAAACTTGCGGGAATGGGATGCGCACCCGACGGCTGCCCGTGATCGTGCACCACAGACCCAGAAGGATATTTGACCAATAGGGGCCAAGATCGGTTGCAGTGAAAATTCCGTTCTTGTTCAACAACTTGCGGCAAGCGAACCAAGATGTTTTTCCCACGGCATCAAAAACCAAATCGAAGGTTTCGCCGATCTGTGTGAAATCTTCCTTTTCGGAGTTGATAATTCTGTCCGCACCAAGCCGCTCCGCAAGCAACAGATGCCGTTGGCCGACGACGGCCGTCACCTCCACGCCCCGTGATTTGGCAAGCTGAACCGCAGCGGTGCCGATGGCCCCCGACGCGCCGTAGATCAGGCACCGTTGCCCCTCGCAAAGCAGTCCGGTTGTCGAACTGGCATACCATGCACCTTCACCGACCACAGCCTCGTCAAACCGAAGGTTTTCAGGAATGTGGGCGACCATCCCGTCAGCGAGCAGGCAAAGAAATTCGGCATGCGCGCCAAACATGTCTGGCGAGATGCCAAACACCCGGTCGCTTAGCTGAAAGGCGGTCACGCCGTCGCCCAGTGCCTCGACGGTCCCGGAAAAATCCATCCCGAGCGTCTGCATCTTCGGGCGCAGAAGCCCCGTCATGGCGCGGGCAAAGAACGGGTGGGCCCGCAGCGTGGCCGTGTCGGTGCGGTTAACGGTCGTCGCATGAATGCGCACCAGGATTTCACCCGGTGCCGGGGCCGGGACAGGCACCTGCCCAACGGAAAGCTTTTGCGGTGGGCCGTATTGGTGAAAGACGACGGCTTTCATTGTCGCTGCGTCGGTCATTGCTTCTCTACCATCTTTTTGTTGGGCCGATTGGGCTGTCAGCTCTTGGTCTTTATGGTTTCGCATTGCCTGACGAATTCGCTCAGCAAGGCCTTGTCGAATGGCTTGCCCAGTTGCACGCGGATATGTTTGCTGGGCGTTCCAGACCCCTTCAAAATACCGTCGGGATCGGTCAAATCATAGCTTCTCAAGAAGCCGAAATTCGCGTGCGTTTCCGAACCGAACAGATAGATCACCGGGACCCCGTGCGCGTTTCGAAAAATCGGCGCGCCGTATTGCATGCCTTCCGTCGCGCCTGGCAGCGTCGTGAGAACAAAGCTTCTCAACTCTTCCAGCAACGGCCTGACCGCTGGATTGCAACGGCTTATATAGTCGTCGATGGTATCGTGCTTGTGTGCCATTAGATGCCTCATGTCGCGATTTCGGTTTGCGTCGACCCAGAGTTGCGGGGGGTGCGACGACCTTGGCGGGCTGGCTGTCACCCACAAACGCGTCAAGCTTCGGGCCAAAAGATGCGATCGCGTCAGTGACCAGCACGATCAGCAAGCCGCACTCATCAAGATCTTAACTTATTTCGGACGATCATATCCAGCGTCGGTAAGGGTAGGGGGTCGGGAAAGCATCTCGCGTCTGGATTGGTCGCCTGGTGTGATCCTGTTGTAAGCGACCGTGCATGTTCTCCATCACCACCAAACCGAAGCTTGCAAACCGCCAGCTGGCGCAACGTTTCACATCTGTCATTTTTTGGAACGTCCCACTGCAATGCTGTCGTGACTTGCATGGTCGAGGACACATCAGATGAGTTCGCTGATGTCTTTGATGCACCGCGATAGCTTCAATCAGTTCAAACAGCGTATCCTCAACAGCGCTAAACCTGCGCACCCTTGCTGAAGGGGCAGTGCGCGAGAAGATCTCTGTAGATCGAGTCTCGAAACAGGAGTCTCTTTTTTGAGGGTCTTTTACCTATCTGTCGGAGTCCTTTAATGATGAGACTGCCCCTGCAATGAGAACAATCACTTAGCATTTTTCATTAATGAGACTGGGGCAGGGGCCATAGCAGACCTTCGCGGCGCGGCGCACGAACTGGTAACATGCGGGACGAAGTGAGCATTCGCTGCAGCTGCGCCAATGTCTGGTTCGCGATGCCAATTATCAAAAAGGCCGTTACTGACATTTTACTTACCCAGCCATCGACATTATGGCCGCGCAGATAGCAGAACGCGCCTTTAGCGCCTTATCATCGACATGATCGAGGTAAAAACTGTGTTCTAAGCCACTGAAAACTTTATATGTGTTTGGGACCGTTGTTAACCAGTCTGTGGACGGCTGGCCTTTGTCCAATGCTCCAAAAAATGTATGTGTTTGAACTGGAGCGGCCCTCTCATTTCGTAGTCTTGTCGAAGATACGCATGTGAGGCCTGCCAACGGCATTCCACTGATGACTGCTTGCCACAGCGCAGTACCACCGGCGCTGTATCCCAACCCAAAACTTCCATCACAAATTAGGTTGCGCAGTGCCGACGCAGCTACCGTTATGCCCCCTTCAGTAAACAAATGATGGTGCAGCTCTTCGCCCGATAGATAGGCACGGTGACACAAATCCCCGAGTGAAAACCGCTGAACTTCTTCAAGCTCAGTCAGGTTTGCAGATAAACAATCGCGAAGTGATGGTTTACCAAAAATATCAGTTACGACTACCAGCTTCATTTTAGCGTCGATCAAAGGCAAGCTTTGCTGCTAATCCCACAAAAACGAAGCCTGTGAGATATTGCAGGCCGCTGGCAGCTCTCTTGTTTTGGGCCAAGAATTTACCGATCCCACCCGCAAACCCGCCGATCAATGCGTTTATCACTGTTCCGCCGATGTTTAGGATCATACCAAAAACCAAGAACTGAACGAGAACTGACCCTTTATCGGGATCAACAAATTGTGGGACCAACGCCAGCATAAAAATGGCGACCTTTGGATTCAGAAGGCAAACCCAAACCCCATCTTTCCATGCTTGCCAATTCTGAGAGAAGCCCAACCTCGCCGGCTCCAAAGCGCCAATTGAAGAGGTAAATGCCTTGTAGGCAAGATATAATAGGTAACTCACCCCAGCCCACCTGATGATTTCAAAAGCAACTGGGTTCGCTGCGATCAGCGCAGCTAGTCCTAAACCTCCTGCTAGTGCGTGAATGAATGAACCCGTCGCAATGCCCAACGACGCTGCAATTCCTGCCCTTGGACCAGACTTCACCCCTTGGCCCAAACAAAAGAGCATATCCGCGCCCGGTGTAAGGTTCAGCGCGAGTGCGATGGGTATGAAGATGAGAAGAGTATTAAAGTCGATCATGTGTTGTTTCTTAAAGTAAAAATCGAAATGCCAGTATAAGCTACTTCGCCGGACCAGACATACGTGTCGATTGCAGCATTGGTCAAGATGGGCTCTTTTTCCTCTTTCGCCGCGCCAATCATGAACGACTGTTTCGACATCTGTGCCGCGAAAAGGACCCTTTTTGCAGCAATTTTCCAGCTGTTGCTAAGTCATTGAATCCGAAAGTGCTGGACTGCCGCAAAAACCCCATGCAAAATGTTTAGATGAAAATCGGATATGCACGGGTGTCTACAGAGGAACAGAACCTCGATCTACAGATCGAGGCGCTGACCGAAGCCGGATGCGACCGTATCATCACAGACCAAGCGCAGAGCGGTGCAACGGCAGCAGAGAGCCGCGTTGGATTTTCCGAGGCTATGGAGTTGCTGGGTGAGGGTGACGTTTTGGTTGTCTGGAAGCTGGACAGGGTAGGGCGGTCCATCGCTGACCTGATCCACCTACTGAAGCTCTTCGGCGACCTTGGTATCGAATTCCGCAGCCTGACAGACGGGATCGACACGACGACCGCAGGTGGACGGCTGGTGTTTCATATCATGGGCGCCTTGGCTGAGTTTGAGCGTGATCTGATCCAGGAGCGGACGAAGGCGGGCCTGCGTGCCGCCAAGAAGCGGGGCAAACGACTTGGGCGTCCGCCGGCGCTAACGCTGGCGCAAATCCAGCACGCGAAGACCGCTATCGAAGCAAAACGCGAAACCGTGTCCGGAATGGCAGAAATCCTTGGTGTAAATCGCAGCACTCTACAGCGGGCATTAAAGCGTGATGAGCCATCCATCTGATCGCACAGGCTTGCAGCCAAACGATGCTCCGAGTTGTACGCACGTGTTTTGTCTATAATGTCTATTTTGGACAAATGAGGTGTCGAATGCGTTTTTTCTCATCAACTGCACTGAAACAAACACTAGGCGATGTTCTTGAGGCTGCCAGACAGGGGCCAGTTGCAATCACCAGGCATAAGAAGCCTCGTTTTGTGCTGATGACCGTCCGGGAGTATGAACAGCTTTTCCGGAAAGATGACTTGCGGGTTTTCTCTGCCGAAGAAATGCCTTCAGAGCATTTGGCGATGCTCGAAGCCAGCCTTGCGGGAAATCCCGGCGAGACAGTAGAGTAGCGGAACACATCACTTGAACACTACTCGTCGCCAATCAGAAAATGTAAATGTTATGGTCGCCAACTTGTCGCGGAGCGTTTGATTGCGTCTATCAGTTCTGTGGGGGACAGCTTGTTCAGTTGGCCTTCATCAAACACGACCGCATCCTGAGAACGGAACTGATCGATGTTCATCCGTTCCCTGGCTTCGAGGATAAACGGGTGTTCAACAGCCAATGCAGCCAGCATTCTTCCTGTTTCGATATGCGCAGTCAATTCTCGTTGGACCGCCTGAAAGTTTAGAGTGCGGCCGCGAATGCCTGTGCAAGTGATCAGAGCGGGCGAGATGAAGCCCATGTCGCAAAGGTAATTCGCGCCATTGACGTCTACACAACCGTGAAGCTCTAGGTTCACGAGTGCCAAACCGTGTTGTGGGGTGATGTATTTTGGGAAAGCCTCATCCTCTTTTTTTGGGTTTGTAAATTGGGGGTCGCTTCGCGGAATCGACGATGCGTTTTCCCGTCGGAATACTTTTCACCGAACAATCGAAGGAAGCTTGTCACGGTATTATAACGCGAGCCACGATATTGTAATATCGTTTAATAACAAAGTCTTGACTCGAATCCATTGGAAGCTTTCACTCTGCACAGAAGCTATGAGAGTTCAAGATGGTCATTTCGTATTCCGATCTGAAGGCAGACCTAAAATCCGCCGGTGTTACGCTCAGATCCATCGCACGTGATGTTGGAGTGTCGCACACCGCCGTCACGGACGTTGCTCGAGGAGCCAGACGGTCAAAGCGTATTGAGCAGGCTATCGCCGATCGCTTGAATACGACACCCGAATTGCTTTGGCCCGATCGCTATAGGCAAGAGGGAGGTGCGACATGACCTGGCCCTGAAAAAGCAAAAACCCATGTGCTCCAACACATAGGTTTCCACAAGATCGAGTGACTTTTCAATCCAGTCTTCTCGATCATCTCCAATCAAACTTCAAAGTCAAGGCTGTCACTCGGTTTTTCGAGCCTGTCGATGTGCCTTGTTGTCAGGGCGACGATCATGTCGAAGAACGACATTGCGCGCGATGAGCGCGAATGGGCAAGGGCGTTTGCTCTTCGTAAAGACCTAGCCCCATACATTCATACCGGTTTTCAGTCGAACGCAGTTGTGAAGGATTTTTGCAGGGCACATGAAATCTCAAAATCGTCCGCTTATCGGTTGCTGAATCGATTACGCGCCAATGACCGTGCTGCTGCCCTTAGACGTTCTAAACCCGGCCCCAAGAAGATGAGTATCAGGTTCTGCGATGAGACTGAGAAAGTCGTCTATGACTACCTTCGCAAGGTGTTCCTTAAGCGAAACAAGATCTCCGTTGCAAAGGCTCTCAAGCAGATCAACGGTGAATTATCAGATTTGGGCCTCCCAGGGATTTCAAAAACAGCTCTAACTAACCGGATTGAAACGATCCCAGACCGAGTGCTTAAGCTAAAACGTCATGGCGGGACGGCAGCTCGGCAAGCCTATCAGATCATCCGAGGCAGATATGTAGTGAAAGACCCGCTTGCTGTTGTTCAGATTGATCACACAGTGTTGGACATAATGGTTGTCGACCCAGACACATGTGAATGCATAGGACGACCATATCTAACGGTTCTGCTTGATATCGCGACGAGGATGCCAACCGGAATTTACCTGTCGATGAATGCACCATCGGCAATCAATCTCATGAAAGCCTTTCATCGATCTGTTTTTCCCAAGGCGGAATACCTCGCTGAACTGGGAATCCCCTATGAATGGCCTGTTTATGGGCTGCCACTTGTGATCAGCAGCGACAACGGGACCGATCTCAAATCAGAAGCCTTTAACTGGGGGTTGGAACAGTACGGTGTTGAGCATATTTTCCGCCCTGTGGCACAGCCACATTTAGGTGGGCATGTCGAGCGTTTCATCGGAACAATCCAAACCTTTGTTCACACCCTTCCCGGAACCACATTCTCAAACATCGAAAAAAAGGGAACCTATCAGCCTGAAAAGCAGGCGACGCTCTCCTTACGTGACGTTGAAAGACTCCTGCTCGAATTTATTCTTCGGGACTACGTTCACGACAGAAAGCGCCGCTTGCTGACTTCGCCAATGAACGCCTGGAACGTCAGATGGCGGGAGAGTAAGTCTCGGCCGCATCTACCATCTGATCCAGAACGTTTCCGTCTTGATTTTTTACCTTTCGAGAACCGCAATATCCAGCGGGAAGGGCTGGAGCTGTTCGGGATGTTCTATCGCTCAGAACACCTTCAGAAGATGAAAAACTGCGGTGTTCAAAACATCACTATCAAATATGATCCAACCGACATTCGCATAGTTCAGTTCAGCGCTGATAACGAAACATACTACGAAGCGCGAGGTGAACACTTTCCGCGTAACCCGTTGTCGGTCGATGAGTTCCAAAAACTGCGCAAAACACGGGAAGAACGGCTAAATGCTTCTCTGAGCGTTCCAGACGCTGCGGAGGCGCATGACTTCCGAAAACAGATCCTGGCAGACGCGCGCAAACGCAAGAAAGCTGCAACCTCATCTGAAATGAGCTCCTTGCCGCAAGGTCGCGATATTCGTGATCTCGGCGGGTTTCGAGGTTTCTCTGAGCGGGGGAAATTGTCATGAGCAGGGGCCCTACGCAGCACTTTCCCGACATGTCGAAGGCATCGGTCCCGGAGCGCATTCACTACATCCGTAAGGGCGCCTATTTCGATACGTCAGCAAGGCGTGCGTTTCGAAGCCGTCTCGACGAATTGGTTCAAGCCCCGTCTGATTGCGACAACAAGCTTGTGTTCATAACCGCGCCATCGGGGATGGGCCTCACACGCATTCTAGAGGAGTTCGCATCACAGCACCCTCAGACGACCAACGGGCCAAGCGGAAGACAAGTAGTCCCCGTCGTAAATGAACTCATTCATCCGAGTGGTGATATCATCGACTATTGCGACGCGCTCCGCGCCGAACTCAAAATCCCAGGATATGGACCACTCGTTCGCCAAATATCATATTCGAAAACTCTCGAACTTCTCGGCCATGTGGGCACACGTATCGTTATCCTGGAGGATTTTCATCGTATCAACAGCTTCGAGAAAAAACATAGAATCTCGTATCAAAACTACGTCCACTATCTGATGTCCAAATATGACATCCGGGTTGTCCTAACGGGAGCACCACGCATTTGGCGATGGGCGATGGAAGACGAGCAAATTCTCGGGCGGTCTCTTCAGCTTAAGTATCGAGCATGGACACCCGCAGAAGATGACTTCATCGAATTTCTAGAAGGGTTCGAGCGATGGTGCCCAGTCAAGGAGGAGGGGGGATTATCCAGTGACCCCAAACTGAGAAAGGCCATCATCACCAAAACGCATGGCATCTGCAAAACCGTGATGCAGGTTCTTACTGGCTTTGCGATTTACGCAATCGTGTCTGGCAGTGAGCGTTTGGATCTCGACACCTGGCTAAAATATCGCGACCAGGACCTGCCCGTATGAAGGTCACGCCCTATGACATGGAAAGCCTAACATCATTCATAAGTCGTGCGGCGGCCATGAACTCCATGGATTACCGCTCATACCTTCGAAGCCTTTTCCAGTCTGATGACTACATGAACCCGATTGCGTTGCCTGAGGATCTGGATGCGTTGGATCACGGTGTTGTTCTAGCCGGCCTTAATGATGCGCTGGACCCCATCAAACGCAGGCTGGAGTTGCTTACATTTCCAACGGCTAAACCCGGCGTTCATACGAAGTGGCTGAGACGGGCAGGGGGGTGCAATATGGGCGGCGATCATTTTAGCAAGGTTCCGTTCTTCGCATGGTGCCCGCGCTGTCTACTCATGGACCAACTCAACGGTCACGATCAGTTTCTGCGTTTGTCGTGGCGGCTCATCACTCGGACGTTCTGTTTGAGGCATAGAAGGCCGCTTACGACGCATTGTTTGGCCTGCAATGATCGCGAGGCAGGACCGACATTTGTGTTTGACGGCAGCAACGTCATACTCGCTTGTAGTGCATGTGGTTCCCCCTATGGAACCCAACTCGGGCTCCCTGATATGTCCGCATCAACCACCATACAACTGCGCGACAACCGCCGTGTGCAGATTGCTTGGAACGGTGCGATCCAATTAGAAATGGAACTTGAGAAGAGCCTGTCTGAGCGGTCAAAGACCAAAAACAAGCGAGAATTTCAGAATTTCATTTTGGCGTTCGCAAATATCCTTATGAAAGCCAATCCGTATGATCGCGCACCGATCGACCTCTTTTCTAGTGTCGCCTTCCCAGCGCGACCCAACCCTCGCAACATTACGTCAATGGACCGACCTTACCGCGCGTCCTCCATATCAGTACGCCGTAAAACACATGGCTTCCTGGCAGCGCTACTAAAGCGCCGAGTGACTCTGTTTTCTATCAAAGGCGTGCACGAGAGAAGATGGGGCAGGGACCCAACGATGCAAGAACTCCGCTCCCAACTCGAACCAGAACAAAATGATGAGCTTGATCAGCTATTGCTGATGTTTCCGGCTAAGTGGTTCTGAGGTTTAGGCGGGAAGCAGACTTTCGCTGCAAGTGCGAAACGCAATTAGTTACGCGTCAGAAGCAGACAGTCAAGTTCGAACTCCAGAAGTGAGATCTGCACTAGCGGAGATTTTCGCTGCATTGTAGCTTCTGCTGTTTTGGCTACATGGGCTTGCAAGTCGATGCCTGCCTCCAACGCTTCCAAAGTGACAATGAGTGCATACCGCATGATGCACCAGAGGCCGCTTCGACGAGCAGCACCATTGTCAAAGGGAGTCGTGAACATCGACAGGTAAGGGCTGGAAAGTAGGGTGGCGTAAGAACCTTCGTGCGAGGGCTGTTTACTTAGTTTCTCGACCTTCGCAACATCCCGATGTGCAGTCTACTTTTTAACCCCACGGGCCGCTTCAAAAAAAAGGGGCGGATTGCTCCGCCCCAAGTCTTGAGGGAAAACAGGCTAGGTCAGAAGCCGTACACGAGGGACACGCCCAACGAGTTGTCAGCACTTTCGAAGCCGGGCAGTGGATCGCTGTTCCATTCTGTGCGATATGACACGCGTGTCGACATCCGATCGGTGACTTTGAAGTTCACACCAAGATCATTGGTAATAGTCGTGTCCGCGTCCGAGAACAGCACATCCGTGTCCATCGACAGAGATACCGTTTCTGTGAAGTCGGTGTAGAAACGCGACGACACGATGCCAGCCACTTCAGTCGAGCCTACGCCACTTTGAGTTTCGACATAACGAACGCCGGGGCCAGCCTGTACGCGCCAGCTCATGTTGGGTTCGTTGATCACGCGGTAACCAGGACCAAAGCCCAGAAACGCGTCGATCTTGTTCGCGTCGAAATTGTCATAACGGACCGAGCCCAGACCAAACAGATAGAACTGTTCGTTGAAATAGCGGTTCACGTCATAAGTCGCGTAAATCTCTTCCTTGTTGCGCACGCCGTTGTCTTCAGCGAACTCAGCCGCGAAGCCAAAAGTATGGTTCCAAGGGCCGTTGCCATAGCGGAAACGACCAGCAAGATCGAGATCGGCGGTGTCAGTGTTTCCCGATGTCGCCGACAAGCCAAGCGCGACGCTACCGGTCCAGCCTTGCGCATATTGGTTGCTCAGACGGTCGCGTTTATCTGCATTGTTCAGATCATCTGCGACGTCTTCTTGAATGTCGTCGATACGATCATCCAGAGTGTCAACGCCAACCAAAGCGCCCTGCGCGAATACAGGGGCAGCCACGAGAAGCGCCAGGGCCGATGCGGCCAGCACATTACGTTTTTTCATGGGTCTATCCTTTCCCCAAAAAGTATGACCCGACCCAAAAGGACGGGAGCATTGCTGCTGAGAGAGCAGATAGAGAACCGCTTAACTTAAGAACAATTCAAAATAATCACCTATAAAACGATATTTACTTATAGTTAGGAAATTCGTCATACTTCCCAAGAACTTCGACGCTTTCGCCCTCGCTAATCTGTGCGAGTTCGACGATTACAGCGTTTTGATCGCCGTCAATTTGTGACTGAATCGCAACAAGTGCGCTTTCGGCGACCGCTCGAATGTCGTCTTCCAGGTCGTCGCGCCAAACCGACCAGACAGGATATGGAAAGATCGGTGCATCAGGCACCAGGTGCAGTTCGCCCCGGTCGAGGTAACGTTTGATATATCGCGCTGGCAGATATGCCGCTGCCTTGCGCACCCGTACATAGTCAGCCGCCAATGCTCCAAGCGACATTGTCATTCCGGAATTGGTCAGTTGTGACATTTCAAGCGCGTGGGCGTGGACGAATTCGGGCCCCCAATCCACAAACACATAGTGATCCGAAATGTCGTCAAGACTGGCCTGCCACGACGCGGCAAGAACAAGTTCTTCGTCAAGGATCTTTCGCGCAGTCAGTCCTGGGCGCAGTTGCGGGCTGTACATCAGACCAATCTGAACAATCCCCTCAACCAGAAATCGCATAATTCGGTCGGGCATACCAAGTTCCGCACGAATGTTGAGGGTTGGCATGCTGTCCTGCATAAGGTCGATCCAAGGAAACCCCAGCCGCGGCCACAATGAATACTGGGCACCGATGCTAAGCGACTTGTTAAAGCCCTCGGGCACCCCAACTTGCTGACGCGCTTCTTCCCAGATCTTGATAAGTGACAAAGCATAGCGTTCAAACTCACGCCCGGCGGGTGTGAGTTCTGCGCCAGCTTTGGATCGCATGAAAAGCTGTTTACCCAAACTTTCCTCCAAACGCGCCACGCGCAGACTGACCGCAGACTGTGTCACCAGAAGACGTTCGCTGGCATTCACGAAAGAGCCGCTTGCGGCAACCTCTAGGAACGTACGAATGAGAGTGATATCCATGACAGGCACCCATAAGAAATACTGCGATTAACCATAATTGTAGCTAGCTATCGTCACTCTGTCTGCATCTCTTGATGTCCGCGATAGAATAGAAATGACTACTCGCGCCTACTTTCCGTGAAGAATTCGCTGAGGGAAGTCTTCAACAACGTGATAAAACAAGAGCCGCTGGTGCATGATCAATCTAAGCACTCAGACTCGTTCTGGACCGGGTTTCCCGACCGAACTTACCTCTTGGCCGATTACTTGGTCGACTATGGGGCTCTGCCGAGGTTTCGTGCAATTCGGCTGTTCGCTTTGCGCGCGGCCGAGCTTCTGAGTTGCAAACATCTCATGTAGGACTGGTTCGCTGTGCGATCGTTGTTCCAGCCCGAGTCCGACGATGCAGAAACGGTGGCTTCGTCTTGCGTTGCGGTCAACAGACACCTGATAGTGCAGCTCTGTCGACGAATGTCGGCTCCTGGGAAGTTGTACTGAGGTGCAAACGAATGCGATGAATGGCCGGAATGGGCCGTTAGTGTTTGGGGCAGGGTGTTCTTTTGGTCAACCAGGTCCAAGGGAGTGAGCCTCTGTCCATTACTCAGAATACCAGAATGCAATTTAAGCTCTTAGTGGTACCCACAACACGTGCCAATGCCGGCGAACGCTACACCGTAAATTGACATCGGCTTGTAGCGCCCGGATCAGGGGGAACTTCTAAAAAGAACAAAAAACTTAAGTTGTTGAAACTTAGGGGAGACGAGTCTCATTAATTCAGTCTCATTATTTACGTACTCCGACACTATCCTTCAAACCACGCCATTTAACGCATAATCAGTATTATGTAACATTTAGATACGCGAGACAACGATTTTAGATTAAGAATGCGGCTCAACCTTATGGCAAAACGTATTAATCTCGCTAAGCCCTCTGATTTCATTTCGCGCTGGTTTTGAACACCCGCACTCCTACGGCGTTTCAAAGCAATTCCTCTCGTCGAGCTGTTGCCTCTCTGACCTACACCAAAGAATAGTTCATGTCAGGTTATGGGTTCCCTCTCGACAATTGCGCCATTTGCAGGAAAGTATGTCTTGGGGAAAAGGAAATCGCTAATGTCATCGTTGCTCGTTCTAAATGGTCCAAACCTCAACATGTTGGGGCTGCGCCAACCAGACGTTTATGGTCGCACCACCTTGGACGAGATCGACACCCTGTGCCGCGAGCACGCTGCGACGCTTGGCAGCGACTGTGTTTGCTTTCAAAGCAATCACGAAGGTGCTCTGATTGACCAGATCCACGCCGCGCGCGGCACGCATGACGGGATCGTCATGAACGCCGGTGCGTTTACCCATACTTCTGTGGCGATCATGGATGCGGTAGCATCATCCGAGGTGCCAACCGTCGAAGTTCACCTGTCCAACATTCATGCCCGCGAAGCGTTTCGCCACAACTCCTATCTGGCGAAAGTCGCCATCGGACAGATCAGCGGGTTCGGCGCCACAAGCTATAAACTGGCAATCGACGCGCTTCACTTGCACCTCAGCCAAGACAAGGCGCGCTGAATGACTCGATTGCTTGACTACCTGAACGAGGTTTGTGGCTGCCGCACGGTTGATTGTGTATGGGACATCCATTGTCGTGCCATGCTGGAATTTGGGTTCGATCGGCTGATCTATGGCTTCACGCATTACATGACACCCAAGTCACTGGGCCCGCGCGAGGATTCGTTGATCCTGTTCTCGCACGCTCCCGAATACATGAAGCTCTACAAGGATGAAGAGATCTATCGCCATTCTCCGATGATCGAATGGGCGGCACAGAATACCGGCGCCTGCAGCTGGTCGTGGATCCGCGAAAACATCGAACGGTTCGGAAATCTGGGCCAGCAAGTGATCCAGATCAATCGCGACATGGGCGTCGTCGCGGGCTACACAATCTCGTTTTCGGAAACCTCGAAACGCGCGCGTGGTGTGATTGCTCTGACGGCCAAGCCCGGACTGTCGCAGTCCAAAGTTGATGACATCTGGGCCGAACATGGGTCGATGATCGAAGCCATGAACAATGTCGCGCATCTTAAGATCATTTCACTGCCGCAACAAACGGACCGTGCGAAACTGTCGGCCCGTCAGCGCGAGGTGTTGGAGTGGGTTGGTGACGGGAAAACCAATCAGGACATCGCGACAATCCTGGGTGTAACGCCCGCAACGATCGAAAAACACCTTCGGATTGCACGTGACAAACTGGGCGTTGAAACCACGGCGCAGGCAGTTCTGAAGATTTCCTACTTTAACCAGATTCACACACCAGAAAGTTGATGGTATTCACAAACGGGTAGGTTATCCGCTGTGAACAGCATTACTGTTGTCCATTTTGCGACAAAAAGTCACGAAGTGTTTACGCTAAGGTAGGGAATCCCTGACTTCCCCCATCACGAGAAATTGTGCACACTAAACCTGTTCCGTGAGTGGTGGCTTTATAGCCGTTGGAACTTGAAGGGGTGGACGTTCTGTGATTTCAGGTGACGCTTCATTCTTCCGGGAAACCGGGTGCTGACACTAAGGGAGTATTGATCCCCGCGGTGTCAGCGTCTTTCCGGCTTCTGGAATCCTCCTGAACCACACAGTGTCCCGTGTGGGTCTCAACGGCGCCGACCTCCCTGTCGGCGCCGTTGTTGGTTTTCATCTCGAACGCTGCGGGCGACCAAATCGAATGCCCCTGCCCCGCCTTCGTCCGGACAAAGAAAAGGGGGCCGAAAAATCGACCCCCTTGATACTCTCTTCAAAAAAGAAACTGCGACTTAGCCCTGAACGGCGGCCGCGACCTCGGCTGCGAAGTCCGATTCTTCTTTTTCGATGCCTTCGCCGACTTCCATGCGAACATAGCCGGTGATTTCAGCCCCAGCCTCTTTGGCGGCAGCTTCAACCGTCAGATCGGGATTGATCACGAAGTCCTGGCCCAGCAGTGTCACTTCGGCCAAGAATTTCTTCATGCGGCCTTTGATCATGTTCTCGATGATGTTTTCAGGCTTGCCGCTTTCGCGGGCTTGCTCGGTCAGGATGGTGCGCTCTTTCTCAACGACAGAGGCGTCCAGCTCGGCTTCGTTCAAAGCTTGCGGGTTGGCAGCTGCGATGTGCATCGCAACCTGACGACCGAAGTCTTCCGAACCACCCGTCATTGCAACCAGCACACCGATTTTACCCATACCGTCGGCGGCAGCGTTGTGTACATAGGTCACAACCGTTTCACCTTCGACCGAGGCCATGCGGCGCAGCGACATGTTTTCGCCGATGGTGGCGATTTTGTTGGTGATCGTATCGGCGACAGATTTGCCACCCAGATCGGCCGCGTTCAGCGCGTCAACATCCGACACGGTCAATGCAGCCGAAGCGATCGACGAAACCATTTCCTGGAATTCGCTGTTCTTGGCAACGAAGTCGGTTTCGGAGTTCACCTCAACCGCGACGCCCTTTCCACCCGAAACTGCGACGGCCACAAGACCCTCTGCAGCCGTGCGGCCAGCTTTCTTGGCGGCTTTCGCCAGACCTTTGGTGCGCAGCCAGTCGACGGCGGCTTCCATATCGCCATCGGTTTCGACCAATGCCTTTTTCGCGTCCATCATGCCAACGCCGGTGGATTCGCGCAGTTCTTTGACGAGTGCAGCAGTGATTGCCATATCTCAGCTCCTTGGTGTCTCGGGGCATTTCGGGCGCGGAGAAGATGCGCCGCCCCGGTATCAATTCTGTGACAAAAGCGCGAGGCAGGTCGCCCTGCCCCGCAATTGCGCGGTCCTTATTCGGCCGGCGCAGCTTCTTCGGCGACTTCGGCAACAGCCTCTTCCGCCGGTGCTTCTTCCATCGCGCCCAGATCAACGCCAGCAGCGCCCAACTGTGCCGACATACCGTCCAGCGCCGCGCGCGAAGCCAGATCGCAATACAAGGCGATTGCGCGTGCCGCGTCATCATTGCCGGGGATGATATAGTCAACGCCTTCCGGCGGGCAGTTGGTGTCGACGATGGCCACAACCGGGATACCCAGCTTGTTGGCTTCCGCGATGGCCAGGCTTTCTTTCTTCACGTCAATGACGAACAGAAGATCGGGAACGCCGCCCATTTCACGAATACCGCCCAGCGACGCTTGCAGTTTTGCCTGCTCACGTTCCATGCCCAGACGCTCTTTCTTGGTCAGGCCTTCGGCGCCATTCGCAAGTTTCTCGTCAAATTCTTTCAGGCGTTGGATCGACTTGGACACGGTCTGCCAGTTGGTCAGCGTGCCACCCAGCCAGCGGTGGTTCATGTAATACTGGGCCGATTTCTCGGCGGCTTCAGCGATGGCACCCGCAGCTTGACGCTTGGTGCCGACGAACAGCACACGACCGCCCTTGGCAACCGTTTCGCGCACCGCGTTCAGGGCGGCGTCGAGCATCGGCATGGTTTGCGTCAGGTCAAGGATGTGAATCCCGTTACGTTCACCATAGATGAACGGGCCCATGCGGGGGTTCCAACGTTGGGTCTGGTGACCAAAGTGAACGCCAGCTTCCAAAAGCTGACGCAGTGAAAAATCAGGCAGCGCCATGTTCTTTTCCTTTCCGGTTTCTACCTTGACGGGGCCATACGAGCGGTTCATGTCCTTGAAAAGACGTCGTTTTCACAACTACCCTTTCGTGGTCATTCCCCGGCTCAACCGGCGGACCTTTGGGAATGTCTCCCCCATCGGCCCAACCCCGCCTGTGGATTGATTGGGCGCGTATAGACGCCCGCCCCCACCCTGACAAGCCCAAAAAACAAGGATTTGCCCATATTTTGCTGGCGCGCTGGGTCGTGCGGATTGCAAGACGCATCCACTCTTGTGTCGCTTCGTAATCCTCGGCAGAACAGGGATATGAACATGAAGCACGATATTCTTTGCATCGGGTCCGTCCTGTGGGACGTGATCGGGCGCACGCAACAGCCGATGAACATCGGCTCGGACGAGCCCGGCCGCATCACCCGCCTGCCCGGCGGTGTCGCGATGAACATCGCCAAAACGGTGCAGCGGTTCAACCTGCGCCCCGCGATTTTGACCGCCATCGGGCGTGACGCCGAAGGTGAAGAGCTGATGGCCGAATGCGGTGCACGTGGGATTATCACGTCATACGTTTATCGCCCTTCTGGTCTGCCGACGGATATCTATATGGCCATCGAAGGACCACAGGGACTTGTGTCCGCCCTGGCTGATGCGCATTCGCTGGAAGCTGCTGGCGATGCGATCCTGACCCCGTTGGAGGATGGCACGTTGGGTTCGGCCGACGCGCCATTTGCGGGTATGATCGCGCTTGATGGCAATCTGACGGCGCCGCTGCTGACCGATATTGCCAAACGGCCCAGCTTTGCGGCGGCGGATTTGCGCGTCGCCCCGGCCAGCCCCGGCAAGGCGCGGCGCCTTTTGCCGCTGATGTTGCATCCCGGCGCCACGCTCTATCTGAACCGGGAAGAGGCCGGGTATCTGGCGGGCAAAACATTTGACAACGCGCTTGCCGCCGCCGAGGGGCTGCTTGCTGCAGGTGCCAACCGGGTGTTGGTCACGGATGGCGGCAGCTTCGCCGCAGATGGCAGCAGGCAGGATGGGATTATCCAAACCCCCTGCCCGGCCGTGCGCGTGCGACGCATTACCGGCGCAGGCGATACATTCATGGCCGCCCATATTGCCGCTGAAACGGCCGGCAAAAGCCGGGTTGACGCCTTGGCGCACGCCCAGAAAACCGCAGCCCATTATGTATCCGGAGAAGACGACACATGACCATAGCCATGCATTTCTCGCCCGAAGTTTCCGACGCGCGCGCCCGCGGCCTTCCCATTGTCGCGCTGGAAAGCACGATCATCACCCACGGAATGCCTTGGCCGCAGAATGTGGAAACCGCGCGCGAGGTAGAGACGGTGATCCGTGAAAATGGGGCTGTCCCGGCGACCATCGCAGTGCTCGATGGCCGTTTGCACATAGGTCTGACAGACGACGAGCTTGACGCATTGGGGCAAGCGAAAGACGTCGCCAAACTGTCGCGCGCCGATTTGGCAGCGTGTATGGCGACCGGCGGCACGGGGGCAACCACGGTCGCCGCCACGATGATCGCGGCGCATCTGGCTGGCATCCACGTCTTTGCCACTGGTGGGATCGGCGGCGTGCATCGCGGGGCGGACACCAGCTTCGACATCTCCGCTGACCTGCAAGAGCTTGCTAAGACCCCAGTCACCGTGGTTGGCGCAGGTGCGAAAGCCATTCTGGACCTGCCAAAAACGCTTGAAGTGCTAGAAACGTTGGGCGTGCCGGTGATCGCATTTGGACAGGCTGATTTCCCCGCGTTCTGGTCGCGCAGCTCCGGTCTTCCAGCGCCCCTGTCGATGGATAGCCCGTCCGATATCGCGCGGTCGATGGTGCTGCGGGGCGAAATGGGGCTTGAGGGCGGCCAACTGGTCGCCAATCCGATCCCAGAAGCGGACGAGATTCCGTCCTCTGTGATAAACCCGGTGATAGAAGAGGCACTGGCCGCCGCAACAGCGGACGGCATCGCCGCAAAATCCGTCACGCCCTATCTGCTTGATCGCATTTATCATGCGACCGATGGTGCCTCGCTGGTCGCAAATATCGCTCTGGTTAAAAACAATGCGCGCCTTGCAGCGCGCATTGCCAGCGAGTTTTCAGCTTGAGGATCGCCAGGCGCAGACTGGCCTGACAGCCTAAGCCCCCATCGCGATCTGGGCATCCAATTCGGCCGGTTCCGGATCGCGTAGAACATAGCCGCGACCCCAGACGGTTTCGATGTGATTGTCGCCACCAGTCGCCGTGGACAGCTTTTTGCGTAATTTGCAGATGAACACGTCGATGATTTTCAACTCAGGTTCATCCATGCCACCATAGAGGTGGTTCAAGAACATCTCTTTGGTCAAGGTCGTGCCCTTGCGCAAGGACAGTAGCTCGAGCATCTGGTATTCCTTCCCGGTCAGGTGAACCGTACGCCCATCCACATCAACGGTTTTCGCGTCAAGGTTGACCGAAATATGACCGGTCTTGATCACCGATTGGCTGTGTCCCTTGGAGCGGCGAATAATGGCATGGATGCGGGCGATCAATTCCTCGCGGTGAAACGGCTTGGTCATATAATCGTCAGCCCCAAACCCGAACCCCTTGATCTTGTTTTCGGTGTCATCGGCACCGGACAGGATCAGGATTGGTGTTTCGACACGCGCCAGCCGGAGCTGTCGCAACACCTCGTGCCCGTTCATATCAGGCAAATTCAGGTCGAGCAGGATCAGATCATAGTCATAGAGCTTAGCCAGATCGATACCCTCTTCGCCCAGATCGGTGGCATAGACGTTAAGGTTCGCATGGGTCAGCATCAATTCGATGCTGCGGGATGTGGTTGGATCGTCTTCCACCAAAAGGATACGCATATTCGGGTTCTCCGCTAAAAATTCCTAACGATTGCAAGCAGCATCACGTGAAATGGTTAATCACCGGTTACCCACAAAGAACTTTTAGCGAAAACAATCTAGGGTTGTCTATACCTTTGCAACGATGTGGCCTTCAACGCGGCCTCGCCGTGTTCAGAAACAGCCCGCATCCATTCATCCAGCTCTTCGGTAGACAGGGCATACATCTGCTCTGCATCCTTTTGCGTGATCAACCCGGAACGCACCGCTTTGACAACAGCTGCCTTACGGCTGGCCACCCAGCGGCGCGTGTCATTTGGCGGCAGATCAGCACGCGTCATGATTGATCCATCCGGCAGGGTGACTGCCCTTGGTCCTTCGACTTTCTTCAAATACATGTTTGGCCCTCACTTCAACGTATGCGCCAACTTTGTCGCCATTCACTTAAGGAGAGGTGAAGCTACCCCTTGTTGTTCATTCGAATTTTCCTATATTCCGTGTCTCTTCTGGAAAGGATTTGGTCATGACTTCGACCGCAGGCACCACGACAAAGACTAAAGACGCGGCTGTGCTGAATTCGTTGGGCTTTGCCAAATCCCCTGCGGACACCCGTGTGGTCGTGGCCATGTCGGGCGGTGTCGACAGCTCGGTGGTGGCGGCGATGCTCGCCGAAGAAGGCTATGACGTGATCGGGGTCACGCTACAGCTCTACGACCACGGTGCGGCCCTGGCCAAAAAAGGCGCGTGCTGCGCGGGGATCGACATTCATGACGCGCGCCATGTTGCTGAAAGCATGGGATTTCCCCATTACGTTCTGGATTACGAAAATATCTTTCAGGACGCGGTGATCGAGGAGTTTGCCGACAGCTATCTGGGCGGCGCAACCCCGGTGCCCTGTATCCGCTGCAACGAGCGGGTGAAGTTCAAAGACCTGCTGGAAACCGCGCGCGACCTTGGGGCGGATTGCATGGCGACCGGGCATTATATTCAGCGTGCCGACGGGACCGCCGGGCCAGAGCTTCACAGTGCCGCTGACCCAACGCGCGATCAAAGCTACTTTCTGTTTTCAACCACACCAGAGCAGTT
Organism: Aliiroseovarius sp. CAU 1755; assembly: GCF_054482655.1. Lineage (NCBI taxonomy): Bacteria > Pseudomonadati > Pseudomonadota > Alphaproteobacteria > Rhodobacterales > Paracoccaceae > Aliiroseovarius > Aliiroseovarius sp. CAU 1755. The sequence continues at coordinate 218,401 of NZ_JBTLRH010000003.1, read as the reverse complement.
GGCGTATTTGCGCTTTCCATTGGGTCACCTGAAAACCAAGGATGAAACCCGTGCTTTGGCTCGTAAATACGGGTTGGAGGTCGCCGACAAGCCCGACAGTCAGGACATCTGCTTCGTGCCGGACGGAAATTATGCCAGCGTGATTGAAAAACTGCGCCCCGGGGCTGCCGAACCCGGTGACATCGTCGATGCGGATGGCCGCGTGTTGGGCCGCCATGACGGCGTCATTCACTACACGATCGGACAGCGCCGCGGGCTGGGCATTGGCGGACTTAGCGAACCGCTTTACGTGGTCAAACTGGACGTGGACGCCAAACAGGTGGTCGTCGGTCCGAAAGAGCTTCTGGCCACCCGCACCGTGCCTGTTCGCGAGATCAACTGGTTGGGGGATGAGCCCTTCACCGCACGCAAGGAATGGCATCTTGGCGTGAAGATCAGGTCAACCCGACCCGCCCGCGAAGCGATTGTCAGGCCGACTTCTGAAACTGAAGCCGAGGTCGAGTTGTTGACCGCCGAAGAAGGCGTCAGCCCGGGGCAGGCCTGCGTGTTCTATGACCTTGAAGGCCCGCGCGTGTTCGGTGGCGGTTGGATCTGGCGCGGCCAGTCCTCATAGGCCTGAATTTCGCGCCTGGACTTGACCAATGCAGTGGCGGCAGACGCAAAACGAACCGAGTATTCGCAAGAACCGAACTCTGAAAGGTAAAACTCATGCGTAAAACCCTTGCCGCCTTTGCCGCTGTCGCTGTTCTCGGCGCGCCAGCCCTGGGCGAAGAAACCTATGAACAGCGCCTCGCGCTGGCCACCGGGTATATCGACGCCACGCTTGAAGACATCGACATGCAGGCGATGGTCAAGACCATGTGGCAGCCAATTGTTGCAGATGTCACGGCAAAGGGCATTCCACTGGATGAGGGTCAGATCGCGAAAATCGACCAGCTGTATCAGGAGGAAATGACCGGTCCGATGTATGAAATCATGCGCAATCAGGCCGCGGTCATGGCAGAGCTGTTCACCTTCGATGAAATCAAAGCCATACGAGATTTCTATGCCAGCGATCTTGGCCGTGCCGCGATGACCAAGCTGCCACAGGTGACCCAGCGACAGACGCCTATGGTGCTGCAGATGGTGCAGGAGAAAATGCCCGAGATCATCCCGAAGGTTCAGGCAATCCTGAGCGAAGGCAGCGCGGCGCAATAGCGCCCGCCCGTCCAGTTTGGCACGCTCATCAGTCTGCTTTTGAGCGCGCCACAACGTCCACCACCGCGCGCGCCGCGCGCAATCCCGGTGCCTCACCGCCCTGCCCCAAACGCGCCATCGTCACCTGCATTGCCGCGTGCTGGGCGGTTGGGTCTGCAAGCATTGCCAGAACCGCTGGGGCAATCCGGGCGGGTTGGCAGGCCTTGCCAAGAAATTCCGGCACCGCGCGTGTCTCAGACACAAGGTTGACCAGGGTCACCGTGTCGATTTGCAACAGCCAGCCAATCATCAACCGGCTGAGCCAGTTCATGTCATAGGCAATCACCATCGGTGTGCCCGCGGCAGCAAGCTCCAACGAGACGGTGCCGGACGCCGCCAACGCGACATCGGCGGCCCGAAAGGCTGCGCGTTTCTGATCGGGCTGGTCAGCGGGGATCAAAATCGGGGGGCTGGTCCAAGTGGCCGTTTGCGCGCGCACCTGATCCTCGACCCCTTGGGCGACGGGCAACGCTACGCGCAGGTCGGGATGTTCGCGTTGCACCCGCGCCAGCGTCTCGCCGAAGCGAGGCGCCAGCCGCGCAATTTCGCCCTGACGCGATCCGGGCAGCGCCAGAACCAAGGGTGCCGCGCCAATCTGGTGCTGTTCACGAAACGCTTGCGCCTCGGCGTCGGTGGCGACCGGTTCAGCCACGACGGGATGGCCAACGAAATCGCAGCCCATGCCAGCAGCGGTCATCAGGGGCGGCTCGAACGGCAACAGCGCCAGCACATGATCGACCCATTGCGCCATCTTGTCGGCCCGCTTTGGTCGCCACGCCCAGACGGAGGGCGCGACATAGTGCACCACCGGTATATCATGTCCGAAAGTCTGGCCCTCGACCTCGTCTTGTTTGACGATCTTCGCCACACGCAGGCAGAAATCCGGGCTGTCGATGGTCACCAGAACATCAGGGTCGGCGTCGATCACAGCCTTCGCGGTTTCACGAATGCGGCGTTTGAGGTGGAAGTATTTCGGCGCCACTTCGGCGATGCCCATCACTGAAAGGTCGGACATGGGAAACAGCGAGGTCAAACCCTGCGCCTGCATCGCCGCACCGCCAACGCCGATGAATTCTATATCGTCGCGCAACGAGGACAACCCCTCCATCAGCGCCGCCCCCAGCTTGTCGCCCGACGGCTCGCCCGCGATCAAAAAGACCTTCATGAGGTGTCCTCGAGGATGTCGAAAAACAGGTCATGCGCGGCAACAAGGCGTTCGACCTCGGGGCGGTCCAGAACGATGATGCCCGTCGCAGGCACCGCGATCCCGCCAAGGCCGGCTTCGGCCACCGCGCGCACGGTGTCCGGTCCGATTGTGGGGATGTCCATGCGCGCATCCTGTCCGGGCTTGGGGCGCTTGACGAACACCCCGCGCGCGCCTTGCTTCAGATGCGCAGGCGTGGCGGCCACAAAGCGCAATAGCGCGTCTGTGCCCTGAATGGTTTCAATGCCCAGACATTGCCCGCCAGCGACCACAACACCCTGCGCCACGTCTTCCCCCGCCAGCGCATCAAGGATGGACCAAGCGCGATCGCGGTCCGCACAATCCTGCGCATCAGGTTGGCGTCCAATGGTCGTGGCCTCGATGGTCAGGCCATCGGTCACGTCGGTGGCCGAGACCACTTCGAACCCCTGCTCTTCAAATACTTCGGCCACAAGCCTCAGCAGCGCATCGTCGCCTTTTCCCAAAACGGCTTTCACCCGAGGGAAAAGGCCAAGCGTCACGCGGTCCATCCGCAGCGGGTTCAACTTGGGTCGGTCAACCTTGCCGGCAAACACCACCCGCGTGACGTCACCTGCGCGCATGGTCTTGAACAGCGCCCCCAGCTTTTCATAGCTGGCTTCGGCCAGTTCAACCGCGTCGGGCGCAGCGACCTCGACCCCCTTTATGGTGACGAACAAGGCGTCCGGGTTGGCGGCCGCGATTTGATGCGGCAAGTCCCCGGTTCCGGCGATGATGGCAAGGCGATCTGTCATGCCCCCCCCTTATTTCGGGGTCAGAAACCCGCGATCGCTGTCGCCGGTAATGAAGGCCACCATCTCGCGGACATAAGGGCTGTCGGTATCCTCGGTGAGCCGGGCGGCGCGTTCCTGAAACGAACCTTCGCCCTGTTTGAGCATGAGAAACGCAGCACGTAAGGCCGTGATGTCGGCGCGGTTGACGCCACGCCGCTTCAGCCCGACAAGGTTCAACCCGTCCAGCTCGCCTCGCGGACCTTGCACAAGGGCGTGGGGCAAGACATCTGCCGTGACCATCGACAGGGCACCGATGATCGCACCACGGCCGATGCGCACCCATTGGTGCAAGCCCGACAAACCGCCGACGATCACATCGTCTTCGATCACCACATGGCCCGCGACGGCCACGTTGTTCACCAAGATCACGTTGTTGCCGATCTGGGCGTCATGGGCGACGTGACAGCCAGCCATGAACAACCCGTCATCGCCAATCCGGGTGACAAAGCCGCCCCCGGCGGTGCCGGTGTTCATGGTGACATGTTCGCGAATACGGTTGCGCTTGCCGATCACAAGCCGCGTGTCTTCACCGGCGAATTTCAGATCCTGCGGGATCTCTCCGATCACCGAGAACGGGAACACAACCGTGTCGTCGCCAATTTCGGTGTCACCAGTCACGATCACATGGGATTTCAGGACCACGCCCTGCCCCAACTTGACCCGCGCGCCGATGCAGCAAAACGGTCCGATCTCGCAACCCGCGCCGATGATGGCGCCCGCTTCGACGATGGCGCTGGCATGGACCGACGCCGTGGGATCAACACTCCCGTTGGCTGTCATTGGTCAGCCCTTTCCGCCGGTTACGTCGATCATGGCCATGAAGGTGGCCTGACAGGCGATCTCGTCACCGACCTTGGCAAGGCCGTCAAATTTCCAGACCTTGGCCCCGCCGCGCAATGTGGTGATTTCCAACTCCAACACGTCGCCCGGCACGACTTTGCGCCGGAACTTGGCACTGTCGATGCCCATGAAATAGACGACCGCACCCGACCCGACCAGATCCAGTGACAAGGACACCATAACCGCCGAGGTTTGCGCCATTGCCTCGATGATCGTGACACCGGGCATGATCGGCAGACCAGGAAAGTGACCCTGAAAATGAGGTTCGTTCATGGTCACCATCTTGATACCGCGCGCGAATTCTTTCTCGCGAATGTCCTCGACCCGATCAACCAGCAGGAACGGATAGCGGTGCGGGATACATTGCTGGATCAGTTGAATATCTGCAGTGCTGGGCACATCGACCATGTTTTCACGTCCTTTTCCGTCTTTGACCCTTGTCGGGCCTTTCGTTCCAACCTGACTAGCAGTCCGGTCAAACCGAAACAATCGCAATCAGTTGTCGGGCAAAGGCGCGGGCAGGTCACCATCGGCGGGCGCGGTTGGGGCAAGACCTTCAGGCGTCGGCGCGTCTGTGTCGCCCTCCACCGCATTGTCGTCGCCAGAGTTGGTATCCGCTTCGCGATCTGCGCCATCGCCCAAAACCTCGTCAATGCGTTGCACTGCCAGTTTGGTAATGTCGATGTTTTGCGTGGTCAGAAGAATGGCGCGACGGTCAAGGATCACCACAGCGCCCAGTTCCCGCACAAGCTGACCAAGAATGGGGCCAACCTGCTCAAAAAACTCGACCTGTTGGCGTTCTAACGTACTGACAAAGTCCTGTTCGCGGGTGGTGCCTTCGGCCCTGAGCGCCTGCACTTTCTCGTCAAATGCCTTCGCCAGCGCCCGGAAAGCCTCGGGGGTCATTTCGGCGCGCTTGGCGGTCAGGTCGCGTTCTTCTTGCAGCAAAGCCGCCTCGACCTTGCGCGTCTCGGTGGCCAAGCGTTGCCGTTCCACTTCGACCGTTTGAACGACCCGTCGACCATACTGCGTGTCTGAAAACAGGCTTTGACGATCAATCGTCACAATCTGCGACACCGCGCGCCCCAGCTCTTGCGCATGCGCGCCTGCACTGGTCACTGACAAGGTGCAAAGCGTCACACACCCGATGCGCAGCGCAGACACCACTTGGCGATGCAATCGGCGCATCAGCTGCGGCCCACCCATCCAAGCCCGATCAGAACTGGGCAGAAATCGTGAGTTCGAAGTTGTTTTCTTCGTCATAGGCTTCCTTGGCCAGCACGCGCGAGTAGTTAAACCGCAACGGGCCGATAGGGGTATCCCAGAAGAGCGACGCACCGATCGAGGACCGCAAATAGGCCTTGTCGTCAATTGCGCCGCCCAAAGTGTCATCCAATCCCCAAAGCGACCCAGCATCCACGAACAGACCACCGGTAATGCCATATTCTTCGGGCAGACCCAACGGGAACTGCGCCTCAAGCCGGGCCACGGCATACATATTGCCGCCCAGCGTATCCTGATTGACCGCCGTCAAATCGCGCGGCCCCAAACCGTTGGTTGCAAAGCCGCGTAGTTTCGACGGCCCCATGCGGAACCGGTCCGTCACCCGTGACACACCACCGTTCAACGACCCCAGCACACCGCCCTCGACCGTCGCCAACAGCGTGACCTGATCGTTCCAGACCTTGGTCTGTGCCTGTGCCAACGCGGTCGCGCGGGCGTATTGGTAATCCGAGCCAACGCCGCCGATATCACCGTCAAGCTGGAAGTAATACCCGCGGTTCGGATCAAGTCCGGTGCGACGGGTGTCATAGCTAAAGGTAAACCCAACCCCGCCACCGATCTGACGGCCCCGCGCGGCTTCGTTTTGCAACACGACAGAGCTATCGACACCAACATCCGTGATCTCGGCCCCATCGGCAAACACCCGCACGCCAAGGCGCGAATATTCACTGATCGGGAAGGTCAGCGATGGGCGGAAAGCAATGGCCTTGGTGTTGTATAGTGCCGAGGCAAAAGCGGTTTCGCGGTAATACGCCTCGAACCCGAGCTCCAGATCGCGACCAAGGAAATTCGGTTCGGCAAACTTGAACGAGAAACTGGTGGAATCTTCGGTGTTCTGGAAGCTTGCGCTGAGAAACTGACCGCGCCCAAGGAAGTTACGTTCGGAGAAGGACAGGTTCAGGCCAAAGCCGTTTTCAAGACTGTAGACGCCACCAAAGCTAAGCGACCCTGTGGGCCCCTCTTCCACATCCACATCAATGACCACCTGATCGGGGGCGGACCCCTCTCGGGCTTCGACGTTGGAGTTGGAAAAATAGCCAAGCGCGCGCACCCGTTCAGCCGCCTCGCGGATTTCGCGCGGGTTGAAAGGGTCACCTTCGACGATCCGAAACTGGTTGCGCACCACACGGTCAAGCGTGGTGGCGTTACCTTCGATGTCGATGCGTTCGACAATGATACGCGGGCCGCGGGTCAGCACCAGATCCACATCCAGCGTCAGATCACGATCATTGCGGGTCACGCGCGGCTCGACCCGCACGAAATCCAGCCCCTTGCGGATGGCCAGACGTTCCATCCGCGCGGTGGCATTTTCCAGCAGCGAGGGGCTGTAGACAGCACCCGAACGCAAGTTTTGCACCGCGTCGAACTCGTCGGCGTTAACCTCGGCGATCTCTGAGCTGGTGGTGATGTTGCCAAAGCGATACTGCTGGCCTTCCTGCACCGTGAAGGTGATGAAAAACGCATCGCGTTCGCGCGAAAACTCGCTCGTCACGCCGGTGGTCTTAAAATCGACATAACCGCGCGACAGGTAGAAGTCGCGCAGAACTTGCTTGTCGAATTCGATCCTGTCGGGCGTATACGTGTCCGCGCGGATCAGGGCGCGCAGAATGCCCGCCTGCTTGGTCTCAAGAACACGCCGCAAACGGCTGTCGGAATAGATGCGGTTGCCGACGAAAGACAGGCGCTCGACCTCGACGTTCTTGCCCTCGACGACTTCGAACACCAGATCGACACGGTTGTTCGCCCGGCGGATGATTTTCGGCGTCACCTGCGCGGCCAAACGGCCCTGCGCCTGGTAAAGCTCGGTGATGGTTTCAACGTCCAGCTCGGCCGTCGCAGGATTATAGACCCGGCGCGGTTGTGATTTCAGCAACGGCGTAAACACGTCGTCCTTGATCTTGCGGTTGCCTTCAACCGAGACAACGTTGATCGTCGGGTATTCACGCACTTTCACCACCAACACGTTGCCGCGCGGCAGGATCTGCACATCTTCAAACAAGCCCGAGCCGACAAGACGTTGATAGCCATCGTTCAGCGCTGCTGCCGACACCACCTCACCCTGAGCGATTCCCAGATAGGACAGGATGGTCGCAGCCTCGATCCGCTGCGTTCCCTCGATCTCGACCCGAGAGAAGGAATAGGCCTGCGCTGCGGCGGGCTTCGGGGCCACAACCGTAACCGCTGAAATTGCAAGGAAAATCGCAAGACCGCTGGTGGTTGCCAGTGCCTTGGTGCCTTGTTTCACGAAATCAAAACGGTTGCTGCTCAACCCCTCGACAAATGCCATCGTATTTACTTTCCTCAGACACCCCAGTTCCAATGTGGATAAGCGGTTGGGACGTTCTTGTCAAAGCGCGAAAGCAGAGTTTTCGAGGCCGCTGTGCATGGGTCACACCATCCGGCGCGCGCAATGCCTTCTGCCCAGCATGACGGCATCATTAGGCTGCATGGCGGACGGGGACAAAGCGGGGCGTCCAGAATGAAAAAACCCCGCCCGCAGTGGCACTGCGGCGAGGATCCATTTCAGCGATGGGCTTGATCGTGTCGGTGCCGGGCGGCAGCGTGGCCTTTAGTGCATCATCCCGCCAAGAATGACGCTGAACCACAAGGCGGCCGCGATGGCACCTGCAAACATCACGCGATCGTAATTGAGATCGAACAGAAGCGTCAAACCGCGGGTTTTATATCCAAAACGTTCCATATTCGCCTCTTGCCTTGTCTGGTCACTGGACCGGATCGCGTGTCGATTTCGATCATCTTGGCCGCCAATTGGGGCATCAGAATTTCGGAATTAAGGCAAAATTGTGGCAAAAGAGCCCGTGGCTGTTGTCTATGGACAGAACAAGTCGTTGGTCAGACCAAACATCATCAGCGCAAGAACGAGCGTCAGACCAATCGCCAGCAGCACATTCAGCACCTTGTCCGAGGGCGGCTTGCCAGTGACGGCTTCCCACGCGTGAAACACAAGATGTCCCCCGTCCAGCACGGGGATCGGAAACAGGTTCAACAGACCGATGGCCGTGGACAACATCGCGATAAAGCTGATGAAGCTTGTCGCCCCCATGGACGCCGCCTGCCCCGACACCTGGGCGATGCCGATCGGGCCGGACAGGTTGCAACTGGAAATCGCCCCCGTGATCATGTGCCAAAGGCCCGACAAGCTGGCGCGGATGATATAGATCACCCGATCGACGCTGGCTGTGACGCTTTCCCACAGGCCCGGCGTGCGGGTTGCCGGGTCAAACACCATGCCCGAGGTGATGCCGATCAGCCAGCGGGTTTCGAACCCGCCTTCGGCCGACGGGATGTCTTGGCGGCGCGGCGTCAGCGTCACCTGCGTGGGGGTGCCATCGCGCAAAAGACCCAGCGTCAGCGCAGCGCCATCGCCACCCACGACGATTTCACGCAAGCCTTCAAAGGTTGCCACCGGCACATCGTCAACGGTGGCGATGAAGTCGCCGGGCTTCAAACCCGCTTCAATCGCCGCTGATTTCGGACTGACCGACCCGACCAAGGGGGGGAACGGATGGGTTGCGGTCAGGTCAATGACCGCGCCGTCGCGGCGCACCTGATAGGCGACACGCGCAGTGTCGGGCAGCTTGTCCACGATGGTCTGAAACTCTGCAAGCGGAGGCGTCTCGATGCCCGCGATGGACAGAATTTCGTCACCGGGTTTCAGCCCCTGCTCCATCCCCGGAACGTCCTGCACCGCAGCGACCGACAGCGGATCGCGGGCGACGCCCGTGGACAGGATCAAGCCCGTGAAGATGATGACAGACAGGATGAAATTGAAAACAGGCCCGGCTGCAACCGTCGCCGCCCGCGCCCACAAGGGCGCACCATGCATGGTGTGGCGCCGCTCTTCGTCGCTCATCCGCGCCATGGCATCTTCGTCGGCGCTGCCCGAGGCAACATTGGCGTCGCCGTGGAATTTCACATAGCCGCCAATTGGGAAAGCAGCGATCTGCCAGCGGGTGCCATGTTTGTCCATTCGCGACCCAAGCACCGGCCCCATCCCGATCGAGAAGACATCCGCCTTGATCCCGGACCAGCGCCCCACGATGTAGTGGCCGTATTCATGCACTGCGACAATCACCGTCAGCGCCGCCAGAAAAGCGAGGATCGTGAAGGCAAGGTTGCCGAAATCGGGAAGCAGCCCGGTCAATTCCATGGAGTTTTCTCCTGCTTTCTTGGTTTTGGCTGCTCAGGGCCGCTGTGTGACGATTTGGGTGGCGGTTGTGCGACCCATTTGGTCGGCCGCGCGCACATTATCAAGGGTCATGCCCCCATGGGCCAAGCTCACATCCCCGTCAAGACGGCAAAGCGTGTCTTCGACCACGCCCGCCATGTCCATGAACCCGATGCGTCCGGCGATGAAACTGTCCAGAGCGATTTCCTTGGCGGCGTTGAAGATCGCCCCGGTCAGGCCACCTGCAGACATAACCTCGCGCGCAAGGCGCAGGGCTGGATAGCGCTGCTCGTCCGGCGTGGCAAAGTCAAGCGTGGCGACACGGGCCAGATCCAGACGCTCCACGGGCAGTGCACGGCGATCAGGCCAGTGCAGCGCATAGCCGATGGCATGGCGCATATCGGGTGCCCCCAGATGCGCCATCAACGCCCCATCGCGAAACCCGACCAGGGCATGGACGAGGCTTTGAGGGTGGATCAACACTTCGATCTGCTCAGGAGACACCTCAAAAAACTCTTTGGTTTCGATGACTTCCAGCGCCTTATTGAACATCGAGGCGCTGTCGATCGTGATCCGTTGCCCCATGTCCCAATTGGGATGCGCGCTGGCTTGGGCAAGGGTGGCCCCGGCCAGCTTTTCCATCGGCCAATCACGAAACGCTCCGCCCGATGCGGTGATGATGACCCGTTCGACCGCGCTGATATCTTCGCCGGCAAGCCCCTGAAACACCGCCGAATGTTCGCTGTCCACCGGCAAGATGCGCGCATGGTGCGCGTGGGCCGTGGCCAAGATCAACGGCCCCGCCGTGACAAGGCTTTCCTTGTTGGCCAACGCCAGTGTGGCCCGCGCTTCAAGCGCGCGCAAGCCGGGCAAAAGCCCCGCGGCCCCTACGATTGCGGACATCACCCAGTCACAGGGGCGGGTCGCGGCCTCTTCTATCGCAGCTTCGCCAGCGGCTGCGGTTATACCGGTGCCGGCCAAGGCGTCGCGCAGGGCCGGAAGGTGTTCTTCATGCGCTGTGACCGCGACCTCTGCGTTCAAGCGGATTGCGTCCTGGGCAAGGCACGCGATATTGTGCCCCCCCGTCAGCGCCACGACCTCATAGCGGTCGGGATCGCGCGCGATCAGGTCGATGGTGGATTGCCCGATAGACCCGGTCGCGCCAAAGATCGAAACGCGCCTCGCCGTGTTTGGCCGCGAATTTGGCGTTCTGTCGTCCTGTGCCATACGCCCTGCCCTAGCCCGCAACGCTGAGCGAGGCGATTGTAATCAGAAGGATCATGGCGCCGGACGCGCCGATCATGGCGTCAAACCGATCCAGCACGCCGCCATGACCGGGGATCAGGTTCGAGCTGTCCTTGACCCCCATCTTGCGCTTGATCGCGCTTTGCACGATGTCCCCCATCTGGCCGGCAAAGGCGACCAGCGGCAAAGCCAGGGCTTCGACCGGGGTGAAGGCGCCCAGAGCGGCTCCAATCACGCCCAGACCAAGCGCGCCGATCCAACCGGCAATGGTGCCGGACCAGGTTTTCTTGGGACTGACGCGCGGCCAGAACTTTGGGCCACCCAGAAGACGACCGGCAAAGTAGCCCGACACGTCCGAGATGATGATGATCAGAATAAACCAAACCAGAATCTGGCTGGTGCCCATTGCCACAAACCCAAGCCCGGCCAACATGATCAGAGCGGCATAGAAGAAAAACAACACCCGATGGCGCGGCAGCAACGCTGCCCCGACGAGGGGCGCGCCCAGCAGCACAGCAATTCTTGGCAATGAGAACAGCGCGACCGGGTCCGGGCTATCAAGGGTGATGCCGCAATAGATGACGCTGACCCCGGCAATCACTCCCAACACCACATGAAGCGCGCGGGCTTCGGCATGGATCAGGCGGGAAAACTCCCACATGCAAAGCCCGATCACCACCGCGAGGACAGCCAGAAAAACGGGTCCCCCCAAGGCAACAGCGATGATGGCAATCGCTGCCATACCAACAGCGGACAGCACACGCGGTGCCAAATCGGCCCATTTAGAGGAGGTGTCGGTTTGCGTCATGTGGGGGTTATGGCATTCAGGCGCGATGCTCTCAAGCAGTTGTGTGCAGCTTCTGCACGTTACGCAAGGCAACTGCCTCGGCCAATTCTGAACTGGGTGTTATTCTGCAGCGGTTTCCGCGATTGATCCAACCGCGCCGAACCGACGTTCACGCCCGGAAAAACGATCGACGATCTCGGCAAAAATATCCGACGAGAAATCGGGCCAGAGCGTGTCGATAAACTCGTATTCCGCATAGGCGGACTGCCACAGCAGAAAGTTGGAAATCCGGGCTTCGCCGCTGGTGCGGATGACAAGGTCAGGATCAGGTAAAACGCATGTATCCAAATAGCTTGCCAGCGTTTGTTCATCTACATCTTCCGGGTCAAGCTGACCGGCGGCCACATCGCGTGCCATACGCTGGGTGGCCCGTGCAACTTCGTCACGCCCCCCGTAGTTCAGCGCGATCGTTAGATGCACCCGGTCGTTGCCTTGGGTCAGCGTCTCAAGCTCGTGCATCAGCGCGATCAGCTTTTTGTCCAACCGGTCACGATCCCCAATAAAACGCACCCGAACGCCTTCGTTGAACAAGGCGCGCGCTTCTTTGTGGATGTAACGGCGAAACAGGCTCATCAGACCCGCGACTTCCGATTGAGTGCGTTTCCAGTTTTCGGTCGAGAAGGCAAAGATCGTGATATATTTCACGCCAAGGTCTGGGCACGCCTCGACGATTTCGCGCACCCGTTTGGCTCCGGCATGGTGGCCAAACAGCCGCGGCTTTCCACGGCGCTGCGCCCAACGCCCGTTGCCATCCATGATGATGGCAACATGGTCCGGCGTTTTCAACGCCTTCGCCTGTGCATCTGAGGCTTTGCTGCCCATCATCGCCTTGCCCAATTCCCGTCCATACGCCACGCTGATCCCCCGAAGGGTTACACCTGCATGATCTCTTCTTGCTTGACCTCAAGGGCCTTGTCCACTTTTCCGACAAATTGGTCTGTCAGAGCCTGAACTTCATCATGCCAGAATTTGTGGTCATCTTCACTCATTCCGTCATTTTTAGCCTTTTTAAGCTGTTCCATGCCGTCACGGCGCACATTGCGCACCGACACGCGGGCGTGTTCAGCGTATTGCGCGGCGACGCGGCTCAGTTCGCGGCGGCGTTCTTCGTTCAATTCCGGGATCGGCAGCATGATAATGGTGCCGTTCAGTTGGGGATTGATGCCCAGACCGCTTTCACGGATCGCTTTCTCGGCAACCCCAACCAGCCCTTTGTCCCAGATATTCACCGTGACCATGCGCGGCTCAGGCACGTTGACCGTGCCGATCTGGTTCAGGGGCGTTCGACTGCCGTACGCTTCGACCATGATCGGTTCAAGCATCGAGGCAGAGGCCCGACCCGTGCGCAAAGAGGCAAATTCGGTCCGCAAAGATCCCAAGGCGCCATCCATGCGGCGTTCAAGATCGGTCATATCCAGTTCAAATTCTTCGTCAGCCATCGCAGGCATCCCTTCGTCTTATTCTCAAGCTCTTGTCATCCGAGCGCATTGCGCCCGGTATAACGCCACTGCACACCTATTGTATAGGTCCAGCGCCGGGTGGCGCGGCAATCCCATCGTGGCTGGGCAGGATATTGCCTTGCGGGTCAATCCATGCGCCAGGATCAGATCACATTAGCCACCGACGCGCGTATAGGTGCCCTCGCCGGCCAGAATGCCACGGAACCCACCGGGTTCATCCAGCGAAAACACGATGATCGGCAGGTTGTTGTCGCGCGCCAGCGCGATCGCCGAGGCATCCATGACCCCCAGCCGCTTTTGCAAAACATCATCATAGCTGACATCGTCATAGCGCTGCGCTTCGTCGTGTTTGGCGGGGTCCATGTCATACACGCCATCGACCTTGGTGCCCTTGAAGATCGCCTCGCAAGCCATTTCATTTGCTCGCAAAGTTGCTGCCGTGTCGGTGGTGAAATAAGGGTTTCCTGTGCCCGCGGCGAAGATGCAGACGCGGCCCTTTTCAAGGTGGCGCACGGCCCGGCGCCGGATGTAGGGTTCGCAGACCTGATCCATCGGAATGGCCGAGATCACACGCGTGTAGACGCCAAGCCCCTCAAGCGCCGATTGCATGGCCAGCGCGTTCATCACGGTCGCCAGCATCCCCATGTAATCAGCCGTCGTGCGCTCCATCCCCTGCGCGGACCCTTGCAGGCCACGGAAGATGTTGCCACCCCCGATCACCATGCAGATCTCGACCCCCATGTCGTGCACCGACTTGACCTCTTGTGCGATGCGCTCGACGGTCGGCGGGTTCAGGCCAAACCCCTGATCGCCCATCAGCGCTTCGCCTGAAATCTTCAACATGACACGTTTATAGGCCGGTTGCGGGGTGTCGGGGTTGCCGGTGTCGGCATCCTCGCCCGTAACCTCGGAGGCTTGTTCACTCATCGGTTGCCACTCTCTGGTTGTCGTGATTGTGTTGGCGCGCAAGATGACCGATCCGGGCGCGACTTTCAATGTGCGATCCCGTGCTTGTCGGAAAAAAGGGGAGCAAGGCGCAGATTGTCGGCAACCAACACCGATATCAGCCAGATCGTGGCCAGCATCGACGCCCGCCAGCCCGTGTTGATCGCGGGGGCTACGGCGTCCGGCAAATCGGCATTGGCGCTGGCAATTGCAGAGGCGTCAGGCGGGGTGATCGTCAATGCAGACGCCCTGCAGGTTTTTTCCAACTGGCGCATCCTGACCGCCCGCCCGACACGGGCTGACGAGGCGCGTGCCCCGCATCGCCTTTATGGGCATATCGCTGGCGATACGGCCTATTCCGTGGGCCATTGGCTTCGCGACGTGGCGCCCATTCTGCAAGGCGATCAGCGCCCGATCATCGTCGGCGGCACGGGGCTGAACTTCACCGCTCTGACCGAAGGGTTGGCCGACATTCCCCTGACCCCGCCCAGCATCCGGGCCGAGGGCGAAGCGCTGTTGGAAACGGCAGGATTGCCCGCCCTTCTGCGCGCATTGGATGCTGACACTCTGGCGCGGATCGACACACAAAACCCAGCCCGCGTGGCGCGCGCATGGGAGGTGCAGCGCACCACCGGGCGCGGGCTTGCCGAATGGCAAGATGACACCCCTGCGCCGCTGTTGCCGCGCGCGGATGCCCGAGCTTTTCATCTGGATGCGGATCGCGACTGGTTACGCGACCGGATCGACCGGCGCTTTGACCAGATGTTGCGTGATGGCGCATTGGAGGAAGCACGCGCCAATCTGTCCGATTGGAACCCCAAAGACCCAAGCGCAAAAGCCATCGGCGCGCCCGAACTGATCGCCTATCTGCGTGGCCAGATTTCGTTAGAGGAAGCGCGCGCCCGTGCGATCACCGCCTCGCATCAATATGCCAAGCGGCAACGGACCTGGTTTCGTAAACGAATGCGAGATTGGGAGGTGATTCCCCGCCGCTGACCCGCCCCCGACCCGGCTCAGGCTCGCGCCCGCTGATCGGCGCGCAGACGCCAAAGAGACGCCAAAGACACGTGCAGATGTGCATCAATTCGCCAAGATCGCAGCAATTGTCCTCGTTTCATGTGTCAACTGCGCCTCTACTTGGCAGTTTGCAGGAAATTTTTCTGGGCCAGAGGCGCTTTTTGCGTTACCCCTGTTCTATTCAGATCACCTTTCTGTGCCCTAAAAATGTGTTCGATCGTCCCATGACCAAAACCACATCCGTCTCGTCTCCGTTCCGTGTTATGCCCTTGGCCCGTTTGGGGTCCGGCGGGCGATGGCGCACCGAAGCGATGCGGTCCTATGGTGCTCCGGTCCTGCTGTGGTTCACCCGTGGGCAAGGTCGCATCACCGTGAATGGTGTCACGGCGGGCTACGGCCCACATAACTGCATCTTTCTGCCGGCCGGAACGATGCACGGGTTTGAAATGTCCAATCAGGTGTCCGGCACGATCGTCGTGTTCCCGCAAGGATGCGAAGCCGATCTGGCCCTTCCCGAAGACCCGTTGCACCTGCGGCTGCGCGACGTCGACAGGCAGCTTGAGCTTGGTAAGCTGGTCGATGACCTGCTGCGCGAGATGGAAAAAGCGTCTGATCAGGCCCACCGCGCCATGATGTGCCACGCGGGGCTGTTGTCTGTCTGGCTTGAACGTCAGATTGCCAATCTGGACAGCGACAAACTGTCGGTGACCGCCACCGGACGCCTTGTGAATGCCTACACGGCGCTTGTCGAACAAGATTTCCACAGCACCAAAACCGTGCGCGACTATGCCGCTGAACTTGGCGTCACGCCGACCCACCTGAGCCGCGTTTGCAACAGGGCGTGTGGTCGTCCGGCCTCGGCGATCTTGCAAGACCGGGTGCATTACGAAGCCCGCCGCCTGCTGACCGAGACACATATTCCGATCAAGGATATTGCAGAATCCTTGGGGTTTGCCTCGGCCGCCTATTTCACCCGCGCATTTCAAAAACAGACCGGCGCGACACCTTCTGCGTTTCGCAAAGGTGGCTGAGACGCCCGTTCTTGCCAGCTGACCCGTCAGGCGAAACCCTGCGCGCGGTAGATTTTCGCGCAAGTCCCGAGTGCCCCACGCAATGAACTACAGACGCGCCTCCACGATCGAACTGATCTTGCTTTCAGCTGCTGCCTATGCCGCGATCCCCGTGGCTTTGTCGCAGATGGATTCGCGGCTTGTGTCAAGCTTTCCGGTGGCACTGATTGCGCTGAAATTGCTCACTGCGGTGCCCGTCTTCTTCCATCCGTGGAGCAGAAGCCGGCTGCTGAAATCCGTGCGCGACAAAGCGATTATTTTGTTCGCGTCAGCGCAGGCCTTCTTCTTTGTGCTGTCACTTTTGCTTTTCGCAATGTCACTGGCCACGCTCGACACCCCCGTCGCGATCGTCATCGCGGAAACCTGGCCAATTCCATCCGCCATCGCGATGAGCTATCTGCTGCGCGACCAGCTGCATCGACTGTCGCTAAGCGAATTCATGTGGGGCGGCATTGCGTTTTTGGGGGTGGTGCTGGTGCTTGACCTGCCGGGCAAGCTTGGCGCTGTCGAAACGACCACCTGGATCGGGGCCTTCCTGGCCATCGCCTCGGCTGTGTCGATGGGGTTGTCGACGGCATTCAAGGCACGCGCGGTCAAGCTGATGAAAAATCGCTACAGGATCGGACCGATGCTGAGCTTCTTTTTATTGCAATTCTTTTTTCTGCCGGCACTGCCACTGTTTGCACTCTATTTCGTGGTCTTTCCCAGTAGCCCGCTGGATCTGCCTTCGACGGTCTTGCAGGGCGCTTTGCCATGGGTGGCGCTGGTCGTGTGCCTCAATTTCACATCTTCGGTGCTGTATTCGTTCGCCACACTGAAGCTGAAACGCGCGTCGGACGGGTTTGTGTGGTTTTTTACCCCCGCCTTTTCCTTATTGCTGTTCGCATTGTGGACCGGCGAGGCGCTGAAGGGGCACGAGCTGATCGGCCTGACCTTCATTCTCAGCTCGAACCTGCTACTGACAATCGCCGCAGACACCTCGCGCGCGTTCAAATCGCTGGTGTTGACTGTGCTGGGCACCGGGTCATGGTGCTATTTCGTCGACCCTGTCTTCACGCAAAGTGACTACTACTTTGATGCCATCAGTATTCTGAGCATCTTCTTCGTCTTCATCCTTGTCGACGGGCTGGGGCAAGTGTCGCGACAGGCAGACGACGAAGAACGCCTGCTAATCGCGCTGAACCACAGCCTAGCCGAAAAACCCACAAGGTTTTCCAAATGTTTTGAACAGATCGCGACGCCGCTGAACCCGATCATCTTCAAGCGACGCTACCTAGTGCTGCGCCGCGAGTTGATTGCCGCGGGCGAACAGGCCCTTGCGCTGCAACTTGACTACCTTGCCCACGCGCGCAACCGGTCGCTTCGTCTTGGCAAGCACGTTTCGCTTGCGGCCTGCCTTCTTGCGACCGGCGCCATCGGGCTGTTGGCCCGGCCCGAGACATGGCTGACCGAGATGTTCATAACCGTCTACCTGCCCTCGATGGTGTTTTCCTTCTTCATCCTGATCGAAGGACAGTTGGGCGGCACCCGGTCGATCTTTCGCCTTCTCAACACCAGAACGCCCACCCATGTCATTCGGATCATGTCGCGCCGGTCGCCGCGCGACAGTGTCATCTGGTCACTGATCCTGAGCGCTTTCATCATCGTCACCTATGCCTATGCGCTGTCCCTGCCCTAAGGTGCTGATGTGGCGCATCAATGCGTCAATCCTATTTCGTTGCATTTGCAACGAGTGAATGTTAAACTCCCTTCAAACAGGAGATCACGCATGAAAATTGACCAAATTCACCACGTCGCCTACCGCTGCAAAGACGCCAAAGAGACCGTCGAATGGTATGGCAAAATGCTGAATATGGATTTCATTCTGGCGATTGCAGAAGACCACGTGCCATCCACTCACGAACCCGACCCTTACATGCATGTGTTTCTGGACGCAGGAAACGCCAATGTCTTGGCATTCTTCGAGCTTCCGACAAAACCTGAAATGGGGCGCGACCCCAACACGCCAATCTGGGTTCAACACATCGCGTTCAAGGTGAAGGACCGCGAGGAACTTATTGAATTCAAGGAACATCTTGAATCTAATGGTGTTGAGGTTCTGGGCGTAACTGACCATTCGCTGTTTCATTCGATCTATTTCTTCGACCCCAACGGGCACCGCGTCGAACTGGCCTGTCCCGACCCCGAGGAAGAGGCGATGCTGGCGCGCATGGATGCGGTCAAATGGGACATGCTGAACGAATGGTCCGAAACCAAGCGCGCGCCTAAACATGCCGAATGGCTGCATAAAAAAGAGCTCTCAGGCATAGAATAACCAAGGCCACCACTCTAATCTGGGCGTGCCCAAATCAAGGACACGCCCAGATGGTCTCCGACAGTCAGACCCCGAACCGCTTTGCCCCGATGCCAGATCCGCCTTATTACGCGGTCATCTTTACCAATCAGCTTGCAACCCCCGCGCCCGGCTATGACGCCATGGCGGATTTGGTCCTCGCCCTCGCCCAATCACAGCCAGGGTTTTTGGGGGCCGAAAGCACCCGTGACGAGGCGGGGCTCGGGATCACAGTGTCCTATTGGAAAGACGAGCGCGCAATCTCAGCCTGGAAGGCCGAGGCTCAACACCTTCTTGCCCAAAAGCTGGGGATCACGCGTTGGTATGCGCGTTACAACTTGCGGGTTGCCAAGGTTGAACGGGCCTATGACGGCCCGCAAGGGCGCGAGGTCTAGGTTGGCAAAGCCTCACATTTCAGGGGCGCACCCACATCAAACACCGCCGCCGCCCGCGCCTTAGCTGCCAAGGATCGCGCGCACATAGCCGCGCGTTTCGCGATAAGGGGGCACGCCGGAATATTTCTGAACCGCTTCCGGCCCGGCGTTATAAGCCGCCAACGCCAGACGCCACGACCGAAACCGATCATATTGCTGGCGCAGATACCGGGCACCACCTTCAAGGTTCTGCACCGGATCATGTGGATTGACGCCCAGCTTGCGCGCTGTGAAGGGCATAAGCTGCGCCAGACCAATCGCGCCTGCATGGCTTTTGGCACGCGGGTTCCAGCCGCTTTCCTGCTGCACAAGCCTCAGGAACAGATCTTCGGGAATGCCGTGACGCCGCGCTGCGGATTTCGCCAGCGGCAGATACTGGCCCTTGTAATTCCCTTTGAAGGAAGGAATGCCATAGGTCGGCACCGCCCCCTTGTTGGGCGTCAGCCGCACCGAATTGGCATATTGCTGGGCGCCACGCGTGTCGAGCACACGGGTCTGAGCAGAAAACGCTGCCCGCCCCCCGGAACTGGAAAAAAGCGTATCGGCCTCAGCCGGTCCGCCAAAAGTCGAAATGCTCATCGTCAGCCCTGAAAACAGGCCCGCAGCCACCAACAAAACCTTGCGTGACATCACCGTCCCCCGAAATAGATTGGCGCCAATATAGTCGGGTTCGCTCTTTTGGGAAAGGGGGTGTGACACTGGGGCCAGCGCCGCAAGGGCGCACGCGCGCTCGGCCTGTCGATGGCAGGCGGTCGAAAACCACGAAATCGCTCTGCCACTATGTCCTGTCTTGGTGTAACCATGTTGGCAACTTACAGAATCGAAAGGACGCAGGATGGCGGGTTCGCTCAACAAGGTCATGCTAATCGGAAATCTGGGGCGTGACCCGGAAGTGCGCACATTTCAGAACGGCGGCAAGGTGTGCAACCTGCGCATTGCCACGTCGGAAACCTGGAAAGACAAGCAAACAGGTGAACGGCGCGAGCGGACCGAATGGCATTCGGTCGCCGTGTTCCAAGAAGGTCTCGTTCGCATCTGCGAGCAATATCTTCGCAAAGGGTCCAAGGTCTTTGTCGAAGGCAAGCTTCAGACGCGCAAGTGGCAAGACCAATCCGGCAATGACCGCTATTCGACCGAGGTCGTCCTGCAAGGGTTCGACGGCACCTTGACCATGCTTGACGGGCGTGGCGAAGGCGGTGCTGGTGGCGGCGGCCAACAGGGTGGCTATGGCGGCGGTGATCAGGGTGGCTACGGTGGCGGCGATCCCGGCCCGGCTCCGGCTGGCGGCGGCGGCGGCTTCGACGACGAAATTCCGTTCTAATCAGACAGTAAGGAGGGCGCATAATGGGGTGGTCCTTTCCCATCGGGCGCCTTTTCGGTTCACAGCTCAGGGTCCATGTGACCTTCTTTCTGCTGCTGGGCGTCATTGGCTATGCCGCCTTCATTGAAGGTGGCGCGGCAGCGGCCCTGTGGACCACGGTCTTCGTGCTGTTGCTGTTTGTTTGCGTGATCGCACACGAATTTGGCCATGCGCTGATGGCGCGCAGGTTCGGCATTCGCACGCCCGACGTGACCCTGTTGCCGATCGGCGGTTTGGCGCGTCTGGAGCGGATGCCCGAGAAACCAGCGCAGGAAATCGCGGTGGCGCTGGCCGGACCTGCGGTGAACGTGGTGATCTGGGCGGTGCTGACCTTGGTCTTCGGCGCGCCCGAGGCACCCTCGGATCTGGTCGGGCTGGCCACCAACCCGCAATCGCTGCCCGCACAGTTGGCGACGCTCAATCTGGTGCTGGCCGTGTTCAACCTGTTGCCCGCCTTTCCGATGGATGGCGGGCGGGTGTTGCGCGCCGCACTGACCATGGCCACTGATCGGGTGACGGCCACGCGCATTGCTGCCAGCGCCGGGCAAGTTCTGGCCTTTATGATGGGGTTTGTCGGACTGACCAGTGGCAACCTGATGCTTGTGCTGATCGCCTTTTTCATCTTCACGGCGGCTGGGGCGGAAAGCTCGGATGTGGCGATGCGCCAGATTGCGCGCCGCTTGATGGCGCGCGATGCGATGATCACCGAATATGAAACGCTGCGGCCTGACGACACAATCCAGACCGCCGCGAACACCCTCATCCGCACCACCCAGCACGAGTTTCCCGTGGTGGACGTGAACGGGTTTTTTCAAGGCTTTCTGACCCGCGCCGTCCTGTTCGAAGCGATGGCGCAGGGCACGCAGGTGCATCGGGTGGCGGACCGGATGCAGACTGACCTGCCAACGGTTAAACTGCTGGATGGGCTAGAGACCGTGCTGGAACGCATGGGCGATGGGATCGCTCCTTTGGCCGTCGTCGATGAGACCGGGCATCTTCTGGGCTACATCACCCGCGAAAACATCGGAGAGCTGATGGTCGTCGCCAATGCCCGCCGTGACAGAGCAGTATGACCAGGGACGCCAAGTCGCCGAGAGTATATTGATTTCTATCAATAGCTAATTTGCCTAACTTAACGTTGCGCCAGCGCGTCATCCAAAACAGCACGCACCACATTCATGTCGACATCTTTTGCCACGAAGGCCTCACCGATCGCGCGCGCGAGGACAAAGCGCAGCTGTCCCGCCTCAACCTTCTTGTCTTGCCCCATCAAGGTGATCAGCCCGTCGGTATCGGGCAGATCGCCCGCGATGTCGGACAGGTCTTTTTTCATACCCATCGTGGACAAGTGCTGGCGGAAACGTGACGGGCATTCCTGGCTCATCACCCCCAAACGGGCCGAGGTTTCGAACGCAAGCGCACATCCGATGGCGACGCCTTCACCGTGCAAAAGCCGGTCGGAATACCCGGTTGCCGCTTCCAGCGCATGGCCGAATGTGTGGCCAAGGTTCAACAGCGCGCGATCGCCTTGTTCGGTTTCATCGCGCACCACGATGTCGGCTTTCATCTGCACGGATCGGCGCACAGCCTCTTGGCGCAGCGCCATGTCGCCCGCGGCCAGCGCGGGTCCGTTGACCTCGAGCCAGTCGAAGAAGGCCGCATCACCAAGACCGCCGTATTTCACGACTTCACCGTAACCCGCCAGAAAATCGCGTGGGGTCAGGGTGCCCAGCACCTCGATATCGGCCAGCACCAACGAGGGTTGATGAAAGGCGCCGATCAGGTTCTTGCCCTGAGGCGCATTGATCCCGGTCTTTCCGCCCACCGAACTGTCCACCTGCGCCAATAGCGAGGTCGGCAGCTGCACAAACCGCACCCCGCGCCGCAAGATCGCCGCTGCAAACCCGACAAGGTCACCGATCACCCCACCGCCAAAGGCAAGCACCACATCCTTGCGCTCGACCCGCGCTTCCAGCAGCCATTCGACGGTGCGCATCAGCTGCGGCCAGCTTTTGGTGCTTTCACCGGGTGGCAGGATCAGGGTTTGCGTGGCGATGCCCGACGCGCCCAACCCGGCATTCAGCGCGTCCAGATGCAGGCGCGCGACGGTTTCTTCGGTCACGATCCAGACTTTCGGACGGTTGAGCAGCGGCGCGATCTCGGCCCCGGCATTCGCCAATAGTCCGGGCGCGATGCGCACGTCATAGGCGCGATCGCCCAAGGGCACATGAACAGTGGTCACGTCAGATCTCCTCCAGAACATCAGGGCGGGTCAACAGAGCCGCCACCACCGCGTCGGCCATATCGGCAATCGAATAGCTCGCGCTGGCTTCGACCTTCAGGTCGGCCAAGGCGTAGACCGGCACGCGGGTGTTATAAAGCTGGGTCAGCGTCGCTTTCGGATCGGCCGTGCGCAACAACGGGCGCGTGTCTTTGTGTTTGACCCGGTTCCACAACAAATCCAGATCCGCCTTCAGCCAGACCGCCACACCACGCTTCGCAATCATCGAGCGGTTGCGTTCGGACATGAATGCCCCGCCACCGGTCGACAGAACCGCGCGTTCGGTATCCAGCAGACGGCCGATGACCTCTGTCTCGCGGTCGCGAAAGAAACGCTCTCCGTCGCGTTCGAAAATCTCGGCGATCGACATGTTGGCCGCGCGCACGATCTCTTCGTCGCTGTCAAGGAATGGCACCTTCAGCCGGCTGGCCAATGCCTGCCCGACCGCGGTCTTTCCCGCGCCCATCATTCCCACCATGACGATGGATTTCTTCACCTTGAAGGCCAAAGCGGCGTCCACTTGCTCAAATACGGGTTTCTTTCCTGAATGGCGTGATCTTGCTGGAAATGCCATATATAAAATGAGGCAAAACAGTATCTGAGGCAAAAATGGGCGAAACAA
The DNA here is from genome assembly GCF_054482655.1 of Aliiroseovarius sp. CAU 1755. Taxonomy (NCBI): domain Bacteria; kingdom Pseudomonadati; phylum Pseudomonadota; class Alphaproteobacteria; order Rhodobacterales; family Paracoccaceae; genus Aliiroseovarius; species Aliiroseovarius sp. CAU 1755. The sequence goes on along the minus strand of NZ_JBTLRH010000003.1, from coordinate 195,223 downwards.
CATGCTATTTCGATTGATCAAGCTATTGTTCTTTATGACAATATTGGGCCTGATCGGACTGACCGGCTATGCGTTTTTGGGGGATATGTCGCCCCGAACCGCGCCACAAAGCACCACAGTGACGCTGAATGGCGGCTGACAGACATGCGCAGCCGGGACGGGCGCGGGCCGTCTGTTGTGGCGGTTTGGCGATTTGTTTGCTCGCAGCGGGCGTCAGCGTAGCCGCGGCACAGTCAGAGCCGCCCGCGCGCCCGCTGTCGGCAATCGACTGGCTGTCTGACAGCATTGCCCTGCCCCCGCCATCATCCGACAACGCAATTCTGCCACCCGACCCCAACGAGCCTGCGACCAGCACCGGCGCGTCGGTCGCCGAAGTGACGATGTCGTTGCTTGAGATGCCGATCCTGGATGCGGTCGGGCTGTTGCCCCATACCGCGACGGGTTTGCCACGCGATCTGTGGGGCACTTCGCGCCCAGACGATCTGGCCCGGCGCATCGCTGCGATCGAGGTCGATCTGCTGCCCGCCATGCAAGACCTGCTGCACCGATTGCTGCTGGCCGAGCTTGATCCGCCCAAAGGTGCCAGCGCAGGCGAGGATCGCTTGTTTCTGGCCCGCGTCGACCGCCTGTTGACCATCGGCGCGCTGGATCAGGCCGAGGCGCTGTTGGCCCGGGCCGGGTCTGTGAACCCGCGCGTGTTCCGTCGCGCCTTTGACACCGCCCTTCTGTTGGGCAATGAGGACGCACAATGCACCACCCTGCGCGCCACTCCTGATCTAAGCCCCACCTACACCGCGCGGGTGTTCTGCCTTGCGCGCAGCGGCGATTGGGATGCGGCGGTGCTCACCTTGGGCACGGGGCGCGCGCTGGGCTATATCAGCGCCGAAGACGATGCGCTTTTGGCGCGGTTCCTTGATCCCGATCTGTTCGAAGAAGACCCCGAGCTTGAGCGCCCCGACCATCCTTCGCCCTTGGTGTTCCGGATGTATGAGGCGATAGGCCTGCACATCAACACCTCCACCCTGCCCCTTGCCTTTGCCCAGTCCGACCTGCGCGCCAATATCGGCTGGAAGGCCCGTGCCGAAGCTGGCGAACGGCTGGCACGCGTGGGGGCCGTGACAGACAACCAATTGCTGGGGCTGTATTCTGAACGAAAGCCCGCGGCCTCGGGTGGCATTTGGGATCGCATGATGGCGGTTCAAACCGTCGAACGGGCGCTGTCTTCAGGGTCCGATGACGATCTGGCCGCCGCCGTCGAAAACCTCTGGCCCCGGCTAGAGGAAAGCGGACTGGAAGTGCCCTTTGCGCAGGTGTTCGGGCCCGAAGTCGCGACCCGGTCCTTAGGGGGTGCGGCAGGCCGCATCGCGCTGCGACTTGGCCTGTTGTCAGACAGCTATGAGCGCGTGGCGGCACATGCAACCGCTGATCCAACCGATGCGCTTGCCCCCATCCTGATCGGCGTGGCCCAGGGCGATGTCACGGGCCTGTCGCCGATAGATGCGCGCAGCCGTGCCGTGATCGAAGCGTTCAGCGCCGATAAGATCCCGGTTCGGTTGCGATCGCTTGTGGACCAAGGCCGCCTGGGCGAAGCGATCTTGCGCGCCGTCGCGCTGTTTAGCAGCGGCAGCCACGGTGATCTGGACGAATTGACGGATGCGTTGGCGTTCCTGCACCAGATCGGTCTGGAACAGGTCGCACGCCAGGCCGCTCTTGAATTTCTGATCCTCGAGAGGCGCGGATGAACAGCGATCACGCCCGTTGGATCTCGACCTTCCTGGAGGCACAGGCGGCGGAGCTTGATGCCTCGGAGAATACGCTGCTGGCCTATGGGCGCGACCTGAAAGGGTTTGCCGAATTTGCCGCGGATCGCGGGCTGAACTTCGAGGATCTGACCCGCACGGATATCGAACGTTACATGGTCGACTGCGACACGCTTAGCTTAGCACAATCCACCCTTGCGCGGCGCTTGTCCGCGATCAAACAACTGTTTCGCTTTGGCTATGAAGAAGGCTGGCGCACCGACAACCCGGCTTTGAAAATCAAAGGGCCGGGTCGGTCCAAATCCTTGCCCAAAACGCTAAGCGAGGCAGAAGTGGAGGCGCTTTTGACCGCCGCGCGCAGCCATGGGCGCAGCCCGGCCGACAAGCTGCGCAACAGCTGTCTGGTCGAACTTCTCTATGCCACCGGGATGCGGGTCAGCGAATTGGTCACCCTGCCCGTGGCAGCCACCCGCGGCGATCCCAGAATGCTGCTGGTCAAAGGCAAGGGCGGCAAAGAACGGATGGTGCCGCTGTCTGGCCCGGCGCGCGACGCCCTGACCCGCTGGCTTGACGCCCGTGACGCGGCCGAAGACACAGCGCGGATGGAACGCGGCGCCAAGCCGTCGGCTTTCCTGTTCCCGTCGACCGGCAAAGGCGGCCACCTGACCCGCCATCGGTTCTATGGGTTGATCAAGGAAATCGCGGTCCATGCTGGCGTGCCCCCGGGCTCGGTCACACCGCACCGGCTGCGCCACGCCTTTGCCACGCACCTTCTGGCCCATGGCGCAGACCTGCGGTCGATCCAGACGCTTCTGGGACACGCCGATGTTTCGACCACCGAGATCTCCACCCATGTGCTGGAGGAGCGCCTGGAAGACCTGGTGCTGACCCGCCACCCGCTCGCCAAAGCCACCTGAGCAGTCCTGAGCGCCCCTGTGACCCCCACAGCAAGCCCGCGCAGGCGTGATAGGCCTATACATTCAGCTGCGGACAGGCTATTGCGCGCTTTCGTGATCCATCCCCACCGGACCCATGCGCTGTGCACGCATGTTCTGCCGCTTGTTGGCAGACCGCACGCAACTGGCACCCGACCAAACAGAATTGATTGCCCGTGAAAAACCTGATCTCTGACGCGCTGAACGAGCGTGGCTATTCCACATTGACGCAAGTGCAAACCGAAGTCTCCAAACCCGAGTTTGAAGGCGCAGACCTGCTGGTGTCGGCCCAGACCGGATCTGGCAAGACGGTGGGCTTTGGTCTGGCCATTGCGCCGGTCCTGTTGGGGGATGACGACCGGTTCGGTCCGGCGCAAAGCCCGCTTGGCCTGATCATTGCGCCAACGCGCGAACTGGCACTTCAGGTGAAGCGCGAGCTGACATGGCTGTTTGCGAAGACTGGCGCTGTTGTGGCGTCCTGCGTCGGCGGGATGGACATGCGCGACGAGCGGCGCGCGCTGGCGCGTGGGGCGCATCTGGTGGTGGCCACACCCGGACGGCTGCGCGACCACGTCATGCGCGGCTCGATCGACCTGTCGGCGCTGCGCAGCGTGGTGCTGGACGAAGCGGACGAGATGCTGGATCTGGGCTTTCGCGAAGACCTTGAGTTCATTCTGGATGAAACGCCTGACGACCGGCAGACCCTGCTGTTCTCAGCCACCGTGCCCAAAAGCATCGCCACGCTTGCCGCACGGTATCAAAAGGACGCCAAGCGCGTCACCACCGTGGCCGAGAAAAGCCAGCACGTTGACATTGAATACCGTGCGATGCCGGTTGCCCCGCGCGATGGGGAAAACGCGATCATCAACGTGTTGCGGTTTTTCGAGGCACCAAACGCGCTGATCTTCTGCAACACCCGTGCTATGGTCAGCCGACTGGCGACGCGCCTGTCAAACCGGGGCTTCTCGGTCGTGGCTCTGTCGGGGGAACTGACCCAGAACGAACGCTCGAATGCGTTGCAATCCATGCGCGACGGGCGTGCGCGCATTTGCGTGGCAACCGATGTCGCCGCACGTGGGATCGACCTGCCCAAACTTGATCTGGTGATCCATGCCGAGCTGCCCAACAACCATGAAACCTTGTTGCACCGGTCCGGCCGCACCGGGCGAGCGGGTCGCAAGGGGGTCAGCACGCTGATCGTGCCGCCAGCCGCGCGCAACAAGGCCGAACGTCTTTTGCGGTTTGCCAAGCTGAATGCCACATGGGCACCCCCGCCCTCTGCGCAAGAGGTCCATGCCGAAGATCAAAAACGCATCCTTGCCGACGAGGTCTGGCAGCAAGAGCCAACAGCAAACGAAGCCGCCCTGGCCGAGGAATTGGTCGAGACGTTCACCCCGGCCCAACTGGCCACCGCCTATCTGCAACTCTACCACACCGCCCATGCCGCCCCCGAGGAGCTGTCTGCCGTGAACGCCAAGCCGCAGGCGCGCGAACCGTTCGGCGCCAGTGTCTGGTTTTCGATGGCCAAAGGGCGCGATCAGGGTGCTGATCCACGCCACATCCTGCCGATGCTTTGCACGGCGGGCAACATCACCCGCACCGATATCGGCGCGATCCGCATTCAGGGCGACCAAACTTTCTTCGAAGTGAAAGACGCACAGGTCGACCGTTTCCTGAACGCCATCGGCCCCGGCATGACGGTCGAGAAACTGGCACTGACGCGGCTGGACACGCCCCCTGATCTGGGTCGCACAAGCAAGCCGCCTCGGCGCGACAAGCCCCGCAAGTTCGACAAACCCGGCAAGCAGGCCCGGTTCGACGATGACGCACGTCCACCCAAGCCGCACCGCAAGGGCGGTTCGGACACTGCGCCAAAGGGGGATCGCAAACCGAACCCGAAGCATAAGTGGAAAGACGACAAAGACAGCGACCGCCCGGTCAAAGCCTATGCCAAGCCGCAGGCCGAGGACCGCAAGCCCCGCAGCAAGGGTGCGAAACCGTCTGACGGAGCACCCACCGGCAAGCGCCCTGCCCGCGCCACGGATGCAAAGAAGGGGCCGCCACCGCCGAAGGGAAAGGCCTCCAGCAAGAAAAACCGCGCGCGCGCGGCTGCAAAGGTGCAGGCGAAAGCCAAAGGTGGTGATGGCGTGCCGAAGCGCCGAAAAACCTGATGTGATTTGGGGGCGCCGCGGCCAAACGGTCCGGTGCGCCCAATGCATTCCACCAGAAACTTAGCGCAGGGGTTTAGCTGACGGGGTCGTAAAGCACTGCGGCGCGTTTCTCGAACGCCGCAACGATGCGGTGCATCGCTTCGTTGAACACCAAGCCGATGACCCCTTGCAAAACCGTGCTCTTAAACTCGAAATCGACAAAGAACTCGACCTCGCACCCAGCCGGGTGGTCGCGAAATATCCAGTGGGATTTCAAGTATTTGAAGGGTCCATCAAGATATTCCGTATCAATCTTTCTGGTCTCCTGATCCAGCATCACACGGCTGGCAAACCGTTCGCGGAAAACCTTGAAGCTGATCACCAGATCGGCGTCCATCAGATGCCGGCCATCGGGTTGAGGCGTCACCCGACGCACCCGCGCCGCTGAATTCCAAGGCAAAAACTCCGGATACCGGCTCACGTCGGCCACCAGATCATACATCTGCTGCGGCGTGTAAGGCAGGACACGTTTTTCGCCATGTGTCGGCATCAGGCGGTTTTTCCTTCTAACTCATCGCCACATGTCCTAGGAATACGACCGGAAATCAAGGGGGAAGACATGGCACAGCGACCATATGTCATTGACACGATGATCTCGGCCAAGCAGATCGCGGCGCGGGTCGAAGAGTTGGCAGCCGACATCCAGAAGGAATTTGCCGGCACGGAAAAACTGGTCGTTGTCGGGCTGTTACGCGGATCGTTCGTGTTCATCGCTGACGTCGTGCGCGAACTGGACTTGCCGGTCGAAGTCGATTTCCTCGAAGCCTCATCCTATGGCGATTCGACTGAAAGCAGCCGCGAGGTGCGCATTCTGAAAGATTTGCGCGGCGAGATTTCGGGGCGTGACGTGCTGGTTGTCGAAGACATTGTCGATACAGGCTACACGCTTAAACACGTTGTTGGCCTGTTGAAGGCCAAAGGCCCGAGAAAGCTCAGAACAATTGCGCTGCTCGACAAACCCTCGCGCCGCGAGGTCGACATCCGCGCGGATTGGACCGGGTTCGAAATCCCTGACGAATTTGTCGTGGGATACGGCATCGACTATGCACAACGTGACCGCAACCTGCCCTGTATCGGCAAGGTGCGCTTTCTAGACGAGGACTAGCAGATGCACCAGCGGTGGTTTTGGCGGATGTCCAGATGGGCTCGTAATCCGCCCTCTGCCAAGCGTGTCAGGTTCGTGCTGGCAATCATTGCGATCTGCCTAATGCTCGTCGCATATGAAAAGATCTTTGGCATGCCAGGCTGGATGGAGCTTGAGCGGATCAGGCCATAAATCTTTTCTTATCAAGATTTTGCAAGACTTTCTTCACGTGCTTGGCGCAGTCGAGCGAAATCGTCACCCGCGTGATAGGATGATCGCGTCAAGGGTGTCGAAGACACCATATGAAAGCCTTTGCCAAACGCTGCAGTCTCGTAGTCCTTGAACTCATCAGGATGCACGAACCGTTCCACCGCGTGGTGTTTGGGCGTCGGCTGCAAATACTGGCCGATGGTCAGAAAATCGATGTCAGCGGCGCGCATGTCATCCATGACCTGCAACACGCCCTGACGATCTTCGCCCAATCCAACCATGATGCCCGATTTGGTAAACATCGACGGGTCCATTTCCTTGACCCGCTGCAACAGTCGCAGCGAATGGAAATAGCGCGCGCCGGGGCGCACCTGGGGGTATAGCCCGGGCACAGTCTCAAGGTTATGATTGAAAACGTCGGGACGTGCTTCCACAACGATTTCAAGCACTTTCGGGTCACACTTCAGAAAATCAGGGGTCAAGATCTCGATTGTTGTGTCAGGTGATTGGTGACGGATCGCGCGGATGGTCTGGGCAAAGTGGTCGGCCCCGCCATCGGCAAGATCGTCGCGATCGACGGATGTGATCACAACATGGTTCAAACCCAGTTTCTTGACTGCATTGGCGACGCGGCCGGGTTCGAACGCGTCCAGATCATCAGGCCGCCCGGTCGCCACATTGCAAAATGTGCAGCCGCGCGTGCAAATCTCGCCCATGATCATCATGGTGGCGTGGCCCTGGCTCCAGCATTCGCCGGCGTTGGGGCATGCGGCCTCTTCACAAACAGTGGACAGGTTGTTTTCGCGCATGATTTTGTGCGTTTCGGCGTATCCCTTGCCACCCGGAGCCTTGACGCGGATCCAGCTGGGCTTTTTGGGCTGCGCATTGTCCGGCCGATGCGCTTTTTCAGGGTGGCGGCTCTCGGGTATTTTCAAGTCACGCATGGCGGTCCTCCGGCCAAAAAACGGTTCACCGACGTATACCCGTATCCCGCGGGCAAGTCACCTTGAAAGCCGCAACGCTGCTATGCACGCCTTGCATGACTTTACGTCGGGTCATCTGCATGCGCTGCCTCGGTCAACAAGGCAGCCAGCGTCTCGAACCAGACCACATGGCGCGACAAATCGCGCCGCACCAAACCAATCTGGCGAAACGGCTGCGGGTCGGCAAACCGCGCAACTGCCAGATCTGGCGTCGCGGTCTGTTCATCCTTGCGGGCCATTTCAGGCAGAAATGTCACCCCCAAACCGCCCGCGGCCAGCCGACACAGCGTGCCCAGCGACGCCGCGCCAAGATCCAAGCGCCTGTCGCGACGACGAAACCCGCACACCTCAAGCGCCTGATCTGCGAGGCAGTGCCCTTCGTCCAGCAACAAAAGCAGGTCTGGATCAATCGCCTCGGGGCGCAGCGCCGCGCCGTGGGCGGCAAGCCCAACAATCTGTTCAGGTGTTCCGGCAAGCAAGAAACGGTCCTTGAACAGGGGCGTTTCCACCACTCCACTGGTCCCGGTGGGCAAGGCGACGATGGCGGCATCCAACCGACCGTTGTCAAGATCGGCCATCAGCTCTGTTGTTTGTGCCTCTCGCAATCGCAGGTCAAGGCCCTCGGCCCGCGCGCGGATCAAGGGAAGTGCGACGGGCAAAAGATAGGGGGCAACCGTCGGAATGATACCAAGGCGCAGGCGACCGGTCAGTCCTTGCTGCCAGTGAACCGCGTCTTTCATCCGGTCCAGTTCGGCCATGATCCGTTTCGCCGTGCCCAGAACGTCTTGCCCGGCCGAGGTCATGTCGATCCCATGTCGACTTCGCACGAACAGCTCTGTCCCCAAGCGGTTTTCCAGCTCCTTGATCTGATTGGAAAGCGCGGGTTGGGTCACGTGGCACTGCTGCGCGGCGCGGCCAAAGTGGCGGGTTTCGGCAAGGGCCATAACGTAGGTCAGTTGGCGCAAGGTGACTTCCATAACCTAAAGTTATCATAGCGCTAAGAAAAAGCAATTTTTCTTTATCGCGCTTAGCTGGCAAGCTTGTGTCGAACTTCATCAGGGAGAATGACATGTCCAAAACACGCATGACCACCACGGCTGGCGCCCCAGTGCCGGACAACCAAAACTCGCTAACCGCAGGTGAACGCGGTCCGGTTTTGATGCAGGACTATCAACTGATCGAAAAATTGGCCCACCAAAACCGCGAACGCATCCCCGAACGCGTCGTGCACGCAAAGGGCTGGGGCGCGTTTGGCACGCTGAAAATCACGGGCGATCTGTCAAAATACACCCGTGCCAAAGCCCTGCAACCCGGCGCTGAGACGCCGATGCTGGCGCGGTTCTCGACCGTGGCGGGCGAATTGGGGGCTGCGGACCACGAACGCGACGTGCGCGGCTTCGCTCTGAAGTTTTATACCGAAGAAGGCAACTGGGATTTGGTTGGCAACAACACTCCGGTCTTCTTTGTGCGCGACCCGTTGAAGTTTCCCGACTTCATCCACACCCAAAAACGCCACCCGCGCACCAACATGCGCAGCCCTACGGCGATGTGGGATTTCTGGGGGCAAAGCCCGGAGGCGCTGCATCAGGTGACGATCCTGATGTCGGATCGCGGCCTGCCGCAAACGCCGATGAACATGAACGGTTATGGCAGCCACACCTATTCGCTTTGGAATGACGCAGGCGAACGGTTCTGGGTGAAGTTCCACTTCAAAACCCAGCAAGGCCACGCGCATTACACCAACGAAGAAGGCAACGCCCTGATCGGTCAGACCCGCGAAGGGTATCAAGAGGCACTGTTTGGCACGATCGAGGCCGGCACCTTCCCGCGCTGGAAAATGCAGGTGCAGATTATGCCGGAAGCGGACGCGGAAAAGACGCCCTACAACCCGTTTGACCTGACCAAGGTTTGGCCGCATGGCGACTACCCGGTCATCGACGTGGGCGAGTTTGAACTGAACCGCAACGCGGACAATTACTTTGCCGAGATCGAACAAGCCGCCTTCAGCCCGTCCAACACCGTTCCGGGGATCGGCCACAGCCCCGACAAGATGCTGCAGGCGCGCGTGTTTTCCTATGCCGATGCCCACCGATATCGTCTGGGCACCCATTACGAGGCCTTGCCGGTGAACGCCCCGCGCTGCCCGATGCATCACTATCACAAGGACGGCCAGATGAACTTCATGGGCCCCAAAACGGGTCATCCCGACGCGTATTACGAGCCGAACATGTATGAAGACGCCGCGCGCGAAGATCCGACCACGCTGGAGCCGCCCTTGCGCATTTCAGGCGATGCGGCGCGGTATGATCACCGGGAGGGTAATGACGATTACAGCCAAGCCCGCGCGCTGCATGACTTGATGAACAGCGATGAGCAAGCCCGCCTTTACAGCAACACGGCGGCCGCGATGGACGGCGTGCCAGATGAGGTGATCGACCGGGTTCTGGTTCACTATGACAAGATCAGCCAAGCCTATGGGGATGGCATTCGGGCGGCCCGCAAGGCGCTGTCTGCGTCTGGCTGACCGTAGACCCTCGCCGACCCAGATGGTGCGCCCCGGTAACGCGGCGCACCTTTTTTATTGCACTTGCTGCAACTGCGAGAAACCTGATTGAGCCTTCATTGGAATCGTTCTAAACAATCCGCGAACCCGCGTGGCGATTCCCCACGCAACTGGACCACTGATCAAAGGATTTTGACATGCAAAAAGGCGTTCGCGTTCCCAACATCACCTTCCGCACCCGTGTTCGTGACGACAGCATCGACGGCCCCAACCCGTTCCGCTGGCAGGACATGACCTCGGATGATTACTTCAAAGGCAAGCGCGTCGTCCTGTTCTCGCTGCCCGGCGCGTTCACGCCCACATGTTCGACCTATCAGCTGCCCGGCTATGAAAACGGCGCCGACGATTTCCGCGCCCAAGGCATCGACGAGATCTATTGCATGTCCGTCAATGACAGCTTCGTCATGAACGCCTGGGCCCGCAACCAAGAGCTTGGGAACGTCAAGGTCATCCCCGACGGCTCGGGCGAATTCACCCGCGGCATGGGCATGCTGGTCAACAAAGACAACCTTGGCTTCGGCGCCCGCTCGTGGCGCTATGCCGCAGTTATCAATGACGGTGTGGTCGAGGCATGGTTCGAAGAGCCGGGCCGCTGCGACAACCACGGCGAAGACCCATACGGCGAAAGCGCCCCGGAAACGGTTCTGGCATGGCTTAAAGAAGCTGGTGAAAAAGTCGCGTAAGGCGTTTCAGACTGACAGACCGAAAAGGGCCGCTGGTTTCAGCGGCCCTTTTTGTTGCGCTTTTTTTTCCACCGACTGAAATGATGGCGTTTGGTCTGCTTTGCGGGTCCCGGCGGGGCCATAGTGCCGATGGTCAGGTGTCAAACGACCCGTGTTCGCAACGATCAGAATAGTATTGCAAGGCGTGCAGTGCCCCAAGCGACATGCCAAAAGAAATAAAATGCAAGTCGAAGAGTGATCATCGCGCCAAATCCATACCGTGTGAACAACCATATCTGTGCTGCGCTGATCAAACCGACGTTCGCCAACACCAGCCACGCTTGGATTCCGGAATCATAGGAATAGGTGGCTTGGAAAACAGGTTCCACGAACACCACGACAACAAACACCCACAAAGGAGCCGTGCGTTTTGACGTTAGACCGGTCAATGCGGTTAGGGTAGCCAGGGGAAGTAAGTGGAAGGTAACCTCTGCAACCAATGCTATAGCTGGGTAGAACAATAAGGCATTCGGCACCAGCACATTGATATCGCGGGGGAATCTGCTGAAAATATCAATTGTGACCGGAGGAACTGCAAGCATCGCACCCAGTCCGATCAAAGCGGCCAGTTGCCTCAGATTGGCAGGCATTGCCTTAGACCCGCAGATCGCCCTGCTTCGCAAAAATAGCAGGCAAGGGTAGCCGACAAATGCGGCACAGACTGTAGCTTGGTACAATGGAACGACATCGAGGACTGGAATTGGTCCAGCATCATGCAGAAGTGCAAAAAAGGCCGCGCTAGCGCAGGCTATCGCCGAAATGAAAATGTAACCCAAGTTGCGAACTAGCACTTGCTGCAATTTGTTCATGACTGCAGCTTAGAAACGACAAAAAACATCACGTTGACACAGGTCAACGACACTTCATTTGGTGGCTGTACCTTTTAACTGGGCGCAAAGCTGCACCTATCCACCAACCCCCTTCAACCCCTTCAAGAACCTCGCCGCGTTTTCCTGATAGTGCACAGCCGACGCCTCAAGCCCCTTGATCGCGGCCTCGTCCAGCTCCCGCACAACTTTCCCCGGTGCGCCCAGAACCATTGACCCGTCGGGGATCACTTTGCCCTCGGTCACCAGCGCCCCTGCCCCGATCAGACAGTTTTTGCCGATCACGGCACCGTTCATCACGGTGGCGTTCATGCCGATCAGGCTGCCGTCACCGATCGTGCAGCCGTGCAGAAGCACTTTGTGGCCGACAGTCACGTTTTCACCGATGGTCAGCGGGAAGCCCATATCGGTGTGAAAGACGCAGTTTTCCTGCACATTTGTGCCCGCGCCCACGTCAATCAACTCGTTATCGCCGCGCAACGTGCTTCCGAACCAGACCGAGGCACGTGCGCCGATGCGCACCTTGCCGATCAGGTTGGCATCCGGCGCGATGAACGCGTCGTCGGCGATGTCGGGTGAAACTCCGTCCAAGTCGTAGATCATTCATTTCCCTCTTCAAACTCGGCCTGCAACTTACGGACATGGTTCAACAATCCCGGTTGCTGGTTGCGCCGCTGGCGTGTGGCGTTCACGATGGTGATCAGCTTTTGCGCGGTTTCTTCCAGGTCGTCGTTGATCAGGACATAATCATAACTGCCCCAATGGCTGATCTCGTCCCAGCTTTTCTGCATCCGCTTGGCGATGGTGGCCGCGTCGTCCTGCCCGCGCCCCTCAAGCCGTGCGCGCAACTCTTTGATTGAGGGCGGCAGGATGAAGATCGACAGCGAATGCGAGGCAAGCGAGGAGTTTCGGATCTGCACCTCGCCCTGCCAGTCCACGTCGAACAGCACGTCACGGCCGGTTTCGATTGCCTTGCGCACGGGTTCAGACGGCGAGCCGTAGAAATTGCCAAAGACATGGGCGTGTTCCAGCATCTCGCCCTGAATGACCATGTCCTTGAACTTGGACTCGTCCACGAAATGATAGTGCTGCCCGTCCACCTCGCCCTCACGCGGGGCGCGGGTGGTGGCCGAGACCGAGAAGCTGAGCGTCGGATCCCAGTCCATCAGCCGCCGCGCCAGAGTGGATTTGCCTGCGCCCGATGGCGAAGACAGGATGATAAGAAGGCCGCGACGTTGATTGTTCTGGGCGCTCATGTCTCTACTCCACGTTCTGAACCTGTTCGCGCATCTGATCTATGACATGCTTCAGGTCAAGGCCAATGGCGGTCAATTCGTTGAACTGCGCCTTTGAGCACAAGGTGTTAGCCTCGCGATTGAATTCCTGCATCAGAAAGTCAAGTTTGCGCCCCACGGGGGCATCAGACTGCAGATGCTGGCGGGCCGCGGTGACGTGGGCGCGCAAGCGGTCCAGCTCTTCGCGAACATCGGTTTTCACGGCGATCATGGCAAGCTCTTGGGCCACGCGGTCGCCATCTGCCCCATCGGTGTTCTCCATCACCCGGCGTAGCGCGGATTTCAGCCCCTCGGCACGGGCATCGGCGCGCTGATCCAACACGGCTTCTGCGGCAGTGATCAGCAGATCGACCTCGTCAATCTGGGCAGACAGGATGCGGCCCAGTTCGACCCCTTCCTGACGGCGCGATTGCGTAAAGTCTTCCACCAGATCGGGAATTTGCGCCAACAAGGCGTCGATCAGGGGGGCGTTGTCCTGCTCGGACGGGGCGCGGAGGTCCAACACCCCGCGCATCGCAGCTATATCAGCAGGGCTGATCGGCGACACTTGCAGGCCGCGCGCCTCTGCCTCGGCCGAGATGGCGGACAGGTGACCAAGCGCCAGCAGCAATCCCTCCGGGCTAAGCGACAGCGCGCCCGCGTCGTCTTGGCGGGCTATTTTCAACGCTACCGAGACATTGCCCCGCGCCACCGCGCCTTTCAGCGCTTTGCGCAAGGCATCTTCGATTCCGTCCAGCCAATCAGGCAGCCGGGTGCGGATATCCAACCCGCGCGCATTCACCGCGCGAATGTCCCAGGTCCAGGTAAAACCCGCCTGTTCCCCGGCGGCGCTGGCAAACCCTGTCATCGACTGAGTCATGTGTAATTAACCATTTGTTAAGTTTTTACGCCAATTCCGCGCGGAATGTGGCATATTAAGACATCGGTAAGGAATACCTATTTATTCGTTAACAAACGGTCACAATTTGAACAAGGATACGGTTTAGGCCGTTTGTAGTGATTACCGTTTCAAACCTGGGGCGAGAAACATGAAGATCGAGTATTTGAAAGGCGGGAACGTCGTTGCATTGTCAACTGTGCGCCGCCAAAGCATTTTTCCCGCGACGGCACAGATCGAAGCCTATTGGCATGGTCTCAGAAATGGGCGGTTGATGCCTCAGCGCAGTGATGTGGATCCGCGCGGCATCTCTGACCAACTTGCCCATGCTTTCGTTCTGGAACGCATCGCCCCCGGACTGGCTCGCATCCGTCTGGCCGGACAGCATCTGAACGATATTCTGTCCATGGAAGTGCGTGGCATGCCAATCAGCGCCTTCTTTCTGCCCGGCGCACGCACCGAATTTCAACGTGTCCTCGAAAGCGTCTTCGACAGCCCCGCCGAAGCCTGCCTGAACTTGCGTGGCGAAGCCGGCATGTTTCAAGGCCGGGTGGACGCGCAGATGGTGCTCTTTCCGCTGAAGGACGCAGAAGGTCGCGTGACCCGCGTTCTGGGTGGGCTGCAAGTGCAAGGCCCGCTGGGACGCGGCCCGCACCGGTTCGACATCCGCGAGCTGGAACTGCGCCCGTTGCTGACCGAAGCCCCTGCCCCAAGCCGCACGCTGGCCAGCCCCCCGGACCTTGCTGCAACGTCCTTCACCTCGGACGCGGTCATGATGCGCGATGTGCATGACAGTGGTCTGCCGGACGTGACCCGTGTCGATATCCGCCCCACCCAATCCGAACATACTGGCGAGAAACGCACCGGGCACATCGTGCGACCGGGCTCTGGCGCGCAAGCCTTCATTCCGGGTTTTGCAGAACATGCACAGGGGTTTCAGACGCAAACCGCGCCTGAACGCGCGCCCAAACCGTTGCGCCCCGGCGGCCATCTGCGCTTGGTCAAATCTGACTGAGCCGCCTTCGGCGCCCGGCCAAAACACGTCAGTCTCAAAGAAAAACCCCGGACCGTGCCGGGGTTTTTCAGTTTCACAACAATTCTAGGTGCGAGTTAGCTTGCTTTGGCCGCCGCAGGTTGCGCATCGCGCATGGCCGAAAGCTCTTCGGCCACAAGGAACGCCAATTCCAAGGACTGGCTTGCGTTCAGACGCGGGTCACAGGCGGTGTGGTAGCGGTCTGACAGATCCTCATCCGTCACAGCGCGCACGCCACCCGTGCATTCGGTCACATCCGCCCCTGTCATTTCGAAATGCACGCCGCCAGGAATGGTGCCTTCGGCTTTGTGAACGCCAAAGAACTCCTGCACTTCCTGCAGCACATCATCGAACGGCCGGGTCTTGTAGCCAGTGGCAGACTTGATCGTGTTGCCATGCATCGGGTCGCAGGACCAAACGACATTGGCGCCTTCGTCCTTCACGGCCTTGATCAAGCGTGGCAAGTGGTCGGCCACGCTGCCGGCACCAAACCGCGCGATCAGCGTCAAACGACCGGCGTCGTTGTCCGGGTTCAGCTTGCTCATCAACACCTTCAGGTCATCAGCCGTTGTGGTCGGGCCACATTTCAGGCCGACCGGGTTGACCACGCCGCGGCAAAACTCGACATGCGCACCGTCCGGTTGGCGGGTGCGGTCGCCGATCCAGATCATATGCCCGGACCCGGCGACGGTTTTTCCGGTGGTGGCGTCCAGACGGGTCAGCGCCTCTTCGTATTCCAGCAGCAATGCCTCGTGCGATGTATAGAAATCCACCGTCTGCAGGCTGTGCATCCGGTCCGCGGTCACACCGGCAGATTGCATGAAGTCCAGTGAGTCCTGAATACGTTCCGCCATTGCGCGGTATTTTTCCGCCTCGTCCGATTCGGTGAAGCCCAGCGTCCAGCTGTGCACCTTGTGCACATCCGCCAGACCGCCGGTCGAAAAGGCGCGCAGCAGGTTCAGCGTCGCAGCTGCCTGCGTATAGGCCTGCAACATCTTGGCGGGATCAGGGATGCGCGCCGCCTCTGAGAAGGCAAGCTCGTTGATGATGTCGCCCCGGTAGCTGGGCAACTCAACCCCGTCGATGGTTTCGGTGGGTGCGGAGCGCGGCTTGGCGAACTGACCCGCCATGCGCCCAACCTTGATCACCGGCACTTTCGCGCCGAAGGTCAGCACCATCGCCATTTGCAGCATCACTTTGAACGTGTCGCGAATGCCATCGGCCGAGAAATCAGAAAAGCTTTCTGCGCAATCGCCGCCTTGCAAAAGGAAGGCTTCGCCACGTGACGCGCGCCCAAGCTCTCTGCGCAGTCGCATCGCCTCTCCGGCAAAAACCAGCGGCGGATACTTTGCAAGTTGTGCCTCGACCTGGGCCAGCGCGGCCTGATCGGTATAGTCAGGCATCTGCACCCGAGGCTTCTTGCGCCAGGCAGACTTGTCCCAATCCGTCATGTCTTTGCTCCGTATTCCTTAGTGGTTCCGCATGTGCGCGGTTCAAGCCCACCTTCTAACCTGACCAGCGCTAACGTGCAATTACAGTTATGTGACTGGCCTGTGACCGGCTATGATCATGTATTCTTGGGGCTGAGCTATGATCGCCGCAGAGAACGCCGCAGGCAGTTTCGGCCTTGTCGCAAGCCGTGAAACCTGTTGAAGTCCCCGACACCAAAGGGGAAAAATATCAGCAAGAAGGTAACGTTCATGACCAGAGAGACCTCGCCGGCAGACATGACGGCGCGCCGTTTCGTCTTTGTTTTGGTGGAAGGGTTCACCTTGCTGAGCTTTGCCGGTGCATTGGATGCGCTGCGCATTGCCAACCGCGCGGCCGGACAGCGGCTGTATGATTGGGTCATCATGGGCGAAGGCGGCGCGGTGGCGACGTCGTCTGCGGGTGCCTCATTCAATCTGGACAGCGATCTGGGCGAGCTAAAGCGCGACGACACCGTTATCATCTGCTCAGGCGTTGATGTTCAAACCCACTGCACCCCCAAACTGCTCGGTTGGTTGCGCCGCGAAGCGCGTCGCGGTGTGCGCGTGGTTGGGCTGTGCACGGCGGCCCATGTTCTGGCGCGCGCCGGGTTGCTGGCGGACAAACGCGCCACCATTCATTGGGAAAACCACGACAGCTTCGTTGAGGAGTTCGACGATGTCGATTTGACCAAGCGCGTCTTCGTCATCGACGGGAACGTGATGACGGCAGCGGGCGGCACGTCGTCGATCGACCTGATGCTGAAACTGATCGCGGATGATCACGGCGAGGACGTGGCCAATGTGGTGGCCGATCAACAGATCTATACGTCGATCCGCACGGATCGGGACACCCAGCGCCTGTCCGTGCCGACGCGGATCGGCGTGCGGCACCCCAAGCTTAGCGACGTGATCCAGAAGATGGAGGCAAATATCGAGGATCCGATTTCGCCCTCGACCCTTGCTTCCGAAGTCGGCATGTCCACCCGCCAGCTAGAGAGGCTGTTTCGACGTTATCTGAACCGCTCGCCCAAGCGGTATTACATGGAGTTGCGTCTTCAAAAAGCCCGCAACCTGTTGATGCAAACCGATATGAGCGTGATCAACGTAGCCTTGGCCTGCGGCTTTTCCAGCCCGTCGCATTTCTCGAAATGCTACCGGTCGCATTACGACACGACGCCCTATCGTGAACGCGGCAGCCACGCGGCAAAGGCGCCGACGTGATCCAGACACCGCGCCTGTTGCTGCGCGCGCCCGCTCCGAGCGATCTGCCGGCGTTGCACACGATCTTCTCCAACCCTGAGGCGATGCGGTATTGGAGCCATGAAACACATGACGACATCGCCCGCACAGAGCGCGTGCTGGACAATATGATCGCATCCCACGCCGATACCGGGCTTGAGTTTGTCGTCGAACGTGATGGAGCCGTGATTGGCAAAGCTGGGCTGTGGCGCATCGCCGAGCTGGGCTATATCCTTCATCCCGACCATTGGGGCCAAGGTCTGGCGCGCGAAGCCTTGGGTGCAGTGATCGAAGCAGCATGGCAAACCCGCGCCGACATTGATCGTATCACCGCAGAGATTGACCCGCGCAACACTGCCTCGGCCCGTCTGTTGACGCATCTCGGCTTCCACGAAACCGGGCGTAGACCGCGCACCTTACACCTATACGGCGAATGGTGTGACAGCACGGACTTCGCCCTGCCCCGTCCGCAGGCGACCGCCGCCAAAGAAGACCCGGTTTTTTAGGCGTTCAACACGCTTCTCCCTTTTCTTTTCCGAAACGCTTGCCTACGCTCGGCCCCGGAATTTTCCAATTGGGAGACAAAGAAAATGAAGAAGTTTCTGATGGCAACCGCCGCCACCGCACTTGTGGGTGGCGCAGCTTATGCCGACAACCATGAAACCATCAAAATCGGCACAATCCTTGGCTTTACCGGCCCGATTGAAAGCCTGACGCCGCATATGGCGGGGGGTGCCGAACTGGCGATGGAAGAGGTTTCGGCCTCGGGCCTGCTGCTGGGCGGCAAGAAAGTCGAAAGCGTGCGCGCTGATTCGACCTGTGTCGACAGTGCTGCGGCCACCGCTGCTGCTGAAAAACTGATCACCGGCGACGGCGTCAAAGGCCTGATGGGCCCCGACTGTTCGGGCGTGACCGGAGCAGTTCTGGCCAACGTGGCCCTGCCCAACGGCATCGTCATGATCTCGCCTTCGGCAACGTCACCCGGCCTGTCGACCGCAGAAGACAACGGCCTGTTCTTCCGCACCGCACCGTCGGATGCGCGCCAGTCGGACATCATGGCACAGATCCTGCGCGAAAACGGCGTGGACTCGGTCGCTGTGACCTATACCAACAACGACTACGGCAAAGGCATGGCCGATGCGTTCAAAGCCGCTTACGAAGCGGCAGGCGGCACCGTGACCATCGTGGCTGCGCATGAAGACGGCAAAGCCGACTATACCGCTGAAGTTGGTGCATTGGCATCGGCTGGCGGCGATCTGCTGGTGGTTGCGGGCTATGTTGACCAAGGCGGTGCTGGCATCGTGCGCGGCGCGCTGGACACCGGTGCGTTTGACATGTTCCACTTCCCCGACGGGATGATCGGGTCGAACCTCGAAGCCAATTTCGGCGACGAAATTGAAGGCTCGACCGGTCAGGTTCCGGGCACGGACAGCCCCGGCGCTGCCACGTTCGCTGAACTGGTGGGCGACAAGTTCGACGTGACCTCGCCCTATTCCGGCGAAAGCTATGACGCGGCTGCCCTGCTGTTGCTGGCGATGCAAGCCGCAGGCTCGGCAGAACCCGGCGACTATGCGTCGAAGGTCGAGATGGTGGCAAACGCCCCCGGCGAACAAATCTTCCCCGGCGAACTGGCCAAAGGTCTGCAAATTCTGGCGGATGGCGGTGACATCGACTATGTCGGCGCAACAGCGGTCGAGTTCGTGGATGGCGGCGAAGCAGCCGGTTCCTATCGTCAGATCAAGATCGAAGGCGGCAAGATGGTCACGGTTCAATACCGCTGATCTGCACCTTAGAAACAATGAAACAGCCCGGTTTTTCCGGGCTGTTTTGGTAAGTTAAGCAGCGAGATCACGCTGCGAAGGGGGATAGATGATCGTCATCGAAGACGTTCACAAGCATTTTGGCGGCTTCCACGCGGTGGATGGCGCATCCATGCGGATCGAGGAACGCTCTATCACCGGGCTCATTGGTCCCAATGGCGCGGGCAAAACCACGCTGTTTAACGTGATTGCCGGTGTGCTTCAGCCGACATCAGGGCGCGTCACAATGGCGGGCGAAGACATTACCGGCCTTGCACCGCATGAACTGTTTCACAAAGGGCTTCTGCGCACCTTTCAGATTGCGCATGAGTTTGGCTCGATGACGTGTCGCGAGAACCTGATGATGGTGCCCGGCAACCAGACGGGTGAAAAACTTTGGGACACGTGGTTTGGCCGCAAGCGGATCGCGGACGAAGAACGCGCACTGCGCGCCCGCGCCGACGAAGTGCTTGAATTCCTGACCATTTCGCACATAGCTGACCTGCGCGCGGGTGAAATCTCGGGCGGGCAGAAAAAGCTGTTGGAGCTTGGCCGCACCATGATGGTCGACGCCAAAATCGTCTTTCTGGACGAGGTCGGCGCGGGCGTGAACCGCACTCTGCTCTATACCATCGCCGATGCCATCAAACGCCTGAACGAAGAACGCGGCTACACATTCGTGGTGATCGAACACGACATGGATTTCATCGAACGCCTTTGCGATCCTGTCATCTGCATGGCCGAGGGCAAAGTGCTGGCCGAAGGCACGCTGGCCGAGATCAAGGCAAACGAGCACGTGATCGAAGCTTATCTGGGCACAGGTCTGAAAAACAAGGAGATGGTGGGCGCATGAGCCAGAACCCCTATCAGTCCGAGCGCGGCAACAAAGACGCTTCGATCGTGAACCCCAAGGGTCAGGGCACGATGATCCCGGCCACCGGCACCAAGCATAAGATGCACACGGGCGACGCCTTTCTGATCGGCGACAGCATGACCGGTGGCTATGGCAAAAACGGACCCGACATTCTGCATGATTGCACCATCGCCGTCGAAAAAGGCGAAATCGCTGTGATCGTTGGCCCCAATGGCGCGGGGAAATCCACGGCGATGAAGGCGGTGTTTGGCATGCTGAACCTGCGCCAGGGCTCGGTGCGGTTGAATGGCGAGGATATCACCGAACTCAGCCCGCAGGCGCGGGTGGGCAAGGGCATGGGGTTTGTGCCGCAGACGCAAAACATCTTCACGTCGATGACGGTCGAAGAAAACCTCGAGATGGGTGCGTTTATCCGCCAGGACGATATCTCGAAAACGATGGCGCAGGTCTATGACCTGTTCCCGATCCTTCATGAGAAACGCAATCAGGCGGCGGGCGAGCTGTCGGGCGGGCAACGTCAACAGGTGGCCGTGGGCCGCGCCTTGATGACCAAGCCAACCGTCCTGATGCTGGACGAACCAACAGCCGGGGTCAGCCCCATCGTGATGGACGAGCTGTTTGACCGCATCATCGAGGTCGCGCGCACCGGGATCTCGATCCTGATGGTCGAACAAAACGCCCGCCAGGCGCTGGAAATCGCCGACAAGGGTTATGTGTTGGTGCAAGGCGCCAACGGACATACGGGCACGGGCAAGGAACTGCTGGCCAACCCCGAAGTGCGTCAAAGCTTTCTGGGGGGATGAGCATGTTGAAACCCACATATGCCGTCTTGCTGAGCTGTTTGGGCGCGGTGCCTGCCGCTGCGCAGACCTGCACCTTCACCACCGAATGTTACGAGGCCGAGCCCTGTCAGGACACCAGTTTTGCGCTGTCCGCCGCGTTGGACGAGGCGAAACTGATCACGGATTTCGGCGATCTTGTCGTCGTCGGTGTCAAATCCGAGGGCAGTCTGACCACGATTTTCGCCACCGGCGAGGGCGCTGAATACCTGTTGTCGCGCAACGCGGACGCCGCGCGCTTCACCACCCACGCCAATGAAGGCCCCGCTGCAATCACCTATATCGGCACCTGCGAGGGAGAGTTCTGATGGATTTCCTAAATGCCATTGTGGCGCTTTCCAACTTCGTGCTGATCCCCGCGATTGCCTATGGCAGCCAATTGGCGCTAGGGGCCTTGGGCGTCACCATGATCTACGGGATCTTGCGGTTTTCAAACTTCGCACATGGCGACAGCATGGCGTTTGGGGCCATGGTGACGATCCTGATCACGTGGTGGTTTCAATCCATGGGTGTCTCGATCGACCCCCTGCCCACCGCACTTCTGGCGCTGCCTTTCGGGATCGTGGCAACCTCGATGATGCTGCTGGCGACCGACCGGGTGGTCTATCGCTTCTATCGGCAGGTCAAAGCCAAACCGATCGTGTTCGTCATGGCCTCGATCGGGGTGATGTTCATCATGAACGGGATCGTACGTTTCATCATTGGCACCGACGACCAGCGGTTTGCCGATGGCGCCCGCTTCATCATCAGCGCGCGTAAATTCAAGGAACTGACCGGACTGGACGAGGGGTTGGCCTTCAAGACCAGTCAGGGGCTGACAATCATCACTGCGGTGATCGTCGTCGCCGCGCTGTTCTGGTTCCTCAACAAAACCCGCACGGGGAAATCCATGCGCGCCTTCTCTGACAACGAGGACCTGGCGCTTTTGTCGGGCATCAATCCGGAACGGGTGGTGATGATCACATGGATCATCGTCGCAGGCCTGATCACCATCGCGGGCGTGCTTTACGGGCTGGACAAAAGCTTCAAGCCCTTCACCTATTTCCAGCTTCTACTGCCGATCTTTGCCTCGGCTATTGTGGGTGGGCTGGGCAATCCGCTGGGCGCTATTGCCGGCGGCTTTGTGATCGCTTTTTCCGAGGTGACGGTGACCTATGCCTGGAAAAAAGTCGCGACCTACGTGTTGCCTGAAAGCTTAGAGCCATCCGGGTTGGTGCAGCTGATGTCCACCGACTATAAATTCGCGGTCAGCTTCGTCATCCTGATCGTCGTTCTGCTGTTCAAGCCCACCGGGCTTTTCAAGGGGCAATCGGTATGAGCCAGTCCATTCGCACGCCGCTGTTGTTCGCGCTGGTCGCGCTTTTGTTCATCCTGCAAGGTTCGACCGACTGGTGGATTTTTGCGGGCAGCTGGAACTCCTCTCTGTCCATTCTCAACATGGCGCTGATTTCGGCGATCATGGCGCTGGGCGTGAACCTGCAATGGGGTTATGCCGGGCTGTTCAATGTCGGGATCATGGGCTTCGTGGCCCTTGGCGGGCTGGCGACGGTATTGGTGTCGATGCCCGCAACACCCGGCACCTGGGCGGCAGGTGGCAATAGCATCATCGCCGGGTTGGCGCTGGGTGCGGCTACGATCATGCTTGTGGTATTGCAAAACAAGCGCATGGCACCGGGACGCACGCGCATATTGACCATGCTGGCGACGCTGGTTCTGAGTTTCGTCCTTTACCGCTGGGTGTTCGACGCAGGCGTTGTCGGGGTCGAGGCCGTGAACCCGGCGCAAACCGGCTATCTTGGCGGGTTGAACCCCGGCGGGCCGGACAATTATCGGGCGCATGGCTACATGACGGTTCTCGCCTGGCCGGTCGGCGGATTGCTTGCGGCGGGGGCTGCGTGGATCGTGGGCAAAACCGCTTTGGGTCTGCGGTCTGACTACCTTGCCATCGCGACGCTTGGCATCGCCGAGATCATCATCGCCGTATTGAAGAATGAAGACTGGATGGCGCGCGGCGTGAAGAACGTGATCGGCCTGCCCCGCCCCGTCCCTTACGAGATCGACCTGCAGCAAAGCGCCGAATTCGCCACGCGCGCCGAGGCATGGGGCACGGATATCACCACCGCATCGACCATCGCGGTGAAGCTGTCTTATTCCGCGCTGTTCACCGTGGTGCTTGTCGTGCTGATCATCTTGGCACAATTGTCGCTTAATTCGCCTTGGGGCCGCATGATGCGCGCCATCCGTGACAACGAGGTTGCAGCGCAGGCGATGGGCAAGGACGTGACCAAGCGGCACTTGCAGATCTTTGTGTTGGGGTCTGCATTGTGTGGGCTTGCGGGCGCGATGATGACCACACTTGATGGACAGTTGACGCCGGGCACCTATCAACCGCTGCGCTATACGTTTCTGATCTGGGTGATGGTGATCGTTGGCGGGTCGGGCAACAATCTGGGGTCCGTTCTGGGCGCCTTTGTGATCTGGTTTTTCTGGATACAGGTCGAGCCGATCGGCTATTGGCTGATGTCGGTCGTGACCTCTGGCATGGCGGACGGATCTGCGCTGAAGGCCCACCTGTTGGATTCGGCGGCACATATGCGGCTGTTCTCGATGGGGTTGATCCTTTTGCTGGTTCTGCGCTTCTCGCCACGAGGCTTGATCCCCGAGAAATAGCCTCGATGCCCCCCGCCCCCCATATCGCCATACTTGTGATGGCGGCAGGCCAGTCTCTGCGGATGGGATGTGACAAGCTTTTGCTGCGGCAAGCGACGGGCCAGACCCTGCTTGAGGATCGGATCAGCGTGGCAATCGCGACGGGTCACCCTGTCTATGTCGCGCTTGGCGATCATGCCCGCGACCGCCACCGCATCACCCGCGCCGCAGGGGCCAACCCGGTTCTGTGTGCCGATGCGGAATTGGGGATGGGGCATTGCATGGCGCAAGCCGTTGCGACACTTCCAGCCCGGCTTGACGCCATCTTGGTGCTTCTGGCCGACATGCCCGCCATCACCACCGAAGACATCAACAGAGTTTGTGCGTCCTTCGATGGCAAACACGTGATCCGCGGGGCAGAGCCTGATGGAACCGCGGGTCACCCGGTCCTGTTTCCAGCCCAAATGCGACCCCAATTGGAGGCGCTTTGCGGCGATACAGGCGCAAAAGAGGTGGTGAAAACATCGCCCGCGCGTCTGGTGCACTTGCCACGACGTCACGCCACGACAGATATTGATCGACAGACGGATTGGGACAGCTGGCAACAGGCACAAGGCCGTGCCAATGGCGACAGAGAGCCTTAGTCAAGCACGCGCTTTTTCAGTGATCAGCTAAACAGCACCAATGCCTCGCGGGCATTCAGAACCGGACGGTTGCGCACATACGAAGCCAGCCCATGTTCGGTTTCCAAGCGCGGCAGAACTGCGGTGATTTCCTTCGCGACACCCAGATCAGCCGACCGGATATGGGACATGTTCGGCATCAGGCTTTCGACCCAATCCTCTCCGCATTTGATCAGCTCGTAGGTCTCAAACAGCAGGTGCACGAAAACCGGGGTGACGGTATCGTCTTGCACGAAAAGCCCCGCATCAGCCAGAAAGCGCGCGGGGCAAAGAACTTCATTGGTGCCGAACAAAAGCTCGGTGCGGGGATGGCGGACCATCACCAGGTTGTCGGGCGACAGCAACGTCGTGCTAGGGGAGCCGTCAGTTTCAACGCGGCGCATTGGCAGATCGCTGTTGTCCCCTTGGCGCGACAGGCCCACCCAACGCAGGGTCGCGAATTTATCGCCGTAGATCTTGACCTGATCACCTTCGCGCAGATCGCGGGCCGCGACCTTGCCGCGCAACGTATCAATGCGGGAATTGGCCGAAATGCCGGAAGCCGCAATTGCGTTGCGGGCTTGCGACGGACGCAGCGGGGCGTGATCCACGCCGAAGGGCGCGAAACCCGCTTGTGAAAGCGAACTGGATTGTTCGGATTTCAGGTCACGAAAGCTCAACTCGATATACCTCAACACAGGCCAGATGGGTCTCTGGTCAGACCATCTCTATAGCCAATTCATGCCGAAATTATGAAGAAAAACTATCAAAATTGGTGAATTTTCTATCGTCAGTGGTATTTACAGCAAGCCGCTGGGCACGCCCTATCCGATTTTCACCCTAAAAGAGAGCCACTCTAGCGAATTTCAGTGAATGGGCGTGGCAGGTCTGTGGCAGGGGTGTGACGATTCTGTTTCAGACGCGGCTTTGCCCCCTAAAGCCGGTCCAGCGCGGTCATGATCTCGGCGCGCAATGGCTCTTGCGGCTCGCACCCGACCGATATCCGCACAAAACCTTCGGCCACATCGTCGCCCCAGCGTGCACGCCGTTCGGCCGAGCTGTGCACCCCTCCGAACGATGTCGCCGGCCGCAGATAGGCACACTGCGCGATAAACCGTTCTGCTGTTGCCTTGTCGGCCAGCGTGACCCCGATCAGAAACCCAAACCGACGCATCTGGCGGCGTGCCAGGTCATGGGACGGGTCCGAGGCAAGACCCGGAAAGCGCAAGGCGCGCACGGCTTTGTGGGATGACATATCCTGCGCCACGGCAAGGGCAGTCTGACACATCCGTTCAAAACGGACCTCAAGCGTTTCCAGCCCGCGATGCAACAGCCAAGCCGCATGCGGGGCAGGAATGCTGCCCGACATCTTGCGCCAGTCCAGCACCGCGGCGCGCAAGGCCTCGTCACGCGTGGCAACGTGGCCCATCAGCATGTCGGAATGCCCGCCGGGCGCCTTCGTGTCTGACGCCACGACCATGTCCGCGCCCAGATCCAGCGGGCGCTGTCCAAACGGCGTCATTGTCGTGTTGTCCACGACTGTCACCCCGCCCATGGCACGCACCTCTGCCGTGATGGCGGCGATATCGCACAGATCAAGGCCGGGGTTTGACGGGCTTTCGATGAACACGACATCAATGCCGTTGAAACCGCCCGTGGCAAAGTCACAGGTCGGACGCTGGATCACGGTCACGCCAAGTTGGGACAAAAACCGCTCTGACAGGCTGCGCGTGACGTAATAGCCATCCGACGGGATCAACAAAGTCTGGCGGGTTTTCAGCGTCGCAAACAACGCCGCGGAAATCGCCGCCATACCGGATGGAAATGCCACGCAAGGCGCGTCTTCCAGAACCGACAAGGCATGCTCAAGCGCCTCCCATGTCGGGTTGTCCACGCGCCCGTAGCTGGCCGCGCCATCCGGGTCACCCGGCAGGTGGAACATCGAACTTGAGACAAGCGGCAACGCCACCGGTTCCCCTTTTGACAGCCCCTGCCCCCGAAGGTGCAGCAGATCGGCGGCGCGTTTGCTGGGTGGGTGATCCGTCATGGCAGGCTCCTGCGTCGCTCCGCGCGGACACGTGCCTGTTGCGGCATCGGTCTGATCGGATATCGGATGGTGCCCAAGGAGAGACTCGAACTCTCACGCCCGTGAAGGCGGGGGATTTTGAATCCCCTGCGTCTACCATTCCGCCACTTGGGCACTGGGTTGGAATTACCCAAGCGCCGGGGCAAGGTCAACGAAGTTTTTGCCCCGCCCCGCACGAATTTGCATGTTCTAGAACATGACCCCGACCAGCCAAAGCGTGATGCCCGGAAAGGCGACCAGAACCACGACGCGGATCAGGTCTGACAGCACGAACGGCGCCACACCACGATAGGTCGCCGACATCGGAATATCGCGCGCCATCGAGTTGATGATGAACAGGTTCATACCCACCGGCGGCGTGATCAATCCGACCTCGACCACGATCAGGGCGAGGATGCCAAACCAGATGCCTGCCTCTTCCGGGGTCAGTCCGAAATCGAGCACCTCGATGATCGGATAGAAGATCGGAATGGTCAGCAGGATCATCGACAGGCTGTCCATGACACAGCCGAAGATCAGATAGGCGACCAGCATCAAAGCCAGCACCATCAGCGGCGCATAGCCCTGTGCGGTGACCCACTCGGCCAGCATTTGCGGCGCTTGTGTGAAAGCCAGGAACGAGTTGAAAATCTGCGCGCCCAGCACGATGAAGAAGATCATCGCCGTGGACTGCGCGGTCGACAGGATGCTGTCCAGAAAGCCTTTCCAGTTCAGCCCGCCCGTCATGATGCCATAAAGGCCGGTTGCGACAGCGCCCACTGCGGCGCCTTCGGTCGGGGTAAACAACGCCTGAACGCCAACTTTGGACCAGTTCCAGTCCCCCGCGATGCCGCCCATCACCAGCCCGAAAATGACCACCACCGGCCAGATGGACAGAAGCGTCCTGAACCGGTGCGCATAAGACACCCGTTCGGCAGTCGTCGCGCTGTCGGGATTGATGCGCACCATGACCGCCACGGTCAGCATATAGCCGAGGGCGGCCAGAATGCCGGGGATAAGGGCTGCGATGAACATTTTCACAATGTTTTGTTCGGTCAAGATCGCATAGATCACCAAAATGACCGAAGGCGGGATCAGGATGCCCAGCGTCCCACCCGCGGCCAGAACACCGGTGGACAAAGCGTCGGAATAGCCGCGTTTGCGCATTTCCGGCAAGGCCACTTGCCCCATGGTCGAGGCCGTCGCCAGCGACGATCCACAGACCGCGCCAAAGCCCGCGCAAGCGCCGACGGCGGCCATCGCGACACCACCCTTGCGGTGCCCCAACCAGTCGGAGGCCGCCTCGAACAAGGCCCCAGACATACCTGACTTGGTGGCAAACTGCCCCATCAGCAAAAACAGCGGCACAATCGACAGCGAATAGCTGGAGAACGTGTCATAAGACAGCGTCTTAAGCTGGCTCAATGTGACTGCGGGTTTGCCCATCATATACCAGATGCCGAAAAATCCGGTCAGCCCCATCGCCAACCCAATGGGCAGGCGCAGGAAGATGGCCAGCAACATCAGGGCAAAGGCGACCAGCGCCAGTTCAATGCCGGTCATACCCGTTGCTCCTTGCCATCAAGAACCCAGTTGAAGGACCGCCAGACCGTAAAGGCTGCCACGATCAGAAAGAAAGCAGCGCCAATCACGCACAAGCCGAACGGGATCCACAGCGGGATCTCAAGCTCATAGGTGCTTTCAGGAAAGAAAGGTTTGGACCCCATGCCGAACACGCTGCGCAACCCGTCCGAGCCGAACGGGAATTTTTCGCCAAATCCCAGCCACAGCCGCCACAGGATGATGAACGCCGCGCCGGTCAGGAACACATCCCCGATCAGACCCAGAACGGCCTGCATGCGGTCCGACAGTTTGGAAATAAAGATGTCCACCGTCACATGGCCACGTTTCAGCTGGCACCACGGCATGAAGGCAAACACGGCCACCGCGCACCCCATTTCGACGATTTCATAGTCGCCTTTGATCGGGCTTAACCCGAAGCCGGACAGTGATCGACCGACAATCGAAAGGACCGTGGTCAACGCGATCCCAACCAGAATGGCCCCGCCTGAATACGCCATCCAACGGCTGCTGACCTCCATCAGTCGACCGATGCGGACTTGTGCTGATTTTGCGACTGCCACCGCGTGTCCCCTGCCAATTTGGTAAATGTGAGTGTGAAGCCCGACCCGCACGCCTGAGTGCGTCAGGCAAACGGGCGCAAAATCGCTTCGGGTCAGCCGGGGCCGCCCGAAGCGATCATCGCAACCCGATCAGTTGTCGGCGTATTTCGCAACCAGCGCCTTGGCGTCGGCAACCATACCTTCACCGTCAAGACCCTTCGAGGTCATATCAGCCGCCCAAGCCGCGGTCTGCGCCTCGCCGATCACCTTGATTTCATCGACCAACGCCGGATCAAGCTCGTGGATCTTGTTATCGGTGCCAGCCACGATCTCGCGTCCGATTACATCGCCCTTGTCGAACGACGCACCCGCCCAGCCCGAGGTTTCTAGCCCCGAATTGGCGTCGATAACGGCTTTCAGGTCATCGGGCAAATTGTTGTAGGTGTCATTGTTCATCGCCCAGATGAAGAACGTGTTGTAAAGCGACCGGTCGCCCGAGATTTCGGTGTGGCTGTCGGCCAGTTCATGCACCTTCAGCGGCGGCACGATTTCCCACGGGATGACGCCGCCTTCGACCACGCCTTTCGACAGGGCTTCGGGGAAGGTCGGCAAGGGCATACCGACCGGTGTCGCGCCCAGTGTTTCAAACAGGGCGTTGGCCTGACGGGACGGTCCGCGCAGTTTCAATCCGTCGAAGTCTGCCAGAGCCATCACAGGCTCGCCCTTCTTGTGGATCACACCGGGGCCGTGCACATGGACCGCCAGAAGGTGAACATCTGCCATCCGTTCCTGCATGTATTTCTGGGTAAACTCCCACGCGGCTTTCGAAGAGGCTTCGGCATTGCGGCCTGTCATGAAGGGCAGTTCGAACGCTTCAGCTTCAGGGAAGCGACCCGGCGTATAAGCCGGCAGCGCCCAGCCACAGTCGATCACGCCATCGCGGATCTGGTCATACAGCGCCTGTGGTTTGCCGCCCAGTTGCATCGCCGGATACAGTTCGACCTTGATGCGCCCTTCGCTTTCTTTTTCGATTTTTTCAGCCCAAGGGGTCATGAAATACAGCGGGGTCGAGCCTTTGGGTGGCAAGAAGTGTTGGCACCGCAGCGTGACCTCTTGCGCAAAGCTGGCCCCGGCTGTCAGCCCCAAGGCAACAGCGCCCGCAAAAGCAGTTTTCATGGTGTATTTCATTTCGCTTCCTCCCAAAGTCGCGATCTTTGACCGTTTCGTCACCGGTGGCTCCTCCGCCCGGTGCGTGGACTGATAAGAGCAGGCTCTGCCGTTTCACGCAAGCTTTTTAGACCGCTTGGTCGGTTTTGTTAGGCCCTGCTGCTGTGCAAGTGGTAGTCAAACTTCATTGCAAAAACAACAACCTTGAATTTGTTCATCTATTTGACCTACTTACCACGTTAAGCAATCGACTGAGACCTGTATCTGCAGCGTCTGCTGCGACAATCTTTCGAGCCAGAAGCCGAGAATCAGGCACCGTTAGAGCGCTTCGGCCGAGAACGTGTCACAGCTGCGCATGTCGCCCGTTTCATATCCTCGTACAAACCACGCCTGACGTTGGGCGGATGTGCCATGGGTGAAGGTATGCGGCATTGGCACCCGTCCGGCATTGCGCTGCAAGGTGTCGTCGCCAATCTGGCGCGCGGCATTCATCGCTTCGGCAATATCGCCGCGCTCCAACGTGCCAAAGCGCGCTTGCACTTCGCGCGCCCAGATGCCGGAGTAGCAGTCGGCTTGCAGCTCGATCCGGACCGAAATGGCGTTCGCCTCGGCGTCACTGACCTGCGCGCGGATCGCATTTGCCTGCCCCAAAATGCCAAGTTCGTCCTGCACATGGTGCGCGACCTCGTGGGCCACCACATAGGCTGCTGCAAAATCGCCACGCGCGCCAAGCTGGCGTGACAATGTGGTGAAAAAGCTGGTGTCCAGATACACTTTGTTATCGCCGGGGCAATAGAACGGGCCGGTCGCCCCCGAGGCGCCTCCGCAAGGGCTTTGTGTCACGCCTTTATACAAGACAAGCGTCACCGGGTTGTAGGCCTGCCCCACTTGCGTTCGGAAAAGATCGTCCCAGACATCTTCGGTATCCGCCAGAGTGACAGAGACAAATTCACCCGCCTGCTTGTCGGCTTCGGTGATTTCACCCCCGCCGCCACCGCCGCCGATGGCACCTCCATCTTGCAAGAACGGTGTCACATCGACCCCAAGGAAATACCCGATTGCCAACACGGCCAACAGCCCAAGACCACCCACCTGCGCCTTGCCACCAGCGCGCCGACGGTCCTCGATATTGCGACTTCCCCGCCGTCCCTGCCACTTCATCTTGTTCTCCAGCACTCGTAATTTGCACGGGGCCATCCCGTGTCATCCAGACCTGTGCAGTTTAACGGCCAACCCCCACGCATCAAGCCATGATCTTGCAGCTCACTCTTGACGCGGCAGGGCCCGCATGGTTCGTGAGGCAAAAACAAGAGGCACGCAGATGATCAGGCGTCTTTACGATTGGACCATGGGGTTGGCTGACACCCGCCACGCGCTTTGGGCGTTGGCGTTGGTGGCGTTTGTGGAAAGCTCGGTCTTTCCGATCCCGCCGGATGTCTTGATGATCCCGATGATCATTGCCCGCCCGTCGCGCGCCTTCGTTATCGCCACGGTCGCGCTGGTCGCGTCTGTCATCGGCGGGGCTTTTGGCTATTTCATCGGTTGGGGCCTGTTCGAAAGCGTCGGCCAACCTGTGTTGGAGTTCTACGGCAAGACCGACGAGTTCGGCCATTTCGCTGACACCTATAACAAGTGGGGTGCCTGGGCGGTGCTGATTGCCGGCGTGACCCCCTTCCCCTATAAGGTCATCACCATCCTGTCGGGGTCCACGGGGCTAAACTTTGGTGTCTTCATGGTGGCCAGCGTGATCGCGCGTGGCCTTCGTTTCTTCGTCGTTGCCACCCTGTTGTGGAAGTTCGGCGCGCCGATCCGCGACTTTATCGAACGTCGCCTTGGCCTGATGTTCATCCTGTTCGTCGTGATCCTGCTCGGCGGCTTTTACATGGTGAAATACCTATGAGCTATCTTGACCGCCTCACCGCAAACCAATGGATCGCCATTGCCGCTGCGTCGTCTGCGCTGATGCTGGCTGGCGCATTTGTCTTTCAGGCGCTGGGCTATGCGCCTTGCGAGATGTGCCTGTGGCAGCGCTGGCCCCATGCCGCCGCCGTCCTGATTGGCGGTGTCGCGTTGGGTTTTCGTCAGAAAGCGCTGGCATGGCTGGGCGCATTGGCGGCTGCGACGACATCCGCAATCGGCTTTTTCCATTCCGGCGTTGAACGCAAACTGTGGGACGGTCCGAGTTCCTGCACCGGCGGCGGTGTCGCGGACCTGTCGGTCGACGATCTTCTGGCGCAAATCAACGACGCCCCGCTGATCCGCTGCGATGAAATCCCGTGGGAGATGTTTGGCGTCACCATGGCCAACCTGAACGCGGTCGGATCGCTGGGTCTGGCCGTCATCTGGGTTGTGGCAGCCACTCGAAAGGGTTGATCAGTCCTGTTTGCCGCGCAGAAGCTGGCGCAAAATACCGTGGAAAATCTGCACATCCGCGCGTGTCATCGGCATGCGGCTCCACATATTGCGCAGCGCAGTTTTCATCACGGGGGCTTTGGTCGGCGGGTAAAAGAACCCAGCCTCGTCCAGCCGCGCCTCGTAATGCTCGGCCAGTTTTTCGACCTCGATCGCCTGCGCGCGCTCGGACCCGGCCCACTCCATCACCTCATGCTGAACCTCGGTGGTCTGTCGTCGCCACTCGTAAGCCGTCAGCAGCACACATTGCGCAAGGTTCAGTGACGCAAATTCCGGGTTCACCGGGACCGAGATTGTCGCGTTGGCGCGCGCGACCTCGTCATTCTCAAGCCCTGTCCGCTCTGGCCCAAACAGGATCGCGACTTTCTTGCCCGCCGCCCGCATTGCGCGTGCCTCGGCCATCGCACGTTCGGGGCTGAGGATCGGTTTTGCCAGATCACGCGAGCGCGCCGTGGTGGCATAGACGTAATCGCAATCGCCGATCCCGTCCGCGAGCGTGTCATAGACCCCGGCGGCGTCCAGCACCCGCCCTGCCCCAGACGCCATGGCCACCGCCGATGGGTTCGGCCAGCCATCGCGGGGCGCGATGATCCGCATCCGTTCCAGCCCGAAATTCAGCATCGCGCGCGCGGCCGCCCCGATGTTTTCGCCCATCTGCGGACGCACCAGCACGATTTCAGGCTGAGGTCCCAGATTGTCCGTCATTTGATCCGCCACCGCCGATCCTTCCTTTTGGTTGGCCGCGTGATACGCTGGCATTCGGCCCAGAGCAAGCATGCGTGGCGCGCTGGTCTGAATCACTTGCATTGGCGCAAGAGCCGTCTATGAAGCTGCAAGCACCAGACGAAAAGGACCGCAAGATGGCCGATACCGACATGGAACTTCCCCAGCTTTATCTGGTGACACCGCCCGAATTAGAACTGTCGCTGTTTCCCGACCAGTTGGCCCGCGTGCTGGATGCTCACGACACGGCCTGCCTGCGCCTGTCGCTGGCAACAAAGGACGAAGACCGCATCATGCGCGCCGCCGACACGTGCCGCGAGGTTGCCCATGCCCGCGACGTGCCGATTGTGATCGCCGAGCACGCTTTGATGGTTGAACGTCTGGGCTTGGACGGTGTGCATCTGGGCGACGGCGCGCGTCGGGTGCGCAAGACCCGCGATGATCTGGGCAATGACGCCATTGTCGGTGCGTTTTGCAACGCCTCGCGCCATGACGGCATGACAGCGGGCGAAGCGGGCGCGGATTACGTCAGTTTTGGTCCGGCGGGATCGACAGGGCTGGGCGACGGCACCCAAGCCGAGGCCGATTTGTTCGACTGGTGGTCAAAAATGATCGAGGTGCCGGTGGTGGCCGAAGGTGCGCTGACCGAAGACATCATTCGCACCCTGACCCCGTTCACCGATTTCTTCGCCATCGGGGAAGAGATCTGGCGCACCGATGATCCTTCGGCAACGCTGGCCCGCTTGCTGGGGGCGATGACCCGTTAAGACGCCTCGACGTTCAAATCGCCCAGCCCACCCCGCACCACAGTCTCGCAATAGGCGGCCAGGTCCTTGCGGCTGGCAAAGTCCGACACTTTGACCGGTGTGTGATAGACCAGCTCGACCCGGCCCTGTTTGCGCGCGGCAAGGGTTTGCACCAGATGCGGCACGAAATCCATATCGCCCCACCAGCCATAAAAGCGCGGGTCTTCCGTGTCGGGCGCGATATAGCGCACAGTCACGGGCTGCACCCACATGAAATCACGCAACTCCGGCGTGAAGAACGCTGCGAAAAGCGTTGACTTAAAGGGTAAAACGCGGCGTGAGTCGCTGGACGTGCCCTCGGGAAAGAACAGCAGCTTGTGGCCCGCCGACAGACGTTCGCGAAAGACCTCGATCTGGCGGGTCGCCTCGCGCCGGTCGCGGTTGATGAACACAGTGCCCGTCGCGCGCGCCAGCCAGCCGATCCCCGGCCAGTTCGCCACCTCGGATTTCGAAACGAAATAGACGCGTTTCTTGGCATTCAGCGTGAAGATGTCCAACCACCCCGCATGATTGGCCACGACGGCCCCCTTTTCGCGCATCGGCGTTCCGATGGGTTTAAACGGGATGCCAAGGGTCACGAACGCCATACGGCAAACGAATTGCGTGATATGGGGCGTGACCGGGCGTTTGATGCCGCAAAAGGGACGCTCTATCAGCCGGACGAGCAACAGCACCACAAGCCCGCCAAAAACAAGCAGCGCCAAGGGAACGCCGCGCGCGACAATGCGCACCCAATCCATGCCGGTCGGATGGAAGCTGTGCGGCTCTGGCTCGCCATGCCACAGGGCGGTCATGGGCGGGGCTTTCCGGTGTAGAATGCCGTGTGCTTCGCGCTCATCTGTTCGGTGTCCATGATCAGGCATACATCCGTGGTGTTGAAATCATGGTCAATATACGCGCCCTCGCCCACGAAACCACCCAGCCTAAGATATGCTTTGATCAATGACGGCACCGCGCGCATGGCGGCGGGCCGGTCGATCTGGTCCTCTGCCATCAGGTTCATGGTTTGAAACTGCGCGGGCTGTGCCCTCACGCGCAGGCCTTCCGGCGCCAGATGTCGGTGATGCAGCAGTGACAGCGGGGCCTTGAGCAGGTCGATATCGGTGCCGTGAAACGAGGCAACGCCGAAAAGCACCTCGATCTTGTGCTCCGCCACGTAGTCTGCCAACCCGCCCCACAACACCACCATGGCGCTGCCACCGCGATAGTCGGGGTGCAGGCAGGATCGGCCCAGTTCCAGAAGGTTGCGACCAGAGTTCTTTAGAACGCTCAGATCATATTCGTCCTCAGAATAAAACCGGTTCAACGCGCCGGGTGTGTCAGACAGGCGTGCGCCGCGCAACAGACGATAAACCCCTACAGCAGGCGTCCCAGGTCGAGCGCGATCAAACAGGATCAGATGATCGAAATAGGGATCAAACGCATCGCGTTCCAGGCGCGCATCGTGATCCACCAAATCGCCGCTACCGCCAAGTTCGTCCACAAAAACGTCATATCGCAGGCGCTGCGCCGCGATCAGATCGGCCTCGTCTTGGGCCAGGCGAAGGACAAAATCAGGCTGGGGCATCGGTTTTAACGTTTTGCTAACCTTGCTGGGCTTCTATGGCGACTGGTCCGGGTTTGCAACTGGGCCGAATACCATCTAGGGTTGTGTTTGAGTAGGATAATTTACTTCACGTTGCTTTCGGAGGCTCGAAGACTGGCATGAGATCAATTCGATCGGACATAATCACCTGCTTGCCGGCATGTTCGAAATTCACCGTGACTTTGCCGCCAATATTGGACTGCACCTGCCCCAACCCCCAATCCGGCTGTTGGGGGTGACGCACCAACATGCCCGGTTCCAGCAACGCTCCTAAACTCATCCCGTTTTCCCTTTCAAGGCACACCCCATGACAAAACAAGACCGCGACCTGACGGCACTGATCGGATCTCGTATCTGCCATGACCTTATCAGCCCTTTGGGGGCCATCGGCAATGGCGTTGAGCTTTTGCAGCTATCAGGCATGGCCGATAGTCCGGAAATGGCCTTGATCGCGGAAAGCGTGACAAACGCAAACCTGCGCATCCGGTATTTCCGCGTTGCATTCGGGGCCGCGCCGGACAACCAGATGATCGCCGAAAACGAGATTCGCGCTACTTTGGCCCCCGGCGTGGATGGTCGCAAGATCGAGATTGACTGGCAGCCGAACGGGGATCAACCGCGCACAGCCGTCAAGCTGGCTTTCTTGCTGCTGCAATGTTTTGAAACGGCGATGCCATGGGGCGGCCAGATTAGTGTCGTCAGCGACGGCAACCATTGGCAAATCCGCGGCGAAGCGAACAAACTAAAAATCGAGCCTGACCTTTGGGCGATGTTGTCGACGCCGCAACCCAACACGGATGTGCCACCCGCACAGGTGCATTTCGCGCTGGTCGCCCCAGAGCTTGCCCGGCAGGGTCGCACGGCCGGTGTGACGATCGCGGATCATTCGATCAGCGTCGAGTTCTAGGTCGTCTTAAGCCCGGACCGTCCCGTCGCCTTCGACCAGATACTTGAACGATGTCAGCTGCGCCGCCCCAACGGGCCCGCGCGCATGCATCTTGCCGGTCGCGATGCCGATCTCGGCGCCCATGCCAAATTCGCCCCCATCCGCAAACTGGGTCGAGGCATTTCGCATCAGGATCGCACTGTCGAGTCGGGTGAAAAACCGCGCCGCTGTGGCGTCATTCTCGGTCAGGATCGCGTCGGTATGGGACGAGGAATAGCGGTTGATATGCTCAATCGCACCGTCCACATCCGCGACGACCTTGGCGGCAATGATGCTGTCCAGAAACTCCTTGCCCCAGTCATCCTCGGTCGCGGCAAGCGTGCCGGTCAGCCCCTCGCCCGCGTGAACCTCGACCCCGGCCGCCATCAAATCGTCCAGCACCTTTTGACCAAGCGCAACCGCGTCCTTGTGGATCAGCAAACACTCTGCCGCGCCACAAATCCCAGTCCGTCGTGTCTTGGCATTCATCACCACACGCGCGGTTTTGTCGGGGTCGGCGTCCTTGTCGATATAGACATGCACGATGCCTTCCAGATGGGCAAACACC
The DNA here is from genome assembly GCF_054482655.1 of Aliiroseovarius sp. CAU 1755. Taxonomy (NCBI): domain Bacteria; kingdom Pseudomonadati; phylum Pseudomonadota; class Alphaproteobacteria; order Rhodobacterales; family Paracoccaceae; genus Aliiroseovarius; species Aliiroseovarius sp. CAU 1755. The sequence goes on along the minus strand of NZ_JBTLRH010000003.1, from coordinate 158,819 downwards.
GGCACACGCGCCTCGCGCTGCACCAAGCCAACAAGACCTTTGCCACCGCGCGGCACGATCACGTCGATATAATCGGTCATGGTCAGCATCTCGCTGACTGCCGCCCGGTCACGGGTCGGCACACGCTGGATGGCATCTTCGGGAAGATCGGCGGCCCGCAGCCCGTCCTGCAAACACGCGTGGATCAGACCCGCAGAATGGAAGCTTTCCGACCCGCCGCGCAGGATCACGGCATTGCCCGCTTTCAAACACAGCGCCCCCGCATCCGCCGTCACGTTCGGGCGGCTTTCATAGATCACGCCAATGACGCCCAACGGTGTGCGCACACGCTTGATGTGCAGTCCCGAGGGACGATCCCATTCTTCCAGAACTTCGCCCACCGGATCGGCCTGCCCCGCCACGGCGCGAAGGCCGTCACACATCCCTTTGATGCGATCCTCGTCCAACATCAGACGGTCCATCATCGCAGGCGACAGTCCTTTGTCGCGGCCAAAGGCCATGTCTTTTTCATTGGCCGCGATGATCTCGGCCCGCCGGTCCCAACAGGCATCCGCCGCCGCCAGCAGTGCTTTTTCTTTGGCCTCGGCAGGCGCGAAGGCAAGCACCTTGGCCGCATCACGCGCGCGGCGTCCGATCTTTGTCATCATGGCCTTGATGTCTTCGCTCATTGGTCTGTCTCCAATATTCATGCTTTTGGCCGCTACAGCGCCATGTCGTCGCGATGGATCAGGGCTGCACGGCCCGGATAGCCCAGAATGGCCTCGATCTGGTCGGATCGCTTGCCCTGAATGGCGCGCGCTTCTTCGGCGGTATAGCGGCTCAGCCCTGCGCCCAGATGGGTGCCATCGGTGCTGTGAATTTCGACCGGGTCCCCGCGTTGGAAGCTTCCGCGCACTTGGGCCACACCTGCGGGCAACAGCGATTTCCCGGACTTGAGCGCCGCCACGGCACCCGTATCAACCACCACCGCCCCGCGTGATTTCATCGAAGCAATCCAGTGTTTGCGCGCCGCTTTCGGGTCCGTGCGGGCGGTGAACAAGGTGGACGCCGCCCCCCCAGCTAAAGCGGTCAGCGGGGACATACGTGACCCCAGCGTGATCGTCATATCGCACCCCGCGCCCGTCGCGGTTTTCGCCGCCATCACCTTGGTTTTCATGCCGCCTTTGGACAGTCCCGTTCCGGCATCACCCGCCATCGCCTCAATCTCGGACGTGATGGTGTCAATCACGTCATAACGCGTGGCCGAGGGATCATCCTTTGGGTTGCCGGAATAAAATCCGTCCACATCGGACAGAAGCACCAGGTGGTCCGCGCCGACCGTGACGGCCACCTGAGCGGCCAGGCGGTCATTGTCGCCAAAGCGGATTTCATCCGTCGCGACCGTGTCGTTTTCGTTCACGATGGGCACAACGCCCAGTGACAACAGCGTCTCCAACGTCGCGCGGGTGTTCAGGTAACGACGGCGATCCGCGCTGTCTTCCAGCGTCACAAGCACCTGTGCGGTGGTCGCGCCCAAGGGGGCCAAAGCCTCTTCATAGGCGCGCGCCAGCCGGATTTGCCCGACTGCGGCAGCCGCTTGTGATTGCTCCAGAGACAAGGTGCCAGCCGGCAAGCCCAGCACGCCGCGCCCCAATGCGATGGACCCGGACGAGACCAGCACAACATCCGCCCCGCGCGCCTTCAGCGCCGCCACATCAGTGGCCAGAGACTGCAACCAATTAGACTTCAACGCGCCCGTTTTGGCGTCGACCAAAAGCGCCGAGCCGATCTTGACGACGATTCGTTTGGCGTCTGTCAGGGCCGCCACGTCTCTTCCTCCTCTACGGGTTTTTGGCGGATGCGGTCCTCGGAAATCTCTTTGCGAAGCGCGCGCAGAACCTCGACGGTGCCTTGCTGGGCGACGCCGGACATCAGCATGACAGGCCCGGCAACGGCCTCAAGTGCTTTGCGTTTTTCTTCCCGTTCTTCATCGTCCAGCGCGTCAATCTTGTTCAGGACTGTCACGCGCGGCTTGCCGCCCAAAATGTCGCCATAGGCTTCGATCTCGGTGAGGATGGTCTGCCAATCTTCGACAACATCCTCGGACGTGCCATCCACAAGATGCAACAGGACCGAGCAGCGTTCGACGTGACCAAGGAACAGATCGCCTAGGCCCCGCCCCTCGCTTGCCCCTTCGATCAGACCCGGAATATCCGCGACGACAAATTCGGCGTTGTCCACGCCAACCACACCCAGATTGGGGTGCAGCGTGGTAAATGGATAATCCGCAATCTTCGGTCGCGCGTTCGATGTGGCCGCCAGAAAGGTCGATTTGCCCGCGTTCGGCAGACCCAACAGGCCCACATCGGCGATCAGCTTCAGGCGCAGCCAGATGGTGCGTTCGACACCCTCCTGCCCCGGATTGGCGCGGCGTGGTGCGCGGTTGGTCGAGCTGGTGAAATGCAGGTTGCCAAAGCCGCCATTGCCCCCCTTGGCCAGCACGAAGCGCTGCCCGACTTCGGTCATATCGGCGATCACGGTTTCTTGGTCTTCGTCCAAGATCTCGGTCCCGACGGGCACACGCAACACGATGTCGTCACCATCCGGGCCGGTGCGTTGTTTGCCCATGCCGGGGCGTCCGTTGCCCGCGAAGAAGTGCTGTTGATAGCGGAAATCGATCAGCGTGTTCAGACCATCGACCACTTCGACGATCACATCGCCGCCGCGTCCACCATCACCCCCATCAGGGCCACCATATTCGATGTATTTCTCGCGCCGAAACGACACGCAGCCGCCGCCGCCGGAGCCCGAGCGGATATAGACCTTTGCGAGATCGAGAAACTTCATGGGGCATGCGCCTTTTCTTGTTGTGACACTGGCGATAGAGGGAAATGAGCCGAGGCTCAAGAGTTGAGGGCCGTTTGGGGCGTTATCAAACCCGCGTAAGTGGCGGTCGTGGCAATTGGAAGCAACGAAGCGGAAAATCACCGCCGCGCGCTTTGCATGTGCCTATCGTTGGCTCGACCTCGTGAAAGCCCAGCTTATCAAGAACCCGCACCGATGCGGGATTGTCGTCATATGCCGAGGCTTTAATCACGTCCCAGTCATATTGTGCCCAGACATGGTCCAGCAGCGCACGCGCCATTTCGGTCGCAAACCCTTGGCCCCAATGGGCGCGCGCGAACATATAGCCTAGTTCAGGCCCGTCATCATACATCGACAGCGCGCCCATGATCCCGACGATTTCGCCTTTGCAAAACACCGGCCCCGCCATGCCATGCGCCGCGTTGATCGGAACGCACCGTGTTTTGGTGTAGGCGCGATCGGCGGGCCACGGCCAACTTGACGTCATCCGCACCACCTCGAAATCAGAGACGACGGCGTGGAACCCGTCAAGGTCCGTGGGTTGCGCGCGACGCATCATCAACCGGTCGGTGACAAGCCGCGTCATCATCGAGATGCCGCCCACATATCACGGGTCAATTCAGCCTTAACAAGCTTGACTTCAATACCTTGCGAGACGCAATTAACATCTTCGACGACACCCGTGTCACGAAATCCTAGCCTGTGCAGCACAGACTTGGACGCCACGTTTCCTTCGAAATACCCGGACCCGATTTGGTCGATATCCTGCTGCTGAAAGGCCCAGTTGACCAGCGCCGACGCAGCTTCGCCCATCACCCCGCGCCCTTGATGGGCACGACCCAGCCAATAGCCAAGCGTCGGGTCCAGACCGACCACACCCAGCACCTGACCCGCCTCTTCAATTGCCAATCCACCCAGCGGCGAGGTGTCGGCAAGATGCGCGAGGAACCCGTTGAAATCTGCCAACGTGTAAGGATGGGGAACAACCGTCAGCCAACGCGCCACCTCGTAATCATCCAGCAGGCGCACCACCGCGTCTCCGTCCGCAGGCCTTAGAGGACGGAGCGAGAACCGCTCCGTTCTGATATTGATTTCACGTGACATGGCAATGCGTTACACCATCTTCCTGATGTAGGTCCAGGTAGGCACATTGGTGTTGCGTGCCACCGAATGGCTTTCGGCGTCGCCAATATATTCAAACCCTGCATGGGTCAGCACCCGCGCCGAGGCCGGGCTGTCCTGAAACACCTCGGCAAAGATCGAGCTGTTATCTTGCGGGTTGGCCGCCACAAGCGCCTGCACGGCTTCGGACGCGATCCCCGCGTTCCAGAACGCTGGCGCGACCCAATAGCCAAGCTGCGACTGGCCGCGATCCAAGTGGTTCAGGCTGATCACACCCAACACCTCGCGTTGATCGCCCTGCGCGCCGTCCATGACCCAGACGTCTTCCGTGCGGGCAGGATCCAGGGCGCGTTCGACAAAGGCTTCGGTGACGCCGTCCGGCAAGGGATGTGGGATCGATCGCGACCCGCGCGCGACCCGTTCGTCACCCGCATAGAGCGAGATCATACCCGTATCAGACCGGCGCACCGGGCGCAGGACGAAACGATCCGCCTGAATGCGGGGTTGTGTCAGAATCTGTTCATGCTTCACGGCTTTCCCTCCTCTGAAAAGCGCAAGATGCACTGACCTTCATCAGCCCATGGGCCCCTCATACCTAACGATATGGCGGGGTTTACGACCAAAATGTGAAATCCTCGTGAAGGGCAGATAGTCACTTGATACAAAAAGAAAAGGGGCCGGCTATCACAGCCGGCCCCTGGTTTTTCACAACCTTGTCAGGTTCGGCTTACTCAGCGGCCTCCGCGACCGGGAGAACCGAAATAAAGGTGCGGCCCTTCAGGCCCTTGTGGAACTGGACATGCCCTTCGGCAGTCGCGAAGATCGTGTGATCCTTGCCCATGCCCACATTGGCGCCCGGCCACATTTTGGTGCCGCGCTGACGCACGATGATGTTGCCTGGGATGACCGACTGACCACCGAAAATCTTGACGCCAAGACGACGACCGGCTGAGTCGCGGCCGTTACGGGATGAACCGCCTGCTTTTTTATGTGCCATGCTATCTCTCCTTAGCTCAGATTAGGCCAGTGTCTTGGCCTGCTCAACCCACTCGGGCTTAACCTTGACGGCTTCAAAGCTGTCAACGTCAACGGCCGCAAGTTGGGCGAAGGTGGTGATGCCAGCGTCGGCCAGCTTCTTGGCGGCGGCCGGGCCGACACCAGTGATTGCGGTCAGATCGTCTGCTGCGGCGCCTTCCGCTTTTGCGGCTTTCGCAGGTGCGGCTTTCTTCGGAGCGGCTTTCTTGGCCGGAGCAGCCGCAACAGCTGCGCCACCCGAAACCGAACCTGCACCGATGGCAGCTTTCACGCCCGATTTGTCGGCACCCTTTTCAAGGATGTCCGTCACGCGCAAGAGCGTCAGTTGCTGACGGTGACCCTTGGTGCGCTTCGAGCTGTGCTTACGGCGACGCTTCACGAAGTGAATGACTTTTTCGCCTTTGATCTGGTCGATGATTTCAGCCTGCACGCCAGCACCGGCAACGGTGGGGGTGCCGACGGTTGCACCAACCATCAGAATCTCATTGAACTGGACTGTTTCGCCAGCATCAGCTGCCAGCTTTTCGACACGCAGAACGTCCCCAGCTTGGACCTTATACTGCTTGCCGCCGGTCTTCAAAACCGCAAACATTTGATCTTCCTTCATATTCCGCGTCCTGTGGCCCCGGAAAAACCGGTGTTTGACGAAGGGATGATCCCTTCACTTGCCTCGAACGGCGCGCCCCGATGGGCAAAGTTAAAGCTCCCACACGGGAAATTCCCGGTAAGAGTGGCGGCTTATCGGGTGATTTCGCCCATAAGTCAAGACGGTTTCCGGACTTTTCCGGCAGTTTCGCCAAGGGTCGAACGGGGCCTCGAACCGGGGATCGTGCAGGCGTTACGTCGCGAATTGAGAGGTGACCGCGCGCGGTGCACACCCCCTTGCAGGCTTGAGCGGGACATATTAGGCCAAGTAGGTGCTTGTCTACACAGGACATGCACCAAATAACGCGACGTAAAGACCCCGAGGAACCCGTCATGCTGCCCCTGAACACCAACCAGATCCCTGCCATGTTCAACCGGGCCATCGGGCTGGCACGGTCCGGCAAGCCACATGACGCGCTGGATGTTTTGGCCAAGCTGCGCAAACTTGCCCCCAAGCGGGCTGAGATCCCCTTCCATATGGGACAAATCCACCTGAAGCTGGGCCAGAACCAAGAGGCGACAGATCTGTTGGCGCAGGCCGTTCAACTGGCCCCGGGCGAACTGACTGTCTGGCGCGCCTATGCTGCGGCCATCACAGCACTTGGAAGCTCGCGCGCACGTGGCGAGGCCCGCAAGCTGTTGAAATCCGCCAAGCTGCCTGCGGCAGAGCGCAAGGCCATCGCGCAGGCTTTCGCCGCCAATCAGACCAGCAGCACGCGCCAGTCCAGCAAAGTCACTCCCACAGAGATCGAGGCGCTGGTCTCGGGTGTGAATGCCGGTCGCATCGCCGAGGTCGAGGCCGAAGCCCGCGCGCTGATCGCCAGCCGCGGCAAGAGCGAGATCCTGTCCACCATTCATGGCGCTGCATTGGCGCAACTGGGCCAGTTGCAAGACGCCGAGGCCGCCTTCAAGACCGCGCTTTCCATCGACCCGGATTACGGCGAAGCCGCCGCGCAGCTAGGTCAACTTTTGCTGGCCCAGAACCGCCGCGCCGAAGCCAAGACCCACCTGCTGCACGCGCGTCGACTGATCCCGCATAACCCGATTGTGCTGGGCAATCTGGGCAAGCTCTACAACGATATCAACGCGCCGCGTCATGCAAAGGACTGCCTTGACCTCTTGCTGAAGCAAGACCCTGACAATCGCCTTGCGTTGTTGATCCGGGCGCAGGCCGCGCTGTCGCTGGAAGAGGCCGCACAGGCGCAGGCCGATCTTGATCACCTCGAAACCCTGGCACCGGCTACCGGCGAGACACTTGCGCTTGGCGCGGTTGCGCGCAAGCTGTTGGGCGACGACGACAGCGCGCGCGCGATGATCGACGCGGCCTTGAAAAAAGACCCCGACAGCCTGCGCGTTGTCACCATTGCAGCCAACATGCTGCACCAAAGCGGCGCGTTTGACGAAGCGGATCGCTTGCTGCGTGACGCGCTTGCACGTGGGGTGCGGTCGGGCGCGATCTACAGGATGCTGACGCAAGGCAAGAGACTGCCTCTGGAAGACCCTGTCGTGGCTGAGATGCAGAACCTCTGGGACCGCCCCGACCTGCCCGATGACAGTCGCATGGACCTTGGCTACGGGCTGGTCAAAGTCATGGAGGACGCCAAGGACTATGACGCCGCATGGACCTATCTGGATCGATCCAACCAGATCATGCGCCAGCATTACCCGCATGACGCAGAGAAGGCCCAACGCGACTTCGACCGGTTCCATGCGTTTTTGAAGGGGTTTGATCGCGACCGGATCGGAACGGTCGGTTTTCAGGACAACCAGACGATCTTCATCACCGGCCTGCCCCGGTCCGGCACGACCTTGGTCGAACAGATCTTGGCCAGCCACACGACCGTCACGGGCGGTGACGAGTTGGGGATCTTCCACCCGATGGCATTCGAAGCCGTGGCAACCACAGACAAGACCGGTGGCACCATTGCCGACATGACCCCCGCGCAGCTTGACCAATTGGGGCGCGCCTATCAGGCGGCCATCGACACACGGCTTCCGGACGCGGACCGGATCACGGACAAAACCATTTCGACCTATCAGATTGCCCCCTTGGCGTGGCTGGCGTTGCCCAATGCCAAGATTGTCGCGCTGCGCCGCGATCCGCGCGACAACCTGTGGTCGATGCTCAAGAACCGCTTCGTGGCGGGGCTGCATCTGTATACCTATTCGCAGACTGATCTTGTCGACACCTACCGGCTGTATACCGAATACCTCGCCCTATGGCGCAAGATGGCACCGGATCGGATCTACGAAATCGAATACGAAGCGCTGGTCGCCAACCCCGAACAGGAGGTGCGCAAACTGCTTGCCTTTTGCGACCTTGACTGGGAAGACGCCTGCCTGAATTTCCACCAGACGGACCGCGAGGTCAAAACCCTGTCGCTGGCGCAAGTGCGCCAACCGCTTTACAGCTCGTCAGTTGGAAAATGGCGTCGTTATGCGCCCCATCTGAAGGACATGATCGAGGGGTTGAAAGGTCTGGAGGGCGTGCCGGAGGACTGACCGGCCTCTGCGACGGACCCTTGATCAAAGTATGGGCAAGCGCGCGGGTCTATAGCTCTTGCTGGCTGCTGAATTCGCCAACCGCGCGCCCCAGATCCGCAGATATCCGCAGATACATCTTATCAAACGCCGCAAAGATCGCATGGTTCAGCGCCTGCCCCGCATCGGTTTCCGAAAACGCGACATAGGCGTCCAGAACCTCTTCGGACACGGGGTCGTAGGCGGTGGTCAGAAAGGCAAACAGCCATTCCGATGTGTCTTGGCGAATTTCCACCTCTTCGGCCCAGACTTCGGCCAGGATCTGCTGATCTGTCATCCGTTCAGCGGCAACCGGATGGGCGTCCGTCATGGCCCTGAGAAACGCATAGTTTGAATTGAGCGCCCCAACCACGTTGCGTTCGATCAGGTCGTTGACCTCGACGAAGTGAAGGATCGCGTCCTCATGGGCGGTCAGTGCCAGACCGTTCAGCCATGCGCTGCGCGCCCGGTCTTCTACATCAGCATCCAAAAAGGCGCGCCGGACCGACACCTCCAACACGACGACGTTCTGCACCGACTGCGCGGAATAGAAGTCGCACAACGCATCCAGATGGGTGGGGTTCAGGGCCGCCAGCATCTCGCGCTGCAGGTCACGCTGCAAGCGGTCCATCTCGTAGATTTGTTCAAGCCGCTGCGTCCACGCCTGCCCGCCGGGCCGCCCCAGCAAGTCAACGTCAGAGGCCAGCGCAAGGGTGAAGCCTTCTTCGCGCATGATGACAACAAGGTCGTCCAGATGCAGAAGGCTCCAAAGTCGTTCAAAGTCCTGCGGCACGGTCTGCGCGCTGCCATGCGTGGGTGTCGCACTTTGGGGACCCGCCACGCCGGGATGGGTCAGCCCAAGTCCGATGGCAAATGGAACCACTGCGACCTTCACCAAAAAGAGGCGCAGCCAACAGATCACAATTCCTGCTCCGGGCTCAGGTCAGCCAGCCGGCTTGCAAGCGCCTCATACCGATCAGCCATGATCTGGTATTGGACCGCGTTCAGGATCTCATAGACCTGCCCCATTTGCGGGTCTTGCAGTGCCGACAGATAATCGATCAGTTCGCTGTCCGTCAGGTCGCGATAGGCATAAGCGTTTGAAATCAGGGTGTTCACTTCGATCCCTTCGCGCATCTGCCCGGCTTGTTCCATCAGCATCAGGCGCAGATCCTCTTCGCTGATGTCGAAATCACTCGCCCCGGCCGCGACTGCCGCCATCAGATAGCGCACCTGTATCTCCACGATCGAGCGGATCGCGGTCTCGGTCGACCCGATGGCGTCACTCATCGCGCGAAACAAGTCGACACGGATGCTGCCCTCATCAATCAGTTTGCCGGCCAGCGTCTCTCCCTCGGCGTATTTTTTCTCGTCATCGGCCATGTGGCTTTCATTTTCCACCGCGACGACACGTTGCCCCAGATCGCTGCCGTAAAAATCCACCCCGTGGTCCAGCAAAGGATCGGGCATGACGGCTGCCAGCATTTCGACCGCGTCGTCAATCATCTCGTCTGGATCGAAGATCTCTTCGGCCAGCTTGGTCCATTGCTTGCCGAACACCTCTGGGTCTTCGCCAGTCAGGGCCGGGCCCGCCATTGCGCCCAACTGGATCGAGGCGATGGCCACATCAAACCCTGTGACCTTCAGGAATTCCCTGATCTTCCCGTCCTCAGCCGCCTGCGCCCCCGATACGGTCCAGACCAGTGTAAATAGAACGGCAAAGAAAGGGGCTAATCTGTTAAGTCTCATAGGCTTAGTCGTCCTTTCGGAACTTTGATGCATCCGCAGACTAGACTTGACACCCCGGACTGCCAAGCCCTGCCCGGTCACGAAAGTGACAGTCGGCGGGGAAATGAGCAAAAAAATGGGTTGCACTAGTTGCGCGGTCGAATTATCCCCCCTCAAGACCCCCGCGGAGAGGTGCCGGAGTGGTCGAACGGGGCGGTCTCGAAAACCGTTGTGGGTGCAAGCCTACCCAGGGTTCGAATCCCTGTCTCTCCGCCACTTACCTTTGTAAGTATCTATTATTAAATAGAATTTTAGCTCAACTAAATCAAGATCCCCCAAACCATCCCCCAGGATGACTCTTGTGTGTTTGGTGGCATTGGATTGGGAATGAAGCCTGGACAACTCTGCGAGACAGTAAATCCCGGCCCATTCCGGACTTCAGGGCCAATGCTGGATGCTGCAGTGGCAGCCCGCAAAGCGGACATTCGTTTAGGCTATAGCCATGCTCTCCTCGCGGCCCGATGCCATCAATTCCATTCCGGCACCGGACCATCCTCAAAAAGATAAGCGAACAGCCGCTGAAGGTAGGCATAGAGCTCATCGTCACTCGCAAACTCAATATCGACATTCTCTTCATAAACTAGAGCATTTAACTGCCGCGAGATTAGGACGTGCTCAAAGTTGCGCTTCAGGCGTTCAGACCACTCGGATTTTTCTGCGGTGACCTGTCGTAGTTTGCCTGGGTCATATGTGTTGCCTCCGCAATACAGCCTAATATCTTGCAGGAACGCTTGTGTTTTCAGATCGCACATCAATTCAGGCTATTAGGCATCGGCCCATCCCCAAACAGGAAGCTATCCAGACCCGCAACCCAATTCCGAAGCTCATCAGCGTTCGTGAAACCGTAGTTTATATCTTTGCTCGCAACTGCAACTGACCAATTTTCGTCAGAGATCAGGCCTGCAAGATTTCTCCTGAATGCGGCGGAAAACTCAGGATCATCTTTCAAGAGTTCCTTCAATGCTTCAGGGTCATATGAATCCGCAGCAAGATAACAGAGGAAATTGTCATAAAATTCTTTATTTGGCATATGCTTATCTCTTGTTTGGATAGAGCGTATATAGTTCGACTGAACCGTCTGGTCGCAGAGTATACACCGCGATGATTGTCCCACCCTCAAATTTCACATCTACCGGGCGAGCGCCACTATCGCCGAATTCACCGATCCTTTCGACCCCTTCAACACGTCTAGCAAAATCAGGCTCCAAGGTATCTTCGATGGGAACCTCAACCCTGAAGCGACGGACGGGTTTTACCGGGCGGGCAGGTGCAGCATTCAGAGCATCTGTGAAATCTGCTCTCCGCTGGATGGTGGCGTCAGCAGCCACATAATCCGCTTCTGAAGTTATCCGAGATGCTGTTACCGGAGGCCGATGCTCTTGGCCAACATGGACACCATCAGACCTTGAGCCTGTCATCGGATCGAAACCACGCAGAACCCGATCCTCTAGCATCTGCCGCGTCACCGCTCCTTCATGCCGTTGTGGCCCGTGCCCTTGGGCCTCCAGCTCTGCAAAACGGCTCGCATTGAGCGCGTCCACCTCGCGGCGACGCGCGTTGATCATATCATCCAACCGAGTGCGACCAGCACGCAAGGCGTTCAGGGCCGCTGTCGGCCGTAAACGGGTCAGGTTGATCCCAAGCTTTGCGGCCCCCGCCGTGAAGGCCGTCCCACCAAGAAGCACCGACGCATCAAGGTAGGCCACGTCTTCGTAGGCGCGCAGCAAGGCCTCTTCACTGTTCAGGCCCAGGCGGTATTCAATGTCAAGCAAACGAAGCTCAGCGTGCTGCGCCTCGAACTAGGCGACCGCCTCCTCGGCGATCTGCTCGGCCGTTTCACGGTCCAGTTCCGCCAATCGCTCCAGCGCATCAAGGATATTCTGGCGCGCGGTCAGCCGCTCCTGTTCTTCCTCTTCTGTGCTGACACCAAACAGACGCCGGTATCCGAGATAGGAAAAAAGGAGCACATCATAGAGGCCAGTGACCGTGCCAACCAATGCGTCCCCACCGGCACTGGCGAGACCTCTGCCTTGTGCATCCGATATGCGATCCGCCAGGTCCGGCGACACCGGACGGCCTGTCAGAATAATTTGACCGTTGATGATGGCCGGTTCTGCGTAGCATCGGCAGTTGTGCGCTTCACCCGGCAAACCATCCGGAAAGCCGTGATCCCGCGGAAATACGCGGTCATCCCGCTCGGCATGGCTGGACCGGACCTTTGAATTGTCCGCTGACCACTAGATGTAATGTGTGACGCCCGCTGCCCGTTGCCGTGCTTCATTCAATTCGTTCTCAAACCGACGCAACAGCCAAGCTTCCGTCGATGCGATGTCCACTTCGATCAGAGACGCTATCTCGGCCCTGTTATGCCGGTTCTTCGAGAAGGTCGAGTGATCCGGAACCCGATCAGCTAGGTCGAGCCGGCAAAACCAGCGATACGCGAGGTTCAAATGCACCTCCTCGCAGAGGCGTCGCACGGACCGGATACCGAAACAGTAGCCGACCAGGAGCATGCGGATCTGCAGTTCGGGATCGGCAGACGGACGGCTGGTGTGACTGTAAAAACCCGCAAGATGGGCGCGGATGCTGCTCAGGTCGACGAACCGATCGATGGATCGCAGCAGATGATCTTGGGGGACGTGATCCTCCAGCGAGAACTCGTAAAACAGCGCCGCTTGTGCTTCTTGTTGCGGTCCCAAAATCGCCAAACCTCCCCTCAACTACAGGAATTGAATCAGCAAGCCAGACCCCGATCAAGGACGAGTTTTTCAACGAAATAAGCCCATAGTTACGGATGCTGCACTATGTATGAATGGCAGCAGACTGCAAAGTTTTGGCAAAAGTTCGCAGTATTGCCTTCTTCTGGCACTAACGATGTAAACGTTGGATGTGTGCAAGTGCTGCCGAATGAACACGGCATACACTCCAATACTTGAGCGTCAGATATCATCACCGGACGGGGTTTCATCTGACGTCCAGCCATATTTGCGCAACCATGCCTCGGTATAGGCAATATCTTCGTGCGTGTGGATGTCGATGCTGCCGGAATTTGGAACGCCCTTGATCCGTTGCCCCATGAAGTCCCAAGGTTGCTGACCTTGTGCTTCGGGACCGAAACAGGATGAAACCCTGAGCACCCAAAACGTGTGGTCGATAAACAGCGCCGGTTCGAGATCTTGCCGGTTTGTCGAGATTGGGCCTTCGGTTTCCAAAAACGGCACCAGATTTCCATCCGGGCCAGCCTTCTTGGTGCGCAGGGGATGATATTCATTTCGTTCTTCGACCGTGACCACGGAATCGAGTTCGGGGTTGTCGATAAGTTGCTGGATGCAATGATCCACCAGACCCGGGCGATGCGTGCCGACATTGCAAAGAAACACGACCAGAATCTCGGGCTTTTTCCCTTCCGCTTCAAGCACGGACAGTGCATGCGCGAGGGCATCTTTGTGCTGAGAGGTTGGCAGCGCAAGTTCTTCGGGGCGGTCGATGATCTTCAATCCCATCTCACGCCCAACGTCTTTCAGCTTCTCGCCATCGGTGGACAGGTAGACTTCGTCAATCAATTTCGATTGATTTGCCATCAAAGCCGCGTAACTCATCAAGGGGCGTCCCAAGACTTCGATGACATTTTTGTCGGGGATGGAGACACTTCCCCCGCGTCCAGTCAAAAGTCCAACAATCATCGTTTTCTCCTGTCTTTTTTCAATCGCATCATGACCTGTTTCCGGGGCATGTTGAACGGCTGATTTTACTTAAATTGGCGAAGGCTTTCGCCCAGATGCTTAGGTTCCAGTATTGTTTGATGCCGGTCCTCAGGCAGTTTCGCCCATTGCTCTGCGTCGCCATACCCATAGGCTGCATGCAACACGGTCATTGCCGTGCAAGTTTCATATAGCTCCAGCGGGGCTTTCGCTTGATCCTCGATCAAGACGAACTTCTGCTGCAAGCCACCATTGGCTTTCAGGATGCGACCAATCTGTTGCGACTTTCCAAGCCCGACATTGTCATACAATCCATTGAAATCACGAGAGTAAATTTTCTGCTCGTCAAATGGAAGGTTGGCCATTTTCAGGAAAGAAATCACAGCGGCCTTGTCCCGGGCTGTGCAAATATAGGTGTCGAACAATTCTGTGGAATCCCGCATCGCCTCGACCGCTTCGTTATAGGCGGTAAACAACCTAACATAGCGATTTTCGAGCAGGTATTGCAGGTCGCGGCGCGTGCCATAAAATGTGGTGTTGAACTTGCGGGATTTATCTTCATCCACCAAGACATCAAAGGCTTCCCAATACGCCTTGGACGAAGAAAAGTGGCGATTTGAGCGCACGAAATATTCAATCTGATAGAGGTAATCCTTCCCGTCCACGACATAGGGACGGTACGGTCGCAATGCTTCGGTCAGCGCGTCGACTTCTCCACTTTCCAGCGTTGTTTCCACAACATGCCGAGAAAGCGCTGGAAGGGTCCCCTCAAGCAATTGCATGGCAAAATGACTGACGGTTGCACACTCATACAGCGAGTTGCACACGACTCCGTCAAAATCCCAGATGCAAATCATGATGTTCCCTCCGGTGCCACATTATTCAACAGGATTGGTAGGGCCGCGATGCATTTTTCAGTCGCTCCGGCATGCGTCTGCAAGAAATCGCGTGTGGCGTTGGTGAACTTCAGCGCATCCCAACGGTCGGCAAGAAAATCGAGGGTAAAGGTCTCCAACTCTTCTATTGTTTCGCATTGCGTCAGAACACCAGCTTCGATCGCTTCCACCGATGGATATTCGATGTTCCAGGTGTAGGGGCCCACGACCACTGGTTTGCCCAGCAGCAGCGGCTCAATCACATTGTGGGATCCGCGCGGATGGAAGCTTCTGCCGACCACAACCATATCTGATAGGGCAAGATAGAAGAACATTTCACCAAGTGAGTTGCCGACAATCACTTCGATATCGTCAAGCGTCAGATTTTCTTTCTCTGAAAGGTCTGCATCCAGCCAATCGCTGCGCGCACAGGCCCGCAGGCCATAGCTATTCAAACTTTGGGTCAGTCCAGAAAAACGCTCGGGTTCGCGCGGGACATAGATGAAAAGAGGTTTGGTTTCAGTATCCTCAACGCGCTCCAGCATATGTTTCATATAGCTGAAGTGAAGATCCTCTTCTTCCGCGACCGCGCTGGTCAGTGCAATGACTTTGCGATTGGCAAATCCGGCCGACGCCTTAAGCTCATTGGCTGCTGCCAGATGATGTTTTGGCACGGGTTGGTCAAAACGAAGCTCGCCGGTGACGGCGATGTTCTTGATGCCCACTGCATGAAAGCGATCCTTGTGAAGGCTCGATTTCACCATCATGCCAGAAAGCTCACGCATGACGCCGGAACGTATGCCAAAAAGCTTTCGGTCCAATTCAACGCTCCGGCTTGAAAACAGGCCATTGCATAGAAAAAGAGGCACCCTTTGCCTGCGGCTTGCTGAAATCATGCGTGGCCAGATGTCGGCCTCGACGATAAGCCCGTATTTCGGGGCAAAAGCTTTAAAAAACCGTGAGAACACCCAATCGAACTCGAAGGGTACATAAACAGCTTTCAACCGTCCCGTTGCCATATCTTCTGCAAACAGTGACTGGGACGTGCGCCGCCCTGCAGGAGTGAAGTGGGTAATGATCACCCTTTCCCCCTGTGCAAGCAGCGCCCGGACTAGGGGTGCTACAGCAATGGTCTCGCCCATAGATACGGCATGAATCCAAACTGATGAGGACATGCCGAGATCCTGATATGAACCAAAACGCTCGGCCAGATGCTCTCTATATTCCCGGTCCTTGCGGCCGCGCAGGAACAAATATCCAAGAGCAAATGGAAATAACAGAACCCAGATCAAGGTGTATAATATATGAGTGAGATACAGCTTAATTGCGGGTCTTGATTTTTTCATCTTATGGATTTGCCAGCCTCGTTTAACATAGGGCCGTGAAGGATTGTTGGCTCATTATCAGGTTTTTTTCGTTGCGGACAGTCGAGAAATCAAGTCCTCCACTATTGATCAAGCGGGGATTCATTCCCGCGATGAAGGATCCCAACAACAAGCCAATATAAGTTTGGGACGAAACACTCTCTCATCTTGGCAGGCAGCTGGATGCGGTTTTGGCTTTGTTGGGCCGGATGCAGGAAAAATTGCAAGTCTATCCTGAAGCACAACGCAACGAGATTCATTTGATCATTAACGTTTTCGACGGCCGCACGGGAGTAGTGAGGACGTCCGGATCAATCTCTGTTTCCATCTGAGCAATGACCGCCTCGATATCCTCGAACTCGCCATTCGAATCCAAACGAGTGAGCATCCATACAAGCCCGCAGAGTTGTCGATTTACCGATGGATCCAGCACATAGGGGCCCATAGGAAGGTTTGTGCTTAGGCTCCACTCACGGCGGCAAAGGACAGCAATGCTTTCCTTGCCACGCAACCCCGCCACGACAATGCGGATCTTCTCCTCCGATGAATAGGTTTGCCGCGTTTTGCGGCGGCTATTCTTGACCACCTTGTCGGCAGCGTCTTTCGATGTGGCAGGCTTCCTCGTCATCTCGATCTCCTAATCGTTAAGATGAACAAGAAATCCTGCCTTATTTGATCCTCCCCCACTGAAATGGTCCTCCGCTATGTTTAGGAAAACGGAGCAAACACATGGCCAACAAGCGACCAAAGCCGGAAGAGACTGTCACGAAGCTACGGCAGGTTAAGGTTCTGACGGGGCAAGGGGTGCCACGTCTGGATGCGATCCGGCAGATTGGTGTGACTGAACAAACGTATTACCGCTGGAAGAAGAAGTACGGTGGAATGGGCACGGACCAATTGAAGGAACTGAAGCGCCTGCAGAAAGAGAATGAGCGATTACGCAAGGCTGTTTCTGATCTAACGCTGGACAAGCTTATCTTGGCGGAGGCTGCAAAGGGAAACTTCTAAGCCCCGCTCGTCGCCGTGCTCGCATTGATCGTGTTCGTGCTGAGCTGAATGTCTCGGAACGCCGCGCTTGTCGCGTTCTGAGACAACACCGATCCACGCAGCGCAAATTGCCCACCGGTCGCCCGGATGAAGACAGGTTGGTGGCGGACATGATCGAGCTGACCCGGCAATATGGCCGATACGTTTATCGTCGGATCGCCGCTTTGCTGAGAGATGCTGGCTGGCATGTAAACGAAAAACGGGTCGAAAGGCGATGAGGAAGACGCAGACGAAAATGCCGCCAAGAAAAAAGCGGTGCTGGACATTCTTGGTTCCGAGGCAAGACTGCGCAGCAAACGCGACCTCATCGAGGAATTCATAGAGTCCTACATGCCGCAGATGCGATCTGTTGATGAAACCAGAGATACCTTTAATGACTACTGGGAGCGCAAGCGATCCGAGGCTTTTGAAAGGATCTGTCGAGAGGAAGACCTGGATGCGGAGGCATTCAGCGCACTCATTGAGGCCTACCCTTCAATGAGCAGATGGGTGATATCGGCGACGCTTAGGCTACTTTGAGTTATTAACAACTGAACATTATTGAGGTTACTTTGCAGGAAGACAAATTCAGAAAGTGGTTATCCGAGGGCGGTGCGAATACCGAAAAGGGCCTCGACACTCGCATTTACGCGGTCAAGACAATCGAACGACAATTAGGCGCATTGGGATTTGATTGGCAGGATCTCGATCAAGCCTGGAAAGACGGTGGCTTTGATCAAATACGCGACCGCCTTAACCGGATCCGAGAAGATGCAAAGTCCGGCGGTGAGGACTTTCGAATTCTCTTTCCAAAATCCGAAAAGCCGCTTGGCCGTCTCTCAAGTTGGCGGAGCTGGTTGGCGCAATATGGCCGCTATCTGGCCGGCGATCCTCCTGGGCAGGCGCGCGATGCCGACCGGATCAGGCTATATGTTCTGGAACACTACATCGAGACTGCACGCGAACGCGGCGACGTCGCTGTCGACATCCTCGTGCGCGATGTGAATGAAGCTCTGGGCCTCTATCAAGCCTGGCCGAACATCTGTCAGGCTATTTCTGGCCCGATCTTTCAGGAAATTGCAGAGGTGACGGAGCCAGAGCGAATCGGAGCAAATCAAAGTTCCGCCACGATTTTCCGGTTTCATTTGAACGACGCCATGATTAACCGCGCAGTTCTTGAACAAATGCGAACCGTTTTCCTCAAAGAATGCCCAGACTTTCGAAAGTTTTCGGATCCCGGCGGCGGCTGGGCGAAGCGTGAAGGCGACTACAAGGTCGCTGCTTCCAAAAAGGTTCAGCAAGCAAGGCGTCAAAGCACCGAGGAAATAGAATTCGGTCAACAAGTATACGAAATCTTGAAAAACGCAGCACCTGACGGACCTTTAGTGCGGTGGCAGACGGAGGACTCAGTCAGAAAAATCGACAATGACCTGCTTGCCGATCTTTACTCTGCGGTCGGGAGGCTGGTCCGTTCGGAAGAACCCATCGATCTCGCCCTTGCTGAGGCTTTCCGCGAGCTCGAGCAGTTGCGTGCACGAGGCGCAACCACCCTGACCTTCGGCGAGCGGATCAATATCCTTACATCAGCCGCCGCTATGGCGCGACCCAGTGAAGTTGCGCCGTTCAAGATCACGGCGATCAATGGTGCATGGAAAGCGCTCACCGGCGCACCACTTTTCGTCGAATCCAAGTTCGACGCAATGCGAGACTATGCACGGCTGAAGTCCGGCTTTGAAGAGATGCTTGCCGTAATGCGAGACGACTGGGGTTGGGAACCCCAAAACTGGCTCGACGTTCAGGGGTTTTTATGGATCGCGATGGAAGGTGGATCGGAGTTCAATGCAATGCCTAA
Source organism: Aliiroseovarius sp. CAU 1755 (assembly GCF_054482655.1). Lineage (NCBI taxonomy): Bacteria > Pseudomonadati > Pseudomonadota > Alphaproteobacteria > Rhodobacterales > Paracoccaceae > Aliiroseovarius > Aliiroseovarius sp. CAU 1755. The sequence continues at coordinate 140,047 of NZ_JBTLRH010000003.1, read as the reverse complement.
AGAAGTGAGTAATCCGGAGCCGGCCGCGCACCATTCCCCCGCCCCGACGAACCTGATCCTTTACGGACCACCAGGCACCGGCAAGACCTATGCGACGGCCGGGGAAGCCTTGAAGCTTTGCGGAGAAATCGTTCAGGAAGGCCGCGCTCAGGTCATGGCGGCTTACGCACGCCTCTGCGCAGAAAAGCGGATCGAATTCGTCACTTTCCACCAATCGATGTCATACGAGGATTTTGTCGAAGGGCGACAACCGATGACTGACGAGGCGGGCGACGACAGCAACGGGACAGGGTTCCGACTGGAAACGGTGCCAGGCGTCTTCCGCCGAATTGCCCGTCGCGCAGAGGCGAGTAAGGGGGGCACCCGGGACGACCACAGGATCACTCTGCAAGGGCGCCAAGTATTCAAGATGTCCCTTGGTGAGGCTGCCAACCCCGATGGCGCACATCTTTTCGATGATGCAATCGAAGGCGGCTATGCGATATTCGGGTTTGAGGACATCGATTGGTCGGACCCAAAATTCTCTGATCCGAATGAGATCTTGGCTGCTTGTCGGCAATTCGGCGAACGCGAAGGGCCTGTGACGCGGCAGTCCGGGCAAGTCAAATTGACAGACGTCTTTCGCAACAAGTTGAAGGTCGGCGACATCATCATTGTGTCCAAGGGCAACAAGCTGTTTCGAGCCATTGGAGAAGTCACCGGCGAGTATGAACGGCATGGACGGGAAGAAGGCGATTATGGGCATCGTCGCTCGGTGCGCTGGCTATGGATCGATGATGCAGGAGTTGCGGCCGAAGAGATCTATAAAGCCAATTTTATTCAACCGACAATCTACAGATTGAAGCGCGACTTTCTCAACATCCCGGCACTTGAGCGCTATGCAAACAGTCAATTGGAAAATGGTGACAGCGATCCTGAGCAATTCGTTCTGATCATCGACGAGATCAACCGGGCGAATATCTCCAAAGTTTTCGGCGAGCTCATCACACTCCTGGAACCCGACAAACGCCTTGGTCAACCAAACCAGATCAAAGTGCGCCTGCCCTATTCTGGCGATGATTTCGGTGTGCCGTCCAACCTGCACATCCTTGGCACCATGAACACCGCCGACCGGTCTATCGCGCTTTTGGATACGGCATTACGGCGGAGGTTCGAGTTCCGTGAGCTAATGCCGGAGCCGGTTTTTCTTGCCGATGCGGCACAGCAATGCGGCATTGACCTTACTCGCTTGTTGCAGGCCCTCAACGACCGGATCGAATACCTTTACGACCGCGAACACCAGATCGGCCATGCTTATTTCATCCAATGCAAAACCAAGGCGGCTGTTGACGCGGTCATGCGCGACCGGATCATCCCGCTGTTGGCAGAATATTTCTTCGAGGATTGGGCCAAGGTTGCAGCGGTTCTGGGCGATGCAGACTCAGCAGATGGTGAGATCAACGGTGGTTTCCTGAAACGCACGCGCCTGAAGGCCCCTCCGGGTATGGAAGACGATGAAGACGCAGTGCGGTTTCGCTGGTCCGTCCGTTCAGGGCCGTTCTCCTATGATAAACTGCTAAGCGCGTGATCCGCCGCACCATCCTTGAATGGCAACGCCTTCCTTACGGCGATGGGCCGGATCAGATCCCTGCGGGGGCTGCGTCCGGCCTTGCCGTCGCCGCTGCGGCGTCAAGTTTTGCTGGCCGCGGTGGCGACGGCGTGCTGGAGCATGGACGCAAATCGTTACGCGCGCGTGGGATTGTGGGCGTTCTGGCGACGCCTGACGCACAGCTGGAGATCCTGCCGAAGATCGACGCCCCGGGAGAGAACGATGCGGCAAGCGACACTGTCTTGCGCCATCGTCTTGTGCACATGCTCGGGGTTGCTCTCAACCTGCGCATTGACGAGGCGGGTATCGCGCGACTCGGTCTGCAAAGTGATAGTTTACTCGAAATCCTTATCCGCCTGTTCTCCACTCGTTTGCTGAACACGGTTCGCAATGGCATGCCTCGCCAATATCTGGCTCGGTCCGACGACCTCCCGGCCCTGCGGGGGCGGCTGAACACGACGCGGCAGTTCTCGGTTCTTGCGACGCATCCGGAGCGTCTTGCCTGCGACTTCGATGAATTGTCGGCTGACATCCCGCTGAACCAGGTAATGAAGGCCACCGTTACGCACCTGTCGCGGCTGGCACGAGCCAGCGACAACCAGCGCATCCTGAGGGAACTGGCCTTTGCTTATGCAGGCATTTCGAACCTGACGTTGGCCGAGTTGAATTGGGACGGGATCACTCTTGATCGGACCAACCAGCGGTGGGGCGACCTACTGTCGCTCGCCAGGCTTTTGCTGGGTGGACACTATCAGAAAACCAGCAGCGGGCGAACGGGAGGCCACGCCCTCTTGTTCGAGATGAACTTGCTTTTCGAAGAGTATGTCGCGCGGCTACTGAAAAACGCGCTGGCGGGCACAGAATTGCGCGTGTCAACGCAGGGTGGTCACCGATCGTGCCTCTATGACGGGGACGTAGGACGATTCAGAACAAAGCCGGACATCATCATCCGGCGCGGAAGCGAGATCGCAATGATCATCGACACAAAGTGGAAACGGATGACGCCCAGGATCGACGATCCCAAGCAGGGCGTAAGCCAAGGCGACGTCTATCAGTTGATGGCATACAGCCAACTCTATGGTTGCCAGCAGACCATGCTGCTTTATCCGCACCATACCGGTCTCGGGGACGAACCTGAAAACCGTGGTTATTCTATTGCTGAGCAGGACAGCCCAAATACTCTGACGCTGTCGACGATTGATGTGACAGCACCGGCTGTAAGTTGTGCTCAGGCATTGCGTAGGCTGGTGGGCACAAGGCTTTTGTCGACTGCTTCCCTTTGAGTGGTCTACGGACCGTCAGGCTATACTGAACTCCAGGACTGGCACCAACGGAGCAACTGTGACACTTTACTGTGACACCCCTGCCCGCTTTCGATGCCGATTTCGCGCATTTTTGGCGTCATTGACCCTTTTTTACTAGTCTCTCAATACCCGCCACACGTTCAAAAACGGTCTCGAAAACCGTTGAGCCTTCACGGGTTCCCAGGGTTCGAATCCCTGTCTCTCCGCCACTTTTCCCTTGGAAAACATGGCAATCCGGGCCGTCTGGGCTGACAGGCGGGGGCGCTTGCAGCGACTAGGCGCGCCGCGCTGGGGCGGTCTAGCTTGTGTCATTCCAAACCCTTGGCAATCCGAGCTTTCGTTATGGGATCAGATAGGTATCCTGTGGCGATACCTGCGGAAAGGGATTGAGCATGGGGCTATTGCAAGACGGGAAATGGGTCGACCAGTGGTATGACACGTCACAAACCGGCGGTCGGTTCAAACGAAAAGCCCCACAGTTCCGCAATTGGATCACGCCGGATGGATCCGCCGGGCCCAGTGGCCGCAGCGGGTTCACGGCGCAACCGGACCGCTATCATCTTTATGTGTCGCTGGCGTGCCCCTGGGCGCACCGAACACTGATCTTTCGCGCCTTGAAGGGGCTTGAGGACATGATCTCGGTGTCTGTGGTTCACTGGCTGATGGCAGAGCATGGATGGACCTTCGACACCTGCGACGGCACCATTCCCGACACGGTGAACAATGCGCGCTATATGCACCAGATTTACACGACCGCTCAGCCTGACTATTCCGGGCGCGTGACGGTGCCGGTTTTGTGGGACAGGCAGACAGGCACCATCGTGTCCAACGAAAGCTCCGAGATCATCCGCATGTTCAATACCGCCTTTGATGCGGTGGGCGCACAGCCGGGCGACTTCTACCCCGTCGCCCTGCGCCCCGAGATTGACGCCCTGAACGACCGCATCTACTCCACCGTGAACAACGGCGTCTACAAGGCCGGTTTCGCCACCACGCAAGAGGCCTATGAAGAGGCCATCGCCCCACTTTTCGAGACACTTGACTGGCTCGAAGCCCGATTGGATCGGCAGAGGTATCTGACCGGGTCCGCCCCCACCGAAGCGGATTGGCGGTTGTTTACCACCTTGCTTCGCTTTGATCCGGTCTATGTCGGGCACTTCAAATGCAACATCCGAAGGATTGCCGATTACCCCAATCTATCGGCCTATCTGCGCGATCTGTATCAGCAGCCGCGCATCGTTGAGACCGTCAATATGGAGCATATCAAAGCCCATTATTACGCAAGCCACGCGACGATCAATCCCAGTGGCGTGGTGCCTGTTGGGCCGGAGCAGGACCTGCACGCACCGCATGACCGGGCGCGATTTGACGGGGCGACTTAAGCGCGGCAGCTCTGCCCTGTCAGACTTGGCCCAACTGTCGTGATCAGAACGGCGCTTCCAGATCGCTCAACCGGACATAGACGGTTTTCAACTCCGAATAATGTTCAATCGCGGCTTTTGCGTTCTCGCGTCCAACGCCCGAGGCTTTGGTGCCGCCAAACGGTGCCTCGACCGGCGCGTCATTGTAGGTGTTGATGTAGCAGGTGCCCGCCTCGAACCCCGCCACAACACGGTGCGCGCGGGTCAGGTCGTTGGTGAAGACACCGGCGGCCAGACCGAATTCGGTGTCATTGGCGCGCGCCATGACCTCATCTTCGGTGTCGAAATCGAGCACGGACATGACGGGGCCGAAAATCTCTTCCCGCGCGATGGTCATGTCGTCGGTCACGTCGGCGAAGACGGTGGGCTTCATATAAAAGCCCTCGCCGTCGATCCGTTCGCCACCATAGACCAGCCGCGCGCCTTCCTCTTTGCCATTCTCGACATAGGTCATGACGATGTTCAGCTGCCCCTGGCTGACCATCGGGCCGAAACTGGTGTTGGGGTCAAGTGGGTCGCCAATGACCGCCCCGTCCAGCCGTTCAGCCAGACGTTTCAAGAAAGCCTCTTTGATGCCTTTCTGCACGAACACCCGCGTGCCGTTGGAACAGACCTGCCCGGAGGAATAGAAGTTGCCCAAAATGGCCCCCGACACCGCGTTTTCCACATTCGCATCATCAAAGACGATCATCGGGGACTTACCGCCAAGCTCCATCGTGACGTGTTTCATTTCGGCGGCGGCGGCGGCATAGACCTTCTTGCCCGTCGGCACGGACCCGGTCAGCGACACCTTGGCCACGCGCGGGTCAGTCACCAGGGCGCCGCCAACTTCACCATAGCCTTGCACGACATTGAAAATGCCCGCAGGTGCGCCGGCCTCCATCAGGATCTCGGCCACTTTGAGCGCCGAGAGCGGCGTCATCTCGGACGGTTTGAAAACAGAGGTGTTGCCGCAGGCCAGAGCCGGTGCGGCCTTCCAGCAGGCGATCTGGGTGGGATAATTCCACGCGCCAATGCCGACACAAACGCCAAGCGCCTCGCGCCGCGTATAGACGAAATCGCCATTTGCCATTGGAATATGCTCGCCCGTCAGGCTGCCGGCCAGCCCGCCGAAATACTCCAGCGCATCCGCGCCCGATGTCGCGTCAGCCACGCTGGTTTCCTGATAGGGTTTGCCGGTGTCGAGTGTTTCCAGAACCGACAGGTCATGGTTGCGTTCGCGCATGATATCCGCGGCGCGGCGCAGGATACGACCCCGTTCCGTCCCGGTCATCGCCGCCCAATCGGCCTGCGCCGACTTCGCCGCATCAAGCGCCTTGTCTATGATCGCGGGGGTCGCCGAATGAAGCTTGGCGATCACCTCGCCGGTTGCGGGAAAAACCACGTCGATCTGCGTGCCGTCCGTGTCCTCGACATATTCGCCGCCGATGAAATGGCTTGCTTTGGGTTGCGCTCTCATGCCGTTGCCTTTCTGCAAAGCGCGGTGTCGGGGGGCGTGGCCCGCCGGGAATCGCGCGCATTCGTGGAATTTCGCGCAGTGTCGCAGGATGGGCCGCAAAGGGCCATCCGAAAGGCGGCACCCTGCCCCGTGGTCGCCTAGCCCTTGAAGCCGGTTGCGACCACGAATTTCTCGGAACTGTCTGACCGGCTTGAGGGTGGCTTCACATTCACCACCTTTTCAAACTTCAGCTTCAGAAGTTTCTGCAACTCACCTTCCGCGCCGCCTGCCAAGACCTTGGCAACGAAGGTGCCGCCTTGTTCCAGCACATCGAACGCGAAATACGCCGCCGCTTCGCACAACGAGATGATGCGCAAATGGTCGGTCTGCTTGTGGCCGGAACTGGAAGCCGCCATGTCGGACATGACCACATCCGCCTTGCCACCCAAAAGCTCTTTCACCTTCACATCGGCGTCGTCTTCCATGAAATCGAGTTGGTGGAATGTGGCTCCGGCTAGCGGTTCAACCTCTTGCAAATCGATGCCCAGAAAGGTGCCGACCTTCTTGCCGCTTTTCTCACCAAGCGCGTTGATGCGCGGCACGGCGACTTGCGCCCAGCCACCGGGGGCGCAGCCCAGATCGACCACGCGTGCACCGTTCACCAGAAAGCGATACTTGTCGTCCAGATCCATGATCTTGAAGGCGGCGCGCCCGCGATAGCCCTCAGCCTTGGCGCGCGTCACATAAGGGTCGTTTAGCTGCCGTTGCAGCCAGCGGGTCGAACTGTTGGTCCGACCCCGCGCGGTTTTCACCTTCACGGTCAAATCCCGAAGCCCCCGGCCCGAGCTTTTGCGCGCCCGGCCGCCTTTTTTGCCACCTGTTTCTGTCATCAGAATGGTCCGCCTTCCAAAACACCGTCCGCAGACATCTGCGAATAAAGGATGCCCTCGCGCAGGCCGCGATCCGCCACGCTGAGCCGATCCGTCGGCCAGACGCGCAATAATGCTTGTAAGATCGCAGCGCCAGACATGATCAGCGATTGCCGATCGCGCCCGATATGCGAATTCATCCGCCGCCCCTGCGGGCCAAGCGCCAGATAGCCCTGGATCACCCGTTCGATCTGGTCCGAGGTCATGCGCAGCCCATCCACTTTGGTCCGGTCATAGCGGCGCAGGCCCAGATGGGTCGCCGCCACGGTCGTCACGGTGCCGGATGTGCCGATGATCTGGAACCCTTCGCGGGGCGGTTCATGGTGGAACGGGCTGAAGCCTGCCAGTTGCTCTTCGAAATGCACGGACATCAGCGCATAGCGGCCCGCGTCATCCTCTACGTCATCAAACATCTCACGCAGGGTGGCGACGCCCAAAGGCACCGAAATCCAGTCCACCACGCTGGCGGCGGGAAAATCGCTGACCCCACCGATAAAGCCGCGCCCCATCCGCATGATGGATCGCGGGCGTTCCAACGGCGGCACCTTGGACAGATCAAGCCACACAAGCTCGGTCGAACCGCCGCCAATATCGACGACCAAAAGCTGTTCGGTTTTTGTGGACACAAGCGGCGCACAGGACACGACGGCAAGGCGCGCTTCTTCTTCGGGCTTGATGATCTCCAGGTCCAAGCCGGTTTCACGCCGGATATAGGCCATGAAGCTCTTGCCGTTCGACGCACGGCGACAGGCTTCTGTCGCCACAAGGCGCATTCGCTGGACATCGTGCTTGATCAGCTTTTTGCGGCAAATACGAAGCGCCTGAACCGTGCGCGACATCGACGACCGGCTCAGCCGACCCGAGGCTTCCAGCCCCTTGCCGAGTTGCACCGATTTGGAAAAGCTGTCCACGACGTGAAACTGGCTTCCCTTCGGTTGGGCAACCAGCATACGACAACTGTTTGTTCCGAGGTCCAGCGCCGCATACAGGCTTGCCGGGTCCACGGGTGACGGCGCGGGGGTATCGACCGCTATTGGGAACGCGCCCGCACCATTGGGACGCTTGGGCGTCATAGGTCACGCCCTCCATTTCAAGTTGTCCTTAAGATAGGGATACGCGCCGTGTCTGACAATCCCTTCCCTGCAACATGGACGCACTATCCGCCGTCGCGCATAATCATCTTGAGAAGTATTCAGCTTCGCCCCCATGGCCCGTCGATGGGCAATCGCGTATCCCACAGATGCCAATCAGCATCATGGAAGTCGCTTGTGGTGCGCGTGGTGTCGAAAAACGACGCAGGAAACCCCCTGCCCACGCGTAGAAAAAGTGAAGCGGAGGAGGAAGAATCGCATGCCGGACGTGACCATCGTTTACTGGAGGGACATTCCCGCCCAGATCATCGTCGGCAAAGGGCGTCGTGGGTCGAAAGCCCCGCTGCCTGAGCGGTTCGAACAGGCCATCGACCGGGCCGCCATGAAGGTGAACGCGAAAGACAGCGACGCCTATCTGGCGGAATGGCGCAAGGCCGATCCCTATTCCGTGGACGGAGACCCGCAAGAGATCGCGGCGGCAGAAGCCGCCCGGATCGACACGGAATACGACAAAGAGCGCCTGGTCGCGCTGATTGGCAACGACGGATGGGCGTAAGCCTGTCCCGCATAAAGGAGGCAGCCATGGCGCTGTTGAACTTCCGCAGAAAGCCGACCGAAGGTCAGGCCACGCCCACGTCCCCCGCACTTCAGGACTTCCTGAAGGGCTATTCGATCGAGGTGATGCCCCGCACCGCCGAGAAGGTCGAGGATTTCCGCGACCTGCTGCCCGAGAACACCCGCGTCTATATCGCCCATATCGACGGCACCCCGATTGACGAGATGGTCGCCACCGCCAAACGCATCAACGCCGAAGGCTTCGAGGTCATGCCGCACTTCCCCGCGCGCATCATCAAGGATGAAGCCACGCTGGCCGACTGGATCGCCCGCTATCAGGGTGAAGCGAATGTGAAGCAAGCCCTGCTGCTGGCCGGTGGCGTGGAAAAGCCGCATGGTGATTTCGACAGCTCAATGCAGTTGCTTGAAACCGGTCTGTTCGACAAGGCAGGCTTCACCCAGCTGAACGTCGCCGGTCACCCGGAAGGCAACCGCGATATCGACCCGGACGGATCACGCAAGAACGTCATGGAAGCCATTCTTTGGAAACAGAAATTCTCGGAACGCACCGACGCCAAGATGGCCTTGGCCACGCAGTTCGCCTTTGAAGCTAAGCCGATTATCAAATGGGCGGACGGGCTTAAAGAGGCCGGCGTTGACCTGCCCATCCATATCGGCATCGCCGGTCCCGCCAAACTGCAAACGCTGATCAAGTTCGCGATTGCCTGCGGTGTCGGCCCGTCGCTGAAAGTGCTGCAAAAGCGCGCGATGGATGTGACCAAACTGCTACTGCCCTATGAACCGACAGAGGTTCTGAACGAATTGGCCAACCACAAGGCGGCCAATCCCGACTTCAACATCACTCAGGTGCATTTCTTCCCGCTGGGCGGGATCAAGACCAATGCCAACTGGGCCATCGAAAATGGCGGCGAAAACACCGCCCCAGTCAACGTGACCAAAGGATAAAGAATGACCCGTACCATCGTTGAGTCTCAATCAAAAACCGCCATCATCGGCTTTGACCAACCCTTCTGTGTCATCGGCGAACGGATCAACCCGACCGGGCGCAAGGTTCTGAACGCCGAACTGGAAGCGGGCGATTTCAGCCGCGTGCAAAGCGACGCGTTGGCGCAGGTCGCGGCGGGAGCGACGGTGCTGGACATCAACTCGGGCGCGGTATTTTCCAACAAGATGGCCGAAGACCCGCGCTATGCGGACAACAACTTTGTCGAACCGGACCTGATGCGCCAGCTGGTAGAAACCGTGCAGGCCGTCACCGATTGTCCGCTCTGCATCGACAGTTCGGTCCCCGGCGCGCTTGAAGCAGGCTTGAAAGCCGCCAATGGTCGCCCGCTGCTGAACTCGGTCACCGGTGAAGAAGAACGGCTGGAAATGGTTCTGCCGATGGTCAAGAAATACAACGTGCCGGTTGTGGCGATCTCGAACGACGACACGGGCATTTCGGAAGACCCGGACGTGCGCTTTGCGGTGGCCAAGAAAATCGTCGAACGCGCCGCCGATTTTGGCATCCCGGCGCATGATATCGTGGTCGACCCGCTGGTAATGCCGGTTGGCGCAATGGGCACGGCTGGCTTGCAGGTCTTTGCCCTTGTGCGTCGCCTGCGTGAAGAACTTGGCGTGAACACCACCTGTGGCGCGTCCAACATATCGTTCGGCCTGCCCAACCGCCACGGCATCAACAACGCGTTTCTGCCCATGGCGATGGGTGCGGGCATGACGTCTGCGATCATGAACCCGGTCGCCCTGCCCGTCGGCCCCACAAAGCTGGCGGAAAAGAAAGCCGAAGTGGAAGCCAAAGGCATCGTGATCCCGGCCGACATGGATGATGAAACCTTCTGCCAGCTGTTTGGTCTTGGTTCGACCCTACCGAAGGCCGGCAAGGAAATGGAGGCAATCCGCGCCGCCAACTTCCTGACCAACAACGATGACGGCGGGGCCGAGTGGATCAAGTTCAACTCAGTCAATGCAGGCGCCGCAGGCGCAGCTGGTGGTCGTCGCGGCGGACGTCGTCGCCGGGGGTAGGTTTTTGCCGCAGACAGAACGAGAAAGCCCACCTTTCCGGTGGGCTTTTTTCATCTCCAAGGATGTCGACAGCGGATTGCGGTGACTTGATCTGCCTCAAGGCCACGGTCCGCGACGCTCGCTAGTTGACCTTTGCGTAAACAGGAAAGGACAGGCCGATGAGCGCCCCTTTGGAAGATATCACCATTCTTGATCTGACCCATGTGCTGGCAGGGCCTTATTGCTCGATGGTCCTGTCGGATCTGGGCGCGAAGGTCATCAAGGTCGAACAGCCGGGCAGCGGCGATGACACGCGCCATTTTCCCCCCTTTCGCGGCACGGAAAGCGCTTATTTCGCGACGATCAACCGCAACAAGCAATCAATTGCCCTGAACCTGAAAGACCCAGCCGACCGGGCGATCCTAGAGCGCCTCTTGGCGCAGGTGGACGTCGTGATGGAGAATTTTCGCCCCGGCGTCATGGACCGGCTTGGCTATGGCTGGGACAGCCTTCACGAACGGTTTCCGCACCTGATCTACGGCGCCGTTTCGGGGTTTGGCCATACGGGGCCAGACGCCCAAAGACCCGCCTATGACATGGTCGTGCAAGCCCGTGGCGGAGTTATGTCAATCACCGGTGAACGCGACCGGGAGCCCGTGCGGGTCGGGGCCTCGGTCGGCGATATCGTCGCGGGGATGTTCTTGGGGCATGGCCTTCTGGCGGCATTGTATCAGCGCATCAAAACGGGGCGCGGACAGAAAGTCGACGTGGCGATGCTGGACAGCCAACTGGCTATTTTGGAACATGCCATCGCGATCACCAGTGAAACCGGGGTCGCGCCCGGGCCTTCGGGTGCGCGCCACCCATCGATTGCCCCGTTCGAGACCTTCCACACGAAAGATGGGCTGTTGGTCATCGCGTGTGGCAACGACACTTTGTTCGCCCGCTTCTGCGACGTTCTGGGCAAGCCAAAGCTCGCCAAACGCGCCGAGTTTGCGACGAACCTGGACCGGTGCGAAAATGTGAAGCTGTTGAAACGCCGCATCGAAACCGTGACCCTTGGCGAGACCCGCGACTACTGGCTGGAAAAGCTGTTGGCCGCCGGCGTTCCCTGTGCCCCCATTCTGGATGTGGCCGAAGCGATGCAAGACCCACAACTGCGTGCGCGCAACATGGTGGTGGACCTGCCCGCGCCAGACGGGGGCAAACCCTTCAAGGCGGCAGGCAACCCGATCAAGATGTCGGATCTGTCTGATATGACCCAAGCAGGGCCAGCGCCCTTCCTGGACGGAAACCGAGCGGAAATTCTAAGCTGGCTCAGCGCGCGCGAAACCTAGCGGGCGCTGCGGGGGCGCGGTCCTTGCGACCCGCACCTCAGAAACTGGGCCGCAAACTACGGGATTTGCACGAAAACCGGCGCGCTTTTGAAAAAATGGCGTTTCCGTCGCGCACATGCCGCAGCCAGGCATTGCACCTGCGCGCCATCTCCTTAGATTGGCAGAAATTCGATTGGGAAAGACGCGCGCATGTCACAAGATCCTTTGGTCATTTTCACCCCTTCGGGCAAACGCGGCAGGTTTCCCGAAGGCACCCCCATCCTGACGGCGGCCCGCCAGCTTGGCGTGGATCTGGACAGCGTCTGCGGCGGACGTGGGATCTGTTCCAAGTGCCAGATCACCCCAAGCTATGGCGAATTCCCCAAGCACGGCGTCACCGTGTCAGATGGGGCCTTGTCTGAGTGGAACGCAGTCGAGGCTCGCTATGACGACAAGCGCGGTCTGCCCAAGGGGCGCCGTCTGGGCTGTCAGGCCACCGTGCAGGGCGATGTGGTCATCGACGTGCCGCCCGAAAGCCAGGTGCACAAGCAAGTGGTGCGCAAACGGGCCGAGGCGCGCGACATCACGCTCGACCCGCTGGTCAAGCTGTTCTACGTCGCGGTGGAAGAACCCGACATGCACGAGCCGTCCGGCGATCTGGAGCGCCTAGTTCAAGCCCTGAAAGACCAATGGGGACTGGAAGATGTGAAGGCCGATCTGCACATCCTGCAATCCATGCAGCCGGTCCTGCGCAAAGGCGACTGGAAGGTCACCGTCGCGGTGCACTTGGGCGATGATGAGAACCCGCCCCGGATCATGCATCTGTGGCCCGGCTATTTCGACGGTGCAATCTTTGGGGTCGCAATAGACCTTGGCTCGACCACCATCGCCGCACATTTGTGCGATCTGGCGACGGGTGAAGTTGTCGCCTCATCCGGTTTGATGAACCCGCAAATCCGGTTCGGCGAAGACCTGATGAGCCGGGTGAGCTATTCGATGATGAACCCCTCGGGCGCGCAGGAAATGACGGATGCGGTGCGCGAGGGGCTGAACGCGCTGTTCACCCAAATCGCCTCGGACGCCGAGATTGACAAAGGTCTGATCATGGATGTGGTCGTGGTCTGCAATCCGGTCATGCACCACCTGCTTTTGGGCATTGATCCGTTCGAACTTGGCCAGGCCCCGTTTGCGCTGGCGACGTCCAACGCCCTTCGTCTGCGGGCCGATGATTTGAGTCTTTCAATCCACCACTCCGCACGGGTTTATCTGCTGCCCTGTATCGCGGGCCATGTGGGGGCGGATGCGGCTGCCGTGGCCCTGTCGGAAGCGCCAGACAAGTCCGACGACCTTGTGCTGGTGGTGGATGTGGGCACCAATGCCGAAATTCTGCTGGGCGACAAAACCGGCGTGATGGCGTGTTCATCCCCCACCGGCCCCGCCTTCGAAGGCGCGCAGATCAGCGCCGGCCAACGCGCCGCCCCCGGTGCCATCGAACGGGTCGAGATTGATCCCGTCACCAAAGAGCCGCGCTTCAAAGTGATCGGGTCTGACCTGTGGTCCACCGACGATGGGTTTGACGCTGCCGTCGCCACCACCGGCATCACCGGCATATGCGGATCCGGCATCATCGAGGTGATCGCTGAAATGCGCATGGCAGGCCTTGTGGACGCAGGCGGGTTGATCGGGTCGGCCGACCAGACAGGCACCGACCGCTGCTTCGCCGATGGGCGCACGAACTCTTTCCGGCTGTGGGATGGCGACGAAGATCACGGCCCGATTGCCGTGACCAATGGCGATATTCGCGCCATCCAGATGGCCAAGGCGGCGCTCTATTCCGGTGCGCGGTTGCTGATGGACAAGCGCGCGGTGGACAAGGTGGACCGGGTCGTGCTGGCGGGGGCCTTTGGGGCGCATATCTCAGCCAAGCACGCGATGGTGCTGGGCATGATCCCGGATTGCCCGCTGGACAGGGTGACATCGGCCGGCAACGCTGCGGGCACTGGCGCGCGCATCGCCCTTCTGAACCGTGCAGCCCGCGCCGAGATCGAAGACACTGTGCGCAAGATCCAAAAGATCGAAACCGCCGTCGAGCCGCGCTTTCAGGAGCATTTCGTCAATGCCTCGGCGATGCCCAACGCGGTCGAGCCCTTCCCGATCCTGCGCAGCATCGTTGCCCTGCCCGACCCGCATTTCAATACCGGTGGCGGGGACGGTGATGGCGCAGGTGGTCGCAGGCGGCGCAGACGGCGCGACTAAGCGCGCGGCCACACTGGCATGTCGCTTGTCTGCGCCCCCCTGATTTGCTAGGTCGCAAGAAGAAAAGCGTGCGAACGGGGCCTGCGGCCATGCTGAAGAAGATCATCGTTCACATCGGTTACATGAAGACCGGAACGACCTCGATCCAGAATTTCCTTCTGGCCCAGCGTGACGCGCTGCACCAGCGCGGTATCTTCTATCCCGACAAGCCGAACCATTTCGATCTGGCCCACCTTCACGACAAACGCGGACGCCTCCGCACGGATTATAGCTTCGAAGGTGCCACACCCGAAGACGCCCGCGCGCAGTCACGCCAGTGGTTCGATGTCCAGATTGCCGCGTGCCGTCGCGCGAAGCTCCACACGGCCATTTTTTCGTCTGAAGCCCTGCCGCGCAGCCGCCCCATCGATTTCGCAGCCCTTGATGCAGAGCTTCGCGGCCTTGCCACCGAGGTCACTTACCTGTGCTACGTGCGCCACCCATGGGCGATGTTTGAAAGCGTCTATCGCCAGCGGATCAAGACCGGGCGCACGACCTTTGCCGCACTGCAAGCCCAACCGGATTTGATCAATGTCAGCCCCGCGCGCAAACTGGCAAAGTTGGTGGACCGGTTGGGGCGCGATCGGTTCGACTTTCGGGTGTTTGACCGTGATCAACTTGTCGGCGGGGACGTGGTTTGCGATTGCCTGTCGGTGCTTGGGTTGTCCGATTTGGCGCCGCTGGCTACAGGCCTGCAAGACAACAACCCCAGCCCATCGCTTGAGGCGCTGTATCTGTCGGACCTGTTAACGCAGGACCTTCCCTATCTGGTGAACGGAAAGCGCAACCCGGCGCGCGCGCCGATGCCACAGATGAGCTTTGTCAAAGTGCGCGGCCGCCCGTTTCACCCGTTGACAGCGTCGATCGAAGCGGCACGACCCAACATCGAAGACGAGCTTGCTCTTTTTCGCGACACGCTTGGCATCACCTTCCCAGAGCGCGCCGAACCCATCTCGGTCGCCAAGTTCGACCTAGAGGCCGCCCGAACATGGGACGAAAGCGCCTTTCGCGATCTGGCCCACCTGATCAACGACATGAGCCTGGAGATCAGCGCGCTTCGAAAGGATCGTCACCGTCCGCTGTTGTCGCCGCTGAGCAAACCTGACGGCTGGCAAGCCGGATTGCGCAAACTGCGGACCCTGCTGCGGCGGTGACCGTCCGCGCGCTTGCCCCCCTTGACGCCCCTATCCGGGTGGCCTAATTCAAACCCCAACGCGGGTGTAGCTCAATGGTAGAGCAGCAGCTTCCCAAGCTGACGACGAGGGTTCGATTCCCTTCACCCGCTCCATTTTCCCGCGCCACTCGCCCCTTGCCGAAGGATCTGACCATGTCTGACCCATTTGCGAATATTCAACTCGTCACGCCGCTGGATGGGGCGACCCTGCAAAGTGTCGGCGTGCCGGCTGGTTGGAATTTCGGACTGGCAGACCGGGTTCGGTTTCATGAACTGGACGCCTTGAACCACGTCAACAACGTGGCCTATCTGCGGTGGTTCGAAAGCCTGCGCATCCCCTATTTCCAGGCCTACGGCATCACCACTTATGCGTCCGAGGACGATCCGCAAGTGGTTCTGGCCACCAACAGCGCGCGCTATTTCAAGCCGATGCATCTTGGCGAAAGCTATGTCATCACCGGGCGCACCATCAGCTTCCGCTCAAGTTCTTTCGTGATGGAATATGGCTGCTGGGTCGACGGAGACCTGCGGTGCAGTGGCGAAAGCGTGATCGTGTGTCTTGAGCAGGATGGCAAAACCAAACGCCCGCTCAGCACGGCCGTCGCCCAGACATTCATCGACCGCGACGGCGCGACACAAGGCTGACGAACGTCATCGGGCACGGCTTTCTTTCTAACACAATGTCAGATAGATAAGGGCGAACGCAGTCCATCTGCGCCCCACCGATCCATGGCCTGCCCCGCGTCCGGAGCCGTTGAATGTTTGACACGATCTACCTGCATGTCGGCAGCCCCAAAACGGGGACAACCAGCATTCAAGGCAGCTTCGACGCCAACCGCGATGTGCTGGAGCGTGCCGGATGGGGTTATCCAAGCGACCGCTTGCATTACCAGCTGATGGGGCTGGCAGGCTCCAACAAGCGCGTCTTTGGGCCCGGCGCGGACGACGGTCAGCCCATTGCGACCTTCAGGTCTGATTGCGAAACATGGTTCCGTCGCGAAACCAAGCGGCTGAGCGCGCTTGGCTTCAAACAGCTGATCTTCTCCTTTGAGCCCCTGTTCGCCGCCCCCGAGCCTGTGCTGCGTGAAATCATCGACCGGTTGCGGCACAAGGCGCGACGTATTGTGATCATCTGCTATTGCCGACACCCTTATCACAGATGGGCGGGTGTCTATCAGGAACGGGTCAAAAACGGCGGTTTGCCGGGCCGCAGATCAAAGCGGCTCGAGACCGGTCTGCATGACAGTCAAACGCTTGAAATGATAGAAAGCCTTGTGGGACCGTCGAACATGATCCTGCGCAAGTTTGACCGTGAAACCCTGATCAATGGCGATGTGATCGACGATTTCGCCGCCGCACTGGGATTTGCTGCCCTGCCGGCTGATTTCAGGAAATCCACGCGCGAAAATGAAAGCTTGTCCTGCGAGGCATTTGCCATTGCACGCGCGATCAACCGGCGTGTTCCGGCTAAGAAAAACGGGCTTTGGAATCCGGCGCGGGCCAAATCCCTGCCCGGCCTTCTGACGTCAATTTCAGGCACGCCCTTCGTGCCACCGCGCCGCGACATTGACCGTGTCGCCCCCTTGGTTGAGGCTGAACGCGCGCGTCTGAAAGACAGGTTCGGTCTGGACTTCGCGGCCCTTGAACCGCCCAACCGCCCTGCCTTGTTCCGGCGCAAGGATACGCTGGATGACATCGCACGGATCATCGCCGATCAGGCGGTCGAGATCGAGCGCCTGCGCGCCGCGCGCGACCGGGCGGTCTGGCGCCGTGCGCTCAGGTGGATCAGGCGGGCTGGCGGCGCTTAGCCAAGCAGCGCTTTTCGCAGCATGTTCAGGGCGACCAATGTCAGGAACACCGCAAACACCCGCTTCAACGGCTTTGGGTCCATGGCATGCGCGATTTTCACGCCATAAGGCGTGGTGATCAGGGTCATGGCGATAACCAGCCCAAACGCGGGCAGATTGACCGCGCCGATGGTGAATGGCGGGCGATGTTCGGGGGCTATGGGCAGCAACAAGAACCCCAGCACCGACGGCACAGCGATCAACAGACCAAAGCCCGCCGCCGTCGCCACGGCGCGGTGAATGGGACGGCTGTGCAAGGTCATCAGCGGCACGCCGAAGCTGCCCCCACCAATCCCCATCAGCACCGACAGGAAGCCAAGCATCGGCGACAGAATGGCGCGACGCAGCCCCTTGGGCATGTCCTGCGCAAGGCGCCACTCGGCCCGTCCCAGCCCCAAATAGGCCCCGATACAGAGGCCCAGAACACCAAAGATCGCCTGCAGCACCGTCGATCGCAGACCCGAGGCAACCAGCACCCCCAAAACGGCCCCCACCGCGATCCCCGGCGCCCATGTCTTCAGGATTTCCCAGTCAACCGCGCCCTTGCGATTATGCGCCAGAACCGACCGGATGGAGGTCACGACAATCGTTGCCAACGAGGTCGCCAGACAGATCTGCATCAGCTGATCCGACCCATACCCCAACCCCGCGAACGCATAGTAAAACGCAGGCACCAGAACGATCCCGCCTCCGACCCCCAACAAGCCAGCCAAGACGCCGGCAAAACCGCCGATCACCAAAAGCAATGCCGCCATGGGCAGTAGATTGATCAGGTCAGGCATCGGGTCTTTCAATCGGCTGGGATGTGGTCTGGATCTTGATCTGGAATACGGTCTGGCACATGTGACATCGCTTCACGCACAAGCGCAACCCCGGCGCCGTTGCGGGTGGCCCCTTCGGACAGCACGCGCCGCCATTTGCGCGCGCCCGGACGGCCGTTGAAGATCCCCAACATATGGCGGGTGATCGTGTGCAACCGAAGGCCGTTCGCCAATTGGCGTTCGATATAGGGCAGCATCGCCTCGACCACATCGTGAGCCGTCGGGGGCTCTGTCGTGGCCCCAAAAATCGCCTGATCAGCCCCAATTAGGATCTTCGCCGGGTCGTGATAGGCCACCCGCCCGACCATGACGCCATCCATGACCTGCAACTGCTCCTGAGCGTCATCCAGCGACGCGATGCCGCCATTGATCGACAAATGCAGATGTGGAAACGCGGCTTTCATCCGATGCACCAGCGGATAGTCCAGCGGGGGAATATCACGATTTTCTTTCGGGCTGAGCCCTTGCAACCACGCCTTGCGGGCATGGATCGTGAAGCGGGTCACACCTGCCGCGGACACGGTGTCCAAAAAGGCGGGCAGCGTTTCTTCGGCCAGTTGGTCGTCAACGCCAATGCGGCATTTTACTGTCACTTCAATGCCTTGCGCCGCACCCTTCATCGCCGACACACAATCCGCAACCCGCCGAGGATCGCGCATCAACACCGCGCCGAAAGTTCCCGATTGCACACGATCTGACGGACATCCGACGTTCAGGTTGACCTCATCATATCCGGCAGCAACGCAAAGCTTGGTGGCTGCCGCGAGTTCTTTGGGGTCAGACCCCCCCAATTGCACGGCCAAAGGATGCTCTGCCGCGTCATGGTCCAAAAGATACGTTGCCCCGCCCCGCACCAAAGCGGGCGCGGTCACCATCTCGGTATAGAGCAACGCCTCACGCGACATCAGCCGGTGAAACACCCGGCAATGCCGGTCGGTCCAATCCATCATGGGCGCGACAGACAGGCGCGCGGCTTTGCGTATGTCGACGTTGTAGCTCATCGCGGGCTACATAGGGGAATGCCCGGCACAATGCCAGCGGTTAGACGCCGGGGCGCAGCGGCGGCATTCTTAACGCGGCGCCATACGGATGGCGCCGTCCAGCCGGATCACCTCACCGTTCAGCATGGAGTTCTCGACGATATGGCGCACGGTGGCGGCGTATTCTGCCGGGTCACCTAGGCGCGAGGGGAACGGCACCTGTGCGCCAAGGCTGTCCTGCACCTCTTGCGGCAGTCCCGCGACCATCGGGGTTTTGAAGATGCCCGGCGCGATGGTCATCACGCGAATGCCGTCGCGCATCAGGTCGCGCGCCATGGGCAGTGTCATGCCCACCACGCCACCTTTTGACGCTGCATAAGCCAGCTGGCCAACTTGCCCATCAAACGCCGCGATTGAGGCTGTGTTGACGATCACGCCACGTTCGCCGTCATCGGTCACCGGGTCGGTTTGCGACATGCCCGCCGCCGCTTGGCTGGCGCAGTTGAACGTGCCGGTCAGGTTCACGCCGATGGTCTTTGCAAAGATGTCAGGGTCGTGGGGTTCGCCCTTGGACTGCGTTTTCGAGGCGGGTGCGATACCTGCACAATTGACCAGGACATGCTCCTGACCATGGGCCGCGCGCAGGGTTTTGAACCCTTCAGCCACCGACGCAGGGTCGGACACATCCACTTTCGCAAAGGTGCCGCCAATCTTGTCGGCCATCGCCTGCCCGGCGCCTTCGTTCAGGTCAAAGATGCCAACTTTCGCCCCGGCAGCCGCCAATGCCTGTGCCACAGCGCCGCCCAACCCGGACGCGCCCCCGGTGACGACGGCAACGGTGTTTTCAGTGATGTGCATGGCAAGCCCTCCGCTTATGGTCTGCTGCGACATAGCAAGAATTGCACAAGCGTTCAATAAACTCCGGAAGGTGCCCCTATGTTACGCAGCGTCGCCCTGCTCCGTTCGATCCTGCCCTGCACAGATCGGCACAGCCCCGTTCACAGGCCCCAACGCCTGCATGGCGGCAAACTGGGTCAGATACACGCAACCGGTCAGATGCTCGAGGAAATCTATGCGTTTCAAACGATCCATCACCGGGCCTTTAACCTCTGACAAGCTGAGCGTGATGCCAGCGTCGCCCAACTGCCGGTTCAGTTCTTCCAGCGTTTCCAGCGCGGACAGGTCGATCTCGTTCACTGCCGAACACATCAGCACCACATGCTTGATGCCGCCCTTCGCGACGCGGGCCAGCAGGTAATCCTCGATAAACCGCGCGTTGGCGAAATAGAGGTTCTCGTCCAGCCGCAGCGTGACCAGTTCCGGGTGGGTCAGAACCTTGTGGCGTTTGATGTTACGGAAATGCTGGGTGCCGGGGACCAATCCGACCTCGGCAATATGAGGCCGCGAGGTTTTGTAAAGATACAGCACGATAGACAGGATCACGCCTGCCGACACGCCAATTTCCACCCCGAAGCTGAGGGTCAGCAGGATGGTTGCCAGAACGGCGGTGAAATCCGCGCGGTGATAGGCCCATGTGGCGCGCAGGATGTGGAAATCCACAAGGCTCAGCACGGCGACAATGATGGTCGCGGCCAGCGTGGCCTTGGGCAGGAAGAACAGAAGCGGCGTCAGGAACAGTGCAGCCCCGGCGATGCCGATCGCGGTGAACGCACCGGCCGCCGGGGTTTCCGCGCCTGCGTCGAAATTGACGACCGACCGCGCAAACCCGCCTGTCACGGGATAGCCGCCCGACATGGCCGCTGCGATGTTCGACGCCCCCAGCCCCACGAGTTCCTGATCCGGCACGATGCGCTGACGCTTCTTGGCAGCCAGCGTCTGCGCGACCGAGATGCTTTCGACAAACCCGATGATCGAGATCAGCAGCGCCGAGCCAAACAAGCTGGTCCACAGGTCGGCATCAAAGCTGGGGAGTGTCAGCGGAGGCAGGCCTTGCGGCACGTCGCCCACAATGGCCACCCCCTTTGATTGCAGGTCAAACCCCCAACTGATCAGCGTCGTCACCGCAACAGCGCCGACAGGTCCGGCTTTAGCAAGTATTTCGGCCAGTCGCGGGCCAATGCCCAGCGACAGCAGCAATGGTTTCAACCCTTTGCGCACCCAAAACAGAAACGCGACGGAAGCGGCCCCGATGGCCAATGTAATGAGGTTGGTTTGGCTGACATGCGACAGAAGCGAGCCGAGAAGCTCAAACAGGGAATGCCCATGCGCCTCGATGCCAAGGATATGTTTCAACTGGCTGGTTGCAATCAAAAGCCCCGAGGCCGTGATGAAGCCTGCGATCACAGGATGGCTCAGGAAATTTGCCAGAAAGCCCAGACGAAACACACCCATGACCAGAAGGATCAGCCCTGACAGGAAGGCCAGTGTGATCGCGGCAGCGGCGTATTCGGCAGGGTTGTCCAACCCAAGATTGCCCACAGCGGCCGCCGTCATCAGGCTGACCACCGCCACCGGCCCCACGGCCAAGGCGCGTGAGGTGCCGAAGATCGCATAGGCCACCAGCGGCAGGATCGAGGCGTAAAGCCCCATCTCGGCCGGCAAACCCGCCAGCAGCGCATAGGCCAGCGATTGCGGGATCAGCATGATCGTCACAATCACCGCCGCCACCAGATCCGAGGTCAGCGCCGTGTTATCATAGCGCGCACCCCAGTCGAGGATCGGCACATAGCCTCTGAGGGCGGCGGCGCGCGCCACGGATTTCGACGTATCACTCATTCGCGTATTCCAAGTTTTCCGGACGCGGCGGGTCAGAAAGACCAGACCGCCATCCGTTTAGGTCTGTGCGGTCATCCAAAGGATCTCGCAGCGTGTGCCCGACCGGCAATAGGCAAAGACCGGGCCTGAGGCTTGCGCCAAGACGCGCTGGAAGGCGTCTTTGACGGCAAAGGCGTCTTCGCGGTTGGACATCGGCAGGAACGAGGTGTCCAGACCCGCCGCCTTGGCTGCGGCCTCGATTTCGGACCAGGCGGGCTGGCCCGGATCTTCGCCATCGGGTCGGTTGCACATCACAACAGTGAAGCCCGCCGCCTTGATCGCGGGAATATCCGCAACGGTGATCTGAGGGGCAACCGTGACCTGGTCATCCAGTTTCTTCATCTGCATCAAACTGCCTTTCAAAGCGTGTTCACGGGCACTTTCAGGAAGGTTCTTCCTTCCTCATCTGTTGGCGGCATCTCGCCTGCGCGCATGTTAACCTGAAGCGACGGAATGATCAGCCGCGGCATGTCCAGTTGCGCATCACGTTCGGTGCGGAATTTCACGAATTCCTCTTTCGTTTTGCCACCACCCACATGGATGTTGTGCGCTTTCTCATCTGCCACCGTGGTTTCCCACTGAATGGCGCGCCCGTTGGGGCCGTAATCGTGGCACATGAATAGCCGCGTTTCATCGGGCAGTGCCAGCACCTTCTGGATCGAGTCATAAAGCTCGCCCGCGTCCCCGCCGGGGAAGTCGGCCCGCGCTGATCCACCATCGGGCATGAACAGCGTATCGCCCACGAAGGCTGCATTGCCGATCACATGCACCATGCAAGCGGGGGTGTGGCCGGGCGTGTGCATCACGAACGCGTCCATCGTGCCGATCTTGTAGGTGTCGCCATCTTCAAACAGCCGGTCAAACTGGCTGCCGTCGCGCTGAAACTCGGTGCCTTCGTTGAAGACCTTGCCGAACACTTCCTGCACAACGGTGATCTGGCTGCCGATACCGATCTTGCCGCCCAATTGCTCTTGAATATAAGGCGCGGCGGACAAGTGGTCGGCATGGACATGGGTTTCGATCACCCAGTCAAGCGTCAGCCCTTCGGACTTGATATAGTCAATGATCACGTCGGCATGGTCATGGGTGATACGGCCAGCGGCATAGTCAATGTCCATCACGCTGTCGATCACCGCACAGGCGTTCGACGCCGGGTCTTTGACCACATAGGAAATGGTATTGGAATCTTCCTCAAAAAAGGCTTTCACCTCGGGTTTGAGGGATGTGTTGACGGGATAGTCGCTCATGATCTGTCCTTTCCAGTCTGCGCGGGCGCGATCGGCGCCCAATGATTAGTTTGCCTGCGCGGCATCGCGGCGGCGCGCGGTGTTTGTGATCATCCAGCGGGCCAGAAACAAACCCGCAACCATTGAAACCGTGAAGATCAAAACCGAGGGGTTCCCGGTCGAAATCACGGGCAACGCGGCACCGGGGCAGAACCCCGCCAGCCCCCAGCCAAGACCAAAGGTGAACGATCCCAGCACCAGTTTTCGGTCGATCAACCGGGTGCCGGGCAGTTTGAAGCTTTCGGCGAAGGCGGGTTTGGGGCGTTTGAACACCAGCATGTAGCCCGGTGCGGTCACCAGAAGGGCCGCCCCCATGACAAAGGCAAGGCTGGGGTCCCATGCCCCGAACACATCAAAGAAGTTCAGTACCTTGGCCGGATTTGCCATGCCCGAGATTGCAATCCCAAGCCCAAAGACGACGCCTGCCAGATATGTCAGAAAAAGTTTCATCTTACGCCCCCTTCACAACCCGATGACGTGACGGGTCAGAAAGACCATCACCGCCGTGCCTGCCATGAAGGTCAGCGTGGCGACGACTGACCGCGGCGAAAACCGCGCCATGCCGCACACGCCGTGCCCCGACGTGCAGCCCGAGCCATAGGTGACGCCGACGCCGACGATCAACCCGCCGACGATCATCGACAGGGTAGACACCGGCACCTCGATCGCCGGAAAGCCGCCTGTTGCCGCCAGAAAGATCAGCGGACCAGTCAGCATCCCCGCAAGGATGGTCGCGCGCCAGGACCAGTCGGTCGAGCTGCTGGGTTGCAAGAACCCCGCCAGAATACCCGTAGCCCCCAGCACATTGCCGCGCACATACATCAAAAGCACCGATGCCAGCCCGATCAATGCGCCCCCCAGCGCGGATGCGAGCGGTGTGAATTCCGTTTCGATCATGTCCTGCCTCACCAGTTGTTCTATTCGCATGTTAAATTTAGGGTCAGTGCTGCTTGCAGGCAAGACTTACATTCGTTTTTTTGAATGTTTTCTTCAAACCTACCGCAACGTCATGCCCCCGCGCGTCATTGGGACACGCGGGGGCATGTTTTTCAAGTCTTGCCGAAGGGTGCGTTATTCGCCCATCGCATCCTTGACGATCCCGTCCAGCAGCGCCTGCACCTTTTGCATGTCGCCGTCGGGATACTTGCGATAGCCGATGCGGACTTCGCCCTCTTTGTCGGTGACAAAAATACCATAGGGACAAAAGGCGATGTTCATCGGGTCGGTCTCCATCACTTCGCGGCTTGTTTGCGCCGAGCAGAACAGAAAGATATCTGCCGCATCAAAGATGGTCACATCCGATCCGACATCGCCCTTTGTGCGTTCCAGCATATCGCCGGTATGGCTGACATAGTCGATGACCAGCCCTTTGCCGACAATGGCCGTTTCGACCGAGAATGTCGCATCATCGAAATCCCCGTCAAACGCATAGGTGACGGCATGGTCGGTTTCCTGCATGGCGTGGTTGTCGGCCATCGCCGGTGCGGCCAAAAGGGCGGCGGACAGGGTGAGGGTCAGCAATTTTTTCATAAGAGGCTCTCCTTGACGTTGCGGGCAAGGCCCCTGCCCTGTCCATTGATTGCGTCGGGGGCCGTTCAACCGGCCCCGGCTGTGTTAAAACATATTCTTACTGCTGAATGTAATCAACAGGGTCAGCCGAACATGTCCGAGGTAATACCAGCATACCAGCCGATGCTTTCCTCATAGGTGGCTTTGCGCAGCGCGCTGTCTTCGCCGGTCTGGCTGATGAACCCGTCGACCTTGGCGATCTTTTCGTCCGTGGCTTCATAGCTCGCCCCCACCTTGACGCCATCGTCTGCGTCGATCAGCGACCAGCAGGTGTTGGTGAACTTGGCCGGGAACAGCTTTGACCCCGTCAGTGCGGACCGCACCGCCATCGCGGCCACCTTGGCCTGACTGTTGGCGGCAAAGCCGGACTTGGGCATGTCGCCCTGATGGCTGGCGTCGCCCAGCACATGGATGTTTTCATCCACACGGCTTTGCATGGTGTGCGGGTTCACGGGTGCCCAATTGCCATCGGTGATGCCTGCAATCTCGCAAATGCGCCCGGCCTTCATGGCGGGGATCACGTTGCAGACATCAACCTTGGTTTCCTCGCCATCAATGGTCAGCGTCATCGCGTCCGGATTGACCGAGACGTTGCCGCCCCCGAAATCCGGCCCGATCCAGTCAATCATGCCGTCATAGTGCCGACCCCAACCTTCCTGAAACAAAGCCATTTTCGAAAACTTCTCTTTCGGGTCGGCGATAATGATCTTCGCGGTCGGGTTCTTTTCCTTCAGAATATGCGCCACCATCGAGATCCGCTCATACGGCCCCGGCGGGCAGCGGAACGGGTTGGGTGGGGCCACCATGGCAAAGGTGCCGCCTTCGGGCATCGCCTCGATCTGCGCCTTCAAAAGCTCGGACTGCGACCCGGCCTTATAGGCGTGGGGCATCTTGTTTTGCTGGGTAACGTCCCAGCCCTCGACCGCGCCATCGACGAAATCAATGCCGGGCGACAGGATCAGGCGGTCATAGGGCAACGTCGCCCCACCGGCCAGCGTGACCGTGCGCGCCTCGCGGTCGATCCCGACCGCCCAGTCATGCACCACGTTGACCCCGAACTCGGACGCCAGCTTGCCATAGCTGTGCGCAATCGACCCAAGCTCGCGGAAGCCCGCCATGTAGAGGTTTGAGAAGAAGCAGGTGTAATAGCTGCGCGTGGGCTCGATCAGCGTCACGTCGATCTCGCCGTTGCTGTCCTTGGCGATGTAGCGCGCGGCGGTTGCCCCGCCAGCCCCACCGCCGATAACAACCACCCTAGGTTTGCCGTTGGTCGAGGCATGCGCCATTGGTGCCGACAACGTCGCGACAGCCGCCCCCGCCGCAGCCCCACCCATGAAAAGACGTCTGTTCAGTTTCATACGAATTCCTCCCGGTTTGGTGCGAGGTCCGCGCGCACCGTTCGCGTTTGACCGACCCGTCCCGGCCAGCCCCATTATTGCCCTGCTGTGATCGCTATGATCCTGCGGCCTCGAAATAGGCGGCCAGGGCGGCAATCTCTTCATTGGACAGTCGGCCTGCCATCATCTGCATCACGGGATGGGGCCGGAACTTGTCCTTGTAGGCGTGCATGGCGACCACGAAATCTTCGATCGGCCAGCCGATAATGCCCGGAATACCGTCATAATCACCATCCAGCTGATGGCACGACACACATTCCGACGACAGGTATTCGCCATATTCCGGGTCGCCCTGAATGGCGAGGATGGCGGCGTCGACCGAATGATCGGTGCCCGCAGCCGTCGGCGCGGCTTCCGGAATGTTGCTTGGATCATCGGAATACCTGCGCAAAAATGCAAGCAAATCAGCGCGTTGCTGCGCGTCTTTCAACCCCTTATACGCCATCCGCGTGTCCGACGCGAAGGCTTTGGGGTTTTCGACATAGCGATCCAGCAGATCAAAGTCCCAGACCAGCCCGTCTTTGCCCATGCGCGTCAGCCCGTTGGAGTAGTTGAACCCCTCAATCGCGGCCGCGCGACGGCCGAAAAGACTGTTCAGATGCGGCCCGACCCGGTTTTTCGCCCCTTGTCCCACGGAATGGCAACTTGAGCATTCGCGAAACACGGCCTCGCCCTTGTCGGCATCCCCGATCTCGTTGGCGAAACTCGGTGTCGCTGTGACAGCCAAGACGGCAAAGCAGGTCGTAATGTGTCGAATCCAACGCATGCAAAAAGCGTAACGTGTTAACCTGACGCACTCAATAATATTCATATCATGATGCGTGCATTTGGTTGGAATTTTCGATCACCACACGTCAGGCGTTTCGCCCTTCTCGTCCATCTGCTGGAACACATCCTGTAGATAGCGCTGGAACACCTGATCCTGATAGGCATCGGTCGAGACGTATTCGAGCGATTTCAGGAAATGAAACGGTTTGAAATAGCCCGGCATGCGGAAGGCTTCGGCTGTGCGGGCGGTGCTTGTATCAGGCGCGTCGGCGGGAAAAATCACCACGGTCGGCGTGAAGTTGACGCCCCATTTCACCGCCAGATCACGCTCTTCCAAGGCCTCGCCGTCGAAATCCACCACCTCGCGCGCACCAAACAGGTTCAGCTGCACGACCATGAAATTATCATTCAGGTGTTTGACGATTTGCTCGCGCGCGAAATTGACCTCGTGCAGCTCGCGGCAATAGGGGCAACCTTGCTGTTCGATCAGGATCAGAAGGTCTTTGCCCTCGGCCCCGGCTTCGGCCAGATCATCGGACATTTCAAGAAAACTGTCGGTGAACCATGGCTGCTTGTGCAAGCCGTCATCGCCCAGTTCAGCGGCTGTCACGCTGGTCGCCATCGTGAAGGCAAGAACACCAAGGATTACTGTTATCAAGCGCATCGGACCCTCCCGCGAGTTTGTGTTGGACTGACGGGTTTGAAAGACCGCCAGATAGACTGGAAACCTTCGAAAATTCTAGCACGATCACGTCCACTTACCAAATAGAGCGCGCAAAAAGGCGCCGCGGGTGTCCCGGCGGCGCCTTCTACTTGCAGCCTGATCAGCTTACTGGCTGTGTGACTTCAGAAATTCGAGGACGGCCTCGATATCTGCATCCTTTTTCAAGCCAGCGAAGGTCATCTTGTTGCCCTTCAGATAATTGCGCGGGTTGGCCAGATAGCCCGACAGGCTTTCCGTGTCCCACACCAACCCGCCTTCGCCGGCCGCCATCATGGGTTTGGAGTATTTAAACCCTTCGATGGTGCCAGCGGTTCGACCCCAGACACCGTTCAAGATGGGTCCAACGCCGTTTTTCGCGCCCTCACCCACCTTGTGGCAGGCTTTGCATTTCTTGAAGACCTTCTCGCCATCGGCGGCAAGATCGGCATCAAAGGCGACAGTCATGGGTGCTGCCTCTTCGGCGGCAGGGGCTGCGGCCTCGTCCGTTGCGGCAGGGGCTGTGGTTTCCACCTCGCCCGCATCAGCGCCCGCATTCGGGTCGCCTTTGAAGACCACGTTGCGCGTGATTTCGACCGGGCCGGATTTGCAATCGCTCATGCAGCGTTCGGTGAATGTGCCATACTCGGTCTCGGGCCGGTCATCGATGATGAACCCGTCCGCATTGGGCATGACCACGTCGGTAAACGTCTCTTTCGACAGGGTGAAATCTTCTTCGACCAGATAATTCGAATAGAGGATATACGCCACGATCGCATAGACATCGTCGTCCGACAGCGTTTGCGCCGATCCAAACGGCATTGAACGGCGCACATAGTCAAACGTGGTCGAAAGGTAAGGCCAGTAAGACCCCACCGTCTTCAACGGATCTTCATCCGCCAGACTGTCCTCGCCGCCCGCCAGTTTCGGCCAGTTGTCCACTCCTTCGGCAAATTCGCCGTGGCACGATGCGCAGTTCTCCGAAAAGACCGTCTCGCCAGTCAGCACATCACCCGAGCCTTCCGGCAGGTTCGACCCGTCGGGGAACACGTCCAGATCCCACGCCGCCACTTCGGCATCGGTGGCCGCGCGACCAAGGCCAAGCTTTTCCGCCATCGCAGGCGCGGCAGTCAGGGTGGCAATGGCGGTCGCCATCAGGAATTTAGGAAACTTCGACATTGTTCGCCTCCCCGTTTGCATTGACGTGCCAGGTCTGAATGCCGTTGTTGTGATAGATCGAGTTCAACCCGCGCACCTCGCGCAGTTGCGTCTTGGTGGGTTGCACATAGCCGCTGTCATCCATAGCGCGCGACTGCAGGAACATCTCGGACCCGTCCCAGTCGATATCCAGATAGAAGCGGCTCAACGCCATCGGCTTGCCGGGTTCGGTCAGCCGCGCCTCTTGCCACGTGACACCGCCGTCCAGCGATACATCGACAGCCGTGATCGCGCCGTTGCCTGACCATGCAAGCCCGGTGATAACCAGCGGGCCTTTACCGTGCGTGATCGGCATTTGCGGGCTGGGGCTGGTGATAATCGACTTGGCGTCCATCGTCCAAGTCCACTTGCGCGATGTGCCATCTTCCAGCGTGTCGGTGTATTTCGAGGTCTCTTCCCGGCTTTCCACCGGCTTGTCCATCACCTCGATCCGGCGCAGCCATTTGACCCACATGTTGCCTTCCCAACCGGGCACGACAAGACGCACAGGATAACCATGCTCCATCCGCAGCGCTTCGCCATTGGCTTTGAACGCGACCAGGCAGTCATCCAGCGCCTTCTCAATCGGGATCGAGCGGCCGTTCGACGAGGCATCCGCCCCCTCGACATAAACCCACTTGCCTGCCAGATCGCCTGCGGCGTCCAGTCCGGCCTCTTCCAACAAGGTGCGCAGGGTGACGCCGGTATATTCCATGTTGTGGATCATGCCGTGGGTGTATTGCGCGCCATTCAACTGAGCGCCTGCCCATTCCATGCCGGTGTTGGCGGCGCATTCCAGAAAGAAGGTGCGCGTGACACGCGGGAAGCGTTCCAGATCGGCGTAGCTGAACACCAAGGGCGTATCGACCAGCCCGTTTATCATCAGACGATAGTCTTCCTTCTTCAGCGTGATCGCACCCGAGTGGTGACGTTCAAACGCACAGCCCTGCGGGGTGATCGTGCCATCCAGCGCGTGAATGGGCGTGAAGTTGATCGAGCTGATCGTGTCCGCCGTCAGCCATTCCACAGTGCGCCGCACCACGTCGTCTTCGAACTCAATCGGCAGGCCATACGGCGTTGCATCAACACCGTCCCCAAAACCGCTCGCCCAGTCCTGCACCTCGGTGATCAGCGGATCACCTTCGGCCCGTGCGGCCCCTGCGGCTCCAAGCGCGGCCCCTGTTGCCGCGGCCCCTTTCAGGAACGCGCGGCGGGATGCGCCCGATTTCGTAGAGCTGTCACTCATTTGGCATCTCTCCTCTAACATCTCAATATTCGCCTATATGCATGAACAGGCTTGTAAAAATGGCCCGGAGCGTTGCCGCCCCGAGCCGTGATAGATCAGGCGCCGACCACTGTGACCGAGTTGTTCGGGTCCAGTTTGATCGTGCCTTGTTTCTTGATGTGGCTTTCGACCACATCCCAAATCTGCGGACCTTCCGTGCCCTCGTTCACCGAGGCCCAGCCCGCGACCACATAGGTCTTGGCCGGGTCAATCGCTTCGCCGGTTTTCAAAAGCGTCATCTCGGTGATCCGGTCGCCCTGCGGCTTGGTGATGTCGATGCGATAGCCCATGCCACCGATGCGAACCATGTCGCCGCCCTGCTGGTAATAGGGATCGGGGTTGAACAGGTTGTCGGCCACATCCTCAAGGATCGTGTGGATGAATTCGCCGGTCATTTCTGAGCGGTAAGCCTTGCCATAGGACATCGAGGTCACGTTCCAGATGTCTTCCCGCGTGATCTCCTGCCCCGGCAGAATGCTCGGCCCCCAACGCACGCCGGGCGACATGGCAATGTCGGCCTCGCGTTCGTTGATCAGCGCGTCGCAAATCAGGTCGTCCCACGAGCCGTTGAAATTGCCGCGACGATACAGAAGCGTGTCGGTGGTGCCGATCACCTCTTCCAACTCGGCCTTATACGGCGCGCGTTGCTCGTCGATCAGTTGGGTGATGGTCGCGTCCGGCGTGATCACGTCGGCGAAGATCGGGATCAGCTTGTGACGGATGCCCATCATCTTGCCATCGCGCACATCCAGATCGACGCGGCTGACAAATTTCGAGTTCGATCCCGAGGCGATGATGAAGGTCTGTTCGACTTGCACCGGTTCCGGCAGCGCGTCATGGGTGTGGCCCGACAAGATCACGTCGATCCCCTTGACCTTGCTGGCCATTTTCTTGTCCACATCAAAGCCATTATGGCTGAGGACAACGACCAACTCGGCCCCCGCCGCGCGCACTTCGTCCACCATCGCCTGCATGTTTTCATCGCGAATACCGAACGAGTATTCAGGGAACATCCAGCCGGGATTGGCAATCGGCATATAGGGGAAAGCCTGCCCGATCACCGCGACTTTCACGCCGCCACGCTCGAAGAATTTGTAAGGCTTGAACAGTTCAGCCGGCTCGTCCCACTCGGCGTCAAAGATGTTTTGACCGAGGGCGGCGAAGGGCAAACCTTCGACGATCTCGTTCACCCGGTCCGATCCCAGCGTGAATTCCCAGTGGAAGGTCATCGCGTCGGGCTTGAGCGCGTTCATCACATTGACCACGTCTTGGCCCTGCGTGTGGTGACAGGTGTAGGAGCCATGCCACGTGTCGCCGCCATCCAGCAGCAGCGCATCTGGGCGCTCGGCGCGAATGGCGTTCACCACGGTCGCCACGCGATCCATCCCGCCAACGCGGCCATAGGTCTGCGCCAGCGCCGAAAAGTCGTTATAGGTCAAGGCGTAAGCAGACGGCGATCCATCCTCGATCCCGTAAGCCTTGCGGAAATCTGCGCCGGTCACATGCGGCATCTGCCCTTTGGCAGCGCCCACGCCAAGATTGATCTCGGGCTCGCGGAAATAGATCGGTTTCAGTTGGGCGTGAATGTCGGTGATATGGATCAGGCTGACATTGCCAAACGTGTCGAACTTCAGAAGATCGTCCTGGGTCAGCGCCTGCTGGGCGGCCAAACGCGCCCAATTGCCGAAGCCCGAGCTGCCGTAAAGCGCCGAGGCAGCCATAGAGACCTGAAGAAAGTCGCGGCGAGAGATCATGTGCGGTTTTCCTTGGCTTTCAAACCCTTGGCGACCACAAGTCATGCGCAGGTTTGAATGTGTTCACGAAAAGAAACCCCGCCCGGATGAACCCGGACGGGGCGAAAGACTTAGTTACGGACAGACGGACCTTCGACCGACAGACCGTTGCCGCGCGAAGCGACATAAAGCTCAAGCGCCACGAACTCGTCCGACCCCGGGCTGAACGTTTCAGCGCGCGTATCGCGGATGCAGCCTTTGAAGCGCGAATGAATGCCGTTCAGCTTGGTGTTTTTCAATCGATACGTCGGAAATCCATTGATCTGACCTTGGCTCAGGTGGTCGGCGCGGATCATGTTGCCATAGTTCTGTTCGTGACAGTTGGCACAGCTCAGGTCCAACTGACCGAAACGGGTATAGTAAAGCTCTTTACCCTGCTCCCATGTGGCCTGCGCCGGGCCGTCAATGGCGACATTGACCGGCATCCCGCGTGACACGGACGCCAAAAGCGCCTCGGTATCGATGGCGGGCGCCTTGTCATAGCCCCAAGGCTCGGCCCCCATGCGGTTTTCGCGACAATCGTTCACCTGCATTTGCAATGTGCGAACTTCTTGGGCTTCGTCATTCCACTTGGGATAGACCGCTTTGACGCCGGCCATATCTTCCGGTGCACCGTGACAATCAGCACAGGACTTGCCTTCGGTGCCATCAGCGGTGGACCAGATCTCGATCCCGTTTTCGACACCCAACATACCGGGGTTGTCGAAATCATCCATTTGCATGGTCTGGGTCTGATCGGACCGGAAACGCCAGCCGGACATCACTTCGTCCAGCGCATCCGAAAGATGCGCAGGTGCGGCCGTTTTGGTGACGATCTCGATGTCACCATTGATGATAAGTTCAGCGTTTTCATCGGCGGTGGCGACCGCCGCCCCGGTGAACGAGGCAGCGATCAATGCTGCTATGCCGTGAAGTTTTTTCATTATATTTATTCCTCCCTTGCGCCGCGCTTAGCCGACTGCGATCGGCTTCGACTCTTCGTAGACAGAGCCGTCGTCGTCATACCAGGTGAATTTGAAATCACCGGCTTCGTCGACCTTGGCGTCGAATTCCAGATACGGATTGGTCGAAATCGCCGGTTCCAGAGTCACGTCGACCACCATCTTGCCGTTCAGCTCGCACGTGAAACGGTTGATGATCGAGCGCGGGATCAGGTTGCCGTCGCCGTCTTTGCGCTGACCCGATTCCATCTTGTGGCTGATCAGGGTCTTCAGGGTCACCACTTCGCCGGCGCTTGCCGACTTGGGGACTTTTACGCGGGGTTTTACACCTTTTGCCATGTCTTCAAACTCCTCTGATTAGCCGCCGCAGCCGCCGATGGTGACTTTAACGGTCGAAGTGGCTTGCACGAAGCTGCCATCGGCCATCTTGGCGATCGCAATCACGTCTTGAGTGCCGGCCAAACGAATACGGGTTGATGCAGCCTGGCTACCGGCGGCTTCGCCGAAGTTGAACTGCGCCACACCGGGGGTCGGGTTGCCTGCGGCCAGCAGCAGGATCGAAACGGCGCCGGGGGCGTCGACCGATACCGGCACTGTGTTGCCGTTCTCTGCAATCTCGGGGGCTGTCAGGGTGATCCCGCCAGCGCCAGCTTCAGCGCCACCGGTGAAGGCGGCGATCGCCTCGTCGGCGGCAGCCGCCGCACGCATCGGCAGCATGGCGACGGCGGTCGCGCCGAGTCCAAGTGCCAGAGCTTCACGTCGAGTGAATTTCATCTGTGTCTCCTGTAGATAGGTTTTCGTGCCGACCTGTGTGCTTATTTCAGCGTCATCAGGTAGGCGACAACATCTTCGATCTGCTGTGCCGACAGCAGCGGTTGGACTTCGCCTTCATGCGCCTTGCCCGTGTAGGCATTGCCCAGGCGGTTGAACCCGGTGGTTTGGTAGAAGGCCGGCATGACCGAGTCCTCGAACAATACCTTGGCGTTTACCAGAATGCCGCGCAGCTCTGCCGCGGTCCAGCGATCCCCTGCCCCATCGAGCAACGGTCCCACCTCACCATGAAAGGGAACATCTTCCAGATCGGTGATTTCGTGGCAGGCAATGCAATTGCCCATCGATTTCGTTGAAACAACCTTGGCACCTTCCGCCGGGTTGCCCGTGACGCCCGTCAAAGATTGGGCGACTGCGCCCTCTTCAAACGTGACAGCTTCTGGCATTACCGTTTCGGCGTTTGCCATTCCAAGCCCTGCAAGCAGGGCTACAAGCGTGATCGTTGTCCGCTTCATGTTACCTCCCATGACCGTTGTTGTGATAAACTAGCCATGTGAAGTAATTTTCGCAATATCAAATTCCATTATTTGAATTAATGTTAGGGCGCCGACACCTATGGCTTCGCTGCACCTGCGAAATCGGCGGTGCTGCTGGCAGGGTACCGCTGTATACGTTGAGGTTTTACCACCCCACACGGGGCGCTTGGTCTGCCGCTTTAGGCGTCTCTTTTGCAGAGCTTCGTCGAGTCGTTGCATGAGCAATGAAAAAAGTGATCGCGTGCGATGCTGCTCTGGGGCCATCT
Organism: Aliiroseovarius sp. CAU 1755; assembly: GCF_054482655.1. Classification (NCBI taxonomy): domain Bacteria; kingdom Pseudomonadati; phylum Pseudomonadota; class Alphaproteobacteria; order Rhodobacterales; family Paracoccaceae; genus Aliiroseovarius; species Aliiroseovarius sp. CAU 1755. Next base: position 105,982 of record NZ_JBTLRH010000003.1, on the reverse strand, counting down.
GAGCGGACCGTGCGCGAATCCCCCTTGCGGGCGACCAATGCCTAGCCGACGCTGGCCAGCCATGGCATCCAGTCGAGCAAGAACTGCCCGATCGCGTTGACGCTGTTGGTCACGATCAGCACCGCAAACAGGATCAGCATGACCCCCATGACCCGCTCGACCCATGGCAGGTATTTTCGATTGCGCCCCGCCCACGCCAGAAACGGTCGCGCAAACAGCGCCGCTATGACAAATGGTGTGGTCATGGCCAGCCCATAGACGGCAAGCAACAGCGCCCCGCGCCACAAATCCCCCATGCCGCTGGCAATCATCAGGATCGAGGCCAGCGCCGGGCCAACACAGGGCGTCCATCCAAAGCCGAAGGCCAGCCCCATCAGATAGGCGCCGATGATCGAACTGGGCTCGGCCCGGCTTTCCAAACGCGCCTCGCGATACAGAAACGGGATTTTCATCACGCCAAGGAAGTGCAGACCGAAGACCAACAGGATGGCCGCGCCAAAATAGCTAAGCGTTTCCTTGTGACGCGCGAAGGTGGACCCAAGAGCCGTGGCCCCCAGCCCCAAAAGGATGAAGATCGTCGTCACCCCAAGCGCAAATGCGATGGCAGACACCACAAGCCGTTTCTGCGCACCAGAGCTGATTTTCCCATCACCCGTTAGCTCAGACATCGAAATTCCAGCCATGTAGCACAGATAAAACGGCACCATGGGCAGGATACAGGGCGTGAAAAACGACAACAGCCCCGCGAACGCAGCGCCTGCCAATGAGATGTCCAACATATGGTGTTCCTTGAATTCGCAACATATTCAAATTAGGTGTTGTATTGAAACAAGGTCAACCTTTTCGCGAACGGGATACTTCATGCTACGTGCCTTTGCTGCCGCGACACTTGCGCTTTGCGTCTTTCTTGGCGCACCTGTTCGCGCGGCCGAGTTGATCATGGTCGAGGAGCCGGGCTGTGCGTGGTGCGCCAAATGGGAAAGAGAGCTGGGCGCCATCTATCCGAAAACGCCCGAAGGCCAGTTTGCCCCGCTGCGCAAGGTGCAACTGCACGATTTACGCAAAAGCGACGCGGTTTCGCGGCACGGTTTCACCCTTGTCCGTCCGGCCATGTTCACCCCGACCTTCGTGCTGATCGAGGACGGCAAAGAGCTTTCCCGCCTTGAAGGGTATCCTGGCGAGGATTTCTTCTGGGGGCTGCTAAAACAGATGCTGGTCGACCAGACCGACTATACGCCGCCTGAGAATTAGCAATCCGATTGGCAAAGCCCTGCATAGACCAACAAGCCCACGATTTGGTCAAAAAGGGCGCTGTGACACCGTGATCACGGTCGATTGAACGCAAATGCGGCAAGATTGCAAATTGATCGCTGCACCTTTATGACAGAAAAAGTGCGGTATCAGATAGAAAGAGGATCCGACAATGGCATTGCCTGTCATCCGCGAGAATATGACAAATGACGAGCTGGACAAGATGATGACCAGCGCCTGTGATGCCTCGACCCTTCTCAAGGCGATCAGCCACGAGGGGCGACTGATGATCCTTTGCCATCTTGTCACCGGCGAAAAATCTGTGACCGAACTGGAAAACCTTCTGCATGCCCGCCAGGCGGCCGTGTCCCAGCAACTGGCCCGTCTGCGGCTTGAGGGGCTTGTGACGCCGCGGCGCGAAGGCAAGACGATCTATTATTCTTTGACCGATGATCGCCCCCGGCGCATTCTTGAAGTGATTTACGAGCTTTTCTGTTCGCTCGACACGCCGGCCGACGATCGCAAGGCTGCGGAATAAACCGGCGCACCCCACCGCCACCGTCCCCAATTCGTCAATCCGGAAGCGAAGGAGTGGCCTATGTTTGACTGGATCAGCGACACCAGTTTGGCCGCTCTTGTCGGACTGATCGGCGGCGTAATGCTGGGCTTGTCGGCCCGGCTTGGCCGGTTCTGCACGCTGGGTGCCATCGAAGATGCTCTTTATGCCGGGTCGTTTTTACGGCTTCGTATGTGGGGTATCGCGATCGGTGTCGCGATGATCGGCACGCATGTTCTGATGGCAGCCGAGACCATTCAGGCCGCAGACGCGGTCTACCTTCGATTGGGCTGGAACCCGATCGCCTCGGTCATCGGCGGTCTGATGTTCGGGTATGGCATGGCGCTGTCGGGAAACTGCGGGTTCGGGGCCTTGGCGCGGCTTGGCGGCGGTGATCTGCGCGCCTTTGTCATCGTGCTTGTGATGGGCGTGTCAGCCTATGTCGCCATTTCCGGCCCGCTTGCGTGGCTGCGGGTGATGCTCTTTCCTGAAAGCGCTGCGGACCCGACCGCGTTGCCATCCGTCGCTGATGGTCTGGGGCGCGTCACAGGCATGTCGCCTGCGCTGATCGGGATCATCCTTGGCGCCGTGCTCGTCGCCGCGATGTTCACCACCAAAGAGATGCGCCGCGCCCACAAGGAGACATTCTGGGCCACCATAGCTGGTCTTGCGATCGTGACTGGCTGGGGCGGCACTGCGTGGGTTCTGGAGAACGGATTTGCCGCTATCCCAATGGAAAGCCACACGTTCTCCGCCCCGTTGGGCGACATGGTTCTTTACCTGATGACCTCGTCTGGCAGCAATCTCAACTTTGGCGTCGGCAGCGTCGTCGGCGTGTTGGTCGGGGCTTTCATCGGAAGCCTGTTCAAAGGTCACTTCCGCTGGGAGGCCTGTGAAGACCCGCGCGAGCTGAAACGCCAGATCGGCGGGGCCGCGATCATGGGTCTTGGCGCGGTCATCGCGTTTGGGTGCTCGATCGGTCAGGGCTTGTCGGCCTTCGCGATCCTTTATTACGGCGCTCCTGTCACCTTTCTGGCGATTGTTGCCGGCGCCGCACTTGGACTGCGGCAGTTGATTTCGGGCTTCGCCATCGCCGAGTGAGCGAACCCGTAAGGTCCATCGCATTGGCCCTGTCGATGCCCTGCTTGTCAGGCGGTGAAAACTCCTGCTTCATGTTTGGTCCGAAGCGCTATAGGGTCCGCGCCGAAAACGACGCGATTGCCCCATGGGCAAAACAGGATGACAGGGGACAGACCGTCCATGACCAGCTTCACCCCAAGCCCGGACCATGCTGGCGCCTTTCGGGCCGCCCTTGGGCAGTTCACAACCGGTGTTGCACTGGTCACCACCACCACGGCGCGCGGGCCGCTGGCGATGACGGTGAACAGCTTTACCTCGGTGTCGCTGGACCCGCCCTTGATCTTGTGGTGTCCGGCCAAAGTCTCGGCCCGCCATGACGGGTTCGTGGCCGCGTCCCATTTCACGGTGCATGTGCTGCGCGAGGATCAGGTGGATCTGGCGCGCCACTTCGCCCGGCAAGGCGAGGACTTTTCGACCGTCGATAACAGCCTGGGCGCGCATGGCCTGCCCTTGGTGGTGCCCTGTCTGGCCCGTTTCGAATGCGCAACGGACCGGGTTGTGGACGCTGGCGATCATTCAATCATGTTGGGCCGGGTCTTGCGGGTGACGCAGTTCGACGGGGCGCCACTGGCGTTTCATGCAGGCAAATTCGGCGCGTTCAGCACGCCTGATTGATCGGGCAACCCATCAGGGGGTCATGATCGACGCACGCTCGTAGGCGCCGGTCGCTTCTTGCCCATCATCATAGACCAGGCGCACCGTGACTGTTTCGATCGTGCCAAGCTCAAAGCTCAGATAGGGCAGTTTGTCTTCCACCTTGATCGCGTTGGGTTGCGATTCGCCTTCATAACAGGGTTCGGCCTCGAACTGGCGTTCAGACCCGCCATTCAGCGCATAGTGGATGCGGTCCAGTCCGCAGCGCCACGCCAGAAGATGGGTGAAATAGAGCAGATCTTGCCCCTCGTATTCCCGCACTGCCACCCAATTGGACTTGGTCGCCTCGAGGATCGGGCGCACCTCGTCTGCCGTGGTGAAATCCTGTGCCCCCGCCTGGGTCGCCAACAAAGCCAAACCGACCGCCGCACTCATCGACTTGCGCATAAAACGTTCCTTCTTGCAGGACCGGAGCACACGTGCCTTGCGCAACCTACGCAAGAGCGGGTGCAACTCCGGTCCGAGATCATTGCAGGTTTCGCGTCGTCAACACTTTCAGACTCGCCTGCTTCGCGCCTATACTGCCCCAAACAAAGACGACAGGCAAAGCAACGATGAACAAAGCCCCCCGCCGATCGGCAAAATCACGCCCTGCCGTCAACATTATGCTTGTCGCGCAGGCCGGTCGGCTGTCCTACGAGGCGTTGTTGTTTGCCGCATCGCTGCGGCACGCCGACCCCGACTTTTCCGGCCGCTTGATCATTGCCGAACCCCAACCTGGCGACCACTGGCCCAACGACCCACGCCTCAAGCCGCATATCTGCGAGGCGCTGGAGATGCTGGGCGCCGAGATCATACCGTTCGAGAACACACATTTCGGTCACGAGTATCCCAATGGAAACAAGATCGAAGGCCTGTCAGTCCTGCCCGAAGGCGAACCCTTCATCTTTTTCGACAGCGACACCGTGGTGACCGGAAAGCTGTCACAGGTCGCGTTCGATTTCGATCGCCCCTCGGCGTCGATGAAACGCGAAGGCACATGGCCGCAGATCGAACTCTACGGCCCCGGTTATGGCGAGATCTGGAAATCCCTCTATGACCGGTTCGGTCTTGATTACGCCGCGTCGCTGGATCCGAGCCAACCAGACGAATATTGGCAACGCTACATGTATTTCAATGCCGGATGGTTTTTCGGCGCTTGCCCACGGGTCTTCGGCCAACGGTATCTGGACTATGCGCTGGCCATCCGCGACGACCGCCCCGATGCGCTGGTCTGTCAGGAACTGTTCCCGTGGCTGGATCAAATCGCCTTGCCGCTCGTGATTTCAAGCCTTGGGGGTGGGCGCCCGGGGCCGGAGCTGGCCGGGCTGGATGGCGATATCACCTGCCACTGGCGCATTTTGCCACTGATGTATGCACGCGAATCCGACCACGTGATTAACACGATCGAGGCCGCGGCCGCCCCAAACAAAATCAAGAAGATCCTGAAGGAATATGATCCGATCAAGCGAATGATCTATCAGGGGCGCGGCCAGAAAGTGCGCGCCCTGTTCGACCGCGACGCCCTGCCCCGCCGTGAACAGGTGATCCGCAACCGGATCAAACGTGAAGGGTTCTGGATGCGGTAGCGCACGAAGCTTTGCCGCTTGCTAGGATTGCCAGCTTTATCAGGCTGTGCCGATGGCGGACCGATCAGGGCCACGCGGGCCTGCACGATCATGAAGGCCCACATTGCAAAGAAGAAGGGCGCACCGTTTCCGATGCGCCCCACTTGGTCAAGGAAACCTCGACCTATCTAGAACTCAAGGCTTATGCCAGAGCGATGTTCGACGCGCTTTCGCGGCCGTCACGGCCGGGTTCGATGTCGAAAGTCACTTTTTGGTCATCGGCCAGACCGGTCAGGCCTGCGCGCTCAACAGCCGAGATGTGCACGAACACGTCTTTGCCGCCACCTTCAGGTGCGATGAAGCCGAAGCCTTTAGTTGTGTTGAACCATTTGACGGTACCAGTAGCCATCATATTTCTCCTAGTTAGTCTGCCCGCAGGATGCGGCAGGTCGGCAAAGTCAGTACAAGATCGAGAGACTGAGCCTTTAGGAGCAGTGTAGTCGATAGTCGTAACGTCGCAGGGATTACATGGGGCTCTTGGGTCAAAAATACAAGTGTTTTTCTCTTGCGGCTGATTTTCGGTGGAAATTTGCGCGCCAAATTGCCGAACGCCACGCCGCGACGACGGAAGGCAAGGGGTGAACAGGGTCTGGATTAGCTTGCGAACACGCGCGATAAATCGCGAAACCCCTTCACTTCGATCGGATTGCCGGATGGATCACGGAAAAACATCGTCCATTGTTCGCCCGGCTCGCCCTCAAATCGGGCGGTGGGTGGGATCACCCAGTCAGTGCCATGCGCCTCAAGCCGATCAGCCAGCCCGCGCCAGTCGTTATAGCCAAGCACCACACCGAAATGCGGCATCGCCACCATATGCGCGCCGACCTTACCGGTGTCGGAGGTCTCAAATGGTGTGCCCAGATGCAGGCTGAGCTGGTGGCCGAAGAAGCTGAAATCGACCCAACTGTCTGTGGATCGCCCCTCCTTACACCCCAGCAGGTCGCCGTAAAAGCTGCGCGCGGCGTCCAGATCAGTGACATTCAGGGCAAGGTGGAAAGGGGTCAGCATGGCGTGCTCCGGAACAAGGTTCTGAAAACCATAGCAGCGGGCGAAAAAAGGACCAGCCGAAAGCGCCGGCGCAAATGCGGTTCCAATGTCCGCACCCCTGCCCGTTTCACTTAGCAAGACCCGTTGAAGCGCCACGCCCTTTCGCCTAGCCTGCGCGCAACGAAAACGAGGGAGACTTTCATGTCCAACGACCGCCAACTGGCCTTTGACACGCTGCAAATTCATGCTGGCACCGAACCTGATCCGGCCACCGGTGCCCGTCAGGTGCCGATTTACCAGACCACCGCCTATGTCTTCAAAGACGCCGACCACGCCGCGCGGCTCTTCAATCTGGAAGAAGTGGGCTACATCTATTCCCGCCTGACCAACCCAACGATCGCCGCCCTGCAAAACCGCATCGCGGCGCTGGAAGGTGGTGCGGGTGCTGTGTGCTGTTCGTCCGGTCACGCGGCACAAATCATGGCGCTGTTCCCGCTGATGTCGCCGGGCAAGAACATCGTTGCCTCGACCCGTTTGTATGGTGGGTCCGTCACGCAGCTGAGCCAGACCATCAAGCGGTTCGGCTGGGAAACCAAGTTCGTCGATTTCGATGACGAGGCCGCCGTGGCCGCTGCCATCGACGACAACACCCGCGCGGTGTTCTGCGAATCCATCGCAAACCCCGGTGGCTACATCACCGACATTCCGGCGATCGCCGCAATTTCGGACAAAGCGGGCGTGCCGTTGATCGTCGACAACACCTCGGCCACCCCTTACCTGTGCAACCCGATCTCGCTGGGCGCGACGCTGGTCGTGCATTCGACCACAAAATACCTGACCGGCAACGGCACCGTCATGGGTGGCTGCGTGGTGGATTCGGGCAAGTTCGACTGGATGGCGTCCGACAAGTTCCCGTCGCTCAGCCAGCCAGAGCCCGCCTATCACGGTCTGGTCTTTGCCGAGGCGCTCGGCCCGATGGCGTTCACCTTCCACGGCATCGCCATTGGCCTGCGCGATCTGGGCATGACCATGAACCCACAAGCCGCGCATTATACGCTGATGGGGATCGAAACCCTGTCGCTGCGCATGGAAAAACACGTCGCCAACGCCATTGAGGTCGCCAATTGGCTTGAATCCGACCCGCGCGTCGATGCCGTGACCTATGCAGGTCTGGACAGCTCGCCCTATAAGCACCGCATCGCGACCGTCTGCCCGAAAGGCGCAGGGGCGTTGTTCACCGTCGCGGTCAAGGGCGGTTATGACGCCTGCGTCAAGCTGGTGGACAGTCTGGAACTGTTCAGCCACGTGGCGAACCTTGGCGACACGCGGTCGCTGATCATCCACTCGGCCTCGACCACGCACCGGCAATTGTCGCCAGAGCAGCAGAAAGCCGCAGGGGCTGCACCCAACGTGGTGCGCATCTCGATCGGGACCGAGGATGCCGCTGACATCATCGCCGATCTGGATCAGGCGCTGGCGAAGGCCACGGCCTAAGTCTGGATCACCAACTAGAAAAAGGCCACCTGAAAGGGTGGCCTTTTTTATTTTATTACAATGCCCTTCAGATCATTCTTCAAGCAATTCGAACACCATAGTCACGCTTGATCCGATCTCAAGCTCGCCCGCCGCAATCGGCATGTCCGACTGCGCGGCCTCCATCGTCATGCGGCCATAGACTGGCGCCGCCCGTGCGCCGCCTTCGTGGATCGAGATGATCGGCCCCAGCGTGACACCCGCAGCGTCCGCCAGCACCTTTGCCCGCGCCATCGCGTCCTTGACCGCATCTGCGCGCGCCGCGTCTTCGGCGCTGGCCCGGTCCTGCACGTCAAACTGCAGCCCGTTCAGTTGATTTGCACCGTCCTGCGTTACCGCCGACATGATCGCGCCCAGTTGATCCAATGCGCGCACCTGCACAGCTAGTGTCGTGCTCGCGGTGAAGCCTGTCAGCTTCGGTGGCCCATCGCTGTTGCGGTTGTAATCATAACGGGGTGCCAGGCTGACCTGCGCAGTTTGCATGTCGCGCGGGGCGATCCCAACCGCCTCCAGCCGGGCGAATATCGCCTGCGCGACCTTGGCCACGCCCTCAAGTGCAACGGGCGCCTCTGGCGCGTCTTTGGTCACGCCAAGGCTGATCCGGGCCATGTCCGGCACCACGTCAGCGACGCCCTGCCCTGTGACCGTCAGTCGCGCTGCAGCGTCGTTTTCAGCTTGAAGCGGCGTGGCAAACGCCAACACCAAACCCATAATCGCAATCGTTCTTCGCATCTTAGCCTCCTGTTTCGGCCACTTTGCGCCGATCTTCGCCATGTGCAAGGCTGCCCTCCAGCCCCCCTTTCCATGGGCAATTTCCTGCTATAGTTTCAATGCAGTGGGCCCAGCCAATGGGATGTGCCTGCTTTGAAGAAGGGTCCCGGTCTATTCGGGTGGGGTTACGACAGGACGTCAGACGGCATGAAACCCAATTTCGCGCTTGATCTCAGCCATGACGGCATCGGTCTTGTCCATAGAGGCAAGGGCGGCTGGACGCTTGTGGGCGAGTTGTCGCTGGACGACCCCGATATGCATGGTGCGCTCGAGGGTCTGCGCCAAAAGGCAGCGGCGTTGGAAAGTGGCGGGTTTTCGGCCAAGCTGATCATCCCCGGATCGCAACTTCTTTTCACTAGCCTGACCGCCCCCGGCCCCGATGACGTCACTCGCGAGGCGCGGATACGCGAAGGGCTTGAGGGGCTGACACCTTATGCGGTGGACGATCTTGTGTTCGACTGGCATCCGGACGCGAACGATACGGCCTTGGTCCATGTCGCGGTTGTCGCCCAAGAAACGCTCGACGAGGCAGAAGCTTTCGCAACAGAGCACAAGCTTAACCCTGTCAGTTTTGTGGCCCGTCCCGAAGCCAGCTTTTCGGGCGAGGCATTCTTTGGCCTGTCCAGCGCCAATGTCTTGGCGCCGGGCACGCGGGTTGATCGTGATACGCGCCCCGTTCCCGTCCTTTTGGGACAGACCCCAGCCACGATACAAGCGACCGCAACTGCGGCCCCTGACCAAAGCACCTCTGAGCCCGAAGGCACGGCCAGCACGGACACCAGCGCGCGCAAGCCTTCGGACGGGGCCAAAACGCTGCCGGAACTTGCCCCCTTCCCGCCAACCCCGGAGCAGCCGGCCTCACCTCCGCTGACCCTTGGCAGCAGCGATCGCACCGACAAGGCGCGGTCGACCGATGCGAATTCAGACCCGGCGGGCGCCAAGCAACCCGCCGCCCCGGAGCGCGAACCCAGCCTGCCGCCCTCCACCAAAGCGCCTGCAGCACAGACCCGTGCCGAGCCGTCCGAAACGCCTTCTGCGCCACCGCCACCACCTGCGCCTCCTGCGCCGTCCACTGACCCGGCTGTGCGCCCGCAGACGCAGGCCAGCCCCTCATTCTCGTCCAGCCGCGCGGAAGAACGGGCAGAGGTTTCTGCCGTGGATCATACTGACCCGCGACCAGAGGACGACGCCGCTGACCGCCCTGACACATCCCCCACGGCCCCTGACAAACCTGCCGCTGACAAGCCTGCGCCCGAGGCGCCGCAAGTCGAGCCGGCGCCGGACGCTCTGCCCCGGTTGTCGTTTGGCGTGAGCCGGGACGCGGCTGATCTTGCCACACCGCCACAGGCCAGCTCTGAGCAGCCCGACGGTGATGCACCGACGGCGCCCGCAAAGACGGTTCACGTGCCCGTCACTGCGCCCACCGCATTCGGGGACGACCCTGATCTTGCGTCGGCCGAGGCATCTAAACGCCCTGAACGCAACGCCGTGAAAGGGACCGAGAAACTCGCCACGGCGGCCCGCAAAAGCGTGGCTGGTGTGGCGGCGGCGGCCGGTGCGGCCAGCGCCATCGGGCGCAATGCCGCCAAGAAGCTGCCGCAACCTCGCAAGACCGCAACAGACACGCCAAACACGCCCGAGGCCGGACGCGCGCGCGCATTCGGGCTGCGGCGCAAACAGGAAGCGGCGCAATCGGCCGAAACCGATACCGCCATCGCGCCGCCGCCGCAGCCGTCACAGGCGTCACAGGCGTCCGGGGCAACAGGCCAACGACCCCCATCGCGCCGGACCCGTGAAGCCGAAGCGATGACGATCTTTGGCGCGCGTCAGACGCAGGTTATCGGCGGAAAACCCAAATATCTTGGGGTCTTTCTGGTGCTTGGTTTGCTGTTGTTCATGGCGGTCGTGGTGATCTGGTCGATGTTTTTCATGACCGACAGCACGGCGTGGTTGTTTCCAGACCGTGAAGACCAGTTCGAAGCGGCGATTTCGTCACGTCCAATTGACCTTGATCGCGCCGAGATCGACGCGGCCAACGCCCCTACCGATGATCAGGAAGATGGCGCACTTGTTACCGGGGCCGATCCGAACGCGCCCGACCCCTTATCCTCCGAAGCCGCCCAAGCGCGCTATGCCGCGACCGGGATCTGGCAGCGGTCCCCGGACCCGTTGCGCGACCCCGTGACCGATGATCTGGACGATCTCTACATCGCCTCAATCGACCCGCTGGCAGGCAACAATGATGCGATCGCCCTGCCCTCGCCTGCGTTGACCGTCTTCGGGGCCGAAGGTCTGCTCCTGGCCGCCCCGCCCCCCTTGGGCACCACGTTTGCGTTGAACGAAGACGGGCTGGTTCTGGCAACGCCTGATGGCGCGCTGACACCGGATGGCGCGATCGTATTTGCTGGGCGTCCATCGCTGTTTCCCGCCCCGCGCCCGGGCAGCACAACCGAGCCGGAACCAGAAGAGGCCACCGAGGTCGCGCCGGGGCAGCCCGGTCTGCGCCCCCGCGCGCGCCCTGAGGGCCTGATCGAAGGCAACGAACGGTTGCAGCTCGGCGGGCGCACACGTAACGAAATGGCTGGCTTGCGCCCACGCGCGCGCCCAACAACGCCGAAAGCCGCCGCTCAGGCCGCCGCGATTGCAGCAGCGCTTGAAAACGCCGAGGTTTTCGAAAGCGCAGCGGCGGCAGTCATCGCCCCGACCAAGCTGGCCATCGCCAAGTCGATCGAACCACGCCATCGCCCGCGTAATTTCGGCAAGATCGTCGCGCAATCACGCGACAATGGGGATGCCTCTGATGGGTCTGTCGTCGTGGCGGCCGCCGCGGCCTCGCCGGCGCAAACCGTTTCTCCGAAGATCCCGACCCGTGCCTCGGTGGCCAAGCAAGCCACGATCAAGAATGCGATCAATCTGCGCAAGGTCAGCCTGATCGGGATCTACGGTTCGGCCTCGGCGCGGCGCGCCTTGGTTCGGCTGCCATCGGGTCGTTACTTGAAAGTCGGGGTGGGCAGCCGACTGGATGGTGGCAAGGTTCTGTCGATCTCGGCCACGAAGCTGGTTTACAAAAAGGGGTCGCGCACCCACGAACTGGTCGTGCTTCCCTTCAGCTAGGACTGAATGGAAGACGCCCGACATCGTGCATGCCGGGCGTCAAATCTTGCTTGAATTGGATTGCTAACCGGCCCTTCAGGCCACGTCGCCCAATTCACCTTTTTCAATCTGTTCGCGTTCAATGGATTCAAACAGCGCTTTGAAGTTGCCTTCGCCAAAGCCATCATCGCCCTTGCGTTGGATAAACTCAAAGAAGATCGGGCCGATCACGGTTTTCGAGAATATCTGAAGCAAGATACGTGTTTCGCCGCCACCAAGGACACCTTCGCCGTCGATCAGAATACCATGCTTCATCATGTCGGCCTTGGGTTCATCGTGACCCGTCACGCGGTCATAGGAGAGGTCATAATAGGTCTCGTTTGGACCGGGCATGAATTTCAGCCCACGCGCCGCAATCTCGTCGACCGAGGCATAGATATCCTCGGTGCCGACAGCGATGTGCTGGATGCCCTCGCCTTTGTATTTCTCAAGATAGGCGACGATCTGACCTTTCTCGCCGCGATCTTCGTTCAGCGGGATGCGGATCTTGCCACAGGGCGAGGTCAACGCGCGGCTGAACAGCCCGCTATGCTTGCCCTGAATGTCGAAAAACCTGATTTCTTCGAAGTTGAACAAATCGCCGTAGAACTTGAACCACACATCCATGTTGCCCTTGAAGACATTGTGGGTGAGGTGATCGAGGTAGTAAAACCCAACCCCCTTGGGGTGGGCATCCGCGATCCAGTCAAACTCAGCGTTATAGGCGCTGGTGTCGAAATACTGGTCGATGAAATAGATCAGCGAGTCGCCGATGCCATAGATCGCAGGCACATCCATCGCCTTGCCATCCGCCTCATAGGGTTTTGCCCCCATCTTCACCGCATGGTCAAACGCGCGCTGTGCATCGACAACGCGCCAGCCCATCGAGGGCGCACAGGGGCCGTGTTGATCAATGAAGTCCGCGGCATGACTGCCCGGTTCGATGTTGATCAGATAGCTGACGTCGCCTTGTTGCCACAGCTCGATCTTGCGTCGTTTGTGGTTGGCGGTGTGTTCAAACCCCATCTTGGTGAAAAGGTCACGCAATTCCTGCGGGTCAGGATGGGCAAATTCGACAAATTCGAACCCGTCGGTTCCGGCGGGGTTCTTTTCGCTGATTTCAGCGCGCGGGGCATCATGTGGAAACGGACCCATGTGGATCTCTCCTGTTCATTAACGTGTTATGGAACGAGTATCACGCAAGAGCATTGATTTTTTCGCGCGTTCTTTGCAGTATTTTGGATAAATACCGCGCGTTTTGCGCATATTTGGCAGAATTCCGTGGAGATCACGCATATGGACGAAACAGACCGGCGGCTATTGAAGGCGTTGCAGATCGACGCGCAGATGACCGCACAGGATCTGGGCGAGCGATTGAACCTGTCGGCCAGTCAGGCAGGACGACGGCGCGCCCGGCTCGAAGAACAGGGCTATATCCGCGCCTATGCCGCGCGGCTGGACCCGGCGCGCCTTGGGCTGCATGTGCAGGCCTTCGTGCAAGTGCAGATGGAAAGCCAAGCCCCAAAAGCCGCGCGCGCTTTTCTGCGTCTGGTCGAATTGCGGCCCGAAGTGACATCGGTCTGGACGCTGACGGGCAATTCCGACTACCTGATGCGGGTCTATTGCTCGGATCTCGGCGCCTTGAACGAGCTGATCCACGATGTGTTGTTGCCGCACCCTTCGGTGGCACGGGTTCAAAGCCAGATTGTGCTGGACCATGTCAAACAAGATGCCCCCCTGCCGACTGATCACAGTTGAAGGCAACTTTCTTCCCGCCCGTTAACCGATGCAAAACGGGTCTGACCTATAAGCTGAGGGCCTCAGGTGTCGACCGGCACCCGCATTTGGCATCGGCAATAACATGGGCAGACCAGTTTGACATTCATTGACCGGCGACAAGAACAACGCCCCAAGACAGGCGCCGCCCCCTTTCGGTTGGACGAGGTATTTTATTCTCGCACAGACAAACGAGGGGTCATTCAATCAGGGAACTACGTCTTTCGTCGGGTCAGCGACTATGACTGGCCTGACCTGATCGGCGCGCCCCATAAAATCGTGCGACACCCGGACATGCCGCGAGGTGTCTTCCACTATTTCTGGACCCGGATCGGGCAAGGTGACCCCTTTGGCGCCTATGTTAAGAACTTGGCGCGTGACGGCCTTCACTATTGGGTTTTTGCGGTCGTTTTGCCGCTGGGTGACGGGTATCTGTCGGCACGGATCAAGCCCTCGAGCCCGTTGTGGCGAAAGATGGAAACGGTCTATGCCGACCTTTCAGCGGCGGAAAAGTCGGACAAGCTAGCGCCCGACGACAGCGCGCAGCACCTGCTGGGACAACTCGCTGATCTGGGCTTTGCCAGCTATGACCAATTTGCCGCCATTGCCTTGGCCGAAGAACTGACCTGCCGCGATCTTGCCCTGACAGGTGCTGCGGACCCGCATCTGCAAGCCATGAAGGCGACGTTCGAGGCCGCGCGCAATATGGCCGCCGAAACCCAAGCGTTGATCCACGATTTCGAAGGGATGCAGACCATTCCACACAATCTAAGGGTCATCGCCTCGCGTCTGGAACCCACAGGCGGACCGATTTCCACGCTATCGCAGAACTATGGCACCATGTCGCGCGAAATGTCGGGATGGTTTGAACACAACGTGCTTGGCCCGAAAAGCGACTTTTCCAAGATCACGGGCACGGTCGCGACCTCGTTGTTTCTGACCGGGATGGTCAGGGTCTTGGCAGAGTGCGAGGCGCAGATGCGCCATGAGCAACGCAAGCTCGGACATCAGGACGCAAGCGAAGAACATGCGCAATTGATCGCCGCGACGAAAGCCTACCAGACCCTGGCCCATGAGGGTTTGATGCAGGTGCGCAGGGAAACCAGACGCATTCTGGATGCCTGCAAGGTGATGAACCGCTATGTGCTTGGGCTAAGCTCGACACGCATCATGTGCAAAATCGAAAGTGCGCGCTTGCAGGAAGGGGGCATTGGGCTGGCAGACATCATCCAACAGCTAAAGCTGTTTCAGGAACGGGTCACAGCGCGGCTTGAGGCGGTCGAGGCCAAGGCGCATATCATAGCGCTGACCCGTGACTGACATGGCGTGGCGAGAGGCGCACTGAACTAACTTCAGGCGTCTGAAACACCCGCTTCGGCAAAGGTCGCCATGCCGGAATGGCAAGCCACTGCGCCTTGCAAGATGCCAATGGCAAGTGCACCACCCGACCCTTCGCCCAATCGCATCCCCATGGACAGAAGCGGCGCCTTGTTCAACGCGGCCAGCACCTGACCATGCGCCGCTTCGGCCGACACGTGACCTGCCACCACATGATCCAGCGCGGTCGGGGATATCGCATTCAGGCAGGCTGCCGCGGCCGAGCAGATGAACCCGTCAAGGATGACCGGAATGCGGTCGACACGCGCGCGCGCCATGGCTCCGGCCATGGCCGCCACTTCGCGACCGCCAAGGCAGCGCAGCGCCTCTATCCCGTTGCCTTTCGCCATTGGGTTCGCCTGAAGCCCCGCGCCGACAACCCGCGCCTTTAGGTCAAGACCAGCGTCGTCGACACCCGTGCCACGCCCCACCCAGTCCTCAGGCGCGCCTCCGAACAGCGCGAAGGCGATTGCCGCCGCCGAGGTCGTGTTGCCGATACCCATCTCTCCGGTGACCAGCAGGTCAGTCCGCCCATCGACAGCGTTCCAGCCGATTGCCAATGCGTCCAGCAGATCAGCTTCGTCCATCGCGGGTCCACGGGTGAAATCTGCCGTTGGTGCATCCAGAGACAGCGCATGGACATCCATTTTCGCGCCGAACGTTTTGGACAACTGGTTGATGGCCGCACCGCCATGTTGAAAATTCAGCACCATTTGTTCGGTCACTTCGGCCGGGAAAGCAGATACCCCTTGTGCCGTGATCCCGTGATTGCCAGCAAAGACAATCACTTGTGGCGCATTGACCGCAGGGCGACCGGTGCCACGCCAGCTGCCATACCAAATCGCCAAATCCTCTAACCGTCCCAACGCGCCGGGGGGTTTGGTCAGTTGGCCATTACGATCCTGCGCAGCAGCGCGGGCGTCGCTGTCCGGGTCTGGCGCTCCCAATAGCACCGCTTCAAATTCCAAGAGCGAGGCGAAAGGCGGCGTGGTCATGGCATGATCCCGATTGATTCCCGTTGACACCCTCTTTACCCATGGCAGTGGCCCGCAACCAGACCGCAAAAGACCAAATATGACCAAACACGACACACATACCCATGATGACGCGCCGCTGATCGACCCGGTCGATGTTCCAGCCGCGTTGGGGCTGTTGACCCGTTTGCCGATCAAGGTGGACACAACGCGCGCGGTGGCACGCGGCGCGCAGGCAGCCTGGGCGTGGCCTGTGGCCGGGCTGGTGCCCGCCGGCCTTGCGGCCGTGACCGGCTTTGCGGCATTGGGTCTGGGTGCGGGGCCAATTTGGGCCGCGACATTAGCGGTGGGCGCGCAGGTGATGGTCACCGGAGCCATGCACGAAGACGGGCTGGCCGACACAGCGGATGGGCTGTGGGGTGGCCAAGACACAGCGCGCCGCCTTGAAATCATGAAAGACAGCCGGATCGGCGCCTATGGTGTGATCGCATTGATCTTGGCGCTTTTGCTCAGGATCAGCGCACTCGCGGCCCTTCTGCCCCTGTCCGGCGCATTTGGGGCTATTCTGGTCTGCGGGCTGGTGAGCCGGGTGCCGATGGTGATCCTGATGGCCTCGCTGCCAAATGCACGCAAGGTAGGACTGGCCCAATCCGTTGGTCGCGTTCCGGTCAAGACGGCCGGGCTTGCCACCGCTCTGGGCGGCGTGGCGACCTTGATCTTCGCACCTTGGGCGCTGCTGGCGCTGTTTTTCTGGATTGCGGTCCCGGTGTTGGCCTTGGCGGCATTGGCCAGAACGAAAATCGGCGGTCAGACCGGCGACATCCTTGGTGCCAGCCAACAGCTTTCCGAGATTGCGGCGCTGGCGGTCTTCGCGGCGCTGCTTAGTCAGACCTAAACACAAAAAAACCGCCGCCCGGTGTCCCGAACGGCGGATTTTCTTCTGCGTCGAACGCCGCGCTTAGGCGGCGCGCGACATCAGCACATCGCTTACGCGTTTTTGCGCGGCCAGCTCATCCCCACCGCCA
The DNA here is from genome assembly GCF_054482655.1 of Aliiroseovarius sp. CAU 1755. Taxonomy (NCBI): domain Bacteria; kingdom Pseudomonadati; phylum Pseudomonadota; class Alphaproteobacteria; order Rhodobacterales; family Paracoccaceae; genus Aliiroseovarius; species Aliiroseovarius sp. CAU 1755. The sequence goes on along the minus strand of NZ_JBTLRH010000003.1, from coordinate 89,199 downwards.
ACGGCGGCGACTTCGCGGGTTAGACGCTCAAGCGCGGCTTCATAAAGCTGACGCTCGGAATAGCTTTGTTCGCGCTGATCATCCGTGCGGTGAAGGTCGCGCACGACCTCAGCGATGGATTGCAGATCGCCCGAGTTGATTTTCTGCTCGTATTCCTGCGCCCGACGCGACCACATGGCGCGTTTCACACGGGCCTTGCCTTTCAACGTGTCCATTGCCTTCGACACTTCATCCGGGCTGGCCAAGCTGCGCATCCCGACTTCGGTCGCCTTGTGGGTCGGCACGCGAAGCATCATCTTGTCTTTTTCAAACGAAATGACAAAAAGCTCCAGCTCGATCCCGGCGACTTCTTGTTCTTCGATCGAAACGATCTTGCCAACGCCATGCGCCGGATAGACGACAAACTCGTCAGGGCGGAAATCCAGCTTTTTCTTGGTCATACAACGCATCCTTTGCGTATTTGTTTCAGTGTGCGGTCGGAATACGCGCTGTTCGCGAAGCGAAAAGAACACCGCAGGGGGCAAACGCTCCCTTCGGGTCAATCTCATTTTCGAAACAATCTGCCATGTGGCAGGGTGGATCCCAACTGTCTGACAGGGAGTATAGCACAAAATGCGCCCTGCAGAAAGTGCCGCAGTGCAGCAGCGCGCGTTAATCAAACCCGAACAGTAACTTAGAAGACTGACCGGCGGTCAAATACAGATCAAAACGGGCAGAAAACCTCGGCTATTCGAATCACTGCTCTGCAGGGGCTTCGGAGAAGTATTTCTGCATCTTGCCCTCTTCCCCATCGCGTTCTTCCGCGTCGGGCATTGGGTCTTTGCGTTCGATGATCACGGGCCAGAGCTCGGAATATTTGCGGTTGAACTCGACCCAGCTTTCGGTGCCCGGCTCAGTGTCTGCGCGGATCGCATCCGCCGGACATTCGGGTTCACAAACACCGCAGTCGATGCATTCATCAGGGTGAATCACCAGCATATTCTCGCCTTCGTAGAAACAATCTACGGGGCAAACCTCGACGCAATCGGTGTATTTGCAGGCGATGCAGTTATCTAGAACGACATAGGTCATGTGGACACCTCAATTTGGCTTACCGCCTCCAATATTGCAGGGCGCGCGATCAATCAAGCATTCCACCACGGGAAACTGGCAAGTTGCGACGATCTTTCTTGGTTGGGCGGCCTTTGCCGTAGAATTTCTTGCCCGAGGTAAGACCTTCCGGGACAGAATTCTGGCGCGGCTGTGGTGGATCAAGATCCTCATACAGCGCCTGTGCCTCGGTGGCAGGACCACGACGAGTCGATAGGACCTGAATACGGATCACCCGAACCTGATTGCCTTGCGGGAAGGTCAACACATCCCCGGACCCAACATTGAAGGCGGGTTTTGACACCTTGGTGCTGTTGACCCGCAAGTGGCCTGCTGAAATCAACTTGGTCGCCAACCCACGCGTCTTGAAAAACCGCGCATGCCAAAGCCACTTGTCGGCCCGCATCTTCGGGCCGTTCGAAGGGGCGGCATCACCGCCCCCTGAGTTGTCGGCCTTCACCAATCAGTTCTTTTCCTTCAGCGCCAACAGAGCCGCGAACGGGTTGTCAGGATCGATGGCTTTTTCCTTGCGCGGACCAGACTGATAGCTTTTGGGCTTGTTGTCCTGCGGTCCTTTGCGCGGACCACCCCGGCCCGGCTTGCCACCTTGCTTGCCACCGGGTTTGCCACCCTGCTTTCCACGAGGACGATCGCCCTGCGCCGCCCGTTCGCCGCGCGGTTTTCCACCGCGCGCGCGGCCAAAACCACCCCATGTGAAGGTATAAAAGACCTCTGTTTCGGGGGCCTCTTCGCCGTCGGAAGCGGGCGCCGCATCTGTGGCAGACGTTTCCGTCGGCACCTCGGTAGGGGCTTCGGTTGGTGTCTCGGTCGGGACTTCAACCGGCGCTTCGGCCGGCACTTCAGTGGGGGGCGCTGCAGGTGTTTCGTTTGGCGTCTCGGTTGGCGTTTCGACAGGGGGATCACCGGCAACCGTGCTGTCAGCCGCCCCAACTGCGGGCGCTTTCACCTTCACACGCTCGGCCTTGTCAGCCTTGTAGCCAAGTCCCTGCATCAAGTCGGCAAACTGCTCCAGCGTCATGCCAGTGATCGACAGCATGTCGGCTTTCGCCTCAAACCCGCCACGGCTGTCTTCAGCGCGCAGCTGGTCGGCCAGACGTTCCAACATGTCGATCCGGATCGCACGGGCACCGGCTGGGCGGTAACCTGCCAGCAAATAGGCATGCGGGTCGACACCGCTGACCGCGGGGATCGTCACCAAACCGGGCGGGGGCGATTCCGGAAACTCGGACAGGTCTTTGAACAGGCTGTCCAGCACCAGACGCAGACGCGTCGGCGCGGGTTTCAGCAGCAAAGGCATGAAGATCGTGAACTGGCCGAACCGGACGCCATGCTTGCGCAATGCCGCGCGGGCATCCTGATCCAACTCTTTCACTTCCTGCGCCACCTGATCGCGCGGGATAATGCCCAACGCCTCGATCATGCGGAAGCCAAAGCCCCGGGCCAGGCCGGTCAGCGTCTCGTCTTTTTCGATGGTGGTCAGCGGCTCGAACAGCGCCTGCACCTTGCGGTCGATGAAGTGCTGAAGGCGGCGGGTGACCTTTTCGGCGACATCCGTTCCGGCTTCCTCGTCAACAAAGGCCTGCACGCGCGGCTTTAGCAGCTCGTCGCCCTTGACCAGCTTACCAACGGCAAGCTCGCCCCACATCAACCCGCCCTGCTCAGTGAAATCAAGCTCGGTATCGGGCGCGTTATAGAAACGGTCCGCACGCAGGTGGAATTCGGGCGCGAGCGCCTTCATGCTGGCCGCGCGGAGGGTTTTTGCCTCTTCCGGGCTTTGGGCGGAGTCCTGACGAAACTGGAACCCCTCCAGTCGACCAACAAATTGGCCTTCGACCGTCACTTCACCTTTGTCATTCACGTCAGCCACGAGGCTCTCCTTCTGTTTCAACCGCCGCAGCAACACAGAGGTGCGGCGATCTACAAATCTTTTGGTCAATGCGCTGTGTAGTGCATCCGACAGGCGATCTTCTACAGCACGCGCTTCGCCGCGCCAATGGGCAACATCATCCAGCCAATCGCGTCGTTGTGCAACATATGTCCATGTGCGAATATATGCCAACCGTTTGGAAAGCGTGTCGATATCGCCTTCGGTGCGGTCAATCCGCTTCACCTGCCGGGCAAACCAGTCTTCGCGCACGCGCCCATGTTCGTGGATGTCATTGAAAAGGCTGGTGATCAGACCGGCGTGTTCTGCATGGCTGATACCGCGGAAATCGGGCAAGCGGCACACATCCCACAAAAGCCCGACAGAGCGCCCGTCAGTGGCGCGCGCGGCCACCTCGGCGTCTTCCGCAAGCATCTTCAGGGCCACAAGGTCATCCGCGTCCCGCGCCCGCGCCAACCAGCTGTTGGTGGTGGGCAATTCGAGTGAGCGAATAAGTGCCTGCACATTGCCAAACGCCAGATCGCCGTTGCGCCAACACAGCTTGCGGATCGGCGTGAAGGAATGCGAGGTGATGGCATCGGCCATCTCATCGGACAGCGGCGCGGCTTCGCCCGTCACACCGAACGAGCCATGTTTCATATAGCGCCCTGCCCGTCCGGCGATCTGCGCCAGCTCATTCGGCGCCAATTGCCGCATCCGGTGGCCGTCAAACTTCGACAGGGCCGAAAACGCCACATGGTCGATATCAAGGTTCAGACCCATCCCGATGGCATCCGTGGCGATCAGGTAGTCGACCTCGCCGTTCTGATACATCTCGACCTGTGCGTTGCGCGTGCGGGGCGACAGCGCGCCCATGACGACAGCCACGCCCCCTTTTTGGCGACGCATCAACTCGGCAATGGCGTAGAGGTTATCGACCGAGAACCCCACGATCGCCGAGCGCCCCGGCATGCGGCTGAGTTTCTTCGAGCCGGAATGAACCAACTCGGAAAACCGCTCGCGATAGAGGAACTGCACCTCAGGCACCAAACCCGCGATGGCGCTGCGCATCGTGTCGGACCCCATGAACAGCGTTTCCTGCGTGCCGCGCATGTGCAGCAGCCGGTCGGTGAACACGTGCCCGCGTTCCGGGTCGGCGCAAAGCTGGATTTCGTCGATGGCGACAAATTCTGCCCCGACGCCGAGCGGCATCGCCTCGACCGTCGCGACCCAATATTGCGCGCGTTCGGGCACGATGCGCTCTTCGCCAGTGACCAGCGCGACCGCATTGGGGCCACGAAGGGCCACCAGCTTGTCATACACCTCGCGTGCCAGAAGGCGCAGCGGCAGGCCAATTACCCCGGTGCGGTAGCCCAGCATCCGATCCAACGCATAGTGGGTTTTACCCGTGTTGGTCGGGCCAAGAACGGCCGTGATCCGCGGGCCACCCCGCGCATTGTCCGAGACCATGTTCTGCCTTTCCCGTCGCTGTTCGGCAGGCGCGCCCGCGCGCGCCATTTCCGATCAGATATCCTGCCCGTCCGCCGCTTCAAGCCGCTGAACGGCCTCTTTTACGTCGGGGTTGCGGGGATGTATAGCAAGCGAGAGGCGATAGGCATCCAGCGCGCGGCGTGGGTCGCCCAGATCCTCCATGATGATGCCCAGCCCGGTCAGTGCTGCGAAATGGCGCGGCTCCAACGCCAGTGCACGGGCGATATCATCCAGCGCCAACCCCAGCCGACCCGCCCGATAGAAGGCAGTGGCGCGGGCGTTCCATCCTTCGGCAAAGTCCGGCGCGTGATCGGTCAACGCGCTCAGATGTTCGATTGCAGCCTCAAGGTCGTCGCCCTCCATCGCCTTGCGCCCCCGCGCCAAAAGCAGGTCCAGCGCGTCAGAGCCTGACTTGGACCAAAGCTCCCAGACCTCGTCCTCCAACGCTTGCCAGTTGCTGTCATCGGCCTGACGCAAAAGCGCCAAAAGGCGATCCAGTTCGCTCTGACCTTCCCCCGCGATCAATTCAGAGGACACCGACTGGCTGTCCCCCAGATCCGTTCCTTGTGCCAAAAGCGCACCAGAGGATCCGCCCAGACAGGTGATCATCGCCAAGGCGAACAGGCTGTTGAAGTTGCAGGCGGTCAGAATGCGGCAGGTCATACGTCAAGTTAACGCCATGGCGGGGCCGGTAACAGACACTTTCCCGTGCAAACGGCAGGTTTTCGCCCGTCTGATGGTTCCCACACGTCACTTCGGCCGAAAAGCCGTTTACGCCCGCGTCAACGCTGCGTTAGCATTCAGATGATACAAAAGCCCTGTCGGGCACCAATCGGAGGATTACACGTGAGTGACGTGATCAATAAGGCTGTGGCTTCGCTGAACGAGAAGATGAGCGATGGGTTTGACGGCGGAACTGCCAAATTCGTGATCGAAGGCGAAGGCGCGATCATTGTGGATGGAAGCGGCGCACGCGCAGGCGATGACGACGCAGATGTCACTCTGACGGCCGATGCTGGCGTGTTTCAGGACATGCTGTCGGGCGAAATGAACCCGACCACTGCGTTCATGACTGGCAAACTGTCGGTCGATGGCAACATGGGACTGGCCATGCAACTTGGCGCTGCGTTGGGCTAGAATGGTCTGACAAGGGTCAATCGGGGGGCGAGATGAGCGACGCACCGCTGTTTGCAGATATCGCCAAAGGTCCGCCTGACGGGCGGGCGTTTTGGCGCATGACCTCGGACGGGGTCAGGCTGCGTCTTGGTCACTGGCCGCGCATCAGCGAAACACCTTTGCGTGGCACCGTTCTGCTGTTCCCCGGTCGCACCGAATATATTGAGAAATATGGCCTGATCGCCGCAGAATTGGCCGCGCGCGGGTTCGACACGCTGACGATTGACTGGCGCGGGCAAGGGTTGTCAGACCGGCCCGATGCCGAACGCGAGCTGGGTCATGTCAGCCATTTCGACGAATACCAAACCGATTTGGCTGAAATGATGGCCCTTGCCACGGAATTGGACCTGCCCCGCCCCTTTACCCTGCTGGGCCATTCGATGGGCGGCTGCATTGGTCTGCGGTCGCTCCAGAATGGGCTGGATGTCGTCGGTGCCTGTTTTTCCGCGCCGATGTGGGGCATCACCATGTCAACACCGCTCAAGCCCATTGCCTGGAGCCTGTCTTGGGCGTTGCATCAAACCCCGTTGAAGCTGATGCTGTCACCCGGAACCGCGCGGGCGACCTATGTTTCCACGCAGCCGTTTGACGACAACATGCTGACCACGGATCGCGAGATGTATGCGCTGATGCAAGATCAGGCCAAGCAGCATCCCGAACTGACCTTGGGCGGACCCACCACCGGCTGGCTGTTCGCCGCATTGACCGAAATGCGGGATCTGATGGCAATGCCAGCCCCATCGTTGCCGGCTGTCGCCTTTCTTGGCACACACGAACGCATCGTCGAGCCGGGACCGGTTCACGACTACATGGCGCGCTGGCCGCTTGGTCGGCTTGAGATCGCCCAAGGATGCGAACACGAGGTGCTGATGGAAGCCCGACCGATCCGCAAACGCGTATATGAGGCTTTGGAGATATTGGCACAGCGGCAGAGCGAGACGTCAGCGGCCTGAGCCAGCCAACTGGCGCGCAGGACACCCCTTCGCCACATCAATCGCAATCGAGTAAATTCAATTTCTTGGCACAGAGGCCTTCATCGCCTGCACATGTGACACCAGGGCGCGGGTCGATCCGTCCAGCCCTGCCCCATCACGCGCGCCGGTCACCACCGGTTCCAGCGCGACAGCCAGTTCCTTGCCCAGTTCGACGCCCCATTGGTCGAACGAGTTGATGCCAAGGATCACCCCCTCCACAAACACCCGATGTTCATAAAGCGCGATGATCTGACCCAAAACATGCGGCGTCAGCTTGGGATAGACCAACGTGGTCGACGGGCGGTTGCCGGGAAAGACGCGGTGCGCGGCCTGCCGCTCCAGCTCGTCTCCGCTAAAGTCCATGGCCGCCATCAGCGCGCGCGCTTTCTCCAGACTGCGCCCCTGCATCAGGGCTTGCGACTGTGCAAGGCAGTTGGCGACGAGCAAGCTGTGTTGATGGGCCAGCTCAGCCTCATGCCCTGTCGCGCCCACGAGGAATTCACATGGAATGATATCCGTGCCCTGATGGATCAATTGATAGAACGCATGTTGGCCGTTGGTGCCGGGTTCGCCCCAGACCACGGGGCCTGACGGCACGGACAATGGTTGCCCGTCCAGCGCCACGCGTTTTCCGTTGCTTTCCATCTCGAGCTGTTGAAGGTAGGCCGGCAGCCGTGCAAGGCGTTGTTCATAGGGCAAAACAGCCCGTGTCGGGTAGCCACAGACCTGCCGATGCCAAATCCCGACAAGCGCCAGCATCAAGGGCATGTTCGCGCGCCCGTCTGTGGTGCGGAAATGGTCGTCCATATCGCGCGCACCGGCCAGCAATTGTTCAAACCGCTCAGGCCCGATCGCAATCATCAGCGAAAGCCCGATGGGGCCCCACACCGAATATCGCCCGCCAACCCAGTCTTCAAAGCCGAACACGCGTTCAGCGGCGATGCCCCAATCGGTGGTCTTTTCAAGGTTCGAGGACAGCGCCACGAAATGCAGCCCGACCCCGGCTGCCCCAAGATCACGCATCAGCCAATCGCGCGCCGTCGCGGCATTGGTCATCGTTTCGATGGTCGTAAAGGTCTTGGATGCCACGATCACCAGCGTTTCGGCCGGGTTCAACCCCGACAGCACATCCGCGATCTGCGCCCCGTCCACGTTCGACACAAAATGAACCCGTGGCCCGTCATGGTAGGGCGACAGCGCCAGCGTCGCCATGGCGGGCCCCAGATCAGAGCCACCGATCCCGATATTGACCACATCGCGAAAGCGTCCGCCACCGGGGGCTCGGATCTGACCGGATCGCAAACGAGACGCGAAATCGCGCATACGGATCAGCGTCTGGCGCACCTCTGGCATGACATCCTGACCGTCAACGTGGATTTGTGCCTCGGACCCGGCACGCAACGCCGTGTGCAGCACAGCGCGCCCTTCGGTGAGGTTGATTTTTTCGCCACAGAACATCGCGTCGCGCCGTGATGCCACCTGCGCCGCATCCGCCAGTGCCAACAGCAAGTCAACGCCCGTATCGTCCAACGCGGTCTTGGACCAGTCGAACACCAGCCCGTTCGTGCGCGTTGAAAACGCCGCCGCGCGGTCGCCATCCGCAAACAACGCGGCGATATCACGGTCCTTATTGGCGTCGTGATAGACCTTCAGATTACTGATATCCATTGTTCCCCCACCCCGTGTTGGCAGCTAGGCCGCCCAATGCACCGTCATATCCGGCAAAACGGCTTTGACCGGTGCCTCGATCGCGTCATCCGCCTTGAGCGCCACGGCCAAAGCCGCGCGTTTCGCTTCACCCAGGATCAACAGGTGTTTTGACATCGCCCCGTTCAGAACCGGGGCGGTCAGCGTGACGCGCGGCTCGCTCGCCCCTGGCGCGCGCATAGCAAGCACGGCCGGCGCACGCGTCGACAACGCATCTGACAGCCGATCTGCCCCCGGAAACAAGCTGGCCGTGTGCATATCGGCCCCCATCCCCAGCAGCACGATCGACAAGGGCAAGGCATCAGAAACCCCGCGCGACAGGGCGTCCAGGCTGTCTTCTGGTGCTGCGGTGTCCGCGTAAAGCGGCACCAGCCGCGCCTTGGCGGCGTTGTTGACCAACAGCCGCGCCTTCAACAACGCCGTATTTGACCGCGGGTCGCTTTCCGGCACCCAGCGTTCGTCGGTCAACATGACATCCACCCGCGCCCAATCCAGATCGACAGCGCAAAGGGCATCGAACACCGGACCGGGAGACGTCCCGCCGGGCACCGCCAACGACGCGCGATCCTCGTGATCCAGCATCGCCACCAATTCCGAGGCCAGCGTGTCCGCCAAATCCAGCATCATCATGTCGCGATCGGCATATTCGATCAGTTTCATTCGCGGATCTCCCTCCAGCGACGTCCGTCTTTGTGGAGCAGCATAAGCGCCTCTTCCGGTCCCGTCGAGAAAGCGTCGTAAAGCCTGGGCTTGTCGCGACGGTCTACCCAGCCAGCAATGATCGGATCGGTCCAGGCCCAGGCGGCTTCTACTTCGTCTCCGCGCATGAACAGCGTTTGGTTGCCCCGAATCACATCCATGATCAGCCGTTCATAGGCATCAGGGGCATCGGCCACATCATCGCCAAGGGCTTCTGCAAAGGTCATATCCAACGGCACGTCGATCAGACGCATGCCGCCCAGTCCGGGTTCCTTGATCGTGACCTTCAAATCCATGCCTTCATTGGGTTGCAGGCGGATCGACAATTCGTTGGCGGACTGGCCGGTATCCTCTTCAAAGATCGAATGAGGCGGTTCCTTGAAGCGCACGACGATTTCGGACATCCGGGCGCGCAGACGTTTGCCCGTGCGCAGATAGAAGGGTGTCCCGTTCCAGCGCCAGTTCGAGATATGCAGCTTCATCGCCACAAAGCTTTCAGTGGTGCTGGCATCGGTTTCGGCGTCCTGAAGATAGGTCGCCACGCTGTCGCCACCGCGATATTGCCCCCGCACGATATCGTCAGAGGTCACCGGATCAAGGGCGCGTATGATCTTCAGTTTCTCGTCACGCACAGCGTCAGGTTCGAATTTCGAAGGCGGCTCCATCGCGGTCAGGCAAAGAAGCTGCATCAGGTGGTTCTGCACCATGTCGCGCATCGCGCCCGACTTGTCATAGTAACTGCCGCGACCTTCGACCCCGACGGTTTCGGCCACCGTGATCTGGATGTGGTCCACGTATTGCGCATTCCACAGCGGTTCAAACAGCATGTTTCCAAAGCGCAAGGCCATAAGGTTCTGGACGGTTTCCTTTCCAAGGTAGTGGTCGATGCGATAAATCTGACCCTCATCGAAATGCCGGGCCAGCACCTGGTTCAGCGCCCGCGCAGTCGCCTGATCATGCCCAAAGGGCTTTTCGACCACGATGCGCGCCTCGGGCCCGGCAATGCCATGGCGATGCAAGCGTTCCGCGATGGGCCCAAACAGGTTTGGTCCGACCGAGAAATAGAAGGCCTGCACGTGCTCATCGCGAATTTTGGCCTTCAGCTTGTCCCATCCCTGTTCCCCAACCGCGTCGACCTGAACAAAGCACAGCCTGTCAAGAAAGGCTGACAACACCTTTGGATCGCACTTCTTTTTGGAAATGAATTCGCGCACCGCTTCGCTGACGAACGCCCGATACCCTTCGGTATCCATGTCGCTGCGCGCCACGCCGATGATGCGCGCGGTGTCGGGCATTTGTTCATCTTGAAAACGCCGATACAGACCGGGCAGGATCTTGCGGCGCGCAAGGTCACCCGTGCCCCCAAAGATCACAAGGTCGAACGGATCGACTGGAATGACGCGAGAGACCATGGGAACCTCCAAGACTGCGTTAGCGCTAACGAACTGTGTGAAATGCGTTCTACCGATCAATACCCACGAAGTCTAGCATTCATCGGCGCGACCTCAAGCGAAAGTGGTCCGTCACCTAGCCCGTCATGACACACAAAAGCTCGAACATGATCGAGGCGCCCAGATATGCGGTTGCGCCGGATGCATCGAACGGGGGCGAGACTTCAACCAGATCTGCCCCGACAATCTTAGTCCCACGCAAGCCGCGCACCACTTCGAGCGCCTGAAACGAGTTTGGGCCACCCACTTCCGGCGTGCCGGTGCCGGGCGCAAAGGCCGGGTCAACAAAGTCGATATCGTAGCTGACATAGGTGTCGCCTGATCCCGCGATGTCACGAGCTTCGGCCATCACATCGGCCACGCCACGCTTGTGGAATTCTTCGATCGGGATGACCCGGATGCCAACGCTTTCGGCGAAATCCCGGTCCTCGTTGTCATAAGCCGTGCCACGAATACCGATCATCACCACACGCAGAGGGTCCAGAAGCCCCTCCTCCACCGCGCGGCGGAACGGGGTGCCGTGGGTATACATGGTCCCGCCGAAATAGGAGTGATACAGATCCGTGTGGCTGTCGAAATGCACCATGCCCAGCGGCTTGTCTTTGGCCAAAGCGCGCAAAATCGGCAGGGTGCACAGATGGTCGCCGCCCGCTGTCAGCGGCCTGATCCCCGCCGCCTTCACCCGTTCATAGAACCGCTCCATCCGCTGCAAACTGTCCATCAGGTCGGCGGGGTTTGGGGCCACATCGCCCAGATCGGCGCAGTTCGCGGCCTCGAACGGGCGCACACCGGTCGCCCCGTTTTGCGCACGGATCATGGTGGACAGATCGCGCAACTGGCGCGGCCCATGGCGTGGGCCGGGTCGATTAGTGGTGCCACCGTCCCATGGCGCGCCGATCAGGCCAATCTGCACTTCGTCAAATCGCGGATGATCGAAATCCACATGCGGCAGGCGCATGAATGTGGGCACACCGGCAAACCGTGGCAGATCGAAACCGGAGATTGGCGTGAAGAATGGGTCGGACATGGCGAAGCTCCCTTGAGTTGCGGCAAGGCTAACTGGCAATCGGGTGCGGGTCATTCAAAAAAGGTGCAGCGTCGGGCGGGTTCAGGCGTCCAGTTCGGCATCCCAATACAGGAAATCCATCCAGCTTTCATGCAGGTGGCCCGGTGGGAATTTGCGCCCGACATTGCGCAGCTCTTCTGCGGCGGGCTGGCGCGGCGGGCGGCGCAGATGCAGCCCGGACAGGCGCAGCGGTTTCGAGCCCTTGCGCAGGTTGCACCGCTGACAAGCCGCGACGACGTTTTCCCAGCTGGTCACCCCGCCTGCCGCCCGTGGCACCACGTGATCAAAGGTCAAATCACCCCGTGCACCGCAATACTGGCAACAAAACTCGTCCCTCAGAAAAAGATTAAAGCGCGTGAAGGCCACGCGCTTTTGAGGTTTGACATAGTCTTTCAGGACGACGACCGACGGGATCCTGATTTCAAGCGACGGGCTTCTGACCACCTCGTCATACTCAGCCAGTATGTTGACCCGGTCCAGCACCGCGGCCTTCACCGCCTCTTGCCAAGGCCACAGTGACAAAGGGTAGTAGGAAAGCGGTCTGTAGTCGGCATTGAGCACCAGGGCCGCGTGGTTCTTCACGCCACCCCCTTCGCGCACAAAATCTGTCCTGAAGTCTCCGTCCATCGTGCCACATCACCTCACCTTATCGACCCGTCGCGGTCGGATCAGGGCGAGATACCCGCCCCAGCAATATAAGATGACTATATATGGGCAATTCAACCTGACAACCCCTAGATATAGAGGCCGCACCGGCATCACACCACCGTCCGTCAGGATGGTGGAAACGCCAGCTACTTGGGCTGTGCGGCGCGCGCGATGCCCAGCTTGTCTTGCATGAAGCTCAGCGCGACCGACAGGCCATCCATGGCGATGCCGTGCCCCGTGCCCTTCATGATGAAGCCGTAGGTCTCGAACCCTTCGGCTTGCAGGATCTCGCCGCTTTCCGAAAAATGGCCGGGCGGAACCATGTCATCCTGATCGCCATGCACCAGCAACACCGGTGGTTTCGATTTCACCTGCTCCGCGAACTGGTCAGGTTCCAGCATGCGTCCGGAAAACGCCACAAGCCCCGCGATCGGCTCGGACCGGCGCGGCAGCACGCGCAGCGCCATCATCGTGCCTTGCGAAAACCCGAAAACGATGAGCTGTTCAGGGGTTATCCCCTCGTCTTCAAGCACCTGATCCAAGAAGGCATCGATATCCAGCGCGGCCTGATTGGCACCGTTCATGCTGTCTTCTTCGGAAGAACCGTCAAGCCACGGAATCGGGAACCACTGAAAGCCCACTGGGTTTCCTGCGCATTTCTCGGGGGCGTCGGGCGCGATGAACGTGGTATCCGGCATGTGTTCTGACAGCGGATCAGACAGACCCAAAAGGTCCGCGCCATCCGCGCCATACCCGTGCAGAAACACGACGACCGACTTGGTCGTGCCCGAGGCAGCCTCGCGGCGTTTTACATCCAGAATGCGGTTCATCATGCGACCCCTTCGCGTTTTTTCTCGACCCGGTAATACGCCCAGAGCAGCCGGGCTGCAACGCCCCTCCAGGGTGTCCAGTCTGCGGCCATGGTGCGCAGCGCTTTGTCGGTTGGCCGGGTGGGCAGATCAAACAGCATCCGGGCCGCCTCTTGTAAGGCCAGATCACCCGCCGGAAAGATGTCGGCGCGGGCCAGCGCGAACAAGGCATAGATTTCGGCGGTCCAAAGCCCAATACCCGGCACGGCAGTCAGGGTCGCGATCACTTGATCTGACGGTGCGCGACGCAATGCAGGGTAATCCAGCCCCGCCCCAGCCAGCGCGTGGGCATAACGGATTTTGGGGCGCGACAGGCCCAAAGCGGCAAGACCTTCCGGGCTGGCTTGGGCGACGCTGTCGGGTGTGGTCATCCCGGCCGCGTCAATCCGCGCCCAGATCGCCGCCGCCGACGCGGTTGAAACCTGCTGGCCGACGATGGCAAACAAGAGGGCTTCAAAACCGTCTTCGCGCAGACGCAGCGGTATTTCGTCGATCTGATCCAGAACACCCTGAAATCTGGGCTCCTTGGCGCAAAGCCACGCAGCACCTTCGTGCAAGCAATCCGGCCCACGGATCAGGCGCTCTGTGTGGTCAGCCACGTCAGCGCCTCTTGAGCGGTTTGCGCATGATCGCAGTCCAACATCGCGGGCCGGTCCAGCAAGGCGACCGGCAACCCCAAGGCGCGCGCTGCATCAAGCTTTGCGCGGGTCGGACCACCTGAGTTTTTTGCCACAACCCACTCTACTGCATATGTTTTCAGCAAACGCATTTCATAAGCCAGAACAAAAGGCGGCTGGCCGATAATCCAGCTTCCCTCATAGGGAAACGGGTCATTTGTTCGGTCCACACGCCGGCAAAACAGCGTTCTGCCTTTTGCAAGACCGGCCCATTTGTCGATGGATTGCGCCCCGGTCGCCAGAAACACGCGCGCGCGCTGCGGGATCAGCTTTTCGACGTCTTTCTCCGTTTCAACACTGTGCCACAGATCGCCGTCCTGAGCGCGCCAGGAGGGGCGCAGCAGGCGCAGATATGGCACCCCCAATCGCCGCGCAATGGTCAGGCTGCGGCTGGAAATCTGGGTTGCGAACGGATGCGTTGCGTCAATCACGGCGTCAAACTCGCCGTCTTGCATAAAGCGTTCTTGCGCGGCCTCGCCACCAAACCCGCCCCTGCGAGTTTGGATGGGGAACAACCTTGGCGCGTCGGTGACACCCGCCAGTGACGCGACCGCATCCACGCCGTCTGCGACGAACAGGTCCGCCAGCGCGCGCGCTTCTTGCGTTCCTGCCAGCAGTAAGGTTTTCACGACGCCCGCGCGATCACCGCGCCTTTGCGGTCGATCATGACAACATCAAGGGCAACGTCCGCATCCCGCAACATCTTGGCGGCCTCGCGCCGGGCTTTCTCGACGATCAAATCTGACATCTTTTTTCCATGTTTTTCATAGACCTCAAGGGCCGTATTCATGTGCTTTACTTCGGCGTCATCCAGCCAGATGGCGAGTGTTTCAAAATTCACCTGACTGCGTCCTGAATGCAGATCGCGCGCGCCTTGTGCCAGTTTCGTCAATTTTCCAATACCTCCGCCAATGGTCGCACGCTGGATCGGGTGGCGCGCGAGATATTTCAACAATCCCCCAACAAAATCCCCCATATCAAGCATTGCGCCATCCGGTAGGCCATAAAGCGCCTGCACCGCGCGTTCGGACGTTGCCCCCGTGCAGCCCGCCACATGTGCCAACCCCTCGGCGCGGGCCACGTCAATGCCCCGGTGGATCGAGGCGATCCATGCGGCGCAGGAAAACGGGCGAACGATGCCCGTCGTGCCAAGGATCGACAGCCCGCCTTTGATGCCAAGACGCGGATTCCAAGTCTTTTCAGCCAGTTCCGCGCCATTCCTAACCGAGATCGTGACATCCAGATCCGCGCTTTTTCCGAACGCATCCGCCGCTTCGTGAATGACCCCTTTCATCATCTGGCGCGGCACAGGGTTGATCGCGGGTTCGCCCGGTGGAATGGGCAGGCCGGGTTTGGTGACGATGCCCACGCCATCACCTGCCAGAAAGCGGATGCCTTGCCCCGGTTGCCCGGACGCGACATGCGCGCGGATCAGGGCACCGTGGGTCACATCCGGGTCGTCGCCCGCATCCTTGATGATCGCGGCTTCGGCCCAGCCGTCATCCCGCGCGGCCTCTTCAATCTGGAATGTTGGGGTTTCACCTTTGGGCAGGGTGATCGTGACCTGTGACGGCACACCTGCGCCCCACACCCCCTCCAGCGCCGCCTTTACGGCAGCCGTAGCGCAGGCGCCCGTGGTCCAGCCACGGCGCAGTTTGGGGGGCAAATCACTGCTCATCGCGCCGACTATAGGCGCAGCGGTGCACGCCGCCAATCCATCGTTTGGGGTCGCAACGGCGCTTTTCGTTGCCCGCCGTCCGGTGCATAAGAAGCCAATGAGCGAGTCGTCCACTTATACCCCGCCCCCCTTGCCAGGAACTGACTGGCCCGTGATGCAACCCGGTTGGGTGTGGCTGTGCGGCGCCGGTCCCGGCGATCCCGGGCTTTTGACGATCCATGCGCTCAACGCGCTGTCCCAGGCCGATGTGATCGTGCATGACGCGCTGGTGGCACCCGAGATCTTGGCGTGGGCGCGTGCCGATGCTGAAGCGATCTATGCCGGCAAGCGCGGTGGCAAGCCCTCGGCCTTGCAGCGCGATATTTCCCTGCAACTGGTGGATTTGGCGCGCGCCGGCAAGAAGGTCCTGCGCCTGAAAGGTGGCGATCCCTTTGTATTCGGACGTGGTGGCGAAGAAGGTCAGACCCTTGTGCAGCATGGCGTTCCGATCCGCATTATTCCCGGCATCTCGGCCGGGATTGGCGGGCTGGCTTATGCGGGCGTTCCCGTCACCCACCGTGACGTCAACCAATCGGTGACCTTCGTGACGGGGCACGACCAGTCGGGCGAAACGCCCGGCACGCTGGATTGGGCCGCGATTGCGCGCGGATCACAGGTGATCGTGATCTATATGGGCATGAAGCATCTGGACCGCATCCGCACTGCGCTGGTCAAGGCGGGTCGCCCGAGTGATGAGCCGGTGGCGATCACTTCAAACGCGACGACGCCGCAGCAGCAGGTTTTGGAAACCACCCTTGGCAGCTGCGTCGAGGACGCCGCGCGCGACGGGATCGGCGCGCCTGCGATCATCTGCGTCGGTCGCGCCGTCCTGATGCGACAGGCCTTGGACTGGCAGGCGATGGCAGCCGGTCATGCGCCCCGCAACACCGACCCGCTGGGCCGTGGGCGCCCGGCCGAGGATCGGTGATGCCCGCCGCCGCGCGAAACGGTCAGCGCGGGCTTATCCTATCCGCGCCGTCGTCAGGCAGCGGCAAGACCACCCTGACCTTGGGCCTTTTGCGGGCGCTGTCACGCCGCGGTGTGGATGTCAGCGGTGCAAAATCCGGCCCCGACTACATTGACCCGCGTTTTCACGCCGCCGCCTGTGGGCGCGACTGTCCAAATCTAGACGCGTGGGCGATGAAACCCGCACGGATCGACGCTTTGGCCGCGTCTGGCGCGGACCTGTTACTGATCGAAGGCGCGATGGGGCTGTTTGACGGTGCACCGCCACACGGGCGCGGGGCCACGGCCGAACTGGCCCGCCAGTTGGGTCTGCCCGTGGTGTTGGTCATCGACTGCGCGCGGTTGGCGCACTCTGTCGCGCCGCTTGTCTACGGGTTTGCGTCACACGACCCTGACGTCCGCGTCGCGGGTGTGATCCTGAACAATGTCGGCAGCCCGCGCCACGAGGCGATGCTGCGCGCCGCACTGCACCCAAGCAATATTGCGATATTGGGCGCGGTTCATCGCCAAACGGGCATGGCGCATCCCTCGCGCCATCTGGGCTTGGTGCAGGCGGGTGAACATCCGGATTTGCAGTCCTATCTCGACCGTGTGGCCGATGCTGTGGAGGCTGCGCTTGATCTGGAGGCGCTGGTGGCGCTGGCGGAACCGATCACGGCGCGCGCAGAGGCCATGGCGCGTCTGGCGGCACCGGGCAAGCGGATCGCCATCGCGTCAGACCGGGCCTTTGCCTTTGCCTACCCACATATACTGGCTGATTGGCAGGCAGACGGCGCGGCCATCCTGCCCTTCTCGCCGCTGGCCGACGAAGCCCCGGCGCGCGACGCCGACTTCATCTTCCTGCCCGGTGGCTATCCCGAGTTGCACGCCGCCACGCTGGCCGCAGCACAGACGTTCAAGGCCGGACTGCGCGCCGCCACCTGCCCGATCTATGGCGAGTGCGGGGGGTATATGGTGCTGGGCCGCGCGATCACCGACAAGGACGGAGATCGCCACGAGATGTTGGGGCTGCTCGACCTTGAAACCAGCTTCGCGGCGCGCAAGTTGCATCTTGGCTACCGGACCCTTCACGCGACCCACGGCCCCTTCCCCGGCGCATGGGCTGCGCATGAGTTCCACTATGCGACCACCCTGCGGGCCAATGGCCAAGCGCTGTTCGATGCGAGGGATGCGGAATGCACCGCCTTGCCCCCTATGGGTCTGGTGAACGGCCAAGTCTCAGGCAGCTTTGCGCATCTGATCGACCGCGCCTAGACGGCAGCGGTCAATTGCCGCGTCGCGGCTGGTTTTTCCATCTGGTCAAATCCGCGCCCCGCAGATACCCATATGCGCATGAGTGACGCGATCCAGACCCCAGGCGACGACGCCCGCGCCAAGCGCAATGTGACCATCCTTGTGCTGGCGCAGGCTTTTCTGGGCGCGCAGATGCCTATGATTTTCACCATGGCAGGGCTGGCCGGGCAATCGCTGGCGTCGAACCCCTGCTGGGCGACGCTGCCAATTTCGCTGATGGTCGGCGGCTCGATGTTCTTCGCCAATCCTGTATCTTGGGTCATGCAGACCTATGGCCGCCGTGTGGGCTTTTGGCTTGGCACGTTGGGCGGCACGCTGGGCGCCGCGATCAGCGCCTATGCCCTGACCCAAGCCGATTTCGGTATCTTCCTTCTCGGGTCGTTCCTGATGGGGCTATATCAATCCTCGCAAGGGTTCTTTCGGTTTGCGGCGGCCGACACGGCTTCGGCCGCGTTCCGACCCAAAGCGATTTCTTATGTCATGGCGGGCGGTCTGGCCTCGGCGGTCATTGGACCTCAGCTGTTCAACGCCACAAACGACGCGATGGTCGTGCCCTTTCTTGGGGCTTATCTGACCATCATCGCGATCAACATTCTGGGCTCGTTCCTATTTTTGGGGCTGGACATCCCCAAGCCGCCAAAGCCGCATGTGGATGACCCCAAAGGCCGCACAAGACGCGAGCTTTTGCGCGACCCTGTCATCGCCGTTGCGATCATCTGCGGGATGGTATCCTACGCATTGATGAACCTTGTCATGACCTCGACCCCGCTGGCCGTCGTCGGCTGTGGGTTTGAAACCGATATGGCGGGAAATGTCGTCACCGCACACGTGCTGGCGATGTTCGTGCCCAGCTTTTTCACCGGCCACCTGATCGCCCGCTTCGGCACCCGCAAGGTGATCGCAACCGGGCTGGCCATTCTTGGGCTGGCGGGCGTCGTCGCGCTGCAAGGCGTCGAGCTTGAGAACTTCTTCATCGCGCTGATCCTGCTGGGCGTCGGCTGGAACTTCGGGTTCATCGGCGCAACCACCATGCTGGCAGGTGCCCATGCCCCGGAAGAGCGTGGCCGCGTGCAGGGCATGAACGATATGATCGTGTTTGGCTGCGTGACCATCGCGTCGCTGGCCTCGGGCGGGTTGATGAACTGCTCAGGCGGATCGACGGTCGAGGGCTGGAACGCGGTCAACATCGCCATGGTGCCGTTTTTGGCGCTGGCGGGCGCGTCGCTGATCTGGCTGATGCTGCGCCCACAGGACGATTTGGCCTGATTGGACGCGCTCGGCGCGTCTGCATCAACTGCCCGTCGCACATCACCTCTTTTTTACAAAAATGTGTCACCGACCGCTTGGCACCAGCTTGCCCAGCGACATTTTGGCATGCCGGACGCTTTGGCTTGAAATCCTTGTGACGGGTCATTAGTTATAAGCCTATAACTAACCTTGCGAGGCCGCCATGCCCAACCAATCCACACCCGTTCGCTGGATCAAACCGATCGCTGTTGTTGCGTTGGTGTTTGGTCTTCTGACCCTCTTTTCCGGCGGCAACGTGCTGTTTGGCCCGGACGAAGCGCGCGCCTCCGCCGGGCAATATGTCGGTTTCGTGGTCTGGTTCAACTTCCTCGCAGGCGGCATTTACGTGCTGGCAGCCATCGGCCTGTGGCTTGGCAAGTCCTGGGCCCCCAGATTGGCCGCACTGATCGCCATTGCTACGGCAGTGGTCGGACTGGGCTTCGCATTCGTCGTCTTGCGCGGCAGCCCGTTTGAGATGCGCACGGTCGGCGCCCTGACCCTCAGATTTGCCTTCTGGGCCGCGATTGCCTTGATCACCACCCGACGCTCTGCCCCAGCATGAGCGCGCGCAAATCCACAGACGATCGCAAGACCGAGATCCTGGACGTGACCCTTGATCTGGCCTTCAGGGTCGGGCCGGACCATGTGACGACCGGCATGATTGCAACGCAACTTGGGCTGACCCAACCGGCGATCTACAAGCACTTTCCCAAGAAAGAAGATATCTGGCGGGCCGCGACCGACCGGCTTTGTGCCCTGATCCGCGACAATATCGACCGAACCGCCCAAGCAAACCTGCCCCCGACCCACGCCTTGCGTCGCCTGATACTTGGGCATCTGAAATTGGTCTGCGACACCCCCGCACTGCCCGAAATCATGGTGACGCGCGACCCGTCCGGCAATCTGACCCAAACCCGCCGCCTCATTCTGGAAGCGATGACAGAATTTCGTGCAACGCTTGCGCAATATCTTTCGAACGCCCAACAGACCGGACAACTTCGCCCCGATCTGCGAAGCGAAGATGGCGTGACGCTGCTGATCGGGATCGTGCAAAGCCTGGTGCTGCGCCTGATCGTAACCCGCGACACCGCAACGCTTGTGCCAGACGGCGAACGCCTGCTTGACCTGCAACTGACGCTCTTCGAACGCCAAGGAAAAGACATATGAAAACCGGCTTCAAACTGGCTCTGATCACCCTTCCCATCGCGGCCATTGGCGCGGGCATTCTGGCCTATGTCGTATCGACAAGCCCACCACCCGAACGCAGCACGCTGGCCGAACGCAGCGCCGCGGTGCGGGTGATCCCTGCTGACAGCAGATCACTTGTGCCAACCCTGACCGGGTTCGGGCTTGTGACCCCGCAACGCACGTTCGACGCAATCGCAGAGGTCGGCGGGCGCGTCGAATATGTCAATCCGGGGCTCCGCGGCGGGCAGATCCTGCCCGCAGGCGCCGTGCTTCTGCGCGTATCGCCTACGGATTTCAACCTCGCCATTGCACAGGCCAAGGCCAACATTCGCGCCGCCGAAGCCCGTCTGGCCGAACTGGACGTGTCCGAACAGAACCAGCGCGACGCCCTGGAGATTGAACGCGAGGCGCTGGAGGTAAAAGCATCCGATCTGGCCCGCGCCGAGGCGCTGTTCAAAGCAGGCACCATGTCGAAAGGCGCACGCGACCAGTCCCGTGCCGCCCATCTGGCGCAACGCCAGAAGGTGCAGGGGATTGAAAGCACGCTGGCCTTGTTCCCAACCCAGCGCACCGTTCAGACCGAACAGATCGCCGTTTACCAGGCAACGCTTGCCACCGCGCAACTGAACCTTGAGCGCAGTGAATTGACGTTGCCATTTGCGGCCCGCGTCGCCGCCTATTCCGTCGAGGTCGGGCAGTTTCTGAAAACCGGGCAAACAGCCGCAAGTCTGGACGGGATCGAGCGCGCCGAGGTCGTGGTGCAGGTGTCTCTGGACGATTTCGGCCGTCTGGTGCGGCTTGGTCGCAGCACAGCGCCGACAATGCCGATCGAACCAACCCAGATGACCGAAGCTCTTCACGCCCTTGGACTGACGGCTCAGGTCCGGTTGCGGCTGGGCGAGCAAACCGAAACCTGGCCGGCCACGGTTGACCGGATCAGCGACGGGATCGACCTACGGTCAGGTACGGTCGGTGTGGTTGTGGTGGTGGAAAACGCCTATGGGCAAAGCGGCCAAGGCAATCGCCCGCCCCTGACCAAAGGCATGTTCGTCGATGTGGTGCTCAGCAGCGCGCCAGTTTCGGGTCTTGTCTTGCCACGCAGCGCGCTGCGTGACGGCAGTCTCTATGTCGCTGACAGTGACAACCGGCTGCGTATGGTCGCAGCCACACCTCGGTTTGAACAAGGCGAGATCGCGCTTTTTGCCAGCGACACGCTTGCACAGGGCACGCATGTTTTGCTGACCCCGCCAAACCCGGTGATCGAGGGACAATTGCTTGATCCGCATGTGGATGAAGGTCTGATGCCGCAGCTTTTGGCCAAGGACGCAGCTCAATGATCAGGTTTTTCGCAGGTCACCCGACCATCGCCAACCTCCTGATGATCCTGTTCCTTGCAGCGGGGCTGTTTGTCAGCCCGACCTTGCTGCGCGAAACCTTCCCGCGTGCCAATCTCAGCGAGGTTGAGATCAGCGTCCCCTATCCCGGCGCCCGCCCCGAAGAGGTGGAAACCGCGATTTGCGAGCGGATCGAAAGCGCTCTTGATGGGGTGACGGGTCTTGAGAAACACGCGTGCGAGGCGCGCGAAAACGCGGCGCTTGCGGTCGTCAAAATGCGCGAGGGCGACAATTTTCAAACCTTCGTCGCCGATGTGAAGACGGAAGTTGACGCCATCTCGGATTTTCCAGAACGCGCCGAGGCGGCCACCGTCAGACCGTTGGGGCGCACCGATTTCGTCGCCTCGGTCGCGTTGACCGGTCCGCGCACGCGCACGGATCTGAACGACTATGCCGAATACATACGCACCGGTATGCTGCGCTGGGGCGGCATTCCGAAAGTTGACATTCGTGGCTTTGCCACCCGCGAGTTCCAGATCGACCTCCGCCCGTCAGAGCTTCAGAAATTCGGCATTTCCGTCGCTGACGTTGCACGCACGGTGCAGGCAAACAGCCTTGATCTGCCAGCGGGCAACATAGAGGCGGCAACCGAAACACTGCTGGTGCGTGTCGCCGAAGAGCGGCGCGATAGCCGTGCGCTGGAAGCCCTGATCGTGCGGTCCTCGGCGCAGGGGGGACAGGTGCGGTTGGGCGACATCGCAGACATTTCCGAAGGGTTCGCCTCTGATGACGATGTGATCTTGTTCGACGGCAAACCCGCCGCCATCCTTGATATCACCAAGACCCGCGCCGAAGACAGCCTGCGCACAATGGACGCGCTGCAGGGGTTTCTTGACGCCGAACGCGCACAGGCGCCCCCCGGTGTGACGCTTGAAATTACCGCTGACGGCGTGTCGGTGGTGCGCGACCGGCTTACACTGGTGGTGGTCAACGGCCTGCAAGGTCTGGCTCTGGTGTTTATGGTCCTGTGGCTGTTTTTCGGCTTTCGGTTTTCGTTCTGGGTGGCGATGGGACTACCGGTGTCCTTCATGGGCGGCGTCGCCCTGATGGGGCTTGTCGGCTATTCGCTGAACCTGATGACGACGCTGGGCTTGTTGATCGTGATCGGGCTGTTGATGGACGACGCCATCGTTATCGCGGAAAACATCGCCCGGTTGCGCGAAAAAGGGCGCAGTGCGCTGGACGCCGCGGTCGAAGGCGCAAGGCAGGTGTTTCCCAACGTCTTTGCCTCGTTCGGGACAACCGCGATGATTTTCGGCTCGCTTGCCTTTCTTGCCGGTGATCTGGGTGCTGTGTTGCGCGTGGTGCCTGTGGTGATGCTGTTCGTTCTTATGGTGTCGCTGGTCGAGGCGTTCCTGATCCTGCCCCACCACCTGATCCACAGCCTTGAGGTCGCCAACCACGACAAGGGGCTGCGCGCGCGTGTCGAACACGCCGTCGATTGGACGCGCGAACGCCTTGTCGGGCCGCTGGTCGATCTGACGATCCGTTGGCGATATGCGGTGGCAGGGCTAAGTCTTGCGGTGCTGTTGACCTCGGTCAGCATGCTGGCGGGAGGCTACTTGAAATTCACCGCCTTTCCCGAATTGGACGGCGACACGATTGTCGCGCGCGTTCTGCTGCCGCAAGGCACGCCGCTGTCGCGCACCGACCAGATCGTCGCCCAGCTTGAGGCCGGTCTGGACGAGGTCAATGCCACCCTGACGCCCGAGCAACCCAACGAGGCCACTCTGATCCGCCATGTCAGCGTTTTTCACGGTTTGAACCGGGATGCCTTCGAGACCGGCGCCCATGTGGTCACCCTGAGCGTCGATCTTCTGCCCTCGGCCAAACGCGTCAGCACACCGGACGAGATCATGGCGCTGTGGCGCGACACCGTCGGTCCCGTGGCCGATGTGATCAGCCTGAAATACGCCGAAAGCACGATCGGCCCCGCCGGGATCGCCATCGATTTGCGCTTGAAGGGCGACGATCTGGCAGCCCTCAAGGCGGCGTCGATCGAGTTGCAGGATTGGCTGTGGCAGTATGAGGGCGTCACCTCGATCCTTGATGACCTGCGACCGGGCAAACGTGAATTGCGCGTGACGCTCAGGGACAGCGCAGGCCCGATGGGGATCACCGCGGCGATGGTCGCAGACCAGTTGCGCGCCGCCTATATCGGCACCACAATCAGCGAAATGCAGGTCGCCGGAAGCCTGATCGAGGTCACCGCGCAATTTGGCAAGGATGATCGCGGCGACCGGTCCATCTTCGACAACTTCTCGGTCACCCGGAGCGATGGCAGCTATGTGCCCCTGGATATCGTCGCCAAGGTCGAGATCGGTCAGGGCTACAACCGCATCAACCACGAAAACGGGGTGCGCACGGTCACCGTTCAGGGGTCGATTGACACCCGCACCGCGAATGCGAACGCCATCGTCGGCGACACCCTGACGCGCTTTGTGCCAGAGCTTCTGGCGCGCCATCCCGGCGTCACACTTGATGTCGAGGGTCAGAATGCCGAGGCCGGTAAAACCCAGCAATCCATGCTGAAAGGGTTCGTCATCGGGCTATTGGGCGTGTTCTTGCTGCTCAGCTTCCTGTTTCGCTCGTATCTGGAGCCGATCGTGGTGATGTTGGTGATCCCTCTGTCCCTGCCCGGTGCGATCTTCGGCCACATGGCGATGGGGCTCGACTTTTCGATGCCCAGCATGTTGGGCTTTGTCGCGCTGGCGGGGGTCGTGGTCAACAACTCGATCTTGCTTGTCGATTTTGTCAAACACGAACATGTCGAGGCGGCAAATGTGTCGCAAGCCGCTGCGCGCGCTGCACGGGCGCGGTTCAGGGCGATCTTTCTGACCACCACGACGACGACGGCGGGTCTGTTGCCGATCCTGACGGAAACCAGCCTGCAGGCGCAGATCCTGATCCCGCTGGTGGCCAGCCTGGTGTTCGGGCTGCTGTCAGCCAGCGTGGTGGTGCTGTTTGTGCTGCCGGCGATCTATGCCATTTTGGATGACCTCGGCCTGACCACGCTGTCCAAAGCCTGACGGTCAGGTTCTTTGGGGTTTGGGCCGGGTCGTCGCTTGACGACACATCGCGTGGGCGGATCAGAAGAACGACCGCTTTGGTCAGGTCAGGTCAGGTCATGACAGGTCAGGCCTGATCGACCCGCCCCTTTCGACCACCACGCCGCTTGGGCTGGGGTAGCTCTTGTCGGGCGTCGCGCAGCACGGTGGTCATCGGGTGCGCAGGTTGAGCCGTTTCGTAGTGGTCCAGCAACAGCGTGATCCGTTCGGACTGCGGCATGGCATGGTCATCAAACAAGGCCCAGTCCAGAAAGATCGACCGGCATTCCTCTATCCTGATCCCGTCGATCAGATAGCTGTCCTTGATCAGACCGCGCGGGTCGATGTCTTTGATGAGATCGCTCATCGCGGCTCCTTGGGTGCCGACGCGATCGGGTTACCCCGGTGGTGCGGCCAGCACCTCTTCGATGGCTTGGGCGGCGGCCCTTGCCTTTTTCTCCAAATCCTCAACCAGCGCCGCCTCACTTTCGGCACCGGTCTCTCGCAAGAGCAAGTCCTGCCCGCCCTTCCCCAGCGCGTCAAGGTCCAACGGACCCTCTGACAGTAGTTTAGAGACCGCCTGAAGGCGCCACATCAGGTCATGGCTGTCGGCCAACGCGCGGCCTTGGGCGTCGGAAAACCAGCCGATCGCGATGCCTTGTGCAATCTGGTCGCGCGGCGCGCGGGCCGTTTCACGCGACAAAAGGGCAGCGGCCTGCGCGACCAGTTCAACGTCCTGGAGATGTCCGACGCCCAGCTTGGCATCCAGAGCCCCGCCCCCGTGGCCCTTGGCCTGTGCGATCCGGTCGCGCATCTCTTTCACATCGGCGACCACCGTGGGAGGGTCACGGTCAAACGCCAAAACCTCGGCGCGCGCGGCGTCATAGGAAGCGGCCACAGCGTCGGGTCCGGCAACCACCCGTGCACGGGTCAACGCAAGATGCTCCCATGTCCAGGCCTCGTCGCGCTGATAGGCACTGAAACTGCTTATCGACGTCGCCACCGGCCCTTGCCGTCCGGACGGGCGCAGGCGCATGTCGACCTCGTAAAGCCGCCCTTCCGCCATTGGTGCGGACAGAGCGGTCAGAAACGCCTGCGTCAGACGGGCATAATAGGCCCGCGTAGCCAGCGGACGACGCCCGTCAGACATGTCTTCGTCCTTGGGATCATAGATCACGATCAAATCCAGATCCGATGTCGCCGTCAAACTGCGCGCGCCCAATGACCCCATTCCCACAATCACAGCGCCCGCCCCCGGCGGCGGGCCATGCTTGAGCCCAAAGTTGTCGATCACCACGGGCCAAAGCGCCCGGATGACCGCATCGGCAAGGTCGGTATACTGGGTGCCGGCCTCGCGCGCGGTGATCAGTCCGCGCAGCAAATGCACGCCAATGCGAAAATGCCATTCCTTCATCCAGCGCCGCGCCATATCAAGGCGCGCCTCATAGTCGGTCGCTTTTTGCAAACGGGTCTCCAGCTGGCGTTCCAACGCCTCGGCGCTTGGCCAATCTTCGAAAAAACCGCCCCCGATGACAGCATCAAGCACTTGTGCATTGTTGCCCAGATACGCCGCCAGCGCCGGCGCGGTGGCCGCGATGTCCACGATCAGGTCCACAAGGGGGGGATTGGCTTCGAACAGGGAAAACAGCTGCACACCGGCGGGCAGGCGTGACAGAAACCCGTCGAAATGGATCAATGCGTCATGCGGGCGTGGGGCTTCGGCCAGACGCGCAAGCAAGTCGGGCTTCAGGCGTTTGAAGATTTCAACCGCGCGCGCTGATCGCAGGCAGGGATAGGTTTCCCAACGGCGCACGATCTCGGCTTCGTTTTCGTCCAGGTCGGGCACAGCCGAGGACGCGTCATCCGGCGCAAAGAAGCTTTCCGTCACCTCATGAACCTCGGACAAGGCGTCGCGCAGGCGGGCGCGCAAGCTGTCGGTGTCGCCTTCGCCCATCATCCGCGCCAGCCGGTCAAATTCCCCGTCCGTTGCAGGCAGTTTGTGCGTCTGCGCGTCGCGCATCATCTGCACCCGGTGTTCAACCTCGCGGTGGGACCGGTAATGGCCGGTCAGAATCTGCGCCACGCGCTCAGGAATCCAGTCGCGCGCGGCCAGTGCGGCCAGCCCCTGCACGGTTTCGCGCATCCGCAGGCTTTCGTCGCGCCCGCCCGCGATGATCTGGCGGGTCTGGGTGAAGAACTCGATCTCGCGGATGCCACCCTGCCCCAGCTTCATGTCATGGCCTTCCAGCGCCAACGCGCCATGCAAGCCTTTGTGCTTGCGAATACGCAAGCGCATGTCATGGGCGTCCTGAATGGCGGCGAAGTCCAGATGCTTGCGCCAGATAAACGGGCGGAGCCGCTCAAGATAGGCCGCGCCGGCGGCAAGGTCGCCGCCACAGGGGCGCGCCTTGATATGCGCGGCGCGTTCCCATGTGCGACCGAGGCTTTCATAATACCGCTCTGCGGCCTCCATCGAGACACAGACGGGCGTCACAGCCGGGTCGGGGCGCAGACGCAGATCGGTGCGAAAAACATAGCCATCGGCGGTCAGCTCGGACAGCATCGCGCTCATCTTGCGGGTGGCGCGAACGTGGCTGGCGCGGGCGTCGTGGAAGTCATCGCGGTCGAACTGGCTGTCGTCAAACAGCATGATCAGGTCGATATCCGAGCTGTAGTTCAGCTCGTGCGCGCCCATCTTGCCCATCGCCAGCGCGACCATGCCCCCGGCGCTGGCAATGTCGTCTTCCGTCTTGCCGGGCAGCTTGCCGCGTCGGATTTCCTGACCGACCTGAAACTGCATCGCTTTGGTGGTGGCGGTGTCGGCCAGATCGGTCAAGGCACCGGTCACCTGCTCCAGCGCATAGACACCGGCAAGGTCTGCCAGCCCGGTCAGCAAGGCCACCCGCTGCTTGGCAATGCGAAGTGCGGCGCGCAGGGCGCTGTCGGTATCACCTGCGATGCCGTTCAGAACCTCGGTGATGGCGTGTTCCGGGGGGCCTGACAAAGCCAGCCGCAACCAGTCGGACTGGTGTTCCATCAGTGATTTCAGATAGGGCGCGCAGCCCGCCGCCCCGGCCAGAAGCTCTCTGATCTCGGGGGGCTGATCAGCGAAGGCAGTATCAATTTCCGTCGCCGGATCGGCCTCGTAGGGGATCGGGCAGCGGGTGATACGGGCAGAGAAGGTCTGGTGCGTCATGGATGCAAATTGCGCCGCCGCGCGGGATGGGTCAACCGGGGATCGACGAATGCGACAAAGGTGCAAAACTGGCGGGCAAAGCTGGCTTGCACCGCCATCACAGTTTGTTACCGTGACCCGCAACGCAGGAGCCGCCAAATGTCCAAAAGTCTGAAACGCGTGCGCGCGGCGCTGGAGACCGCCGGGATCGACAGCGAAATACGCGAGATGAGTGAGGGCACCCGCACCGCAGCGGACGCGGCGCGCGCGGTGGGGTGCGCCATCGATCAGATCGCAAAATCGATCATTTTTCGCGGCACGCAGAGCGGCCACGTGGTGCTGTTCCTGACTGCAGGCGGCCACCAGGTGGATACGGACAAAGCCTCGGATCTGGCTGGCGAGGCGCTTGGCAAGGCCGATGCGGCCCTTGTGCGGGCCGAGACCGGGTTTGCCATTGGCGGCGTGTCCCCGGTGGGTCTGATCAGCCCGGTGCGGGCGTTCTTCGATCCGCGTTTGCTGGAGTTTGACACCGTCTGGGCCGCTGCAGGCACCCCGCGCCACGTCTTTTCCGCCGCGCCCCGCGCCCTGATCAGCGCATGCGGCGCGCTGCCCGGTTCCTTCACCTAAGCGTCAGGCGAAGCAGACAGCGTCACCAGCAACTTGGCCAACGAAGCGCGCTCGTCTTTGGTCAGCGGGGCCAGGAACGCATCATTCACGTCGCTGACGGTCGCAAACAGCTTTGGCATCAGGTCAGACCCGGATTGGGTCAGAAAAACCCGATGGGATCGGCGCGACTGGGCATCTTTTCGACGCTCGACCAGCCCGGCTTCTTCAAGAAAATCCAGCGCACGGGTGATCGCGTAGTTCGGCATCGATATCCCCTCGCCCAACTGGGTCTGGGTTACGTTGTCGCGTTCCGCCAATGTCATAAGGATCACAAAATGATCGATCTTCAGCCCATGTGCTGCAAGCCTGGCGCTCATGTCACGCTCGACCACGCAGGCCAGCCGTTGAAAGTGCCAGCCAGCGCTTGTGAGCCGCGTGGCTTTTGCGCGTTTTGAAAGAGGCGTGTCCTTGGTCATCTGGAAAACCATAGACAACAACTATTGCATTCGCAAATGTTAATGTTGCCAATGTTGCAATTGCAACTATAATGGGCGCGACTCTTTACACATCGGAGACCCTCATGACACGTTACCACCCCCTGCTCGTCGCCCTGCACTGGGGACTGGCCGCAATGATTGCCGGCGCACTGATCATGGGCGGTCAGGAGCTGGCTGCACTGCCCAATGACAGCCCCGACAAACTGTTCAGCCTGCGCGCGCATATGACAGTCGGACTGGTGATTGGTGCGCTGATGGTTCTACGCCTCGTGACGCGGCTCAGAACACAGCACCCGCCAAAGGCAGACACCGGGAACGCGCTGTTGAACACGGGCGGTCGTGGGGCCCATTGGGCGCTTTACGGCTTGGTTTTGCTCATGGTTGCCAGCGGCATCGGCATTTCGATCACCGCAGGCCTGCCCGACATCGTGTTCGGCGGATCAGGCGCCCCCCTGCCCGAAACCTTCAACGATCTGGCCCCGCGCAAGGCGCACGGGATCCTGTCCAAGCTGCTTGCACTGACCATTCTTGCGCATGTCGCAGGCTGGGCCTATCACCAGTTCGCCCTCAAGGACGGTCTGATCAGCCGGATGTGGTTCGGCAAACGGAGCGAGTGATGTCCCGCAAGTTTGTTGATTTTCTGAATGAGGTCGCCGGCATCATGTATGTCGGCGGCATCCTGTCTCACATTATCATCGGGGCAGCCATCGGCGCGACAGATGGCGGGACCGCAACTGTCATCTACGAATACAAGCTGATCAGCGCGTATATACTAATCCTACCCGGGTTAGCGATGAAACTTATGTGCGACATTGCGTTGTTTACTTATTGGAACGAACGCGGGCGCTGGATGATCGTCAAACTGCTTTGCCAAGCCTTCCTTGCCGTGAACGCTTTCGTCTTCCTCGTTCCTATGATGCCTAAGTTGCTGGCTCTTGCCGAGGCTGGAGACCCATCAGGACCCGTAAGTGAGGCATTCCACGCGTTAGAAGCAAAAGAAGCCTTAGTGGGCATGTCCAATGTCATTCCGCTGGTCACTGAAATCTTCATGGGAGCCTTTAAGCCCAGGCTAGGACAGCGCTCAAACACTGCTGGTTTGGCCGCATAAGTCCGATTTTGTAGCGGGGGACATACATTGTGAATTAGGGCCGCAGAAATTTCTGCGGCCTTTTTTCGTTACTAAACAGTATCTTATGAACATAATGTAAAATACTTTCACATTATCCCTTGATGCCGACCACGAAATCCCCACATCTTAATCATGTGAAAGGCATTCACATTACTTAACTCAACGATTGGAGACCACCATGAACACCGCCGCTCAAACCGATTACACCGCCGCACCGCGTGGCTGGTTTTCGCGAAGCGAAACTTGGCTGGATGAGCGCGGCAAAGGCGCGTGGATCGCCGCCATGGTCATCGGCTTCATTCTCTTCTGGCCCATCGGTC
This sequence comes from Aliiroseovarius sp. CAU 1755, assembly GCF_054482655.1. NCBI lineage: Bacteria > Pseudomonadati > Pseudomonadota > Alphaproteobacteria > Rhodobacterales > Paracoccaceae > Aliiroseovarius > Aliiroseovarius sp. CAU 1755. The sequence continues at coordinate 58,848 of NZ_JBTLRH010000003.1, read as the reverse complement.
TGGCCCTTCTTGCCTATATGATCTGGAGCAAACGCATGTTTTCGAAATCCTGCCGCCACCGCACCTCGACTGAAACCGCTCCGTGGAATGATGCGCGTTTCGCACGTCGCCATGGCTTTTCCAGCTCAGGCAACACAGCGTTCGACGCCTATAAAGCGGAAACCCTGCGCCGCCTGATGAGCGAACAGGAAGCCTTCGAGGCCTTCTTGGAACGCCTGCGCGCAGCCAAAGACAAGTCCGAGTTTGACGAGTTCATGGATGAACGCGCAAACGTAGCCCGGTCAGCGCGTGAAGCCGCCCAAGCCGAGTTCGACGACACTGCAATGGACGCAGACATTGATGCGGACGACATCGAAGTGCTTGACGAACCCAAACGCGGCAAGAAAAAGCCATCGTAAGCTAGGGATTGACTGTTCACTTTGTCATCCTGCAGACCCGGCCCCATATAACAGGGCCGGGTCCTTCCACCTGAACGACCTTTCACAACAGGAGCCGCCATGCCGGACGATCCGCACAGCTTTCACGACAACGGGCAGACGCACGCGCCCTATTGGGGACTTCCCGACCCGGTCACGCAGGCCGAGTTTTACCAGGATGTGACCCTAAAGCGCCTGCTGGCTTGGGTGATCGACGTGGTGATGATCGTGGCAATCTGCCTGTTGATCAGCCTCCTGACCCTTGGCATCGGCTTTTTCTTGTGGGGCCTGATCTATCTGGCGGTTGGATTTGTCTACCGGGTAACGACGCTGACGCGTGCCTCGGCGACCCTTGGTATGCGGCTGATCGCGATTGAGCTTCGCACCCATCGCGGAGAGCATTTTGACCGACAAACAGCGGTTCTGCACACGCTGGCCTATTTGGTGGCCATGTCCACCTTCGTGCTGCAGATCTTTTCGATCGTGATGATGTTCACCACGCCGCGCGGTCAAGGACTGGGTGACATGGTGCTGGGCACGGCGGCGGTGAACCGCGCCGCGGGCCACTAGCCACCAGGCTGATCGTCCGGGTGCGCCGGGTCGTGCACTGGCCATTTACCCTGTGATCAAGCAGGACTTGCCCGCTTCAACCGACCGCGCTAACCTTCTCTGGACTGGTCAAATTTGAAGGTGTCATGCGCCATACACTACCCCTTGCCCCTCAGTTTTATGTCACTGCGCCGCAGGATTGCCCGTATCTGGATGGCCGGATGGAACGCAAGCTTTTCACCGCGTTGCAGGGCGAGCATGCTACCAAGCTGAACGACAGCCTATCCAAGCAAGGGTTCCGCCGGTCTCAAAACGTGCTTTATCGTCCGTCTTGCGCCGATTGCTCTGCCTGTCTGTCCGCACGAATTCGCGTGGCGGATTTCACCCCTACCAAAGGTCAGCGGCGCACCGTTCGGCGCAATGCCGATCTGGAACGACGCGCCCGCGCGCCATGGGCCAGCGAAGACCAATACGAGCTGTTCCGCCACTATCTGGACACCCGCCATGCTGATGGCGGCATGGCGGATATGGATGTGTTCGAATTTGCCGCAATGATCGAGGAAACACCGATCAAAAGTCGCGTCATCGAATATGCTGAACGCGGGCGCGACCAAACCCCCGGCGACGAGGCCACGGGGCCGTTGCGGGCGGTCTGCCTGACGGATGTTTTGGATGATGGGTTGTCGATGGTGTATTCCTTCTACGACCCTGACCGGACCAAGACCTCGCTTGGCACTTACATGATCCTCGATCACATCCAGATCGCGCGCGAGGCGGGGTTGCCCTATGTCTACTTGGGCTATTGGGTGCCGGGAAGTCCGAAGATGGACTACAAATCCAAGTTTTCCGCGCTTGAAATCTATCGCGCTGGTAACTGGACACCGCTGCACGGAAACGAAGATTACTCGGCCGAGCTGCACCCGCTGTCCACCGATCCGATCGCAGAACAGGTTGCAGGGATCACCCTGCCGGACACGGTCGGCCCAAACACCACCTGAGACAACGATGATTTGCATGGCCGCGGTCTGATGCAGCCTTGGCTGAGACGCACAGGCGTCGGGCTGCCCGTTGGCGGAGCCAGGCGACCGAGACCGCGCAACAGTCGCAAAACTCGCCTTCGCTTTCCGATAATTGCGCCGCTCAAGCCAAATGCTGCACGAAAATTTCAAAAAAAGCGCCCCTGCGACACTTTATTCACCCATTTCGCGGTTGACGCCCTTTGCCCCCCCTCATAATGTCCCGCGCACGTAGTCAAGAAGCCCGCTTGGGCAAGGCATAGGAAAAGTTGCAATGGGCAGCGTCCTCGTACTTGTAGAAATATGGCGCATGGGCCGGTAACGGAACCCTTTAGGTCCCCCATGCGCCCCCGTAAAACCGGGGGCTTTTTTGTGAATACCGCACGTGGAACGGAGAGAGAGAAATGACGCGTCAGATAACCGGAGCGAAAATGGTGGTTCAAGCCCTGAAGGATCAGGGTGTGGACACGGTATTCGGCTATCCAGGGGGTGCCGTCCTTCCGATCTATGACGAGATATTCCAGCAAAATGATATTCGCCACATTCTTGTGCGCCACGAACAAGGGGCTGTGCACGCGGCCGAAGGCTATGCGCGTTCGACCGGCAAACCCGGCGTCGTTCTGGTAACCTCGGGCCCCGGTGCGACAAACGCGGTGACCGGGCTGACCGATGCGTTGCTGGATTCGATCCCGCTTGTGGTGCTGACCGGACAGGTGCCGACCTTCATGATCGGCACGGACGGGTTTCAAGAGGCGGACACTGTCGGCATCACCCGCCCTTGCACCAAACACAACTGGCTGGTGAAAGAGACAGACAAGCTGGCGGAAACGATCCATCAGGCGTTTCACGTCGCAACCTCGGGTCGCCCAGGGCCAACGCTTGTCGATATCCCGAAGGATGTGCAGTTCGCCACCGGCACTTATACACCGCCCGCGAAGGCCGAAACCGGTCACTACGCGCCCCGTCTGCGTGGCGACACAGAGGCGATCACCGCGTTGGTCGAAGCCATGGAGACCGCGAAACGTCCGATCTTCTATACCGGCGGCGGCGTGATCAACTCGGGCCCGGAGGCCTGCCAGCTTCTGCGCGAACTTGTTGCCGCGACGGGCTTTCCCATCACCTCGACCCTGATGGGTCTGGGGGCCTATCCCGCGTCAGGCGAACATTGGCTGGGCATGTTGGGCATGCACGGGCTTTATGAAGCCAACATGGCGATGCATGATTGCGACCTGATGATCTGCGTCGGCGCACGTTTTGATGACCGGATCACCGGGCGGATGGATGCGTTCAGCCCCGGATCGAAAAAGGCGCATATCGACATTGATCCCAGCTCGGTCAACAAGGTGATCCATGTGGACATTCCGATCATCGGCGATGTCGGGCATGTGCTTGAAGACATGTTAAAAATCTGGAAGGCGCGCGGCCGCAAAACCAATGGCGAGGCGCTGGCCGGATGGACCCAACAGATTGCAGACTGGCGCGCGCGCAACTGCCTGTCCTACCGCAACTCGGACGAGATCATCCAGCCACAATACGCTTTGGAACGGCTGGAGGCGCTGACCAAAGGGGCGGATCGCTATGTCGCAACCGAAGTTGGCCAGCACCAGATGTGGGCGGCTCAATTTCTTGGCTTCGAGGAACCGAACCGCTGGCTGACATCGGGTGGCCTGGGAACCATGGGCTATGGTCTGCCCGCCTCTCTGGGCGCGCAAATTGCCCATCCCGACGCCGTGGTCATCAACGTGGCCGGCGACGCCAGCTGGCTGATGAACATGCAGGAAATGGGCACCGCCGTTCAGTTCCGCGCGCCCATCAAGCAGTTCATCCTGAACAACGAACGCCTGGGTATGGTGCGCCAGTGGCAAGAGCTGTTGCACGGCGAACGCTATAGCCAAAGCTGGTCGGAAAGCCTGCCTGATTTCGTGAAGCTGGCCGAGGCATTTGGCTGTAAAGGTCGACAAGTGTCGGACCCGGCCGAGCTGGACGACGCCATTCAGGAAATGCTGGATTATGACGGCCCGTTTATTCTGGATGTGCTTGTCGAAAAGCACGCGAACTGCTTCCCGATGATCCCGTCGGGCGAACCGCACAACAAGATGCTTCTGGGCGAAGCCGAGACGCAGGGCGTCATCGGTGCCTCGGGCGCGACGCTGGTATAAGGAGGGCTGAGACATGTCTGCACTGAAGATCAAAAAAGGCTCGTCACGCAAATCGGCTTATGACCTGCGCGATCCCAACTCCGACGTGGTGGAAAGCCATACACTGGCCTGCGTCGTGGACAACGAAGCAGGCGTTCTGGCCCGCGTTATCGGTCTTTTCGCCGGTCGCGGCTATAACATCGAAAGCCTGACCGTGGCCGAAGTTGACCACAAGGGCCATCTGTCGCGGATCACCATCGTGACCACCGGCACACCCGCAGTGATCGAACAAATCAAGGCGCAACTGGGCCGCATCGTGCCCGTGCATGAAGTGCATGACCTGACCGTCGAAGGCCGTTCGGTCGAACGCGAGCTTGCCTTGTTCAAAGTCGAGGGCTCTGGCGACAAACGGGTCGAGGCCTTGCGCCTGGCCGACATTTTCCGCGCCAATGTCGTCGATAGCACGCTGGACAGTTTTGTCTTTGAAATCACCGGGACAACCGAAAAAATTGATGCGTTTGCTGACCTGATGCGCCCGTTGGGCCTGATCGAGGTTGCGCGCACCGGCGTTGCGGCCTTGTCGCGTGGCGCTCTGGTCTGATCACCGCGCCTCCGTCCAGAAAATTTGTGCCCGCCTCGGAAACGTGGCGGGCGCATTTCGTTCAAAGTCGCGTCAGGCCACGACGCGAAGGCGCGACCGTTCCGGCGCGGGCTCATAGCTGGCCAGCACCTGCCCCGGATCGACCGTCCCCGGCAACACGGCAATCGCGTCGATGCGCTGCACGGTCCGAAAGCCGTTTCTTTCCTCAAGCTCAAAGCGGATCTGCGTTCCACGATGAAAATTGATGACTGGCCCCGCCGTTTCAACCTCGGGTCCGATATAGGCAAGCGGCCCCTGATCTTCGCACCAGACCAAGCCAACGCTCTTTTCGGCGTTATACCACAGGATTATCCCCAACATGCGCGTCTCCATTCTTTGGAGTTATTCTAGAAGCAGGTTGCGGCAGAAACAGGGCAAATATCAATTTTAAGCGCCGCTGCATGGCGTCATTGCGCAGCTTTTCCGACGCTAAGGCGCGTCAAATCGATCGGATTCAGCGCATTATTTGCCCCAACGTCAATTTGATCATTTTCGTTAGGAATCAGTGCGATACATAAAGGTATCTATGTATTTGAATGCGGAGAGGCGCAAGATCACCCCAAACCCGCCAAGCCAAAAAGAATGGGGCGCCCGAAGGCACCCCAGTTTCGCTGATAAGGCTCGTGATTGATACTGCCCGATTTGTTTTTTACCTGCGGCCCTATCCGCGTCAGGGGGCGAGCGCACCCGCCCCGTGTCATGTCGGGTGGGCGGCATAACCGCCCTACCCCTATTTCGCCGATTGCCACCCCTTGGGAAAAGCGGCAACCAGCGGAAGATCTTAGCTGCAGCCCGTGGTCGAGCCGCAGGTGTTGCACTTCATGCAAGTGCCGTTACGCACCAATGTGTAGTTGCCACATTCGCCGCAAGGGTCACCCTCGTAGCCTTGCATCTTGGCTTTGGTGCGCGCGTCGATCTTGTTGATCGTGCCCGCCGAAATCGCTGTCTCGCTGACCAGCGTTTCGGTCACGGTCGTCGTCACGCCCGACGTTTCCGGAACCAATGTGTTCAGAACACCCACCGGATCAGTGCCGGTCAGCATGGTTTCTTCCGCGCCGGCCCCGCCCTGCAAGACCATCAGCTCTTGCGGCATGCGCTTGCGCAGATATCCGGTCGAGCTGATTTGCTTCAACACTTCCAAGGACTTGGTGGCGGCGGTTTCCGTCATTTCCTGAACGTTGGCGACGCCTTCTTCCTGACCACGGCCCAGATCGTCGAAGGCAGCGCCCTCAGGCTTCACATGCGCCAGATCGGTGCGGTCCAGGTAGGACACGGCCAGTTCGCGGAAGATGTAATCCAGGATCGAGGTCGCGTTCTTGATTGAATCGTTGCCCTGCACCATGCCCGCCGGTTCAAACTTGGTGAAGGTGAAGGCGTCGACGAATTCCTCAAGCGGCACGCCGTATTGCAGGCCGACCGACACCGCGATGGCGAAGTTGTTCATCATCGCGCGGAAGCCAGCCCCTTCCTTGTGCATGTCGATGAAGATCTCGCCCAGATTGCCGTCTTCGTATTCGCCGGTGCGCAGGTAAACCTTGTGCCCGCCAACGATGGCTTTCTGGGTGTAGCCCTTGCGACGTTCGGGCAGCTTTTCACGGCCACGCGCCACTTCCTTGATCACGATTTTCTCGATGATCTTCTCGGCCAGTGTCACGGCTTTATCGTGGGTCGAACCCGATGCGAGGATCTCTTCGGCTTCTTCGTCATCTTCGACCAGTGCCGCAGCCAGCGGCTGGCTGAGTTTCGAGCCATCGCGATAGAGCGCGTTCGCCTTGATCCCCAACGACCAGCTCAGCTCATACGCCTTCTGACAGTCTTCAATCGTCGCGTCGTTCGCCATGTTGATGGTTTTCGAGATTGCGCCGGAAATGAAGCTCTGCGCCGCCGCCATCATATAGATATGGCTGTCAACATTCAGGAAACGCTTGCCTTTTTTGCCGCACGGGTTGGCGCAGTCGAACACGCTGTAATGCTCTTCCTTCAGGTGTGGCGCGCCTTCCAACGTCATCGTGCCGCACACATGGTCGTTGGCCGCGTCGATGTCCTTGCGGGTGAAACCAAGGTGGCTGAGCAGGCTGAAATCGGGGTTGTTCAGCTTCTCGGTCGGGATGCCCAGCACGTTGGTGCAGAACTCTTCGCCCAGCGTCCACTGGTTGAACACGAAACGGATGTCGAACGCCGACGGCAGTGCCGCCTCGATCTTGTCGATCTCGTTTTGGCCAAAGCCGTGCCCGATCAGGGTCGTGTGGTTGATCCCCGGCGCGTTGCCGATGGTGCCGTGACCGACGGCGTAGCTGATGATCTCTTCAATCTCGGACGAGGCATAGCCAAGCTTTTCAAGGGCTGCGGGAACCGACCGGTTGATGATCTTGAAATACCCACCGCCGGCCAATTTCTTGAACTTCACCAGCGCGAAGTCAGGTTCGATCCCCGTGGTGTCACAATCCATCACCAGTCCGATGGTGCCGGTTGGCGCAATCACAGACACTTGCGCGTTGCGGTAGCCGTGCTTTTCACCCAGCGCCAGCGCTTCGTCCCACGCGCCCATGGCCAGATCGACCAGCTTGGCATCGGGGCAGTTTTTCTGGTCCAGCGGCAAAGGTTTGATCGCCAGATCCTCATAGCCGTCTTTCGCGCCGTAAGCGGCGGTGCGGTGGTTGCGAATGACGCGCAGCATGTGGTCCTTGTTGCGCTCGAACCCTTCAAACGCGCCCAACTCGCTCGCCATTTCGGCAGAGGTCGCATAGGATACGCCCGACAGGATCGCGGTCAGCGCCCCGCACATCGCGCGGCCCTCGGGCGAGTCGTAACCAAAGCCCATGTTCATCAGCAGACCGCCGATATTGGCATAGCCCAGACCCAACGTGCGGAAGACATAGCTGCGCTCAGCGATCTCTTTCGACGGGAACTGCGCCATCATCACCGAGATTTCCAGCGTGATCGTCCATAGGCGGGTCGCGTGCATGTAGTCTTCGGCTTGAAACACGCCATCCTTCAGGAAGGTCAGCAGGTTCATCGACGCAAGGTTACAGGCGGTGTCGTCCAGAAACATATATTCCGAGCACGGGTTCGAGCCGCGGATCGCGCCATCTTCCGGGCAGGTGTGCCATGCATTAACCGTATCGTGATACTGGATGCCGGGATCAGCACAGGCCCATGCCGCGTGACCGATCTGGTCCCACAGATCGCGCGCCTTGATGGTCTTGGCGACCGAGCCGTCGGTGCGGCGGATCAGTTCCCAGTCGGCGTCGGCCTCAACAGCTTTCAGATAAGCGTCAGTGACGCGCACCGAGTTGTTCGAGTTCTGGCCCGATACAGTTGCGTAGGCTTCGCTGTCCCAGTCGGTGTCATAGGTCGGGAACTCGATCGAGCCATAGCCTTGCTTGGCGTAATCCAGCACGCGCTTAACGTAAACTTCGGGGATTGCGACTTTTTTCGCGGCCCGAATGACGCCTTTCAGGGTCTCGTTCACCTTGGGATCATAGGCGTCTTCCTCGGCCCCGTCCCATGCGCGGATGGCGGCAAAGATGTGGTTCAGATGCTCTTCGTGCATCTTCGAGCCCGCGACCAACGAGGCCACTTTCTGCTCTTCCTTGACCTTCCAGTTGATGTATTCCTCGATATCCGGGTGGTCGCTGTCCACGATCACCATCTTGGCCGCACGGCGCGTGGTGCCGCCCGACTTGATCGCGCCAGCAGCACGGTCACCAATCTTCAAGAACCCCATCAGGCCGGACGACTTACCGCCACCGGACAGATTCTCGTTGGCCGCCCGCAAGGACGAGAAGTTGGTGCCGGTGCCCGAGCCGTATTTGAACAAACGTGCCTCGCGGACCCACAGATCCATTATGCCGCCGTCACCCACCAGATCATCGCCAACAGACTGGATGAAGCAGGCGTGGGGCTGCGGATGCTCATAGCTCGACTTGGATTTGGTCAGCTTGCGGGTCTTGTGATCGACGTAATAGTGACCTTGAGCGGGGCCATCGATGCCGTAGGCCCAATGCAGGCCGGTGTTGAACCACTGGGGCGAGTTCGGGGCCGCGCGTTGGCTGGCCAGCATGTGGCGCATTTCGTCGAAATAGGCTTTGGCGTCGGCCTCGGTGGTGAAATAACCACCCTTCCAACCCCAATAGGTCCACGCACCCGCCAGACGATCAAACACTTGCTTGGCCGAGGTCTCGCCGCCGAAGCGGTCTTCTTTGGAAAGGTCTGCGAGCGCCTTGTCGTCGGGAACCGAGCGCCACAGGAATTCAGGAACACCCTTTTCTTTCACGCGCTTCAGGGCAGCAGGCACACCGGCTTTGCGGAAATATTTCTGCGCGATCACGTCCGAGGCGACTTGGCTCCAGGCAGATGGGACTTCGCAATCGTCCAGTTTGAACACGATGGTCCCATCTGGGTTTCGAATTTCCGAAGATGTGGTGATGAAATCCAGATCGGAATAAGCGTCTTTGCCTGCCTTGGTAAACTTACGTTCAATCTTCATGTGCCCCGTCTGTCCTTCATGCGCTGTGGCGGCTCGCGTCTTGGCGCGGGTCCACCTTGATCAATACCTTCTGCGCTGATCACAAAGGACCGGAAACAAAGAAAACCCCTCCCCTCCGAGACGTGAAAACACCGCTTCGGACCAAAGTGACCTATTGGGTCATGTCAAATTTGTTTCACTGTCCCGCAACAACCTGCCGCCACTATATGTTGTGGCTTGATGACCAGCGCCCACAAGTTGGCGTAGAGACACCTATCAGGTCAACGAAAAATTATGGGATATCCACAACTCTTTTCCATTGACCTGAGGGGCATGTTCATTCTGCAAGAAAGTGGCGTTTGATTCCCCCGCGCCGACAACCCCTGCGTGTATTGAGTTTTTTCTATTTATGGGGCTGGTTTATCTGACAAAGGCAAGGTGGCGCCTGAATAGCATCAAGGTCGCAAAACACCGCGCGCGTGTATTTTGTGGCAGCCGGCCGCGCCCGGAGCATCCGTCACACTGAAAATCATTGTGCACCTGCAGAAACTCAACAAATCAAGGCGCTCGTGCCTGAACGCGTGTCCTGTTCGCAACAGGCTTGCCCCTGTCCTTGCCCAAGCGCGCGGCGTGACGAACAGAATCGGCAGAGTAGACAGCAAGGGGGACCATGGCGTTTTCAGACCACCACATCAGACACAACATCTTGGGTCAGCTCACACCCGTTTGGCGGAAAAACCTTGTCTGCAGGATGGTCAAGAAAGGTGGTGGTCGGGACGGCAAGATTCGAACTTGCGACCTACGGTACCCAAAACCGTCGCGCTACCAGGCTGCGCTACGCCCCGAACGCCCTCTCCATAGCGACCGTTCCGCATGATGAAAAGAGCAAAACGCCGCGCGGGCCAGCATCAATCGCAAGAAGTCGTCATTCAGGCGCATCACAAGGCCATGCGGCGCGCGTTTGATCCAATGCAGGGTGGCGCAAAACACTGCCCGTGGTGATGCCCAGACGATCTGTCATCCCGCCGTTCACTTCGAGGACGGCCAGTATATCGGATCCGCCCGGAATGGGAGTTAGGTCAAGTGGCTGGGCGTTTTCATGGATCGTCGCCACGGTCCCATCTGCGCGCAGAAACAGCATATCCAACGCGATAAGCGTGTCCTTCATCCAAAAGCTCACATTCTGTGGGGCCTCAAACAGAAACAGCATGCCGTGGCTGGCCGCCATGTCTTCGCGGTGCATCAACCCGCGCGCCCGGTCGGCGGGGGTCTGTGCCAGCTCGACGGTGAAACGTGCCACGCCCCAGTCACCGCGCAAATCCACATGTGTCGGGCTGCAATCACCAGCCGCGGCGGCGATGGAGGTTGCCGCCCAGACCCAAAGGCTGACCCCGACGTTCCGTCCAAAGGAGGAAAGCCGCATCTCAGATCACTCTTTTTCGTGGATCGCTGCGTCCCAAGCCGACACGCTGACCGCCATGCAGCCCCGTTTGCCTTGGGCCGCGCGAAGGCTGATCGCCTCGCCGGGTTGCAAATCCGCCAGACCAGAGCGGCGCAGAACCTCGACATGGATAAAAACATCCTCGGGGCGGCCGAACACATTGGCAAAACCGAAGCCTTTGGCCTTGTCGAACCACTTGACGCGCGCAGGCTCTACCGGCCCGACATCTTCGGGGTCGACCAGCCCTTCGGCAAATTCTTCCAACTGGTGAAGTCCACCATCTGCGGGTGGCTCGATCGACAGAACACTGACCGCCTGACGGCCCCGATCCGTGGACTGTACCGTGATTTCGATCCGCGACCCGTCAGCCACCGAGCTTTGCCCGAAGTTGCGCAAGACATTGGCGTGAAGCAGAATATCTGCCCCGCCCTCGTCCGCAATGACGAAGCCAAACCCCTTGCTCGGGTCAAACCACTTGACTTGCCCGTGCACGACCACTGGCTCTTGCGCGTCGCTGGCTAGCGCCATTTGAAACCTCTAGAATTTCGCATCCCCAACTCCATAAATGGGACTAATGCGCAGGTGACGCAAGACCTAATAACCTATACTTTTAGCTAGGCTACGCATCACAACTGCCCGAAATCATGGGTTTAGTCGGGTGACAGACCACGGTGCGCCTGCCTCGGCCCGCGTCCAGCGAAACCGGTCATGAAGGCGGAATGCCCCGTCGGCCCAGAATTCTATTTCGACCGGCTTAAGTCGATATCCACCCCAAAACGGAGGCCGCGGCGGATGCGTGCCATGGGTCGCGGTCACCTTCGCGACCTCGGCCATCAACGCCGCTCGCGAGGCGAGCGGTTGGCTTTGTTGCGACGCCCAAGCGCCCAGCCGACTTTTCAGCGACCGTGACGCATAATAGGCGTCGGCCTGCGGCCCCTCTTCGCGCGTTATCAACCCGCGCACCCTGATCTGACGGCGCAGGCTTTTCCAATGCATGACGAATGCGGCCTTGCCGGCTTGATCAAGCTCGTGCGCCTTGGCAGAGCCGAAGTTGGTGTAGAACACGAACGCATCGTCTTCGATGTCTTTCAACAGAACCATGCGCACATTGGGCAGGCCGTCTGCGTCCACCGTGGACAGGGCGATGGCGTTGGGATCGTTGGGCTCGGTTTTCTCAGCTTCGGTCAACCAGCTGCGTGCAATCACAAACGGATCGTCGCCCGAAAATATCCCGCCTCTTTCCGTCATGGTCGCATCCTTTCCTGCTCGTGCCACATATAAGCGCCTGCGCGATAAGGCGCCAATTGAATTCCAACCACGCAACGTCTTCGGTGCCAAGACTTGAAGAAGCAATGCCAATCGCCTAAACGGGCTTATTGCAGTATCTCGGGACGGGGAATACATATGTCGACCGAATTGATGAAGGGCAAGCGCGGCCTGATCATGGGACTTGCCAATGACAAGTCCATCGCGTGGGGGATCGCGAAAGCCTGTGCCGAGGCCGGGGCAGAGCTGGCTTTTTCCTATCAGGGCGAAGCGCTGAAGAAGCGCGTCGGGCCGTTGGCTGACCAGCTTGGGTCAGACATCGTGCTGGAATGCGACGTGTCGGACCAAGGGTCGATCGACACCTTGTTCAGCACCCTTGAGGCAAAATGGGGCAAGCTCGACTTCGTCGTTCATGCCATTGGGTTCTCAGACAAAAACGAACTTCGCGGCCGCTATGTGGACACCAGCCCGGAAAACTTCCGGATGACAATGGACATCTCGGTCTATTCGTTCACTGCGGTGGCGCGGCGTGCCGCTGCCATGATGCCGGACGGGGGATCACTTCTGACGCTGACCTACTACGGCGCCGAACAGGTCATGCCGCATTATAACGTCATGGGCGTGGCGAAGGCCGCGCTTGAGGCCTCGGTGCGCTATATGGCCGAAGATCTGGGCAAGGATGGCATCCGGGTGAATTCCATCTCTGCGGGGCCAATCAAGACGCTTGCGGCCTCGGGCATTGGTGATTTTCGCTATATCCTCAAATGGAACGAACTGAATTCCCCGCTGCGTCGCAACGTGACCATTCAGGATGTGGGAAACTCCGCGCTATATCTTCTGTCTGACCTAGGGTCGGGGGTGACCGGCGAAACCCACCACGTTGACAGTGGTTATCATGTCGTCGGCATGAAGGCCGTCGACGCACCGGATATCGACGTGGCCACAGGCCGCAAGTAAGGAGACCCAGATATGAGCGACCGCTTGCCGCACGAAAAAGGGTTCCACATCAGCTGGGATCAAATCCACCGCGACAGCCGCGCCTTGGCGTGGCGCCTTGATGGTCAGGGGCCCAAAGACACTGGGTGGCGCGCCGTGGTTGCGATCACGCGCGGCGGCCTTGCCCCCGCGATGATCGTCGCCCGCGAGCTGGACATTCGAACCGTCGACACCGTCTCGGTCAAGTCCTATCACCACCAATCCCAGGGCGAAGCAGAGCTTCTGAAAGCCCCGGATGCGGCAATGATGGGCGACGGCGAGGGGATCTTGATCATCGATGATCTGGTCGATACCGGCAAAACGCTGGAGCTGGTGCGCAAGATGTATCCCAAAGCGCATTTCGCGACTGTTTACGCCAAGCCCAAAGGGCGTCCGCTGGTCAACACCTTCATCACCGAAGTCAGCCAGGACACCTGGATTTTCTTCCCCTGGGACATGGCCTTGCAATATGTAGAGCCTTATCGCGGCACAGATTAAACAGCGGCGCGGTTGCCAAGACCCCTCCTGCCCCAAAGCGCAGACCAGAAACAAAAACACCCGGCGCTCTGACAAGAGGACCGGGTGTTTTTCGTTTTGGTAGCGACGTGAAGCGCGCGGGGCTATTCAGCAGCTTTTGGCGCATCATCCGGTGCGGCCGGTGCGGATCCAGATGAGGCCTCGCCCTGATCAGGCGATCGTTTCACCGGTTTACGCGGCTTGCGCGCCCGGGTTGGGGCTTTCTTGGACTTGCTTTCCGGTGTTTCCACCAAACCGCTGTCGGCGTCGTTGGACACGTCAGATTGCGATGGCGCCGACACATTGGGTTGCTCACCCTCGCCCGCCACATCAGGCGTCGGCTTGTTGTCGGGCCGCGCTTCGCGATCCTCTTTTTCGCGTTGCTGGCGTTCGCGGTTCTGCTGTTCGGTCTGCACCCGGCGGGCTTCCATCTCGCGCTGCGCTTCGCCCAGAAGGCGGGTGTAGTGTTCGGCGTGTTGCTGGAAGTTTTCGGCGGCGACCCTGTCGTTGGACAAAAACGCATCGCGGGCCAACTGGGTGTATTTCTCGATGATCTGCTGGGGGGTGCCGCGCACCTTGCCCTCGGGCCCCGAACTGTCGAAGACCCGATTGATATTGTTTCCCGGATTGTTCCGGTTACGGTTCGACTTGTTGCGCGAACGCGATTTGGAAGATCTCATAAGCTTGTTTTTCCAGCTTTAGCTTCAGACGCACGATGCAATAACCGTGCTGAGTTCTCGGACAAGACACCATTCTGTGCCACGACATCCGAATTGTAGGGCTTACCTGCGGCGGCTGTCCAAAGGACTGCGACGCTGCTTGTTTCTGATTGTCATGCGCGGGGTCGAAAGACAAGCCCAAACTGTCCAAAACCTCTGCAAGCGGGGGTTTTTGCCGAAAATTTGCGGGTTTGCGGGGCTTGGGCAACATCCCGACACGCCCCTCACGCCGGGTGATTCTTGTGACCAACAGCGGTCAGCTGCCTTGCCAAAATCCGGTCACAACCCGGTCATGCCCGGTCAGATCTTGCGCGACCCGCACCGATTGAAACCCCGCACTTTCAAAAAGCCCGGACACAGCGCGCCCTTGGGTGGCCCCGATTTCAACGATCAGGCGCCCTTTGGGGCGCAAGAAATCGGGGGCCTGGGCCACGATGATCCTGAAGGCCGCCAGCCCGTCCCCCCCCGGGGTCAGCGCCACATGTGGTTCCCAATCCCTCAGCTCAGGCGCTAACGCGCGCATTTCAGCCTCAGAAATATAGGGGGGGTTCGAAACAATCAGATCGACCGGTTCGGCTTTGGCCAAGGGGTCGAACCACGACCCTTCCACAAAGGCAGCACGATCGGTCAGGGCCAGTTGGGACGCATTTTTCTGTGCCACACCCAACGCGGGCGCGGAAATGTCCACCCCCTGCCCAGTCGCCAAAGGTCTTTCTGCCAGCAAAGTCAACAAGATACAGCCCGACCCGCAGCCCAGATCCACAACGGTATCAAATGGGTGATCCAGCGCCGTTTCGACAAGCCGTTCGGTGTCGGGGCGCGGATCAAGAACGTCGCTGGTGACGTAGAAATCGCGACCATAGAAAGCGCGTTTGCCGATGATCTGAGCCACGGGCTGGCGCGCGGTGCGGGCGTTGATTGACGCGGCAAACACCGCCTCTGCCTCTTGCGCGACCTCATCGGGCAAGGCAAGCGTCAGTCGACTTCGGTCGATCCCCAAGGCGTGGGCCAACAGCACACGGGCGTCGCGCGCGGGGTCGTTCACGCCCGCCGCGCGCAGGGTCTGTGTGGCGGCAATCAAAAGCGCCGTTCCGGTGGTCATCCGTCCAGCGCAGCCAGTTGTGCCGCCTGATCCTCGGCGATCAGGGCGTCGATGACCTCGTCCAGATCGCCTGCGATGATCTGATCCAGCTTGTAGAGTGTCAGGTTGATCCGGTGATCGGTCATCCGGCCTTGCGGAAAGTTGTAGGTGCGGATGCGCTCGGACCGGTCGCCCGACCCGACTTGCGCCTTGCGATCCGCGGCGCGCGCATCATCGACACGTTGGCGTTCAAGGTCGAACAGCCGCGTTTTCAGAACCTGCATCGCGATCTCGCGGTTGCGGTGTTGGCTTTTTTCCGAGCTGGTCACCATGATCCCGGTCGGAATATGGGTGATGCGCACGGCGGAATCCGTCGTGTTCACATGCTGCCCCCCCGCCCCCGATGCGCGCATCGTGTCGATGCGAAGATCGCCGGGGTCGATCTGGATATCCACGTCTTCGGCTTCGGGCAGCACCGCCACGGTCGCCGCCGAGGTGTGGATGCGTCCACCGCTTTCTGTTTCGGGCACGCGCTGCACACGGTGCACGCCGCTTTCGTATTTCAGCCGCGCGAACACGCCGTCACCTTTCACATGCGCCACCACCTCTTTGACGCCACCCAGTTCTGAAAGGGTTTGTTCCATGATCTCAAAGCGCCAGCCGCGGGCCTCGGCATAGCGTTGATACATCCGCAACAGATCGGCGGCGAACAGTGAGGCCTCCTCACCCCCGGTGCCGGGCCTGATCTCGATCATCGCAGGGCGCGCGTCTGCGGCGTCTTTGGGCAACAGCACCAGCCGCATCGCCTGTTCAGCCTCCGGCAAACGCTCGCGCAGCAGGGGCAGCTCTTCTTCGGCCAGTTCCCGCATGTCGGGGTCCGTCAGCAACGCCTCGGCTTCGGCGATGTCATCCAGAAGTTGGCGATACGAAGCGATTTCTTCGACCACAGGCCTAAGTTCGGCATATTCACGGCCAACTTTGGCGATCTCGTCGCCAGTCAACCCTTCGGCCATGCGCGCTTCAAGGAACTGAAACCGTTCGGTGATCGCTGAGAGTTTTTCCATCGGAACCATGTCAGGCGGTGTCCCTTATTGCGCGGGTTTGGTCAAGTGGCAGGGCGCTTTGGCGTGCGCTTGGACGACACGCTTCAAATTCCGCACATTTCGGGGTAAAATGGCATATGGCAAATCGCATGCTTTTCATCTTGTTCGCGGGGCTGATGTCCTCGCCCGCGGCGTTCGCGGATGTCACCACGCCGGGCGGCAAGGTGATCGACTGCTATTGCACCGACACCCAAGGCAGCCGCGTTGAGTTGGGCGAAAGCATCTGCCTGTTCGTGGGCGGGCGCGCCTTCATGGCCCGCTGCGAGATGAGCCTGAACGTGCCCATGTGGCGTGACACTGGAAAAGGCTGTGTTTCGGCTGGCAATGCGACCCCGCTGCCCCTGCCCAACAGTCCTGCGCCAAACGATCTTTCCCGCCTGTAAGCGCGGGCACCGTCAGTAGTCGTCGTCTTCTTCCAAATGGCGCAGCTTTTCCAGCCAACGGTCGATGCGCGCGGCGTTGGTGCCAAGATCATTGCGCCCGTAGACAAGATGGGCGTGTATATGAAGCGCGTCGTCCGCCACCCATGCCACGGTGATATCGGGGAATCCGATCCGACGCGTTCGGGTGACAATGGCGATCTGGTCATCGGATTGCTGGCGCAACCTGCTGCGCGGGGCCTCCAGCGCGACCCATGCCAGATGATCCAGCGCGCCCTCGGGCAGGTCCTTCAACGGCACCACGTATTTGACGCCGCCCGGAAAAACATGGCGCCCCGGTGTGTCCGGACCGGGGCGGGCGGAAAAACGCTCAACCGGCAGTGGCGCCAATCGCACCCAGCCTATCCCCAATATGGCCAGAAACAAGACCAGCAAAATCACACTTGTCAGAAGATTCACACGCCCCCCTCGCGGCACCCAGAACCGCCACACCCACTATACCCTAGCGATACTGGAGCAGACTTCCCCTTGCAAGTCCACGCTGTTTCGCGGGCGGTCTGGCAGACGCAAAGACAGCCGCCCGTAACGTAGCGCAGGCCCTGCGGTGAGGGCTAGCTTCGGCGCGTAAACGCCCACAAGTTCAGAATTTCCATTGCCACATGCGCCCCGGCAATCGCCGTCGCACCGGTGGTGTCGAAAGGAGGCGAGACTTCGACAATGTCGCCACCGACAAGATTGATCCCTGCCAGATCACGCAGGATGATCGCAACCTGTGCTGTGGTCAGACCACCCCAAACCGGTGTGCCCGTCCCCGGCGCATAGGCAGGGTCCAGCCCGTCTATGTCGAAGGTCAGGTAGGTTTTGTGGTCGCCAAGGATCGACTTGATCTTCTTGACCACCGCAGCGGGGCCGGTTTCATGCACTTCGCGCGCATCAATGATATTCACACCCAACGTGTCGTCATTATGGGTGCGGATGCCCACCTGAACGGATCGTGACGGGTCAATCAGCCCCTCTTTCACCGCCTTGTAGAACATCGTTCCATGATCGACACGGGTCATGTCATCGTCGGGCCAGGTGTCGGTGTGCGCATCAAACTGCAACAGGCTAAGCGGCCCGTGCTTCTTCACATGCGCGCGCAGGATGGGGAAGGTGATGTAATGGTCGCCCCCAAGGGTCAGACAGGCCGCGCCTTGGTCCAGAATACCGCTGATATGCGCCTCGAGCGTCGCGGGAAACTGGTCGATATGGGCATAGTCGAACGCCATGTCGCCGTAATCGGCGATGGCAAATTCGCTCATCACGTCGAAGTCCCAGCCATAGGCCTGATCGGGCGATTGCAGGCATGACGCCTCGCGGATGGCGCGCGGGCCAAGGCGCGTGCCCGGGCGGTTGGTGACAGCTTGATCAAACGGAATGCCGGTGACAGCAATATCCACCCCTGTCAGGTCTTTTGAATAGGTGCGGCGCAGGAAAGATGTCGCCCCGCCGAACGTGTTTTCATAGGCCAAGCCCTTCAACCCATCCCGCGTAAACGCCGTGTCCACCTGAGTTCTCGCGTCTTCCAAAGCCATTGCCGCCTCCTTTGCTTTCAGACCGACTAGCACAGACTGATTGGTCTGGCCATATAATTTGATCAAATTATCGACTGATCCATCTAGACAGGGTTCAATCGCTCGACAAGCCGCGCAAAGAAACTGGCCCCAAAGGGCGCGGCCTCGTCGTTGAAATCATAGGCGGGGTGATGCACGCCTGCGCCGTCTTCGCCCTGCCCCAAAAACAAATAGGCGCCGGGACGTTCTTGCAGCATATAGGCGAAATCTTCGGCCCCCATTTCACGCCCCTGATCGGCAAAAACGCGCGCCGCGCCGCTGACCTCTTGGGCGGCTTCGATCGCTTTTTCGACCGCTCTGGCGTCGTTCACCGTGGGGGGGTAGCCCAGTTCATAATCAATATCGGCCGTCACGCCGAAGCTTGCCGCCTGCCCTTCGATCACCTCGCGGATGCGCCGCTGCGCCATCTCGCGCACCTCGGGCGTGAAAGAGCGGATCGTCGCGCCGAACCATGCCTCTTCGGGGATGATGTTGTCCGCTGTGCCGCCACCGATTTGCGTGACCGAGATGACAAGGTTTTCCATCGGCGACAGATTGCGGCTTACGATGGATTGCAGCGCCTGCACCATTGTGACCAACGCCATGATCGGGTCGACCGTGTCATGCGGATAGGCCGCATGCCCGCCCAACCCGCGCAGCTTCACCACCAGCGTATCCACCGCCGCCATGATCGGCCCCGGCGTGGTGTAGAACGCGCCCAGCGTGCGACCGGGAAGGTTATGCAGGGCATAAACCTCATCGATCGCAAAGCGATCCATTATACCGTCGTCACACATGTGCTTGGCACCACCAAAGTTTTCTTCGGCCGGTTGGAAGATCAGCGCCACACGGCCCTTGAAATTCCGCGTCTCTGCCAAGTATCGCGCCGCCCCCAACAGCATCGCCGTGTGGCCGTCATGACCGCAGGCATGCATCAAGCCCGGCACGGTCGAGGCATGGTCAAGCCCCGTCGCCTCGTCCATCGGCAACGCGTCCATATCGGCGCGCAGGCCAATCGTCGGCCCCTCGCCCTGCCCGTTGATGATCGCGACGACACCCGAGACTCCGATCTTCTCATGCACCTCATCCACCCCGAAGCTGCGCAATTGTTCGACCACGAAGGCAGCCGTGTCGTGACACTCCAACCCAAACTCGGGATGCGCGTGCAGATGGCGTCGCCAGGTCGTCATATCCCCGGCAAATTCGCCAATGCGGTTGATGATGGCCATGACTTCCTCCTATCAAGGGTGCGACGAGACAATCCTGAAAAGGGCGTGGATGCAATGACCAAAACACAGGACCTGAGCCGATCAGATGCGTTGGTGTATGACCCGAAAGGTGGCATGGATCGCCTGCGCGAGATCATGCGCCGCCTGCGAGATCCAAACGGGGGCTGCCCGTGGGATATCGAACAGACCTTCGCCACCATCGCGCCCTACACGATCGAGGAAGCCTATGAGGTCGCAGATGCGATCGAACGTGAAGCCTGGGACGAACTAAAAGGCGAATTGGGCGATCTGCTGTTTCAGTCAGTCTTTCATGCGCAAATGGCGGAAGAGGCCGGGCTGTTCAGCTTTGACGAGATCGCCGACACGATGTCCGACAAAATGGTCGCCCGCCACCCGCATGTGTTCGGCAGCGAATCCCGCGACAAGTCCGCCGATCAGCAGACCCGCGACTGGGAAACGATCAAAGCGGCAGAACGGGCAGACAAGGCGCAGCAAGGGGTGCTGGATGGGGTCGCCATCGGCCTGCCTGCCCTGCTGCGGGCGGTGAAGCTGCAAAAACGCGCCGCGCGGGTGGGATTTGACTGGCCTGACATTGGCCCGGTGCTGGACAAAATCACCGAAGAAGCGCGCGAACTGGCCGAAGCGCGCGACAGTCTGAGCCAAGACGAGGTGCGCGAAGAACTGGGCGACCTTTTGTTCGTCGTCGCCAATCTGGCCCGCCACCTGAATGTCGAGCCGGAAGAGGCGCTGCGCCATACGAACGCCAAGTTTGAACGGCGTTTTCAGGGGATTGAACGCCGACTGGCCGCAGACGGGCGCGCGCCTGATGATGCGACGCTGGAAGAAATGGATGCGCTGTGGGACGCCGAGAAGGCTGCTGAGCGGATCGCAAAAAATATTCCCGATTAAATTAATCAGGTATTGACCCTAGCAAAAGACTCGGATTTAAGCGGCGTCATCGAAACAAGGAGATCGCGCGATGAAAACTGTCCGCACACTCGCCATGGCCCTGACTGCGGCCACAGCCCTGACCCCCGCCCTTGCCAGCGCGGACGAGGTCAACGTCTATTCCTACCGTCAGCCAGAGCTGGTCCAGCCGCTGATGGATGCCTTCACGGAAGAAACCGGCATTCCGGTCAATGTGGCCTTCCTGAAGAACGGCGTGATCGAACGCTTGCAGGCCGAAGGCAAGCGCAGCCCGGCTGACCTGATCATGACCGTCGATTTCGCCCGTCTGGCCGCTGTGGTCGAAGCAGACCTTACCCAGCCGGTCGAAAACGAAACCCTGACGGCCAACATTCCCGCCGCCTATCGCGATCCGGGCAATGAATGGTTCGGCCTGACCTCGCGCGCGCGGATCGTCTATGCCTCGAAAGACCGCGTCGCTGACGGCGAAGTCACCACCTACGAAGATCTGGCCGACCCGAAATGGAAAGGTCGCATCTGCACGCGGTCAGGCACCCACGCCTATACGTTGGGCCTTGTCGCCGCCCATCTGACCCACAACGGCGAAGAAGCCACCCGCGCCTGGATCGACGGCGTGAAGGCCAATCTGGCCCGCAAACCGCAAGGCAATGACCGCGCGCAGGTCAAGGCGATCTGGGCTGGCGAATGCGACATTTCGATCGGCAACACCTATTACATGGGCAAGATGCTGTCAGACCCCGAACAAAAGGAATGGGCCGACAGCGTCAATGTCGTCTTCCCGGTCTTCGAGGGATCGGGCACCCATGTGAACGTATCGGGCATGGCGCTGACCAAACACGCGCCCAACAAGGAAACCGCCATCAAGCTGATGGAATTCCTCGCATCACCGAAAGCGCAGCAGATTTACGCCGCGCAGAACTTCGAATACCCGATTGCGCCTGATGTCGCGGCCGACGAGATCGTGCAAAGCTGGGGCAGCTTTACCCCGGATGGATTGAATCTGATGGAAGTGGCCGGACACCGCGCTGACGCCCTGAAACTGATGCAGGAAGCCGATTTCGACGGTTAAGACGCTGAGTTGGAAGTAAGACTGAAAAGCCCGGCATATTTGCCGGGCTTTTTGTTTGTCACTCGCCCGCTTTACGCATCGGCGTCAGCATCTGCGCCAGATAATGACCCGTGTAGCTTTCGGCGACCTGCGCCACCTTTTCCGGTGTGCCAGTCGCCACGATCAACCCGCCCCCGTCGCCGCCCTCGGGACCGATATCAATCAGGTGGTCGGCCGTTTTCACCACATCCAGATTGTGTTCGATCACGACCACGGTATTGCCCTGATCGACCAACTCGTGCAGCACCTCAAGCAGCTTCCTGACATCCTCGAAATGCAGGCCCGTGGTCGGTTCGTCCAAGATATAAAGCGTGCGCCCGGTGGAGCGTTTGGACAGCTCTTTCGACAGCTTCACCCGCTGCGCTTCACCACCTGACAGCGTCGTCGCTTGCTGGCCCACCTTAATATAGCCAAGCCCGACCCGCATCAGCGCATCCATCTTTTCGCGGATCGTCGGGACGGCCTGAAAGAAGGTCTGCGCATCCTCAACTGTCATATCAAGAACGTCGGCGATGCTTTTGCCTTTGAACTTAATTTCCAGCGTCTCGCGATTGTAGCGCGCACCGTTGCAGGTCTCGCAGGTGACATAAACATCGGGCAGGAAGTGCATTTCGATCTTGATGACACCGTCTCCCTGACAGGCCTCGCACCGCCCGCCTTTCACGTTGAAACTGAAGCGTCCGGGCTTATAACCACGCGTCTTGGATTCCGGCAGGCCCGCGAACCAGTCACGGATCGGGGTGAACGCGCCGGTATAGGTCGCGGGGTTGGACCGCGGCGTGCGCCCGATGGGGCGCTGGTCGATGTCGATCACCTTGTCCAGATGCTCCAGCCCCTTGATGGTTTCACAAGGCGCGGGCGTCTGGCGCGCACCGTTCAGACGCATTGAGGCGGTCTTGAACAGCGTTTCAATCGTCAACGTCGATTTGCCCCCACCCGACACACCGGTCACGCAGACGAACTGGCCCAGCGGGAATTTGGCGGTCACGTTTTGCAGGTTATTGCCAGTGGCCTTCACCACCTTCACCGACTTTCCATTGCCCTTGCGCCGACGCGTCGGAACCGCGATTTCGCGCTTGCCGGTCAGATACTGCCCGGTGATCGAGGCGTCGCAGGCCGCAATGTCGTCAGGTGTGCCGTGGGCGATCACCTCACCGCCATGGACACCCGCGCCGGGGCCCATGTCGAACACGTAATCCGCCTCACGAATGGCTTCTTCGTCATGTTCAACCACGATCACGCTATTGCCTTGATCGCGCAGGTTTTTCAGCGTGGTCAGAAGCCGCCCATTGTCGCGCTGGTGCAAGCCGATGGACGGCTCATCCAGCACGTAAAGCACCCCCGTCAGGCCCGAACCGATCTGGCTGGCCAAACGGATCCGCTGGCTTTCCCCGCCCGACAGCGTGCCGGAGTTGCGACTGAGCGTCAGGTATTCCAGCCCCACATTGTTCAGGAACCCAAGACGTTCGCGGATTTCTTTCAGGATCGCACGGGCAATCTCGTTCTTCTGGACGGTCAGGTGGTTTGGCGCATCCTCGATCCAGTCCAGCGCCTCGCGGATCGACATCTGAACCACCTGCCCCACATGCAGCCCGCCAATCTTCACCGCCAACGCCTCGTCGCGCAGGCGGAAGCCGCCACAGGCCCCGCAAGGGCGATTGTTCTGGTAGCGTTCAAATTCTTCGCGAATCCAGTTCGAATCCGTCTCGCGATAGCGGCGTTCCATGTTGGGAATGACGCCTTCAAACGGCCGCGTCACTTCATAAACGCGCCCGCCCTCATCGAACCGAAACTTGATCTCTTCCTCGCCCGAGCCATACAGGAACACCTGCTGCACATGTTTGGGCAGATCTTTCCACGGTGTGCTTTTGTCGAACTCGTAATGGCGCGCAATGCTCTCGATGGTTTGCAGGAAATAGGGCGACTTGCCCTTGCGCCACGGGGCCAGTGCGCCGTCATAAATTTGCAGCGTGGCGTCGGGCACGACGAGGCGCTCGTCAAAGAACAGCTCCTTGCCCAACCCGTCGCAAACCGGACACGCCCCGAACGGTGCGTTGAACGAAAACAGGCGCGGCTCGATTTCAGGAATTGTGAAGCCTGACACGGGACAAGCGAAGTTTTCCGAGAAGGTGAAAATCTCTGGCTCACCCTCGGTCGGGGCGGTTTCCAACAGTGCGATTCCATCGGCCAAATCCAGCGCGGTGCGGAAGCTGTCGGCCAACCGCTGATCCATGCCCTCGCGCACCACAACGCGGTCCACGACCACGTCGATATTGTGCCGATACTTCTTGTCCAATGTGGGGGGATTATCAAGCTCGTGCAGCTCTCCGTTTACCTTGACGCGCTGGAATCCCTTCTTTTGAAGCTCTTGAAATTCCTTGCGATATTCGCCTTTCCGGTCGCGAACGATGGGGGCGAGCAGATAGGCACGGGTGCCCTCCTCCATCTGCATCACGCGGTCAACCATGTCTTGCACCTGCTGGGCCTCGATGGGCAATCCGGTGGCGGGTGAAAACGGCGTCCCGGAACGGGCAAACAGCAGACGCAGATAGTCGTAAATCTCGGTCACGGTGCCGACGGTCGAACGGGGGTTCTTCGAGGTCGTCTTTTGTTCAATCGAAATCGCAGGCGACAGTCCCGCAATGTGATCCACATCCGGTTTCTGCATCATATCAAGGAACTGACGCGCATAGGCAGACAGGCTTTCGACATAGCGCCGCTGCCCTTCCGCATAGATCGTGTCAAACGCCAGCGACGACTTGCCAGACCCGGACAGCCCGGTGATCACCACAAGCCGGTCGCGCGGAATATCCACGTCGATGGATTTCAAGTTATGCTCGCGCGCGCCGCGAACCTGAATTTCTTTCAACTCGGCCATTCTGACCCCCAGTTCACAATTGCTTAACGGTTAGGCCAAACCGCGCGGCGGGACAATCGGAAAGTTAGAACATTTGCGGAACACTTGTAAACGCGCTGCGTTGCCCAGCCCGTTACATTCACTTTCTTGAATTTTAATTCTCAGACCCATTGACCTGAATACGTTGCGATCTATATCCCGGATCAAACCCTTTTCGGGACAGGAGCGAAAACATGTTTGGTTTCATGATGGGCGGCGCGAAAATGGACCCGCGCGAGGCCGTGACCAAAGCCCGCGCTGGCGAGATCACGGTGATCGACGTGCGCGACCACGGCGAGGTGCAGATGACTGGCAAGGCCAAGGGCGCTGTCGTTGTGCCGCTGACGGTGATGCCCTTTCAATGCGACCCGAAGGGGCCGGACTTCAACGCGACGATTGATCCGACTAAGCCCATCGCGCTCTATTGCGCGTCCGGCGCGCGGTCTGCCCAAGGCGCGCAAGTTCTGAAACGACTGGGCTATGACGAGGTCTATAACATCGGCGGACTAGGGCATTGGCATCAGGCAGGCGGCGAGATCGAGCGGTAAGCGCCCTACACCCCCCCACAACGCAACCCGCGCAGGCCCAGCCCGCGCGGGTTATTGATGGTAGAGGCAAATCGTCATTCACCTTCTTGGTTGACTGATACCTTTGATTCCGTTATTCACCCATATGGCTGAACGAAACGACATGGACCACCTCAGCGCCGTTCTCAAGGCCACATCGGACGCCAATCGCCGTGCGATCCTGACCCTGCTGGCACAAGAAGGCCCCATGCGCGTCACGGATATCGCGCGTCATTTTGATATCAGCCTGAACTCGGTTTCAAAGCACATCAAAGTGCTTGAGGCCTGTGGTCTGGCGACCCGGCGCACCGAATGGCGCGAGCACTTGATCGAAGTGCAGATGGGGCCGCTTTCCGACATCGATCAATGGTTTGCCAAATTGCGTTCGATCTGGGCGCTGCGGCTGGATGCCCTCGAAGCTGCCTTGAAGGAGGACGACAATGACTGATCTATCCCTCGAAATCACCCGCCACATCGCCTACCCGCCCGAACGCGTATTCGATGCGTGGCTGGACCCGAAGATGCTCGCGAAATTCATGATCCCCGGCGCAGGCGTCACCGTGCCCGACGCGACTGTCGATGCCAAGATCGGTGGGCGCTTCAGCATCATCATGCGGGTCCCCAACGCGGGCGATCTGCCGCATGAAGGTGAATACAGGATCATTGATCGCGCCAGGCAGCTGCAATTCACTTGGGAATCGCCCGCCAGCACGGCCGAGGAATCGATCGTCACGCTGGATCTGACGCCGAAAGACGGAGGCACCGACCTGTGCCTGCATCACATCCGTTTCCCGTCCGAGGAAAGCCGCGACAACCACAATGGCGGTTGGACCGCGATCCTTGCCAAGCTGGATGAGGCGTTGACCTGAATGGCCGTCAGCCCTGCCTGACCACCCACGCACGATGCATAAAGGCCGGGCAATGATCCGGCCTTTATGTCTTACATATGAATGACGCGGTCATAGGCGTCCAGCACCGCCTCGTGCATGCTTTCCGAGATTGTCGGGTGCGGGAAGACCGTGTGCATCAGCTCTTCTTCGGTGGTTTCCAGCGACTTGCCGACCACATAGCCCTGGATCATTTCGGTCACTTCCGGGCCGACCATATGCGCACCCAGAAGCTCGCCGGTCTTGGCGTCGAAGATCGTCTTAATCATGCCCTCGGGGTCGCCCATGGCGATGGCCTTGCCGTTGCCAATGAAGGGGAAGCGGCCAACTTTGATATCGTATCCCTGCTCTTTCGCCTTGGCTTCCGACAGTCCGACGCTGGCGACTTGTGGGTGGCAATAGGTGCAGCCGGGGATGCTTTCAGGCTTTACCGGGTGGGCGTGCAGGCCAGCGATCAGTTCAGCCACCATCACACCTTCATGGCTGGCCTTGTGGGCAAGCCACGGTGCCCCGGCGATGTCGCCGATGGCATACAGTCCATCGACACCCGTGCGGCAATGTGCGTCGGTCACAACATGGGTGCGGTCGATCTTCACGCCCAGTTCCTCAAGCCCCAGCCCTTCGACATTGCCAACGATGCCAACGGCGGAAATCACGGTGTCAAACTCAAGCTTCTCGACCTTGCCGCCGGCCTCGATATGGGCCGTGACCTTGCCCTTGGCGCGGTCGAGTTGCTTGACCATGGCTTTTTCCATGATCTTCATACCTTGCTTGACGAAGGACTTTTTGGCGAAGGCAGAAATCTCGGCATCTTCGACGGGCAGTACGCGGTCCATCACTTCAACGACAGTCGTGTCGGCGCCCAGCGTATTGAAGAAGCTGGCAAATTCGATGCCGATGGCACCCGACCCGATGACCAGCAGCTTTTTGGGCATGCGCGGCGGGTTCAGGGCGTGGCGATAGGTCCAGACCAGATCACCGTCAGCCTCAAGCCCCGGCAATTCGCGGGCGCGCGCACCGGTGGCCACCACGATGTTCTTGGCGGTCAGTTCCTCGGTCCCTTTGTCGGTTTTGACGGACACCTTGCCCTTGGCGGGGATGGTCGCCTCGCCCATGAACACGGTGACCTTGTTTTTCTTCATCAAGTGGCCGATGCCCCCGGACAGTTGAGCCGCCACCCCGCGCGAGCGTTTGACGATGGCGGGCAGGTCGTAATCGATCTTTCCTGCCGACAGGCCAAACTCCTTGGCGCGGTGCATCAGGTGGAAGACTTCTGCCGATCGCAAAAGCGCCTTGGTCGGGATACAGCCCCAGTTCAGGCAGATGCCACCAAGGTTTTCGCGTTCGATTATGGCCACGTTTTGACCAAGCTGCGCAGCCCGGATCGCCGCGACGTAACCGCCGGGACCAGCACCGACAACGATTGTATCAAAAGCCTTGCCCGCCATGGGGTATCTCCTTATCTCAAAGGTAGTTTGCCATTAAACTATATCTTTTCGCAGATCAATGACGTAGCGGAAGACCCGCCATGCGCCAAGCGGGAAACTTCCCGCCCGACGTTTGTTGCCTGACGCGACGACCGACGCGCACGCCATCAGTCGGCGCCCGTCTCCAGGCTGCGCAATATCGCCCCATAGCCGCCGTCGGCGATGAAGCTGGCTTCTTCTTGTGTGGTGTCACGCCCCAAGGCATCGTTGCGATAGGGGAAGCGGCCGAAACGTTCGATGATCTTTCGGTGCGCGCGCGCATGCAGGGTGTCGCCCTGCCCCGGCGTGTCGGCCATGCGCTCTGCCATCAGTGCGATGCAACGGTCCTGATCTTCCATCGCCTCGCTGTGCATGAAGGGCAGATAAAAAAACTGCCGGTCGGGCAGCCCGATCTGCATATCTAGCCCATGCTCTATCGCATAGTCTGCACAGGTCCGCGCCGCGGGGTCGGTCGCGAAGGATCGCGCGTCGCCGCGAAACATATTGCGCGGAAACTGGTCGGTCAGGATCAAAAAGGCCAACGCACCGTCTGCGCTGCTCTTCCAGTGGTCGCGTTCACCGTCCCGCGCGGCCTCATAATCCGCCATGAAGCGCGTTCGAATTTCGTCATCCAGCGCGTCCGAGGCTTCATACCACCCCTTTGGCCCAACCTCGTCGATCCAGAAAGTGATGATGTCTTTTGGCTCTGTCATGTGTCTGGCCCTCTCGCTTTCCCCCACCCTAACGGGTGAGGGACACAGTGCAAGACGTCTACCGATACCGCGTCAGTTGTCGTCGTCTTGCGCCTCATCGGCCCAGACTTCCTGCGCCATATCCGCAGCCACGGGCGATGCGGCCGGAGACATGGTCATATACGCACCCGTCTCCTTCGGCCCAGGCCCAGACCGCCGGGTCATACGCCACATCCCGTAGGCCAAAAAGCCAAACAGCAATAGCGCCATATAGCCAAAGAACCCAAGCGGCCCCATGACCCCCATGACCCAACCCGTGACCACAGGGCCCGCGATGGCCCCCAACCCGTTGATGAAGATCAGCCCAGCCGAGGCGGCGGGCATGTCTTCAGGCTCCAGATAATCGTTCACATAGGCCAGCAACAGCGCATAGAGCGGGTTGGTCATCCCGCCCAGAAGGAACGAGGCCACCAGCAGGATTTCATAGCGCACGCCGAAAACGACCGGAAGAAGCGCGGCAACCATGGCAATAGCGGTCACGATCAGGATCAAGAGGCGTCGGTCCATTCGGTCAGAAATCCAGCCAATCGGATATTGCAGCACAAGGCCGCCGATAAACAGTGCCGACACAAAAGCCGAGATCTGCCCGACCGATAGTCCGATCTGTTGACCAAAGACCGAAGCCATACCGAACTGGGCAGCAAACACGCCCCCCAGAAGCATGAAGCCGACACAGCCCAAGGGGGAGATCTCGAACAGCTCGCGCAGGCTCAAACCCTTGATGCTTTCAAAGGCGGGCGTCGGGTTGACCGACAGAAGGATCGGCGCAAAAGCGATGGACACCAGCACCGAGGGCAGGATGAACAGGATAAACCCGCCGGGGTCTCCAATCACCAAAAGGCCTTGCGCGGCGATGATGCCGACCATCTGCACGAACATGTAAAGCGACAAGGCCTTGCCGCGGTTTTCGTTGTCAGCCGCGTTGTTCAGCCAGCTTTCAGCGGTGACATACACACCGGAAAAGCAAAACCCGATGATCACACGCAGCGCGGTCCACGCCCACGGATCGGTGAACGTGGGATACAGGATCAGCACAGCCGAGATGAACGACCCAAGGGCCGCAAACACCCGCACATGCCCAACCCGACGGATCATGATCGGCGCCATGCGCGAGCCAAACAGGAAGCCAGCAAAATAGCCCGACATCACCAGCGAAAGCTCGAAGGTGGAAAAGCCTTCGATCCCGCCCCGGATGCCCAGAAGCGTCCCTTGCACGCCGTTGCCCACCATAAGCAGCATCATGCCAAGAAGCAGAGCCCAAGAGCTTTTGAGTACCTGCAGCATGGATCCCTCCTGTTCGCGTCAGACCATCACGCTATCAGCACGACGCAGCGTTGGATCGAGGTTTCGCGACACTACAACGCCCCGATACGTCCTTGTGTGCTGTCACACTTCGGACGGCAAAAGCAAGGAGCTGTCGCCATATGAAAAGAAACGATAACGCTCTGCAATCGCGTGGTCATAGATCTGGCGCATGCGATCAGATCCCATCAGGGCTGACACCAGCATCATCAATGTCGATTTGGGCAGGTGAAAGTTGGTCATCAAGGCATCCGCGATGCGAAACTGAAAGCCCGGCGTGATGAAAATATCGGTCTCGCCTTCCCAGGGTGCGATCTGCCCCGGCCCCGTGGCCGCGCTTTCGATCAGCCTGAGCGCCGTGGTGCCGACCGGGATCACGCGCCCGCCCGCTTGCTTGGTGGCGGTGATCTGGGCTGCAGCTTCAGCGCTGACCTGTCCCCATTCGGCATGCATCTTGTGGTCGGTGACATTGTCCACCTTGACCGGCAGGAACGTGCCCGCCCCGACATGCAGCGTGACGTGGGTTAAGTCTACGCCCTTCGCTTTGATGCGCGCGA
This sequence comes from Aliiroseovarius sp. CAU 1755, assembly GCF_054482655.1. NCBI lineage: Bacteria > Pseudomonadati > Pseudomonadota > Alphaproteobacteria > Rhodobacterales > Paracoccaceae > Aliiroseovarius > Aliiroseovarius sp. CAU 1755. The sequence continues at coordinate 28,858 of NZ_JBTLRH010000003.1, read as the reverse complement.
GCAACGCCTCGTCGAAATGAAGCGAGGCTGTCGGTGCCGCAACCGCTCCGGAATAGCGGGCAAAGACGGTTTGGTAATCCTCGTCATCAAGCGCATCCGCCGCGCGTTTGGCCGCGATATAAGGGGGTAAAGGCATCTTGCCGGCCACGCGCAACGCAGCGTCAAACGCATCACCTTCAAGGTTAAACGCCAGCAGGGCCTGTTCCCCATCCCGCCCCAGATACTCTGCGTGCAGTCTGTCGGAAAACGTGATCACATCGCCTTCGCGCAGCTTGCGCAACGGTTTGGCCATTGCGTGCCACTGCCCGGCCCCGTCCGGCGACAACAGCGTCACCTCAATCTTCGCGACCCCTTCGCCGGGCGCTTGACCCGCGCGGGTGCGGGTGCCGAACAACCGGCCGGGGATCACCTTGGTGTCGTTCAACACCAGCCGATCACCGGGCCTGAGCCACTGGGTCAGGTCGCTGACCTGCGCGTCGGTGATCTGATCGGGCGTGGCCACCAAAAGACGGCTGGACGTGCGCGGGCGCGCAGGACGCGTCGCGATCAGGTCGTCGGGCAGATCGAAGTCAAAATCACTCAGTTTCATGGCCGCGCGTGTAGGCTTCTTGACGCGCCGCGTCAATCATTCGTCATTCGTCTTGCTGCTGTGGGGGCGGGTTGCGACGAAAGATGTCGCGAAAGAAGCCGGGGGTGAACAGGGACAGCGGATTGACCGACACTTTCGGGTCGCTGGCGGTGCCTCTGAGGTCATAGTTGAACCCCAGCAGGCCTTCACCCTTCCGGGCAAATATGCGCCCAGCAGAGTTCACCACGTAGAAGGGCGAAATGACGCCCTGCATGTCCATTTGACCCGACCCAAGCTGGTAATAGCCATCCATCGAGATCCCCATGGAATGGCCTGTCGCGGCGCTTTCATAGACGGTGATTTTTTCTGGATCCAACCGGAACCGCGCGTCGACATCGGTGAAGGCGATGCCCTTGCCGCCCAGTTGTTGCAGCAGCCCGACCACCGAAATGGCGGACAGAAGCTCGGCCATGGCGGGGGCATCGTGCACGTCCACGTTTTTGATCTTCAGGTTGCCTTCGTATACGCCTTCGCCGCCACCGGGGGCCAGGATCAGTTCCAGATCCCCCTTGCGCGCCGACTTGAAAACGCCTGCGGCGCGCATCACACCGCCGGCATTGGGCGAGGTGATGCGGTAGGCCGTGCCATTGGGTTGAGGCGCGGCGGTGCCATTGATCCGTGGCCCACGGGAATTCGGAACACCACCCAGACGGCCCTTGAAGGTACCCTTCATCCCGGCGGAACTGCGCGTGAAGTCACCCTGAAACTCGTTGATCCAGATCCCTTCCGAGATGGTCAGCCGATCAAGGATCAGCGAAATCGGCACCGCGCCACCGCTGACGGGCGCGGTACCGTTGCCCGCCCCAAGCTTGACCTTGCGCAAATCCACACGCCCCCCCTTGACCGTCACAGACACCGGCTTGCCAGCGCCGCGCCCGGTCAGGGTGACAGGTGCATCCAGCCACCCGCCCAGCCTGACCCGGTCGAACTGGGCGGCGACCAAACCGCCCCCTTCGGCCATCAGAACACTTCCCGAGGTCTCTAACCCTGGCGCGCGCAGGGCGATCTTGTCGATCACCGGCGTGGCGCCAAGTCGCCCTACCACCGACAACGTGCCTTTGCTGCTCTTGGGCTTGGACCAGCCCAAGGGGGCGATGCTGACCCCCAGCCCGTCCAACGACGAGGAAAGCGTCATACGTGGCGGCTGTCCTTTTTGCAGCGAAATCTCGTAGTCACCCTGCGCGGACCCCGAAATGCTGCCCCTTGGCAGACCGATGGAGAACGCGTCTAGAAACGCCTGATCCAGAGTGAGCTGCCCACTGACCGTTGATACCGGCGCCGCTTTGCCATCCTTCAACGCCTGAACCCATTTGCCCGTCATTGGCACGCCAGACAGGCTGCCCCGCCCGCCTATCGACACCGATGTGTCAGAGGCCTCCAGCGTGGCCTGAGGCAGCGACAGGGTCTTGCCCGCGACGATCTTGTCGCTTTTGACCGCGGCCAGCGTGCCGGTCAGATCATAGCGGACAGCATCGCGCGGGGGCTTGGGTTGCAACGCGATGTCGATCCGGCCTACAAGGTCAATCCGGCCCGTTGCCATGTCGGGGCCGATCGCCCCCTCAGGCGTGTCGCGAAAGATCCGAAATGGAGCGTCGTCCAACAAATGTAGGGCACTGGTCAGGGGACCGGACACGGCCAGATTGACCAGCGCGGGAACCGGTGGGCGTGGCGCGTCCGGATCCTTCGGACGCCGCGCCATCTGGGGGATCACAAAGCTGGTGCCCGCCGCATCAAGCATGCCGGCCACCTTGCCGTTGCGGTCGCGCGGGCGCACGACTCCACGATCCGACATGACGACCAGTCGCCGCCCGTCGATTGAGAACTGGCCCGCGGCCTCTTCGATCGGAGCCATGGATTTGACGGCCTGCACCGTCACCCCCTCGAAATCTGCGCTAAGCGCGGTGTGGGCAGGGTCCGATCCCTGTTTGCGCCATGCCACGGCCACATCGTTGAACTGCCCGCCGATCACGTTCTCATGTGTCCATTTTCGGCTGCGAAGACCCGTGGTCAAAGGCCAGAACGCTGTCACTTGCTGTGGGGTGACATGGTTGGCCTGCGCGTCGACGGCGATCACCCAGCCCTCAGAGTCCGTCGATATCTTCGCCGCTCCGGTCACCTGCGCCCCGTCATGGGACACGGCAAACTGGCCCATATCAACGCGAAACGGGTCGAGCGTCAGCCGGAAGTCCGCAGCCCCTTCGCCAAGTTCGATCGGCGCCTCGAACACGCCGGGCGGGCTTATGCGCGCCTTGGACACCTGCAACTGCCCAAGCAGCTCGGTCGGCCAACCCGCGCTCCAGCCGCGCAGATAGGTATGGCCATCGGCATGGATCACGCCCCAGTCGGATTCCACAAACATATCGGCAAAGTTCATCCGCTCGCGTTCAGGATCATAGTCCAGGTAGACCTTGCCTCCGGTGAATTTAACGGGCTTCGCGGCAGGGTCCGGCGACAATGTTCCAGCCCCGAACTCCAACGTGCCCGCGAGCCCGGACACGGCACCGCTTGCATCGATAACGGTGCGCAAGGCACCCGAAATCGGCGCGTCCACTAGCCCCAGAAAGGTCAACAGCGGCGACTGTGCCGCAATGTCACGGGCCAATGCGTTTTTGAACGTCGCAGTCAGACGAGCGGCCGAACTGCCTTTGACAGACCGAAACCCCAAAACGGTTTCGGCCAGTTCCTCGGTCTGGTTGAACACGTCGAAGGACAACGTCATATCCAGCGCTTTTTCGGTCTGAGACACCGTAAGACGCCCATCGGTGACCTGCCACAACCGCCCCGAGCGCGCGTCTTCTAGCGTGATTGTCAAATTCGTCGCCGTGATCGTGTCGGTCTGGGCCAGAACGCCTTTCGAAAAGACGGTATCGATGCGATCCAGCACGGCCGCCAGATCACCCGAGGCGCCGATCCCCTGCCCCAAGCTCAGATCAAACGCGCCATCTCGCTGGCGGCGCACGGTTATCTGGGCACCGGACAGCGACAGCGATTGCGGCGCGACATTGCCAGACAGGACCGGACCCAGGAACAAGGCACCTTCAACGGCATTCAAGCGACCGATTTCCAGCCCCGTTGCGTCACGCACCCCAAGATCGACAAGCCGAAGGCGTGGCAACCCCCGCGAGGTTATGCCCAGCTCAACCCGTGAAAGAGACACCTGCACATTGCCAGATTGCGTGTTGATGCTGCGTTCAATGCGCTGCGTCACCCAGTCGGGCATGGTCAGCACGCGGCCGGTCGCGGACATCGATACCAGCACCAAGAAGACTGCGGCCAAGGCAAGAAGCGCGACGGTCCAGATGCTGAAATGCCAAGTCAAACGGCGACGACGACGGGCGTGGCGGTCAGGGAGCGGAAGGTCAGACTCGCGCGCGCGCTTGCGGCCAAACCGCGACCTTCTCGCAGCTGCAGCAGTCAGGCCTGTCGCCACATCGTCCGATGCGGGCTTGTCTTCTGCCGGATCATCCTTTTTCTCGCCACTGTCAGCGTCGGACGCCTTTGGGTCATCCGCCCCGACCAACGCATCTTCGAGCCGATCTGGCGCGCCGTCCGTGTCGTCTTCCGTGTTGTCGTCGGTGTCGTCTTGCGTGTCGTCTTGCGTGTCGCCGTCGGTGTCGTCATCCGTGTCGCTGTCCTGGTCGTCATCCGGCACTTGATCCGCGTCGGGTTCCTGCTGAGGTGGGCCTTGCGTCAACGCATCAGGCCCGGCACCGTTGGGGTCGGTTGCCGGGTCGTCTTTGGTATCTGGCGTTTCCTGCTTGCTCATCCGGTTTGCCCAAATGCGTGTCTTTCGACCTGCCCCATCCCTTTCATCCTGACGCGAACGGGCTTAGAACGAAAGCTCACAAAACACTAGAGACTCGCAGCGGAGATTGCCAAGACCATGACCGATCACATGCCTGCCACCGGCGACATTGCGCCTGATTTCACCCTGCCGCAGGATGGCGGCGATCCGATCACGCTGAGCACGCTCGCGCCGGCCCCTGTCGTTTTGTATTTCTACCCAAAAGACAGCACACCGGGATGCACCACCGAAGCGATTGATTTCTCGACCCTTCTGCCTGAATTTCACGCCCTTGGCGCACAGGTGTTCGGCATCTCGAAAGACAGCCTGAAACGCCACGAAAACTTCCGTGCGAAGCAGGACCTGAGCGTGCCGCTTTTGTCGGATGATGGCACCGATGTGTGCGAGCGCTACGGCACGTGGGGCGAAAAGAAGAACTACGGACGCACCTATATGGGCATCACGCGCGCCACGTTTCTGATCGGGCCGGATGGCAAGATCGCGCAGGTCTGGTCCAAGGTGAAGGTGAAGGGCCATGCCGAAGAGGTGTTGGCCGCCACGCGTGCACTGGTCAGCGCATGACCGCCCTGTCGCGCCCGCTTGCCGAGATGGCGGATGCCGTTCTGCGCACCGCCGACGGTCGTGCGAAGACGGCGCTTGCTCGGGCGTTTGCAGCGGAATGGACCACCGCGCGCGACAGCGGCGCGATCACCGCCCCGCTTGAAGACCGCGCCGCCATCATTGGCCACGCCGTGCCGCCTGACTTTCCCGCGCGCCCCGCGCGACCTGAACTGAAAGACCCCCGCGACGTTCCGCGCCGCCGCCCCGGCAGCCGAGACGGCCAAATCGCGCTGTTGCACGCGGTGGCGCATATCGAACTGAACGCAGTTGATCTGCACTGGGACATCATTGCCCGGTTCACCGACACGCCAATGCCGATGGGGTTTTACGACGACTGGGTGAAAGCGGCCGATGAAGAAGCCAAGCATTTCAACCTTTTAAGTGACTCCCTTGAAGCATTGGGCAGTCACTATGGCGCCCTTGCTGCCCATGCTGGCATGTGGCGCGCCGCCGAGGACACCGCCCGCGATCTTCTGGGGCGCCTTGCGGTGGTGCCAATGGTGCTGGAGGCACGCGGTCTGGACGTCACCCCCGGCATGATCGAGGTGTTTCGCAAAGCCAAGCTGGACGACACGGTCGCGGCGCTGGAGGTCATTTATGCCGAAGAGGTCGGGCATGTGGCCTATGGGTCGAAATGGTTTCACTTTCTGTGCGGTCGCCACGAGCTTGACCCCAAAGACACGTTCCACACTCTGGTTCGCACCTATTTCCATGGCGCCCTGAAACCCCCGTTCAACGAAGAAAAACGCGCCGAGGCCGGCTTGCCGCCAGATTTCTATTGGCCGCTGGCCGACAGCACACCGAAACAGACGCGCGGCACCCCGCAGTGATCTGCAAGGGCGCAGACGCTACGGCACCGGACGCAGGGGCATCGGCAATTTCCCGCTTGAAACAAAGGCCTCTGTGCAGAAAACCCAAAAAATGTTGCGCCCGCAAAGTCGTCGCGGTAATCACCACGGGTCCGTTGGCGTCGCCGACAAGAGCATAATAAAGCTGCGGATTGAGGGTTTAGGGAAGAAACTGGGACTTGAAACTTGCATAACCGCTTGATCAACAAGGTAAATCACCTGCTGGACCGGGCTTTTCCCGAACAGCGTTTGTTTTTGCGCTCCGAAGATGGCACCCGCTTTATCCGCCTCTCGCCGCTGACGCAGGCTCTGGGCTGGACCGGATCCGCCGCCTTTTTCGCCTGGTCGATCATCGCCACCGCCGTGTTGTTGATGGATTCGATCGGGTCAGGCAACTTCCGTGATCAGGCACAGCGCGAAAAGCGGCTATACGAACAACGCCTTCAGACCCTGTCCGAAGAACGCGACGCCCGCGCCATCGAAGCGGCTGCCGCGCAAGAGCGGTTCAACCTTGCACTGGCTGAGATTTCCGAGATGCAAAGCGAACTTCTGTCATCAGAAGAACGCCGCAAGGAACTGGAAACCGGCATTGGCGTCATTCAGGCAACCTTGCGCCGCACCATGGGCGAACGCGACGCGGCCACGGACAGCCTTGAAGAGATGCTGGCCGCCGTCAAGGATGACACCCAGAACGGCACAAGTGGGTCGAACCAGACCCAAGCGAACGCAACGCTTGCCTTCATGACCGACGAATTGGGCCGCATCGCGGCCGAACGCGATCTGATCGCCAACAACGCCGCCGAAGCTGAACGGTTCGCTCAGGACATGCTGTATGAGGCGCGCCTGCGCGACGAACGCAACGACCAGATTTTCCGCCAGCTTGAGGACGCCGTGACGATCTCGTTGGAGCCACTGGACAAGATGTTTGCCAAGTCCGGCATGTCTGTGGACCATATCCTTGATCAGGTGCGGCGCGGCTATTCCGGCCAAGGTGGCCCGCTGACCCCGATGATCATGTCCACACGAGGCACAGGGCCAGATCCGGACGCCGATCGCGCCAACACTATTCTGAGCGAACTGGACAAGATGAACCTGTATCGGATCGCCGCCCAGAAAATGCCGTTTGGTATGCCGGTGAAATCCGGGTTTCGGTTCACCTCGGGCTATGGCTATCGCTGGGGCCGCATGCATAACGGCACCGATTTCGCCGCCCCCATCGGCACACCGGTCTATGCGCCGGCAGATGGCGTGGTGGTCAGCGCGGCCTGGAGCTCGGGCTATGGACGGTTAATCAAGATCCAACATGAATTCGGTATCGAAACGCGCTATGCCCATCTTTCGCGCATGAATGTGCAAAAGGGACAAAGGGTCTCGCGCGGGGATAGAATTGGTGATATTGGAAACTCCGGGCGTTCAACCGGACCGCATCTTCACTATGAAGTGCGCGTCGGCGGCAAGCCCATCAACCCGATGGTCTATATCAAGGCAGCAAAAGATGTTCTCTAAAAGCAGGATCAACGAACCGGGCCCCAAAGCCGGCGACAAAGAAACGAAACCCGCGGCATCGGCTGACAAGCCGTCGTCTTCAGCTCCGGCCGTTCCGCCCGCTCCGTCGTCCTCGGCTGCCCCCAAGCCCAAGCCACCCGCATCCACCCTGTCATCCGACATCACCATCAAGGGTGACATCAGATCGACCGGCGATATCATTGTCGAAGGCACCGTCGAAGGTGATATCCGCGCCCACCAGCTGACGGTCGGTGAAGGCGCCACCGTAAAAGGTGAAGTGATCGGCGATGACGTGGTCATCAACGGCCGTATCATTGGGCGCCTGCGCGGCTTGAAAGTACGTCTGACCTCGGCAGCACGTGTCGAAGGCGACATCATTCACAAGACGATCGCGATCGAAAGCGGCGCGCATTTCGAGGGGTCCGTGCAACGGCAGGACGACCCGCTTGGCGGCGGCAAGATGGCCACACCGCAGACAACAGCGGCCCCGGCAGCGCAGCCAGCCTCCAAAAGCGACAAGAGCTGATCTGAGCCACGCGGTCTTTGCCGCAGCTTTGTCTGCGGCGCAGACACGTGCACAGGCAATCGAACAGACAACAAAAAGGCCGCCCCGGTGTTGGGCGGCCTCTTTCTTTTTCGGCTGGGTCTTTTCCGGCGTCCTGATCCGGCTGAGCGCGCTGGTCGACCCGCTGTGCATGTCGGGGCCTGTGGTCTGGTGTGTTCCACCTGCCCGCGCTGTCGTTGGGGTCAGTCCGCCTCGAAGCTCATGACACGGCGATACAGGTGCCATGTGGCATGCCCGAAGATGGGAAGCACCACGAACAGTCCTAGAAAGAAGGGCAACATTGCCAGGACCATGCCGACGCTGACAATCACGCCCCAGAGCAGCATCGGCACCAGGTTTTGCAAAACCGACTGGAACGAATAGATCATCGCGGTGATGAAGTCGATCTCGCGGTCCAGCAGCAGGGGCAAGCTGGTCACGGTCAGCGAAAACAGGCAGAAAGACAGAACCGCCCCCACCCCAGTGCCCACGACCAACATGGTAATGCCATTGCGGTTCAGCAGCGCATCCTGCCAGTTCGTTGTGATGTTGGTCAGCGGCTCAAGCCCCATGAAGATGGCAAAGACCAAATGGGCCACGAACACCCAGAACATGAAGATCATAATGATCACCATCGCGATCGACGGAAACTGTCGATCCTTCTGGTTGAACACCACGCCCAGAATCTGCGCCCAATCCAAGGCTTGTCCGCTTTCCAGTCGACGACTGACCTCGTAAAGGCCGACGGCCAGAAACGGCGCGAGCAGCGGAAAGCCCAAGCCCACCGGGATGATCCAGTAGCTTTGATCCAACACATCAAGCTGAAGGTAGATCACGATTCCCATGACGACATAGAAGCCGGCGAAGAACAGACCAAAGGCCGGCGCCCGCGCAAAATCCCGCGCGCCAGCATTGAGCGCGGCAACGATGTCGCTGAACGTGATGTTTTCGATATTTGGGGGCGCCGAGGCCTCCAAATGGGTGCTATCTGACATGACTTCTCCCTGCACGTATCTGTTGGCGTTCGCGCGCGTGGAAAGAGTGTCGCGAGTGGCAGGCCATTCGTCAAGCTTGTGAACATGTGAAAGTTTCGCAGGCCCGTGTGCGCGAAAAACAAACCTTGACCTGCGCTTGGTCACAGTCTCTGCTTGGATCAGTGTCGCAGAAAAACCGCGTCGTGTGGGGCGGTTATGCTATAAACACGAATATCGGAGCCGTTCATCTTTCTAAACGAGTCATTGCAAATGTCTATTTTTCGGACGCTGGCACATGCTGGCATCGCCCTCACCCTAAGCTTTGGATTTGCCCTTGGGGCGACCTGCGGAAACACTGCAAGCGGGTTTGAGACCTGGAAAGCAAGCTTCGCCGCAGAGGCCAAGTCAGCAGGCGTCGGCCAGCGCGGCTTGCAGGCGCTGGCTTCGGCAAGCTATTCGACCGCGACCATCCGCGCGGACCGCAATCAACGGTCGTTTAAATATTCGCTCTCCAAGTTCATGCAAGTGCGCGGGGCAGAAACGATCATTGCCCAAGGGCGCAAACGCAAAGCGCGTAATCCTGGGTTCTACCAGGCGCTGGAAAAGGGGTATGGCGTGCCCGCCGGTGTTTTACTCGCGATCCACGGGATGGAGACCGGCTTTGGTGGCTTTATGGGAGATACCTCGGTCGTCTCTGCGATCACGACCCTTGCCTATGACTGCCGTCGTTCTGAGTTCTTCACGCCACATGCCATCGGCGCGTTGAAACTTGTCGACCGCGGCACGATCACCGCCAACACCCGCGGTGCAAAGCACGGAGAGCTGGGTCACACCCAGTTTCTTCCGGGCAACGCCTTCAAATACGGTGTTGATGCGTCAGGCGACGGGCGCGTTGATCTTTACAATCTGGCGGATGCGCTAGCGTCGACCGCAAACTTCCTGCGAAAGAAAGGGTGGAAGCCCGGCAAGGGATACCAGCAGGGGCAGCCGAACTTCAACGTGATCAAGCAATGGAACGCGGCCACGGTCTACCAGCAGGCCATTGCCATCATCGGCGCGCGGATCGACGGCTGACCAAGGTATTGGCTGCGCCTGTGCGGCCTGTTGTTTCAGCCAGCGATATCCGCGTCGCGTTTGTAAAAAACGTCGCGCCCGTCCCGGTGTGTTTCGGCAAATCCCATGCGCAGCAAAAGGCGTTGCGACGCGATGTTGCCTTGATCGGTGTCCGCGACCAAGGTTGAGACGCTATGTCGTGATCGCAGTTCGTTGATCATCATCTCGACAGCGACTTGGGCAACGCCGGTTCCCCAAACCTCTGGCGACAGGACATAGGCGATGCTGGCATGGCCGTCGCGCGGCAATGTGGCTTGTGTATAGCCGACAATCGAAGCGCCTTGGACCACACACCAGTTCAGCCAGATTTCTGACCCGTCAGGCGGCCCGCCGGCCATCAGTCGCGCAATGCGGTTCTTGACGGCCGTGACGGACAGTGGCGGGTTTTCATCCAAATACCGAAAGATCCGAGGGTCAGAGAGCGCCGCAAACAGACCCTCTGCATGCGTGGTGTTTTGGGGTTCAAGTGTTATGTCGCCGCGATCGCGCACCGCTTATTCCTCGGCGTTGGCTTCCGCGCGACTTTTCCCGGCCACGTCCTGAGCCAGAACGGCGGCCATGAACGCATCCAGATCACCATCCAGAACCCCCTTGGTGTCTGAGGTTTCGTGCCCTGTGCGCAGGTCTTTTACCATCTGATAAGGTTGCAGTACGTAAGACCGGATCTGGTTGCCCCAGCCCGCATCGCCCTTGTTTTCATGGGCCTCGTTGATCGCGGCGTTCCGCTTGTCCAGCTCCATCTGATACAGCCGCGATTTCAGGGCCTTCATGGCGATGTCACGGTTCTGGTGTTGCGACTTCTCGGAACTGGTGACGACGATGCCGGTGGGTATGTGGGTGATGCGCACGGCCGAATCCGTCGTGTTGACGTGCTGCCCGCCCGCGCCCGAGGACCGATAGGTGTCGATGCGGATATCCGAAGGGTTCACATCAATCTCGATATTGTCATCCACCACCGGATAGACCCAGACCGAGCTGAAAGACGTGTGCCGTTTGGCAGCACTGTCATAAGGCGAGATGCGCACAAGACGATGCACACCGCTTTCCGATTTCAGCCAGCCATAAGCGTTATGGCCAGAAATTTTGTAGGCAGCAGATTTGATCCCCGCCTCGTCGCCCGCACTTTCTGATTGTAGTTCGACCTTGTAACCCTGTTTTTCGGCCCAGCGGACATACATGCGTGCCAGCATCGACGCCCAGTCACAGCTTTCCGTGCCGCCTGCGCCTGCGTTGATCTCAAGAAATGTATCGTTCGCGTCCGCTTCGCCGTCCAAGAGCGCTTCCAACTCGGCGGCGGCAGCTTTCTTCACAAGCTTGGCCAGCGCCGCTTCGGCATCCGCGACAACCTCGTCATCCTCTTCCATTTCGCCCAGTTCGATCAGGTCCACATTATCCTGAAGGTCCTGCGCCATCTCTTTGTAACTGTTGACAGAATCCATCAACGCCTGACGTTCGCGCATCAGCTTCTGCGCGCGGTCCGGGTCGTTCCACAGGTCCGGGTCTTCGGTCATCGCGTTGAATTCCTCCAACCGATGTTCCGCCGTGTCCCAACCGATCCGCTGACGCAACAGCGCCAGAGATTTTTCGATTGCGTCAACGTTGTTCTGAGCCTCTGCCCGCATGGGTGCGTCCCTTGTCCGAAAACCTGCCCCCGCAATATCAACAGGGGCGCGGATGGGCAAGATGCGCCCGATCATCGCGCGGATCAGACCCTACGATTGCATCGTCACGCCGTCATGAAAAATCTGTAGCTTCGATGGGTCTGCAGTCAGTTTGACCGTCTTGCCCTTCAGGTCATCGTGGATGCCGGGCACCTTGGCGATCAGGTGGGTCTGGTTGGCGCTGTCCGCGCCCTCGCCCACTGACATTTTGGCGGGAAGGTAAAGAAGCGTAACTTCGCCCAGAGCTTCGACGATTTCAGCAGCACCGGTGAAGATCGCTTCACCATCTGTCTGCACGAAATCCTCTGGCCGCACGCCAAGATTGACCGGCTTGCCCATGTCGGCGTCGGTGGTGGCGATGTCCGCGCGCCCGATGCCACCTGCATCCAGCGTCACCTCGGTCTGCGCCCCCGTTCCGGTAATCTTGCCGGGCAGAAGGTTCATCGCGGGCGAGCCGATAAACTGCGCCACAAATTCAGTGCGGGGACGTTCATAAAGCTCCAGCGGGCTGCCCACTTGGGCGATTCCTTTGTTGGCGAGGACAACAATCCGGTCGGCAAGCGTCATGGCTTCGACCTGATCATGGGTCACATAGATCATGGTGCTGTCCGGCATCGCCTCTTTCAGTTGCGAAATCTCGATCCGGGTGGCGACGCGAAGGGCCGCATCGAGGTTTGAGAGCGGCTCATCAAACAGATAAACCTTGGGGTCGCGCACAATGGCCCGCCCGATCGCGACCCGCTGGCGTTGCCCGCCCGACAGTGCCTTGGGCAAACGGTCCAGATAGGGATCCAGTTGCAGCGCCTTGGCGGCTTTTTCCACAGCGGCGTTAATCTCGGCCTTCGGCTTTTTCGCGATGTTCAGCGCAAATGCCATGTTGTCGCGCACGGTCATGTGTGGATACAGCGCATAGGACTGAAACACCATCGCGATGCCGCGTTGGCTGGGCGGCACATCGTTGACCACCTCGCCGTCGATTTCCAGCGTGCCCGCGGTGATCTTCTCAAGCCCCGCGATCATTCGCAAAAGCGTGGACTTGCCGCAGCCCGAGGGACCAACAAAGACAATCAATTCGCCGGTCTTTATGGTCAGGTCAATGTCGCGCAGGACATTCACCTTGCCATAGGTCTTGTCGACATCTGTCAGCTTCAGATCAGCCATTCATTCGTCCCCCTCGGGTTTCATCACAAGCGATTGCCAGCCGGCAAGCGTGACTGTCTTGCCCTCGATCTTGGTCGCTTTCGGCACGGCATCCACAACGGCCCACTTGCCCGCAGGCAGCGGGACCGATGCGGTGTCCGGTCCGATGTTAAAGAGGCACAACAGTTCGTCTGCCTGCATTTTTCGCCGAAACTGCAAAACCGCACCATCAGCGCGCATCTGTTGCATCGCGCCCTTCGCAAGAGCCGGGTGGGCGCGCCGCAACGCGATGGCGTGGCGGTAGTGATCAAGAAGGGAATGCGGGTCGCGTTCGGCTTGCTCGACCGACATTGCAAGATGTTCGTGCGCGACCGGCAGCCAAGGCTTGGCGGCGGTCGAAAACCCACCGTTTTGGTTTGACGCCTCCCAGACCATCGGCGTGCGACACCCATCGCGGCCCTTGAATTCGGGCCAGAACTCGATGCCGTAAGGGTCTTGCAGGTCGTCAAAGGCGACGCTTGCTTCGGTCAGCCCCAGTTCCTCGCCCTGATAGATGCAAGCCGAGCCGCGCAGGCACATCAGAAGCGTGGCAAACAGCCGTTGGGCGTCCTCGGTCAGGTTCCAGCGGGTCGCATGGCGCACCACGTCGTGGTTGGAATAGGCCCAGCAAGCCCAACCATCGCTGGCGACACGTGCCACGTGGTCCATCACCTCGGCGACATGGGCGGCGTCAGGCTGCTCACCGGACAAAAGCTCGAAGGCATAACACATCTGCACAAGGTCATCGCCCGCAGTGTATTCGCCCATGATCTCCAACCCGCGTTGCGCGTCACCCACTTCGCCGACCGCGGCGGCCCCGTAAGGGTCCATTAGCGCGCGCAGTTTGCGCAAGAACTCCAGCGTCTCGGGCCGGTTCTTGTCATAGAGGTGTTCTTGATGGTTATACGGGTTCACCGCAGGCGCGATGGAGGCATTGCGCGCTTCAACCGGCAACGGGGGGTTGTCACGCAATTGGGCGTCGTGGGTGTAGAAATTGATCGTATCCAGACGGAACCCATCCACGCCGCGCTCCAACCAGAACCGCGCCACGTCCAGCAGCGCGTCTTGCACTTTGGGTTCATGGAAATTCAGGTCGGGCTGCGACACAAGGAAATTGTGCAGGTAATACTGGCACCGGCGCGCATCCCACGACCAAGCCGATCCGCCAAAGATCGACAACCAGTTGTTGGGCGGGGTGCCGTCGGGTTTGGCATCTGCCCAGACATACCAGTTGGCCTTGTCATTGTCCCGGTCCGCACGGCTTTCGCCAAACCAAGCGTGCTGATCCGAGCTGTGGCTGAGCACCAGGTCGATCATCACTTTCAGTCCGTGCACATGCGCCGCATGCACAAGCGCGTCGAAATCCGCCAGCGTGCCAAACATCGGGTCCACGTCGCAATAGTCCGACACGTCATACCCGAAATCCTTCATCGGCGAGGTGAAGAAGGGCGAAATCCAGATCGCATCCACCCCGAGGCTGGCGATATAGGGAAGACGGCGGGTGATGCCGCGCAAATCCCCGATCCCGTCCCCGGTATCGTCCTGAAAACTGCGCGGATAGATTTGATAGATCACAGCCCCGCGCCACCAGTCTTGATCCTTGGCAAGCCCGATCAGGTCACTTTTTATTAAAGTCGCGTTCAAATCTCAGCCTCCTTTGACCGAGCCGGCCAGCAGGCCGCGCACGAGGTAACGTTGAAGTCCGAAAAACACCGCGATCGGCACCGCAATCGACACAAAGGCCGAGGCCGCAAGGATTTCCCAATCGCCGCCACGTGACCCAAGCAGCTCGACGATCCGTCCGGTCATGACCAGTTCGTTCTCGCCAGACCCAAGGAACACCTTGGCCACCAACAGGTCGTTCCAGACCCACAGGAACTGGAAAATCGCGAATGAAGCCAGCGCCGGAAAGCTGAGCGGCAGGATGATCTTGCGAAAGATGTCGAAATCCGAGGCGCCATCAACGCGCGCGCTTTCAATGATCTCGCCCGGCAACCCGACCATGTAGTTACGCAACAGGAAGATCGCCAAGGGCAAACCAAACCCGGTATGGGCCAGCCAAATTCCTAGATAACCCTTGCCAAGCCCGACCCCGTTGTGAAGCTTTAGCAGCGGGATAAAGGCGACCTGAAGGGGCACGACCAGAAGACCGACGATGCCGGCAATCAACAGCGCGCGTCCCGGCATTTCCATCCAGGCCAGCGCATAGGCTGCGAAGGCTGCGATCAGGATCGGAATGATGGTTGCCGGGATGGTCACCGTGAACGTGTTGAGAAGGCTCTTGCCCATCCCCTCGGCGAACAAGACCTCGCGGTAATTGTCGAAGGTGAAGCTGGGCGGCGCCTCGGCGCGCACAAACAGGCGCTGACCGCGACTGCCCTCGGGCTTTTCGGCGTAGCTGATGCGGTAGTCACCGTTGGCCGCGACGGTGATCTCATGGCCCTTTGGGTGCGTGGCGACCTCGCCCGGGGCGAATGCCTCTGGTTCACGCGAGGTGATGCCGAAGGCGGTCACATTGCCCGCGCCGCTGTCGAAGGCATTGCCGGTCACGACCCAGACCGCGCCGTCCTGCACGGCATTGTCGGGGGCATCCGCGCGCACGATCGCGTTACGTTCCGAGGCAGACATCGCCGTCCACCAGCCCGAGGTCGAGATCGCGTCACGATCCCGAAATGAGCTGACCAGAAGGCCAAAGGTCGGGATGATCCACAGCAGGACAAGAAAGCCCACGGACAAGTTGACCGCCCATGTCAGGCGGGATCGGGTGCCAGCCATTTCCATCAGCGGTTCTCCTTATGTGCGTTCGAAATGTTCCACACCATAACGGGTGTCACCAACAGCATGATCACCATGACAATCGCCGATCCGCGCCCGAAATCGGGCGACCCGCGAAACATCCAGTCATACATGAGGTTGGCCAGAACCTGAGTGCCCCATTGGCCGTTGGTCATCGCAAAGACGATGTCAAAGACCTTCAGGACGGTTACCGTAATCGTCGTCCAGACCACGGCGATGGTGCCCCAGATTTGCGGGATCTTGATTTTGAAGAAGATTTGCAGCGGCGTCGCACCGTCCAGATAGGCGGCTTCGATGGTTTCTTCGCTGATCCCCTTCAGGGCCGCCGACAGAATGACCATGGCAAAGCCCGTCTGGATCCAGATCAGGATCACCATCAGGAAGATATTGTTCCAGAACGGCAACGTGATCCAGGCCTGCGCGTCCCCGCCCATCGCCTGCACCAAGGCATTCAACAGGCCAATCTGCTCGCCCTGATTTTCGCCGCGATAGTCATAGATAAACTTCCAGATGACCGAGGCGCCGACAAAGCTGATTGCCATCGGCATGAAGATAAGGCTTTGCGCCAGTGATCCCCATTTGATGCGGTCGGTCAGTCCTGCGGCGACGAGGCCGAAAAAGGTCGAGGCCGCCGGCACGATCACCAACCACAGAAGGTTGTTGCCAAGGCTTTCGCGAAATTTCTCGTCGCCGGCGAGCCAGACGTAGTTTTGCGCCCCGACGAAGTCACCCGAGGTGTCGCGCATCGACAAAAAGAACGTCGAGAAGACGGGATAGACGAGGTAAAGACCAAGCACCAAAAGGGCAGGCAACACAAACAGCCATGGCCGGATCGCCGTGGAACGGTTGATGTTGCGACCGGCATTGGGTCCTCGGGCTGGAAAGACGCGGTCCAGAACGATGTTCGAGAAATAGAAGTAAGCGACACAGCCAAACACGCCGACGATGATTGTAGAGACTGCAAAGAACAGCTGGTTCATGGCTCCTCCTGTCACCGCGCACGGTGCTGTTGTGGCAGGGGTTTGGCCGACAGATCGGCCAAACCCACTTGTTTCACGTTGGGTTTACTTGATCGAATCCCAGGTGGACTGGATCGACGCAGCCACTTCGCCTGCATCCTTACCGCCAGCATAATCCACCATGCCCGTCCAGAAGACCCCGGCACCGATCGCGCCCGGCATCAGGTCAGAGCCGTCAAACCTGAACGTATCCGCGTTCAGCAGGATGTCATTCATCTTGGCCACGGTCGGGTCTGTATAGACGCCGGTGTTCACACCCTTATGCGGGGTCAAGAAGCCCTTCTGCGCCATCCAGACCTCATGTGCGATCGGGGATTTCAGGAAGTCCATGAACGCCTGCGCGCCCTTGCTGTCATCCGTAATCGCCCAAAGCGTGCCGGCACCCAGCACCGGTTTGCCAAGGTCTTTTTCCGCATAGGCCGGGAAATAGAAGAAATCCGCATCGACGCCCACTTCGGTGCCTTCGGGGAAGAAGCTTGGAATAAAGCTGGCCTGACGGTGCATGTAGCACTGCGGCGGCGACGCAAACAGGCCCTGCGGGCTGTCGCGGAAATCTGTGGTTGCCACAGCCCCTGCCCCGCCCGACACATAGGCATCATTGCGCGCAAAGGCGCCAAACTCTTCGATCGCACCGACGACCTTGGGGTCATCGAATTTCAGGTCGTTGGACACCCACGCATCATAGTCTTCTGGCGATTGCGTGCGCAGCATCATGTCCTCGACCCAGTCGGTCGCAGGCCAACCAGTGGCCCCGCCTGACCCCAAGCCGATGCACCACGGAACGCCACCATCCTCGACGATCTGATCGGACAGCGCCTTCAACTCTTCCATGGATTGCGGCACGTCATAGCCTGCATCTTCGAAGTTTTCGGGCACATACCAAACCAGCGATTTCAGATCGACCTTATAGAAGAACCCGAAATGGGCCGGGTTGCCGTCCTTGTCGCTATAGGTGCCAAGATCGACCCAGCTTTGTCCGGCGGCATAGTTGTCGCGCACCCAGTCATCCGTGCCTTCGGGCAGTGGTGCCAGAAAGCCTTTCGACGCAAGGTCTGCGGCAAGGCCCGGCTGCGGGAACACCGCGATATTGGGCGGGCTGCCTGCTTCGGTATCAATGACGATCTGCTGTTCGAAACTGTCGGACCCGGCATATTGCACGTCCGCGCCGGTGGCCTCTTCGAAATAGTGAAGGACGCTATCGACCAAATCCTTATCGGCACCGATCCAAGGCCCCAGAATGGTGATCACCTCGCCCGACAAATCCATCGACTTCAGCGCTTCGAAACTGTCCCAGCTGAAAGTCCCTTCACCCGGCGCGAATTTGAGGTGGTTGTCCGCCTGCGCAATTCCAGCCGTAAGCGCAAGCGCTGCGGCGCTGGCGTAAAACACGTTCTTCATCTTTTTCCTCCCTACAGCCCAAACGGGCTTCCCAGGTAAATGAGACCGGATGCCCCGGCCCCGACGCCTAAGCGCCATATGATTTCGCCAAATCGCATCAGGTAACGACAGATTCGCCAGCGTCCCCAAAGCGCTTTGAATAACTCAGCCTCGCCCAGAACGCGAAGCCTGTCAATGATGCTGCTAGCGCAACCAGTTTTCTTTGCAAATATGCGCATTTTCCCCGAAGTTTTGTAATATTGCTTTGACGCGCTTGGACGTCGTGGCTAACCTCGGAACGTTCAAACCGCTTTGAAAGCTGCTGCGCGCACCATGACCCTAAAAGAGCTCTCGCAACTTCTGGGCCTGTCCCCGACCACCATCAGCCGCGCGTTGAATGGGTATCCTGAGGTGTCCGAAGCAACCCGCAAAAAGGTTGCCGCCGCCGCCGCAGAACATGGCTATGCCCCAAACACCCGCGCGCGGTCGCTGGCCACCGGGCGGGCAATGGCCATCGGGCACGTGATCCCGATCAGCGCAAAGCACGAGATGGTGAACCCCGTTTTCGCTGACTTCACCGCAGGCGCTGGCGAGGTTTATTCCCGCAATGGCTATGACATGCTGCTGTCCGTCGTGTCGGACGAAGACGAAGATCAGGCCTACCGTGGGTTTCGCACGAAACGAAACGTCGATGGGATCATGCTACACGCCCCAACGCTGCAAGACCCGCGCATTCCGTTGCTGACCGAGTTGCAGATCCCATTCGTCGTGCATGGCCGCAGCTCTCAGTCGGTCGCGCCTTATGCCTGGATTGATGTCAACAACACACATGCGTTCCAGCGGGCGACGGATTTCTTGCTGGATCTGGGGCACACACGAATTGCGCTGGTCAACGGGCTGGAGCATATGGATTTTGCGATCCGCCGCCGGGCCGGGTATCTGGCAGCACTTGAGGCGCGCGGTATCGCGCCAGATCCCGCCTTGATGTTTTCCGGCGAGATGACCGAAGCACAGGGGCATGACATCACGCGCGCCCTTCTGGCCCGCCCTGAGCCTCCCAGCGCCATTCTTGTCAGCTCGATGATCACCGCCATCGGCGTGCGGCGCGGGATCGAGGAGCTGGGACTGACGATGGGACGGGATGTGTCGCTGATCACCTATGACGATGATCTGAGCTATTTTCGCAATGGCGCGAACATTCCGGTCTATACGTCGACCCGGTCATCGGTGCGCGAAGCCGGTCGGCAGGCCGCGCAAATGCTGATCGACATCATTCAAGGTCACGACCGTCCCCGCGAGATCCTGCTGGAGGCTGAATTGACCCTGGGCTTGTCGACCGGACCCGCGCCACGACCGCCCATTGCAGGAAGGTCCGATCACGCCACTCACCCACATGGCACCAGCCAGTGAAGGGGATGAACATGCTCCCGAAACGTGCTGATTTTCCTGAAGGTTTTCAGTTCGGGACGGCCACATCTGCCTATCAGATCGAAGGGCATGCCAAAGGCGGTGCCGGGCGCACCCATTGGGACGATTTCGCTGCTACACCCGGCAATGTGGCTGGTGCCGCGAACGGGGCCATCGCCTGCGACCATCTGGATCGGTGGGCCGAGGATCTGGACCTTGTGCGGGACGCAGGGTTCGACGCTTACCGTTTCTCGACCTCGTGGGCGCGTGTGCTGCCCGAGGGGCGCGGCACGCCCAACACGGCCGGGCTGGATTTCTATGATCGTCTGGTGGACGGGATGCTGGAGCGGGGGATCAAACCAGCGGCAACGCTGTATCACTGGGAACTGCCTTCGCCGCTGGCCGATCTGGGGGGCTGGCGCAATCGCGATATCGCGCATTGGTTTGCTGATTTTACCAACGTGATCATGTCGCGCATCGGCGATCGCGTCTGGTCCGCCGCTCCGATCAATGAGCCGTGGTGCGTGTCGTGGCTCAGCCACTTCGAAGGCCATCACGCCCCCGGTCTGCGCGACATTCGCGCGACCGCCCGCGCGATGCACCATGTGCTGCTGGCCCATGGCCGTGCGATCGAGGTCATGCGAGGTTTGGGCATGTCCAACCTTGGGGCCGTGTGCAACATGGAATACGCAGCCCCCGTCGATGACAGCGACGACGCCCATCGCGCATCGCGCGTTCAGGATGCGATCTATAACCGGTTTTTCATTTCTGGAATGACCAAAGGCGTTTATCCCGACGAGGTGCTGGACGGGATTGAACCGCATCTGCCGCATGGGTGGCAAGATGACTTTCCGACAATTACCGCACCGCTCGACTGGATCGGAGTGAATTACTACACGCGCAAGCTCTATGGTCCCGCTGCCCCGGTGGACGGCGCACCTGCCCCGTGGCCCGGCACCTGCGAACATGACGGCCCCTTGCCGAAAACCGCCATGGGGTGGGAAATCTACCCTGACGGCCTTGCCCATTTTCTGGAGATGGTCGTGCAAGACTATACCGGCGACTTGCCGCTTTATGTGACAGAGAACGGTATGGCCGGCGTGATTGAGCAAAAGGGCAACCCGACCCATGATCCCGACAGGACCGCCTATCTGGGCGCCCATCTGGAGGTCGTGCGCAGAGCGATTGCCAAAGGGCTTCCGGTGAAAGGCTACTTTACCTGGTCTCTTCTGGACAATTATGAATGGGCCTTGGGCTATGCACCTCGGTTTGGGCTGGTCCATGTCGATTTCGAAACGCTCGAACGCCAGCCAAAAGCATCATATCACACCCTCAGAGAGGCCTTGTCGTGCCCATGACCGAATACTCACTTCTTGCCGATGTCGGCGGCACGAATACCCGCGTCGCCTTGGCGAAGGGCACGACGATTTTGCCCGACACGATCGTAAAGCACCGCAATCTGGACCACGAGGGGCTTGAGGCGCTGCTTGCCTCTTATCTGGACCGTCAGGGATCGCCGGCCTGCAGCGGGGCTGCGGTGGCCATAGCGGGACCCGTGAAGGATGGTGCCGGGCAGCTGACGAACCTAAACTGGAAGCTCGACAAAGAAACGCTTGCGCGGCTCAGCGGGGCGGCGCGATCAGCCGTCGTGAACGACCTACAGGCACAGGGTCACGCCCTTGGACATATCGCGCCAGAAGATCTGATGGTTCTGAAGACAGGGTCCGAGACCTCCGCACAGGCTGCAATGCTGGTTGTCGGCATAGGCACCGGTTTCAATTGCGCACCCGTCTTTCAAACCGCGAAGGGACGCCTTGTCCCTCCGTCCGAGGCCGGGCATGTGACATTGCCGTCAGTCGACACCGATCTATGGGATCTGTCGCGCTATCTGACCTCAAAGCTGGGTCACGCGGCGGTCGAAGATGCTCTGTCAGGCCGCGGTCTGGAGCACTGCTATGCCTTTGCCGCCGCGCGGGCGGGCGGTGCCGGGACAGCAACCACCACGCAGATCTTCGCTGCCGCCGACGCGGGCGACCCGGTGGCCCAACAGGCGCTGGCGCTTTTCGTGCGCGCCATGGGCGGCGTGATCGGTGACCTTGCGCTGACGCTTTTGCCGTTTGGTGGAATTTTCCTTGTCGGCGGTATGGCGCGCGCGATTGCGCCATGGCTTGCCCCGATGGGGTTTGATGCAGCCTTCAGCGACAAGGGACGGTTTGGCCCCTTCCTTGATGGGTTTTCGATCAGCCTGGTGTCGGATGACTACGCCGCGCTGTCCGGGCTTGCTCATTTCCTTGCCGGATCAGACCACCAAAGCTAGCCGTGTTTGCGGCCCGGTCGAAATTCTCTGCGCGCGTAAGCCATTCTTAACGGTCCATGCCCTATTCCTTTTGAAACGGAAGGATGAAAGGGCAGCACGTGAACACTCGGTTTGAATTCGCCATGCGGGGTCTGCGATGACCCCCACCACCCTCGCCTTGGCCCCCAAGCTCGACCTGCACGCGCTGGATGGCGTGCGCGAACAAATCCTTGATCTGCGAGGTCAGGATGTTGCTCTGGACGCACAGGATGTGACCCATTTCGGCGCGTTGTCAGTGCAATTGATCCGCTCCGCCGCGCTCAGCTGGGCGTCCAGCCGACATCGCCTGTCCTTGGTGAATGTGACCCCGGACGGCATGGAACAGCTGCGATTGCTTGGTTTCACGCCCGAAACACTAACCCAAGCAGAGGGAACGACATGACATTGCAAGTGCTTGCCGTGGATGACAGCCGCACAATGCGCGATATGGTGCGGTTGACCCTGACCAATGCTGGGATTGCCACCCATCTTGCCGATGACGGAGTTCACGCGCTCGAGGTGCTGGACGGCATGCCCACCCCGGATGCGATCATCACCGATATCAACATGCCGCGCATGGATGGGTTCGGTCTGATCGACGCCGTGCGCGCCCGCACAGACTGTCGCGCGATCCCGATCCTCGTTTTGACAACCGAAAGCGCTGACGACATGAAAACCCGCGCGCGTCAGGCGGGTGCGACAGGCTGGATCGTCAAACCGTTTGACCCGCAAAAGCTGGTCAAAGCACTAAAAATGGTCGCGGGGACATCCAATGGCTGACCCGATGGCGGAAATAAAAGCGTCCTTCTTCATAGAATGCGATGAGCTGCTGGAGGCGCTTCAGGATGGACTGCAACTGATCGAAAACGGAGAGCAGGACAGCGACACGGTCAATGTGATTTTCCGCGCGGTTCACTCCATCAAGGGCGGCGCGGGCGCCTTTGGCCTGACGCAGCTTGTGGATTTTGCCCATCGGTTCGAAACCGTTCTGGACGAATTGCGCGCTGACCGGATGCAGATCGACCAGTCCCTGCTGGCGCTGTTTTACCAATGTGGCGATGTGCTGTCGGACCTTGTGCGTGAATCCCGCGACGGCATCGCCCATGATATCGCCAGCGTCCAACCTGTTTTAACAGCGCTGGACCAACTGATCCCGGCGGATGAGGAAGACACCGACGACGCAGTAGATTTTCAGCCAATGGCCGTTTCACTCGATTTGCCAGATCTGGACGACATGCCTCTGACCACCGATGGCCTACCACCGCTGGCAGGCGGTTCTGACGACACGGCAAAAACCTATCTAATCCGCTTTGTCCCGCAACAGGCGCTCTACACGCTTGGAAATGAACCGGTTTTCCTGCTGTCTGCCCTGAGCGAACTTGGCACGGTGCAGGTAAGCTGCGACGATAACGCTGTTCCGCCGCTTGAAGACCTTGACCCGGAAGCTGGTTATCTGTGCTGGGAAATCCAGATCCAAACGACAAAGGATGAGGCTTGCCTCTGCGAGGTTTTTGAGTTCGTCGAAGGAATCTGCGCGCTCGAAATCACCACTTTGGGCACCGCTCAGCCCACCCTATGTGACAGCATCGAGGCAGACCTCGCGATCAGCCCACCAGACCCTGAGGTCGCGCCAAACCTCGAGCTTGCTCTCCCTTCTCCCGCTCCTTCTCCGTCACCAGTCACCCAAGCCACCGCGCCAGCACCTGCGAATGACACGCGCCGTGAAGCGCCACGGGCGACCGTTCGGGTAGAGCTTGAACGCGTCGACCGACTGGTCAATCTCGTCGGAGAGCTTGTAATCAACCAAGCCATGCTGTCGCAAAGTGTAGACGCCGCCGGTCTGTCAGCGAACACTTCAGTTCATACCGGGCTGGAAGAATTCCTGCAGCTAACGCGCGACATACAGGAAAGCGTCATGCTGATCCGCGCGCAACCGGTGAAGTCCCTGTTTCAAAGAATGAGCCGTATCGTCCGAGAAGCGTCTCGCGATATCGGAAAATCCGTGCGCTTGCGAACCGATGGCGAAAATACCGAAGTCGACAAAACCGTCATCGAACGTCTTGCCGACCCGCTGACACACATGATCCGCAACGCCGTTGATCATGGGCTTGAAACCGATGCGGACCGTGTTGCTGCAGGTAAACCGGCTGAAGGGACGATAGAGCTTACCGCCGCGCACCGTTCCGGCCGGGTGGTGATTGAGGTTCGCGATGACGGTAACGGTATCAACCGGCCAAAAGTTCAAAGCATCGCGATCAGCAAAGGTCTGGTTCCGAAAGACGCCGACCTGACCGATTCCGAGATTGACAACCTTCTGTTCTTGCCGGGGTTCTCGACTGCGACCGAAGTGTCCAACCTGTCTGGCCGCGGCGTCGGCATGGACGTGGTGCGCAGCGCAATTCAAGCGCTGGGGGGGCGGATATCAATCGCATCGACACCGGGAATGGGCACCACTTTCTCGATCTCATTACCGCTGACATTGGCTGTCCTGGACGGAATGGTCGTGCGCGTCGCGGATCAGACTTTGTTGGTTCCCCTGAATGCGATTTTGGAAACCCAAACGCTGTCCGCCAACGATATACGCGTCTTTGGTCCCGAGACGAATGTGATCTGCATCCGTGACAGCTTTGTGGCGATGTTGGATCTTGGCGCGGAACTTGGCTACCGTGCCCCTCTTCAAAGCTATATTGGCTGCGTGATGCTTCTGGTTGCGACCGAAGACGGCTCGAAAGCCGCGATCATCGTCGACGCGATCGAAGACCAAAGACAGGTCGTCATCAAAGGACTGCAAGACAGTTATGGCCGCATTCCCGGCATTGCGGCAGCAACGATACTTGGCGACGGGCAAATCGCCCTGATCCTTGATCCCATTGATTTAATAGCAAATTCAGAATGGAGAACACGGCCACCATCCCTGGAACAGCACGAAGTAGGAGCATGCAATGGATAAAACTGACCAAGCCCTTTGCGCAGCGCAGGCCGAGAAAGAGACCGAACTTCTGTCGTTTATTGTTGGGGATCAAGACTACTCCGTCGACATCATGAGTGTGCGTGAAATACGCAGCGCCAGCAAGGCCACGCCTCTGCCAAGATCACCGTCCTATGTGCTTGGTGTCATCAACCTGCGCGGCACCGTCCTGCCAATTCTGGACCTATCGCTTCGCCTTGGAATGGATCGTTCCGCCGAACTTGCCCGCAATGTCATCATCGTCGTTGCCATCGGCGACAAGACACTGGGACTGCTGGTTGACGCCGTCTCTGACATCTTGTCGGTGGCTGCTGATGACCTTCAACCCCCACCAGACATGCAGGCGGATGCGGAAAACCAATTCGTCTCTGCCCTCACCATTTTCGAAGACCGCATGATCCGCATTCTTGATCTGGACAGCGTGTTACCAACGATGAGTGAGGAGGCCGCATGAGCATTAGCGCTTCCCGAAATCCGCTGACACGGACACCCTTGGCGCATCAGCAGACCGAAACGTTTCGGAAGCTGGCCGACATTGCGCGCCAGGAAGCGGGTCTTTCGATCGAGCCCCAGAAGTTTGCTATGCTTCAGACGCGCCTGACCACACGCCTGCGCCGGCTTGGGCTTAGCAGTTTTGAGGACTATCTGGCCCTTGTTTCCGACGCGACGGACGCGACCGAACGGGGTGAGTTCATATCGGTGCTGACAACAAATGTCTCAAGCTTCTTTCGCGAACCCAACCACTTCTCGGCGCTCGCAGAGGATATCGGCCCCGCGCTGGTCGCCAAACAGGAACGCGGGGATCGCGTTCGCATTTGGTCGGCCGGTTGTTCAAACGGTCAAGAACCATTGTCGATTGCAATGACCTTGATCGACCATGGGGTGGTGCGCCCCAATGGAGATGTGAAAATTCTGGCCACGGACATCGACCCAAACGTGATCCGATTCGCCGCTTCAGGCACGTATCCCGACCGGATGATCACCGGCTTGCCTCCCCAAAACCGAGATCGATTCTTCGATCAGGTTACAGGCCAAGATGGCGTGTCTTGGCGCGCATCGAAATCAGTTCGTGATCTGATTAGCTATCGCGAACTCAACCTGCTTTCTCCTTGGCCCATGACTGGGAAATTCGACGTGATTTTCTGCCGCAATGTTGTGATCTATTTCGACCAGGACACGCAAGACCAACTCTGGGAACGGTTCACAAAGATTTTGACCGATGATGGGCACTTGATCCTTGGGCATTCCGAACGCCTTTCTGAACCCGCTGTCTTGGCGTTTCACACCAGCGGCACGACCACCTATCGACACGTAGCCTCCGCCACCCCCGAATGAGAAGGGACTTCAATGGCTCTCCGAGACCAACTCAGAACAATCGTCGTAGATGACATGTCAACAAGTCGTGGCTTGATTACACAAGCCCTGGAAGGTTTCGGCATTCGCCAGGTTGAAACCGCAGTCGATGGCACCAGCGCGCTGCAAAAAATTGCTACATGGCCCGTTCATTTGGTCATCAGCGACATGAATATGCCTGGCATGAACGGGTTGCAGCTCCTGCATGCGTTACGCAGCGCCCCTAAAACCAAGGGTGTTGGTTTCTTGTTGATAACGGGCAAGGCTGACCGGCAAATCATCGAACATGGCAAACGGCTGGGCATGAACAACTTTGTGAAGAAACCCTTCGAACCTGACGACCTCAGAAAAGCCGTCGAAGCGATTGTCGGGCGACTATAACGCTATGGATGACCCCACCGGCTTTGACGATCTGGCGCGCGTCGGCGACCCGTCGAATGCGACCACCCTTCAACGGTTCAAGATCGAGTTGGATCAGCTGAATGCGGATTGCCACGTCATTCAGGACGGGTTGAGCGATCTGTTAGTAGTGACACCCCCAGTTGGTCTACCGACCGAAATGCATTTGCTGCAGGTTATTGACCGGATGGAACAGACGCTTTGCGATCTGGCCGCGTTCATCGACCGACTCGACAGCAGCACGGAAGAACACGCACTGCAGCACAAGGATCTTGCTGATGCTTTGAAACTCGCCAGCTTAAAAGCTCGGCTGTTTCCCTCTGGCCAAACACACAATAACGCAAACAAATCTGGCGAGGTGGATCTGTTTTGATGCAGGTGTAGGATAGCCCGAAATCCACTTGCCCGAAGGCGCTTCTTCACCGGTCGCTGGTTGATACCCTTAGAAAAGCTCGATCCCTGTGCCAGTATCTTGCAATACTGGGGCGGCACACACCCGATCATTAATCAGTTTCTGGCGCGCACGCCCTGTCGCTGGGTGGAATTCGACCTGACGTGCTTTCACGCCACCAATATCCCCGCCAACATAGGCGATGCTTTCACGCGACAAGAAATCTAGAACGAACTCGCCATTTCGCGACCCTGCATCTGATAGCCCGTCAAACATTTGCGCGCCTCCAAAGACCTTTGCGCGCATATTTTGACGCCGCGCGCCGGCTTTTAGCAGGCCATTTATCAAAAGCTCCATACCATTCACGCCATAGCCAAAATGCTCCTCGGCGTCACTATAGCCGCCGACGAAAAGCACATGGTTCATCCCTCCTACCATTTCCTGCGGATCCCAAATGCAGGCCGACACACAAGATCCGAGCAGGGTTGAAATACAGCTGTCACGCTGCTTCAGGATCGCAAACTCACCTTGGCAGATATAGGTCTTTTGCAACCGCGCGTGCGGAAAACTAATCTGGTTCATGAAAAAGCCTGTGTCGTTTGGGGATCGAAGGTGGCACGGAGAACCCATCTGGCAATTTCAGACAGAGGCAAAACACGATCAACGCCGTCTTGGGCGATCGCGGCGCGGGGCATCCCAAACACGACAGAGCTTGCTTCATTCTGCGCGGCGCATTTCGCACCCTGCGCGCGCAGTTGCGCCATGCCTTGCGCACCGTCGCGCCCCATTCCCGTCAACACGACCCCGACAACGCGCGAGGCGACAGGAACTGCGCTGCGCATCAGAGCATCTACGGACGGTCGGTGACCGTTCTGCGTTGGACCCTGCACGAGGTCGACGACGAAGCTTCGCCCTGGCCTGAGCATCAGGTGGGTGTTTTCTCCGGGTGCCAGGATCACTTCACCGCAGCCAACACTCTGACCGTGCTGTGCAATGCTCACATGTGGCAGCACATGTTCGTTCAGACGGTCGGCAAACCTCTCTAAGAACAGTGCCGGCATGTGTTGGACGATCAAGGTGGGCGGACACATCGCGGGAAAACCAGAGAGCACGGTTTCCAGCGCATCAACCCCGCCCGTTGATGCGCCGATCAAGACCGCGCTTCCATTCCATTTGCCCTCTTGGACACCGGAAAGCTGTGTAAGCGTGCGTCCAGCGGCAGAGTGTGGTGCAACCGTGGCTGCCAGACGAATTGCCTGTGCAAGACGGCGACGGAATCGTCCCAAATCTGCAAAGGCGGGCTTTTCAACACAATCGACCGCGCCCATCGACAAGGCAGCCAGTGCAAGATCACTGTTTGCCGGTGTGAAGGATGAAAGCATGACGACAGGCATGGGACGTAGTCTCATCAGCTTTTCCAAGAACGCGATGCCGTCCATGCCCGGCATTTCGACATCCAATGTCAGAACATCCGGGTTGTGTTTCTTTATCAGGTCGCGCGCTTCTTGCGCAGAGGCGGCTTGGCCAACAACGGCAATATCTGCCGCGTCTTGCAACACCTGTCGGATGAGGGCGCGCATCGAAGCACTGTCATCAACGATCAGCACACGGGTTTTTTCTTGCATCATAAGTTCCCGATTTGATTGTGGTCAAAACTCTTCCCACGCCTCGAGGTTTTGGTGTTCCGGGTCGGTCTGGGTGTCGGGCGGCGTGGTGGTCGGGGCGATGGCGAGGGCGGCGCCGGAATGCGCCACGGGTGGTGGGTTGGGCGCGGTGGCGCGGTCTGGCGCAGGGTCTTGCGCCGATCCGCCGAAGGGCGCGCCGGTCAGGACCCGCGCCGGGTCGGCACGCGCAACGCCGGTTTCAAACCGCGCCATGGTCGAGGTCAGCGCCTCGGCCTCGCGGGTCAGCGCGTGGCTGGCGGCTGTGGTTTCTTCGAACATGGCCGCGTTCTG